>CAZAFJ010000003.1:0-179576 GCA_964484715.1 uncultured Anaerolineaceae bacterium | reverse complement strand
GCGTGAGGGTAGCCAGTATATGATGATTGTCAATGCGCCATTGGTGTTTGCTTATGTCAGCATCAACCAGATTATTGCCTCGCCCACCAGTTCGCTGACGACATTCTTAACGCTCTTTCCGATGACGTCGCCGATTGTCATCCCAACCCGTATTGCGATCGGCATCTTGCCGGGATGGCAGATTGCTGCTTCTTTGGCGATTTTGCTAATCACGACTCTGCTGGTGATGCGTGGTGTGTCGCACTTGTTCAGCTCACAGACCTTGCTTTCTGGCGAAAAGTTCAACATCAAAACCTTTTTCAGAACCTTGGTTTTCGGTAAATAAACCCTAAAACTTACTGGATTGCTTCTTGCAACGATAATCGTCACAGACCTCTTTTGAGAGATCTGTGACGATTTAAGTTTGCTATTGGAGGACGCATGAAACCGCGAAAGTTGATGGGTATTTGTTTGTTGATAGGTCTTTTTGTGTTGAGTGCTTGCAAACCCAAGGATAATAACGCGACACCGACGGATGTGTTGGACGATATTCGCACGGTAGCCGCGCGTACTATTGAAGCCTTAACGACGCAGATGTTGCAGACTTCGGAGGCTATGCAAACCGAAAGTCCGCCTGAGCCAATGGATACGGAATTGCCGCCGGTGCCAACACAAGAAGCGCCTGACCCAGCCACCGAGGTGCCAACAGCTGATTTTTTGAATACGCCAGAGGCAGTGGCAACGCCAACCAACGCGGATAAACCCTGTGATTTGGCTGCTTTTGTAGGCGAGACGCTGCCGGATGGTAGTCAGCTTTATCCAGGCACGATGTTCACCAAAACCTGGACTTTACGCAATGAGGGCAGTTGCACCTGGACTAGCGATTATGCGGTTGTTTTCACGAGTGGCGACTCGATGTCCGCGCCGGCCGCGACCCAATTGAGCAAATCGGAGGTCAAACCGGGCGAGAGTGTTGAGGTTTCTGTGCCCTTAATTGCGCCTGGCTATGGGGGAAAATTCCGCGCCGACTTCAAGCTGCGCAATGCCGCTGGCGTTTTGTTTGCCTTCAAAAACCCAGACCAAACCTTTTGGGTGGATATCGAAGTTGTAGAAGGCGTCATTCACCTTGCCAATAGCTGTTGTGGAGCAAGTTGGACCAGCCAGGCCGGTACCTTGCATTGTCCAGGCCAACCGACAGATCCCTCAGGTTATGTCTATTCCGATAACGCGCCCATGTTGGAAACAGGCGCAATTGATGATGAGCCCACGCTTTGGATGGGGATTAACAATGCACCAGATGCGTATGTGATGGGCGTTTATCCGGCGATGAGAATTCCCAATAATGCCTATTTCTCGACAGTGCTGGGTTGTGCTCATAATTTCAATAATTGTCGGGTTAAGTTTGTGCTGGCTTATCAGGAAGGTGATGGGGCAATCCAACAGCTCGGTAGTTGGGATGAGACTTATGACGGTGAATTGAATAGGATAAAGCTGGATATAAGCGAACTTGGTGGGCGAACGGTTAAAATAATCTTAATCCTTCGTTCAATGGATTCTTCAGTTGATGGTAGAATCCATCTATTAGAACCTGTGATTAAACCATAGGTTTAAAAACCTGGAGAATAAACGAAGCTTGTAACGGATATTATCTTTAGAACTGTTTTGTTATCAGGATGGAGTGACTATGAAACACTTAAGAAAATACATTTTGATTGTCCTGTGCTTGGCCTTATTCGTCGCTGTGTTAAGTGCATGCGGTAAAACGTCCGACGAAGAGTCCCAAAATAGCATCGCCACCTCAGTTATTGAGACCTTGACGGTTGGGGAAACGCGGACAGCGATTGCCCGACCCAGCGACACACCGGTTCCAACCCCAACTATGGTGCCAACCAGCACGAGTGTGCCAACGCTTGCCCAACCTACCGTGGACATGACCTCGGTTTATGGCATTACCCAATCTCCAATTCCAGCGGTGACTCAGCAGAGCAATACGCCAACGGCTGCCAACGCTGTCGAACGAGCGGATTGGGCGAGCTCCGCACCCGCAGATGGCACTTTAATTGATGGCGGCACAAAGTTCAAAGTGAAATTCTCGATTATCAATAACGGTAACACGACTTGGAATACCAATTACTATGTCCAACATGTCGATGGACCTAAGTGGGGTGCTGTTACCAAGCTGAACATGCCGGCGGAGATTGGTCCTGGTTTATCAGCGAGTTTTGAAATTGAATTCACGGCGCAAACCACGCCAGGTACAGCGAGAAGTAACTGGGCGGTCTATAACGCCAACAATGTTGCTATTGGATTTTTCTACTTCGAATACAAATTTGACTAAATCGAAACAACCGTCTTTAAATATTGAAATCCGTATCAAAGCCGAGGCAAAACGCCTTGGCTTTGCTTTATGTGGCATTACTTTGCCGGAAACCGGAAAAGCTTTTGACCGCTATCAAACCTGGGTGGATGAGGGTTTGCATGCGGAAATGAGCTATCTTGCAAGGCCGGATAGTATGGCGAAGCGGCAAAATCCTGGCTTGTTGCTACCCGAATGTAAAAGCGTTATTTGCCTCGCTTTGCCTTACCCACCAACTCAAATTGAAACAAATGAGGACGACCGCCAGGCATTGAGGGGTAGTATCGCAGGATACGCCCATTTTATTGACTATCACACTGTAATGCGCGAAAAGTTGGAAGCTCTGGCTCATTTTATAGAAGGATTATTCGCGCAGCAGGTTCATTGGTATGCTGCCGTAGATAGTTCTCCAGTCCTGGAGAAAAGTTTCGCGATTCAGGCTGGGCTTGGAGAGCTGGGCAAAAACACTTTGCTTTGGAACGAGGATCTGGGCACGTGGTTTAACTTGGGCGAGTTGTTTTTGGACATCGCGCTTGAACCAGATAGTCCTCAAAACGGCGATTTTTGTGGCGATTGTGATATTTGTATCCGCGCTTGCCCAAGCGGCGCCTTGCGCGGGAATCGGACGATGGATGCCCGTCGTTGTTTGAGCTATTTGACCATTGAATACAGGGGAAGCTTGCCGCTTGAATTTCGAAACGCGCTTGGCAAACAGGTTTTCGGATGCGACATTTGTCAGTTGGTTTGCCCAAAAAACCTTGTTAGGCTGCCTGAGAATGTTGATTGCTCTCTGGAAACTATTCTTGAACCTGAAATCGATTTGTTAGAAGCTTTAAGCTTGAGCCCGGAAGCGTTCAAAAAACGATTCGCGGGTACTGCGGTGATGCGCGCGAAATACCTGGGTTTTCGCCGTAATGTGATTATCGTTTTAGGCAATAGTGGATGTCCGGAAGCGCTAAACGCCTTGCAGTCAGCTATTAAAAGCGAAGAAGACCCTGTGTGTCTGGAAAGCATGCACTGGGCGATTTTACGTTTGGCTGCAGCCCTGAACAAGAAGCCTTAAAAACCTTCACAAGCATTGCATAATCTGTTTTCCTTAGCCAAATATGGCATAATTAAGCATCAACATCATCACGGAGGATGACCCATGAAGCAATTACACATCATTTCGCATACACACTGGGACAGGGAATGGTACCGCACCTTTCAACAGTTCCGCTTACAGTTGGTGCATCTTATTGATAATCTTTTAGTCATCCTCGAAGATGACCCCAACTATTTGCACTATATGCTGGACGGACAAACGGTTGTACTGGAGGATTACCTGCGCGTGCGCATGGAAAACTTTGCAAAACTGCAAAAGTACATCCAAGAAAACCGCATTTTGATTGGCCCCTGGTACATCTTACCGGATGAGTTTTTGGTTTCGCCAGAATCCACGGTGCGCAACCTGCTAATTGGTAAGCAAATATGTGAACTCTTTGGTCAGCGCATGATGATCGGTTATTTGCCTGACCCATTTGGGCATATCGCTCAAATGCCCCAGATTTTGCATGGTTTTGGTATTGATACTGCAGCATTGTGGCGTGGTGTGGTTCCAGAAATGCCTACCGCTTTCACCTGGCAAGCGCCGGATGGCAGCCAAGTGCTATTAGCGCATCTCTATTTTGGCTACGGCAATATTTCACATTGGCCTTTGAGTACGCCAGAAGCCTCGCTCCAATCCTTGGAAGAAGCGGTGAAACGGCTGGAACCGCAGAGCAATACCGCACAGTATTTGATGATGCAGGGGACTGACCACTTGGAACCTCACCCTGAAACGTCTAAAAACATTGCTTATTACAATGAAATGAATATTGATGGTAATGTTGCTTTACATTCCACTTTGCCGGCTTACTTTGCGGCTTTAAGTCAGGAGATTGAGGACAAACAAATCGCTTTGCCCATCCATATTGGTGAGTTGCGCGACCCGCAGAAAGCACATCTTTTACCCGGTGTACTCAGCACGCGCATGTGGATTAAGCAGCGCAACTGGAAAGCCCAAAATGACCTCGAACGTTGGGCCGAACCTTTTAGCGCCTGGGCGGAGATTTTGGAAAGAGGCGAGCACGCTTTCGCGCCGGTTAACCGCTACCAAAACACCAAGCGTATTGCAGACCCGGGCACGATAATCCGTGAAGCCTGGAAAACGCTTTTGAAAAATCATACACATGACTCCATTTGTGGGTGCTCGATTGATGACACCCATAAGGATATGATTCCGCGGTTTGACAAAATTGACCAAATCAACCATGAAATCCAATCACAATCCCTCGAAGCAATTAGCGCAAAAATAAATACCCAGCCTGGCTTGTCGGGTGACCACATTTTAGCGATTACCGTTTTTAACGCCGCGCCGGTCGCGGTGAGCGACACGGTGGTTGCCAATCTTTCCTTCCCGGATGATGGCTGTGATTACCAGGTAGTGGATGAAGATGGCCAAATAGTGGCTTGTGACATTGATTATGATGATTTCCCCAATTTGGATAGCAATCAATACACGATTTCGCAATTGGCGAATATGATCGAGCAAACCCGTGAGCATGGCTTTGACGGTAAGGCGCTACTGGATTTGGATCTCAGTTTTGATGACAGCCGTCAAATCTGGCAAATTGACACCGTTTTATCGGACACTTTTGAGCCTAGGGCAGAAGTTCTCGGTGCTAAGTTACAACAAATTGTTGGGCAACTTGCCTCTTTGGATCCTGATACCTTGGTGGATGTGAATATCGATTCGGGCATTGGCGCGCGTTTGATTTTCCGTGCCAAAGACGTGCCAGCTTTTGGTTATAAGACCTATTGGCTCGAGAAGTGCGAACCCGGAAATGAAGGAGACGAATTCGAGCTCCTGGTGGACACGGAACTTATTGAAATTGAAAACGATTGGCTCAAAATCTCGGTTGATAGTGAAGAAAATGGCTTCAGCGTGTTAGACAAGCGCAATGGCAAACACTATGATAAGTTGGGCGTTTTGGCTTCGGTAGGCGACCGGGGTGATGAATACAATTTTACCCCGACCAGCAACACGAAAGCTTTTGGTGCTGCGTTTGAAGACATTTACCTCTTGCCACAGTCGGGGTCGAAAGCAATCGCCATTCGCTTTAACATGGAGCTTCCAGCCGGTTTGAATTACGAAACGATGGACCGATCACAAGAAACGGTTAGTAATAAAGGGTTTATGGTTTTGAATTTGCCGGATGACCAGGCTTATGTGGATATCGAATTTGTCTTTGAAAACCAAGCCATGGATCATCGCCTGGAAATGCGGTTTGATGTCGGATTCCCGCCTGAAAAAGTGCTTTATGACGGTCATTTTGACATTGTAGAACGCGTCGTGTCTCTGCCGGCTTTTGACGCAAGCTGGAGCGAGCACCCGCGACCGGAGGTGCCACAACGCGCTTTTGTGGACGTCTTGGGCGAGAACCAAGGCTTGATGATTGCCAATCAGGGCTTGCCTGAGGTCTCTGTTCAAGCTTCTGAGGGTGCTGAAAGCGCTTGCATTGCCATTACTTTATTGCGCTCGGTGGGTTGGCTTTCACGCTCGGACCTTTTCAATAGACGAGGTCATGCGGGACCTGGCTTGGCTACACCCGGCGCCTATGAATTAGGCACCACCTTATCTACGCGATTGCGTCTTGTTCCGCACGGTGGTCAAAGCGCAGAAGTTCGCGACTTGGCTTACGCTTTCCAAACCGAACTTGCCGCAGTAGTAAGTAATATGCATGTCGGCACCTTGGCACCTTCGGGAAGCATGATAGAAGTCGGGCATCCCGATTTTCACATTACCGCGATTAAGGAAGCTGAAGATCAGCAGGGCTATGTTGTGCGCGGGGTCAACCTGAGTGATGAGACGATTGAAGTCAAGCTTCGCTCATTGATGCTCGCCAAGCGCGCGGCGCGGGTGATGTTGGATGAAAGCTTTATTCAAGACTTGGATTTGGATGCCCAAGGCGCGGTCACTTTTGAAGCAAAAGCTAAAGAAATTGTTTCAGTTTATTTTGGACTAAAGGCTTAGAAAATCTGAATATGGCTGAGACTCAAGCACAAGCTGATTTTCATATTGACAACATTCCCATCTATGGACGCCTGATTTTGGCACCCATGGATGGGCTTTCGGATGCCACCTTTCGGCGTATAACCCGCCAGTTGGGTTCGGCTTATTCTGTTTCAGAGTTCATCAACACCTTGGATTTCGTTTACTCCAAGGTCTATCAGCGCAAACGGCTTTTTTATCATGAAGATGAACGTCCTTTTGTGGCGCAGATTTTGGATAATGACGCCACGCGCATGGCAGAGAACGCGGCTTACATCGAAGAACGATTTAAGCCGGATATGATAGACGTGAACTTGGGTTGCCCAGCGCGCACGGTTGCGGGGCGCGGGGCTGGTTCGGCATGTATGAAGAACCCTGGACTGGTCAAGCAAATCTTTGAGCAGGTGTGTAAGGCGGTTAGCATTCCGGTGACGGTCAAAATTCGTCTGGGTTGGAATGATGAGTCGATGAATTATATGGATATCGCTTCCATCGCGGTGGAGCGGGGGGCTAAGGCGGTGGCGATGCACGCGCGCACGACTAAGATGGGCTTTATGAAACCGCCGAAATGGGAACATATTGCCATATTGAAGAAGGCGATGCCAGTGCCGGTGATTGGCAATGGTGGGGTATGCACGGTGGCGGATGCCAAACGCATGTTGGATGAAACCGGGTGTGATGCGGTGATGATTGGGCGGGCAGCCAAAGATAACCCTTGGATATTTTCCTGGCGTGACCGTGAAGAAGTGCCCATGGAAGAGGTTTTCTATTTGGCGCGCTATCAATTAAGGCAAATGCTGGACATTAATCCAGAAACTGCGATTATGCCCTTCCGTAAATACTTAAAGGCGTATTTAGAGCCTTATAATCTGCCGCGTGAAGAGATGAAAACCCTTTTGACTGCCAGTCAAGCCGAGACCCTTTTTGAGCTTATAGACAACGTTTACGAACGCTTAAAACAAGAAGGCGTCAACTAACTATTGAGACCTAAGAAATAACAATCTTAATGAAAGAAAAAACCCCGACATGCGGGGTTTTTGGTTTTTCTTAGACGATTTTTTCGGATCTTTACGCAAGCGCGGTCTCGACCACAGCCGCGAAGGCGTGTGGGTCGCGCACGGCGAGGTCAGCCAAAACTTTGCGGTTGAGGATGATGTCGCTATTGCGTAAGGCCGCGATCAGTTTGCTGTAGGTGGTGCCGTTGATACGGGCAGCAGCGTTGATACGCGAAATCCAAAGCCGGCGCAAGTCGCGTTTGCGGTTGCGGCGGTCGTTATAGGCGTACCATTGAGCCTTCATGAAGGTTTCATTGGCGCGTCTAAAAAGTTTGCTGCGGGTACCTTTGTACCCACGGTTTAGGGATATCAAGCGTCGGTGTCGACGTACTCGATATGGACCTGTTTTAACTCTTGCCATATTTTTTACTCCTTTGCGGTCCCCTGGGCGTCAGATTAATCAGATCTTGTTATAAACACCCAGCAGCCACTAAAAAACGGTTCGACAGGGCTCTGTTTAGTCCCTTTTGCTCATATAGGGGGCTAAGCGCTTGATGTGCTTCACGAGACCGCTGGCAGTAACTTCCAGGGTTTCGGCGAGCAAATACTTGGTTCGTTTGGAAGTGTTGCGGCGCAAGTGACCTTTACCGATCTTTGTGCGCATGACTTTTCCGGAACCTGTCATTTTAAAGCGTTTAGACGTTGCCTTATGAGTTTTCAGTTTGTATTTTCCACTACTTGCTTTGCGGGCCACGATTAAACTCCTCTAAGAAAATTTCAACGGCTGAAAACGTACTCAGCCGCTGCTTAAATACCAAACCTAGATTATACCAGATTATTTAGAATGTCAATAGCCGAAGCTGAAAAAAACTAGGGCTTTTTGGGCACAAGCATCATGAACATGGAGCGTCCTTCCATGTTTGGGGCTTGTTCTACGTCCGCCACATCAGATAGTTCTTCAGCGATTTCGCGCAGGTCTTCGAGTGCCAACTCGGGATAGGTGATTTCGCGGCCTCTAAAGCGCACGGTCACACGGACCTTCATGCCACTGTTCAACCAGCGACGCGCGTCCTTAACCTTGAAACCGCGGTGATGGTCACCGGTTTTAGGGCGCAAGCGGATTTCTTTGATCTCCACTTTGGTTTGCGCCTTGCGCGCTTCGCGTTCCTTCTTCTCTTTGTCATAAAGGAACTTGCTATAGTTGATGATTTTGACAACAGGTGGGTTTGCGTTAGGAGCGATTTCGACCAGATCCAGCCCTGCATCTTCGGCGCGACGTAAGGCATAGGCGATATCTACGATTCCGACGTTCTCTCCTTTTTCATCCACTAATCGAACTTGTTCGCTGCGGATGCGTTCATTAATACGTTGTTCTTGTTTGTTGCTAATCTCGTCTTCTCCTTCATTAAAAAAATAGCCAAGGGCTACTTATATATTACCATAGGCTCAGAATTATCGTCAATGAATTTTATTTGATTGTCGCGTCTTCTTGACCAGGATTGCTGAAAAAGGCGCGGAATTTTGGGAACCAAGGCTCGACCGTCATCACCTTATCGAGTGCCTGAGAGTAGAGCTTGATGATGAAACCGGTAAATAGTGCGGTCACGATGGTGCCGACACCAACATCTTTCAATCCACCCAATGCCAATAAGGAAAAGAGGATTGAAAAGCTAACGAAAGTGATGTCTGTGATGGTTTTGGTGATGCTGTATTTCCAGCCATAATAGCTGCTTAGATCGCGCACAAAACTATCGAAGGGCAACAAGGGGTAGCCAGATTTTACAAACAGGGTGATGCCCATTGGGATGGCAAAAAAGCCGATTGCATAGTAAAGAATGCGCCAAGCAATGCCAGTGGGGATGCCAGCAAACAGCCAGAGGGCAAAATCGACCAGCCAACCAAACACAAATGAAAGTAAAAAGTCAGCCAAGGCGGATTTGATACTTTTCTTAGTAAGCACAATCAGCACAATCAACAATAAGACCATAACCAGAGAAGTCCAGGTTCCTTTGCTGAAAAAAGTGAACTTGAGCGAAAGGACAAAAGGCACACTGGAAAGGGGCGACAAGCCAAACGCGCTGATATGAGCCAGGGCGACGCTAAATGCGAGCAGCACTAAGCCAAGCACAAGGGATATTTCGCTTGGCAAAACAAATTTATCTCGGGTTATCGTTTGTGTCACTTGGGTTTAGTCCTCACCAAAAAGTAAGAGTTTCCATGTCTCAAAATAGCTCAAGTTTGTCTGATCAGGTTTTGAAGGCATGGGTGTTGGTGTTGAGGTTTGCTTGTCTGGTGCGATGAGAACGATGGCTTGATCTCCAGGTTCAATCAGGTGGTTGCTTTCGCGAGCCCACTCTTCAAGCGCAACCTCAGAGGTGGCATAGGCAACATGCTCTTCAACGGCGAGTTTGGTTGCTTCCAGGCCACTGATGCGCGTTTTGAGGATGTTTTCTTGCTTGCTGAGGCGGTTCATGTTGATCAGGCGGTTATTAAAGCCCATCATCAGAAAAACGAGGAGCACAATGGCAACAATCGCGATGAGGCGCTTGTCGGTCCAATTGATTTTTTTGAAAGCGTCTTTGATCTTTTCCATCATGTTTCTTACTGCAACTATTGTACCATTCTAAGCTCTTTCTTCTGGTGTGAACTTGCTTGGACAATGAAAAGTGAGCTTAAATAAATATATGGCAATTGTGCCATATATGAGAGTGATGCCGAAGGAGGGACTTGAACCCTCACGAGCACTGTGCCCACTACGCCCTGAACGTAGCGCGTCTGCCAATTCCGCCACTTCGGCTTAGGTGTTTATTTTAGCGCAATTCTAAAAATAGTCAATGATTTTGTTTGCGAAATCCGGAGAGGTAAATCGCTCGGCGTGAGAGGTTGGCACGAAAACTGCATAGAGAGAGGAAACTTATTTAATAAAAAGAATAGCTATGAAACTTTCAAAACTTTTTTCAGTCTTGTGCCTCATCTTTTGTGTTTTTGCTTTAATTCTTTCGAGTTGCATCCGTGTTTCGCGGTCCTATGAACCCTGGTTAGCGGCTACACCACATGATTATGGCTTGCTCATTCCTGGCATGGCGCAGGAGCCAAGCGACCCAGAGGATCCAGACAAGGAAAATATCGCCAGTGCGGTGCCTCAGCTCACGCTCACTTTAGCACCGCAACAGTCAACCCCTACGCCTGATCCAGAGATGGACTACCCTCCGGCAAGGAGCGAAGACATAGTTTATACCGTGAAAGAGGGTGATTATCTAGGCGCTATTGCCACAGCCCATCGTGTGTCGGTCAAGCAAATTAAGGCTGCCAATACGGGGATGGACTTTAGTTATTTATATCCTGATCAAAAGCTGGTTATTCCGCCGGACAGTCGCAACCCAATCGGCTCTGACTTTAAGATTATTCCCGACTCCGAACTGGTCTATGGAGAGTCGCTCAAGGATTTTGATACCGCGGATGTGATCCGTCAATTTAACGGCGCCTTACATTATTTTAAAGAAACTTTCTGGGATGGCAGAACTTATACTGGCGCGGAAGTCGTTCAGATGGTTGCCGACCAAAGCGCGGTTAATCCCCGCCTTTTGTTAGCCTTGCTAGAGCACCACGGCGGATGGCTGACCCAAGAAAAAGTCAGCGAAGAAACCAAGCTTTATCCGATTGGCTATAAAGACTATAAACTGGATGGTCTCTGGGAATATCTGGACTGGGCTGCCGACAGGTTGATGGGGGGCTATACAGCCTGGCCTAAAGGCTACCTGAGCACCTGGAGTTTGGTGGATGATCGCGTTTATCGCATTGCTCCGGGCATCAACGCCGGAACAGCTGGCATTCAAAACCTTTATTCAAAATATCTTTATGAATTTCAGTTTGAAGAAGCTGTTTCACCTGAGGGACTTTATGCCACGTATCAAAAACTCTTTGGTGATCCTTTTGCTTTTTCTGCCAATAGCAGCCTGCCAGAAGGCTTGACCCAACCCGAATTTATTTTACCGATTGCTTATGGCGATGTTTGGCTCTTTACCAGTGGGCCACATTTCGGATGGGGCGCCGGCAGTCCCTGGAGCGCCTTGGACTTCGCGCCGCCTGGAAACGATGATGATTATGGATGCTACACCAGTTATGCACCGGTTTTGGCGGTGGCTGATGGTGTTATTGCACGTTCTGACGTGGGTTTTGTCGTTTTGGATCTCGATGGCGATGGCAATGAGCAAACTGGTTGGACGGTGCATTATATCCACATTGGTTCCTCAGGTCGTATTGAAGCTGGCACGCAAGTTGCAGCAGGAGATGTAATCGGTATAGCCTCATGCGAAGGCGGAATTAGTACCGGGACGCACTTTCACATTGCCAGACGCTATAACGGGCTCTGGGTTGACGCTTACGGCAAGGTGCCTTTCAATTTGGGAGGCTGGGTAGCCTATAGCACTGGAACAGTTTACAACGGATACTTGGAAAAAGATGGAAAGAGAATTGAAGCTTTCAATGGCCGTTCCCATGTCAATGAGATATGGCGATAGTCAAAAACAAAAGAAGAATAAACAAACTCAAACTAAACAACGCGTTTTGTTGATTTGGTTGGCGATTACCATCGTTGTTTTTGGCACTTTTATTTTTCAAGCCGGACGTAATCGATCCCCTCAAGCCGCAATGCTTGAGGATTTACCCTCAGCTAGTCTTATCGAAGGTAAGACATTAAATAACTCAACTGACAAGATGGGCAAAGATAGCTCGTCTACATTAAAACTGCCAGTAAGCATCAATTTGGACGAAGAGGATGAATCAGAGCCAGTGGGCGAAGCAGCCGAAAACCCTGAAGAAACAGCGACACCGCCCGACGGCATTGACCAAGCTGCAGATGGAACTGTTTTACCTACGCAATCGCAACTGAATGCCTATGCAGAGAACGCACCGCTCACTTATTACGCTCAGAGTGGTGATAGTTTGGGTGTGTTGGCAGTTCGCTTTGGTGTGGAGATGTCTGATATCCGCAGCACGGCTGACTTTTTGCCAAACCAACTCATCCCCGAAGGGCAAGTACTGTTTATCCCTAATCGTTTGGGCGAAACAACCCCAACTCAAAAAGTTTTCCCCGATAGTGAAGTGGTCAATTCCCCCTCAGCAGTCGGTTTTGATCTGGAAAGCTATGTCAACCAAGCTGGCGGTTTCCTGTCCACTTACTCAGAATTGGTTTATGGCTACTATAGCATGTCGGGTCTGGAAATTGTTGATCTTATCGCAACGGAATATTCTATCCATCCGCGCATTTTGCTCGCACTACTCGAACACAATGGTGGTTGGGTTTATGGAACGCCTCAAACACCAAATGCGAAAGCCTTTCCCTTGGGGATAATGAACATGGACAAACGTGGGCTTTACCATCAGTTGGTCCAAGCCGCCGGTTTATTGGGTACTGGTTATTATGGTTGGCGGGAAGGCCATACCGTTGTCCTGACCTTCAAGGATGGGCAAACCTTAAGACTCGCCGCTGAATTGAACGCCGGTAGCGTTGCTTTGATGCACTTCTTCGCGAACCAAAATACGATGGGCGACTGGTTCGAACAAATCTATGGTGAAAACCGCTTTGCGCATACCTATGAAAGCATGTTTGAAGACCCATGGCGCATCGCAAGCCAATTTGAGCCCTTAATCACCGCTGACGTAGAACAACCTGAACTTATCTTGCCCTTTGCAGAAGGTGTGAAATGGGTCATGACTGTTGGACCTCACGCAGCCTGGGGTGCTGTGGATGTGCGTGCGGCATTGGACTTTTCACCTCCTAAAGCCGTGCCCGGTTGTGAGCGAAACTATAGTTTAGTTACAGCGTCTTCAGCAGGGCTTGTGGTCCGATCTGAAAACGGCACAGTGGTCGTTGACATGGACGGCGATGGCAATGAGGAAACCGGTTGGGTGATTGTGTACTTGCATATTGCAACAGAAGGGCGCATTAGCGTAGGCACATGGCTGCAACCGGGTGATAAAGTTGGTCATCCGAGTTGTGAAGGCGGCCAATCCACCGGAAGCCACTTGCATATTGTGCGAAAATACAATGGCGAATGGGTGCCCGCGGATGGACCCATACCGTTTGTGATGAGTGGATGGCGCGCGGTTATGGACCCCATTTCTTTGGGTGGGTGGCTGGTCAAAGGTGAGGAAATCGTTAAAGCCAGTTTATATGGCACAGCGACTTCGCAAGTCTCTCGCTAAAACTTGATTTTCTGTATTTATGTTATAGTTTAGGGCAAGCCCCGTTCGGGTTTGTTTATGAAAATGTTTCGACATACTGTAACAACGGTCATCCTCATTATGCTCATCATGACGCTTGTTTTGGGATGTGTCCCAGAACGGCCTCATTATATTGTCTCGCCTGCTATTGAAGAAACAGCCGAAAGCTTACCTAGTGCAACGCCTTTTAATGAGCGACCTGTGTATGAGCCAGGCACTTTGGTGGATTATGTAGCTCAAAGCGGTGATAGTCTTGAACACCTGGCGTGGCGATTCGGAACAAGCCGCAGAGAGATTCTTCTTCACAATCCAGGCATCCCAGAAGATGTCACCACGCTGCCTCCGGGCTACCCAATGCAAATGCCGATTTACTACAAACCTTTTTGGGGAACGAGTTATCAAATCATCCCTGACGCCGTTTTTGTGAATGGTCCTGATGCGATTGATTTTGACATCAAGGCATTTTTGAGTTCCACACCAGGTTGGTTTAAGCGCTATCGTGGGCCAGTTGGTGAAAAGTCTATGTCAGCCGCGGAAATGATTGATTATTACGCAACAAATTACAGTTTAAACCCAAAACTCCTCCTGGCATTGGTCGAATTTCAGACTGGGGCATTGAGCCAATCTAATCGGGATGTGGATCGTGAAGATGCCTTTTTAGGCTTTCACAATGCGCATCGGGGTGTCAATTTACAGATTTCATTTGTTAGCAATTTGCTAAACGACCTTTTTTATTCCTATGCTAATAAAGAAATCAGCCAGCTTCAACATCGCGATGGCCAAATTGAAAACTTCGACCCATGGCAAAACGCTGCCACCGTCGCTTTGCACCTCTATTTCAACCGCGTTTTTGAGGGTGAGGATTACAAACGCGCGATAGGTCCGGATGGCTTTGCAAAAACTTTTGTGGGGATGTTTGGAGACCCATGGGCTGGTAACTTGACCGTCATTTCTGGTAGCTTGACCCAACCTGAATTGCGTTTGCCTTTTCAAAAGAATACGGTTTGGTCTTATACCGGTGGGCCACATTCCGCCTGGGGCAATGGAAAACCCTGGGCAGCAATTGACTTTGCGCCGCCTTTAACCACCCAAGGTTGTGTGAAAACGGAACAATTTGCCTTGGCCGTCGCGGATGGCGTAGTCGCACGTACTGATGTTGGCACTGTGATGTTGGACCTGGATGGCGATGGCGATGAGCGTACCGGCTGGGTGATTTTATATTTGCATATTGCTGAAGAAGGGCGCGTGAAAGAGGGCGATGTCTTGAAACAAGGCGATCGTGTTGGACACCCCTCATGTGAGGGCGGCAAGTCAACTGGCACGCACGTTCACCTGGCAAGAAAATATAATGGCCAATGGATTCCTGCCGCTTCAGAAGTTCTGCCCTTTAATTTGTCGGGTTGGATCCCGGTGGAGAGCCATATTGCCTACCAAGGTTTGTTAAAGAAAGGTGATTTGGTTGTAAGAGCCAGCACACTTTCAGATGAAGCCAGCATGATTCCCGCGGATAAGTAATCCAAACCTTTCGTCCAAAAGAGAGATAAAAAACACAGCCTGTCGCACTGACAGGCTGTGTTGTCATTTTGCTAAAAAGCTAGAGGCCGAAACTATGCGGGTTTACTGGTGAGCCCTCGTAGCGGATTTCAAAGTGCAAGTGAGGACCGCTCGAATTACCCGTGCTACCCATGTAACCGATCGTTGACCCGGCATAAACAGCCTGACCACAACCAACCGCGATACCACCATCCATGAGGTGAGCATACAAGCTGATGTAGCCGTTCATATGGTCGATGACAATTGTGTTACCATAGCCACGATCAGACCAGCCAGCGTAGATGACTACGCCATTATCGGCAGCAAATAACGAATTGCCAATGGCTCCACCATAGTCCAAACCGTTATGCACGGGCGGATTGTATTCATAGCCCGAAATGAAGCTACTCGTGGTTGGTAAAACCCATGCGCCTGAGCCACGCATGACGGCATTGCTGCCACAAGAGTAAGCACCCAGGTAAGAAACATTGGCACGCTTTACGGTTGGGTCATTATCAGAAGCGACATAAGACACCCAACTTGGGGTCATACCCTTACCGCCAGGAATATAAAGAAATTGTCCTGTAGGGATTTTGGGAAGACTAAAATCTCCAACATCCTCTTTGCTGAGTTTATTCATGGGTTCAGCGAGAACGTCTTCTGGGGTTACGCCATAAGTCTTCGTTACCGCATTGAGACCCTCACCATAAGACCAAGCATGGTAAACGCCGTCTTCAGGGAGGATAATCAGGTTTTGTCCAGGATAAATACCATCTGGGGTGTCACCGATGATGTAGCGGTTTGCCCAAAGGATGGTTTCAGGCTCAAGCCCAAAAGCTTCTGCGATGCTAAAAATAGATTCCTTGGGTTGAACTTCGTACGAGATAATTTCGCTGCGTGGTGCCGGATGCGTTTCGGGTGTGCCCTTAGGAAGTGAGCGTAGTTTTTGAACCGCGGCATAGTAAAGCAGCGAGTCGTCAGCAAAATAGTCAGAAATGACTCCACCCGGAATAACGAGGCGCGTGCCAGGTTTAATGTTTGGCGAAGAAGTCGACCCTAATGTCGCGCGATCCAGGTTGTTGCCAGGATAGTCAATGATGTCATCCGCGGTCACGCCGTAGTATTTTGCGACACCGTTGAGCCCTTCGCCTTCGTACCAGGTGTGATAAGCACCATTTACTGGAAGGATGAAAATGGTTTCACCAGCAGTATAATCCAGCACATTGGTGCCCAATTCATAGCGGTTTGCCCAAATGATGGTATCTGGCCAAATGCCAAATTTTTCAGCGATTTGGGTGATGGACTCGCCTTCTTGAATGGTGTAGGTGATCACTTCTGTCCGCGGAGGAATGGTTGTTGGTATGTCTTGGGTTGGCTCTTCAGTGAGCGCCACTTCAACTTGGGTTGGACTTGGAATGGGCGTGTCCACTTTGACCAGGGGCGTGCCAATTTCACGTTGCGTTGGCATGCTATCGGTCGTTGCGGGTTTCTCGGTGGGTTTCATTTTGGCGAACCAAATAGCCAGAAGAACCAAGGCAATCACCAAAAGACCTATTGCAGCCAGGATAATCGGCTCTTTATAGAATGGCTTTTTGCTTTTATTGTCACTGTTATTTTGAAGGCTTTCATTATCCGGAAGCAAAACAGGGAGTTTGCCTTCATTGGTGTTATCTTTATCAGTCATAAATACTCCTTTAGTCTGAATGCTTTAAAGGCATTCAGGAAGGTAAGTCAACGCTAACGATGCATTATAACGCATTAGAAAAAACCCGTTATTTACTTAGTCTCGAAAATATTGGATTAAAAGACCACTGAGGTTGGCATTGCTGTGTTTGCGGAAAGCATTGAAGAAATCATCTCTTGTTGCGATGCCCCAGGTGTTCGCATAGGCATAATCCTTTAACCCAGCAAAGAAGGCTTCTTCGCCAACTTGATGACGCAAATCATTAAGAAAACGTGCGCCGTTTAAATATACAGCCGCCCGATAGGGTTCATAACCTCCGGCGATATGGATGTCTGAATTGACATAGCCGCTATGGTCATATTCAAAAACGCGATTTCGCCACCACCAATCAACCGAATCAGGGTGATAGCGTTCAAAATAGAGCAATTCCATGTAGGTGGCTAAAGATTCGTCCAACCAAGGTTCTTTGACGGAATCATTGCCAATCAGGCTGTAAAACCATTGGTGGGATAGCTCGTGAGGGGCCAGGATGGTTAAGTTGTTGCGTTCACCTTCATTATAAAAGTCAATCACTTTATGGCTAATCATGAACATGCCATCCATTTCCATATTGTGTAAAAAGTCGCCAACCACGATTGAAATCATTTCTCTGGGATAGGGGTAGAAAAGCTCTTCAAAAAGTTCCAAAGCTTTACGGCCGATCTCACAAAGGTCGGGGCCTTTATCCTGATGGTTCATGAACAAGTAAGTGCGTATGCGCGTTCCGTTATGCACAACTTCATGCTCGAAGTAGCTGTCACTAACCGAAAAGGCAAAAGCTCTTGCTAAGGGCAAGGAGTAATAAAAAACGTCATCTTTTTTCTCGCCTGGTGCGCTGGCGGCAACCTCAATCAGCTCGGGTTGATTGATGAGCTTAAGGCTTACGGTGAAATCTGCAATCTCCTGTACCAGGTATTCACCGACAATGATGTTATTGGCATCAGTCACACGGTTATAAGCAACCCAACCTGTCTCAGCGTTATAGGGAGGGATAAAGGGGTACCAATCCGCGATGTTGAGTTGGCGGTTGGTATAGCCAAAAATGCCTTCCTGCAAGGGAAATGCCAGCCTGAAAAGGATGTTGATGGTGATGCTTTGCATGGCTTCAAGAGGTGCATTCAGTTTTACCCACAGTTTCACACCTTCATCCCGATAGCCGGCGACACCTTCGCCACTGAGGGATTGAATGTTGATGGATCCTTCGAAATCACGTGGTGGGACGAGCATCAGAATTTCATCCAGGGCTTTTCCCGTGCGGTTGGTGTAAGTGACATTTTCACTCACCGTGCCATATTTTGAGTAGTAATCCAGAATAAGGTCGAGTTTATAATGGGTGCGATTCTCGGGTGGAGGGGGTAGCTGGGTTTGGGTGTCAACCTCACCGTTTTCCTCTGGTTCAGTCGTTTGAGGAGTGGCAGTAGGTTCAACAAAATGGTCTTCACCGCTAAGAATTTGAGGTGTGGGTAGCTCGGAGGTTTGAGGCGTGGTCTTGGCACAGCCTGCGAGCAGGGTAAGAATAATTAAAGTTAAGAGCAGTTTTATTTTCTTATTCATAAGCGATACTCTTTATCATTTTACCAGTTTTCAAAAAGAATTAAAAAGCCTGGGCAAAAAGAAGACCCAGGCTCGCTTTTAGTCTTTTATGAGGATCAAAGTTATGGTCTAAGCGTCCTTAATCAACGATGGGTAGGCCAGCGTCCAAACCCACCGCACCAATGATGGGCAGGCAATAAAAACCCAGAGGCTCTTCAAAACCTTTTTGGATGCTTTCTTCGATTTGTGCTTGCAGACTGGCATCAATGACGATGACCACCAAGTCGCGCTGGGGTTCCAGCTGAAAAGCGCCAGGATTGGGAAGCATTTCACGGCAGTGCAGAATTGTTGCGCCTGTCGCGCCGGCTTGGTTTGCCAGTTGCACAACGCGCTCGGCTTTCCCGAGGGGCACGCTTACCATCAGCATATTTCTTTCCATGTTAACTTCCTTTCTCTTCTGCGCTATACAGCCCGAGGGAGCGTGTGACAGCAAAGCTTACGGCAACGCCTTCGTTCGGCTGGTCCATTTTGAGTTCTGGGCCAAGGGCGTTGAACATGTTGTTTATCTTTAATTTGGGGGCGACCAGAAAGACCACTTCTTTTTCCAACTGAACGGGCATATCAAAGAGGATTTTCGCGATTGAAGCACCGCCAAAAGCGCTCAACCTTGTTCCACCACGCAGGTCAAGCTTTTCGAAGAGGTCCAAAACATCCTCACCCTTACCCTTATCAACGATGATTAAAGAGGCAGCGAGCGGAGTCTCTTCGATGGGAGTGGTTTGCTTGCAAAGCGGCACAGAGAAAGCCACACCATGTCCCGGTTGGTCAAGTTTAAGTTCTGATGCCAAACCCTGATAACAACTTTCTTCAATGTCATGGTTGACCAGAGCTAAAACGAGTTCTTTCTTGGTTTTGGCAAGGCCCAACATGCGCAGCACATGACCAGGCACAGTACCCTCAGCAAAGGTGCAGACCGCGTAGGCTGCGCCACGTTGCCTTAGCAGATCCATCATTGGACTGCCTTTGCCACGTGTCACCACACCGATGAGGAGGATGTCTGGGTTTTCTATTGCTTGTATTGTTTCTTTATTCATATCGTCTCACTTTAATTTCCTGAGCTCATTTCTTATCGTTTGATTCCGGCTTTGCGCGCCTTCATGCGATAGATGAAGCCCAACACCAACATGCTGAGGATGGGCACAAAAGCAATGAACGAGATGACGCCAAACCCGTCAATCAAGGGGTCAGCGCCTTCGGTATGGTTTGCCAAGCCTTGGGCATAGGGCAAAATGAAGGCGGCTGCCATGGTGCCAGAAGCGACACCACCAGAGTCCGCGGCGATACCAATGAAGATTTCAGGTACGAAGAAGCATAGCACAATACACACCACGAGCGTGGGGATGAGCATATGCACAATTTTGAATTCTGGGATAAGAATGCGTAAAACAGAGAGGGTTACAGCCAAAGCGACACCAATCGCCAGCGTCCAAAGCACGGTGCTTTTTCGAATGGAGCCTGACGTCTCTTCTTCGATTTGGGCATTGAGGATGTGCACTGAGGGCTCAGCAAACACCGTCACCAAACCAAATAGCCCGCCTACCAAAAGAGGTGGCCAGATCATACCTGATTCTGTGATCAAGTAGCCGATTTCTTTACTGGCTTCCAAAAAGCCGAAATAGACACCGGTCAGGAAAACGAGGAGTCCAACAAAGGTAATCACTGCGCCAAGGATAATCCCGCGCAAGTCGCGTTTTTTGGGTTTAATCCATAAAACAGCGGCAATGATGTAGCTGATTAAGATTGGTGAGAAGCCTAAGGCAACTTCTTGTAAGGTTTCGAGAGCGGTTTGCAAGAAGAATTGACCATGGCTCAAGACGGCTGTGCCGGCTTGAGCAACTTCACTGGGCATATTGACGGGCTTGCCTTTCATCAGGATACCCTGCACCAAAATAGCGATCACCGCACCGATTGAGCCGATACCCAAAATACCGAAGGATTCAGCGGCTTCCTCTGTGCTGCGGCGGGTTTTGGATGAAACACCAATCGCCAGCGCTAAAAGGAACGGTGTCGCAATCGCACCGGTTGTTGCGCCATAGGTGTCAAAGGCGACGCCAATAAATTCTTCTCCTGTGAAGAGCAGCAGGATGAGCAAAAGGAGAAGCGCGCCAGCGATAAAATAGCGCATTTTGATGTTGCGAATGATGCGCAAGAGGCCAAAGGCGACCATCATGCCAAAGCCTAAAGACATGATGATAACGAATATCCAGTGGCTGAGGCTTTCCATGGTCAGCGCGGCAAATTGACGAGAGAAGATGTGGACGTCGGGTTCAGCTGCGTTGACTAAAAAGCCGAGAATGAAGCCGCCGATGATCACGATGATCATCTTGTTGGATTTAACCAAGGCTCCACTAAGTTGTTCGCCCATCGGCTCGATGCTCATATCCGCGCCTTGCAAGAAGAGTGGAAAACCGATCATCATACACAATGCACCAATCAAGAAACGCGTTAATAGAACAGAATCAAGCGTTGCAAATGTGCTAAAGTGGATGAGGAGCACCATGAGGGTGATGGGCAATATGGAAAGGAGGGTTTCTTTCAGTTTTTCATTCATTAAGTCGCGATCCTTTATACCCGCATTATTCGAGTGTGATAGCTTGAGTATACCAAAGAATGACCAGTAATTTGCGTTTAGCTGGTCATTCTTAAGGATTAGACTTGAATTGAGGTGTTCGCTGGTTTAAGTCAGGCTTTTTCGCGTTTTTTGATTAGTCTTCAATCTTGTTGATCACAATTTCATTGCTGATTTTGGCACCGCTGGCGCGCATCATGGCGATGCCTTGGCAGTACTTGTCTTCTGAAAGTTGTACTGCGCGCTCAACATCTTCCAGTTTGATGTCAGGTCCGCCAACTGTGTAGATGAAGTGCAAATGGGTGAAAACGCGTGGGATCTCATCGCGTCGTTCAACTTCAACCTTAACGTTGAACTCGCGCACATCCAAACGCCTTTTTTTGAGGATGCTTAAAACGTCCATGCTCGTGCAACCCGCGGCACCCATAGCCATGAGTTCCATTGGTGAAAAGCCTTTGTTTTTCTCACCAGTTGTCGAGGGGACATCCAGGTTTACCAGATGGCCGGTTGTGGCTGTGCCTTCAAAGTGTTGATCTTCTTTCCAGCTAACTTTTGCGTACATATTCACTCCTAACTTTGTTCTCGTATCAACTAGTTTGTATCTCTATTGTCCGACAAAGTTAGCCGTGTTTCAAGCTTTTGTAGCAAGTGTCAGGTTGGGAATGACGTCAAAGTCAAGCCCGTAGCTTTCCCCTGCCACCAGATGACGATAGCCAGCAGCGGCAATCATAGCTGCGTTGTCTGTACACAGGCTGACGTGTGGAATGTGCACTTTGAATTTGTTCTGTGAGCGAAACGCATCGCGCAAAGCACGGTTGGCGCTCACGCCACCCGCAACGATGATCTCTTTTGCGCCAAATTCAGTCGCGGCGGCGATGGTTTTGCTGAATAAGGTTTCAACTACTGTTGCCTGGAAGCTGGCGGCGATATCTGCCGCTGGAACGTCTGTGGCAAAATCCTTGAATGCATCCACCTGGCGCATGACCGCTGTTTTTAGGCCGCTAAAAGAAAAGTCCCAAGGGCTGTCAAGCTTGGCGATAGGGAACTTATAGGCATTCGGATCGCCCTCCTGGGCGGCGGCTTGGATGGCCGGGCCTCCGGGGTAGCTGAGTTTGAGCAGTCGGGCGACTTTGTCAAAAGCTTCGCCGGCAGCGTCATCCTGGGTTGCGCCAAGGCTTTGGTATTGCAGGTGGTCGGTCATGAGAATGAGCTCAGTATGGCCACCAGAAACGAGCAGCGCAATGACAGGGAATTTGGGCTCAGGGCCAGGTTTACCATCCGCTTTATGGAGCCAAGCTGCGTAAATATGCGCCTCCAGATGGTTAACCGGAATAAGCGGTTTGCCGCTGGCGAGGGCTAAAGCCTTGGCCATATTAACGCCAATCACCAGGGAGCCAGCCAAACCCGGGCCTTGGG
The DNA here is from genome assembly GCA_964484715.1 of uncultured Anaerolineaceae bacterium. Classification (GTDB taxonomy): domain Bacteria; phylum Chloroflexota; class Anaerolineae; order Anaerolineales; family Anaerolineaceae; genus Mesolinea. Next base: position 157,115 of record CAZAFJ010000003.1, on the reverse strand, counting down.
TGACGGCAATGGCATCGATTTCTGAAAGGTTCATATAGGCTTTTTGAAGCGCAGACTCGACTGTGGGGTAGATGGCGCGAACGTGTTCACGCGAAGCCAGCTCAGGGTAAACGCCACCAAACTGGGCATGTAAGTCGATTTGACTGGCGACTATATTGCTTTGGATGATACGACCGCCTTCAACAATGGCTGCGGCGGTTTCGTCGCAAGAGCTTTCGATGCCTAAAACACGCAAATGAGCTTGTTTCATAACTTATCCTTTCATGGGCAGCACCAAATCTCGTGGGAAGTCCACGAACTTTTCGAAACTGCCATCTTCTTTAACATACCAGGTGTCTTCAATGCGGATGCCAAAGTCTTTTTCAGGGTAATAAAGTCCAGGTTCGATGGTGAAAACCGAGCCAACCTGTAAGATATTGCTGGGGTCATCTTTGCGCCCAAAGAAGGGTTTTTCATGAACGTTTAAGCCCAAACCATGGCCTAAACTATGGATATAACCTTGTTCCAAGCGAGGGTTTTGGCGGATGGTTTCGTGTCCCATCTCCTCAAAGAGTTCACAGGTGCGCGCTTGGAATTTGGCCGCGTTTACGCCCAGTTCCAACTCGGAAACGACGGTGTCATAGACCTCGGCCACCTGCGCATGTGCCTTTTTGACCTCTTCGGAAGCGTAGCCCAAGCACCAGGTACGTGTGAAATCATAGAAGTATCCGCCACCGGTTTCAGCCGGGAAGATATCAAATACGATGGTTCTGCCCAGGCTGATAACATCCTCAGGATTACCACTGCTGTGGGGTACGCCAGCGTCGCGACCGATGGCGAAAATCAAGCCTTCGGTATCAACCGCACCGGCCTCAGCCAACCAGAGGTTGATCTGGCTCTTCACATCAGCGATGGTCAAGGGTGTACCGTCAGCTTTGATGAGGGTTTCATTCTCATCCACAGCGTGGTTTTGCAGAAAGGCGGCAGTTTTTCCAACAACCGTTGTGGTGCGTACACCCATTTGACGGATGCGTTCGATTTCGTCTGGGCTTTTTGTAGCGCGGGCTTCCAGCAAAATGGTGTCGTTAACGTCGCCGATGAATTCGATCTCGGGTAACTCTTTTTGTAAGCCTTGGATAAGGGGTAAAACTTTATCCATTTCACGTTTGCCATAGACCATGACACGCCCTTTGCAAATGCCAAGGTCAGTGAAAATCTGTTTGAATTGCATAACAATAGCTTTGCCGAGGTCGCCATCGGTTTGTTTGATTAAGTCCTGCACCGGATAGTTGGCATAGCTCAGTAATTCGTAGCCTGTTTTAGCGGCTTCGTCACGTTCCATAGTGCCGTGCATGAGGATAGGCGTTTTGCCAGGGCGATAAAAGAGATCGGCGTTGGTGATGTGTCCACCGCCGGTGAGATAATACATAGTGGGATTGTTTTCAGCGGGACCGCTGAGCCAGAGCACGTCCACATTGTGTTTTTGCATTAGTTGATCGATATCTTGTTTCATGTTTCCTCTATTTTGTGCAGTTTAATAAGTGTTTGATAATGACCTGGTCCTCGTCCTCTTGGACGCTGCGCGGGTCCAAAACGACGCTTTGGTCCTGGGTGCGTGCGATGAGAGGGGGATTTTGTTCACGAAGGCAATTAAGCAGTTTGTTTGGTGATTTGGGGTTGAGTTGAAGCAGCCAGGTGGGCAGGGTTTCTCCGGGTAAGCTGCCACCACCAATGGTGGAAAAGCCTTGGATAAGCTCGCCGCTCCCCAATTGCTTTTGCCAGGCTTTTGCACGGGCATTAAGTTGCTCCTCTGTTTGTGCCAACATGCGATAAAGTGGGATTTCTTGCTCATAATCGCCCTTCAGGTAGTGTAAAAGTGTTGTCGAAAGGGCAGCTAAACAGAGCTTGTCCGGTCGCAAAACGCGGTAAAGCGGATGGCGACGCAGTTTGTTGATGAGCGTGCGTTTGCCCGCTAAAATGCCGGCTTGAGGACCGCCTAAAAGCTTGTCACCCGAGAAGCTGACCAAATCCGCGCCTTGAGCGATGACTTCGGGCACGGTAGGCTCATGCGCCAAGCCGTATTTTTCCATGTTGACAAAAGAACCTGAGCCAAGGTCGACATACAGGCTGATATCGGCATCTTTTGCCAGTCGGCTGATATCTTTTAGCTCGGGCTCCGCAGTAAAACCAAGAATTTGGAAATTGCTTTGGTGAGCGGTCATCAACACTTGCGCGCCTTCCGCTATTGCGGCTTCAAAATCCCGTAGGTGGGTGCGGTTGGTTGTGCCGACTTCAAGAAGTTTTGCGCCTGATTGTCGCATGACATCAGGAATACGGAATCCACCGCCAATTTCTACCAATTGAGAACGGGATATGGCGACTTTTTTGCCTTTGGCAAGCGCGCTGAGCGCTAAAAGGACAGCCCCCGCGTTGTTGTTGACGACCAGCGCGTCTTCAGCACCACTGAGGCGGGTAATAAATTCGGCACAATGGCTTTCGCGGCTGCCACGTTTGCCGCTACCAAGGTCAAATTCGAGGGTGTTGAAGCTTTGGCTGAGCTCGGTTGCGGCTTGGGCAGCGGCTTGGCTGAGTGGTGCGCGGCCGAGGTTGGTGTGTAAGAGCACCCCAGTGGCGTTGATGACTTTTTTTAGTGCAGGGCTGGCTTGTCGGTCTAAGAGCGTTTCAATTTTATGAATGATTTCATCGTGAGACGCCAGTGGGTTACCCTTTTTAAGGTCTTCACGGCAGGCATCGAGCACCTCACGTATGGCATTAACAGTCCAATCATGACCATAGGTGGCCAAGGTTTCCTGAAGGGCTTCAGATTTGATGAGCTGATCAACAGAAGGGATGTTGCGAAAGTCGGCCATGTTTACCCGACCTCTTCGCTTGGTCTCCAACGACTGCGCTCCCAAAGGCGCAAGAAAAATTCGATGACGCCAAGCACGATGGCGATAATAAAACCGAGCATAAGGGTTAATACGCGACCCATTTGTAGCCAGGCCAAGAGGCTGATGAACACGCCACCCCAAAGCGCCTGGCGGATGATGACGATGGGCTTGACTGGTGGGTCGGAGGGGAAGCGCAGGTTGATGAACCAGGCTAGGGGTAAAAAGATGCCACTACACAGCAGCATGATAAAGAAAAAGAACAGCCAGCGTGGTCCGAGCGTGGGGAAGGATTGGGTTAGCACCAAGCCTAAACCCAGCCCGCCGATCAGGAGCAGACTAAAAAATGCCGGCAACCAAGGCAGGAAAGATGCTTTTATTGGGGCTTGCTTCATGCTGAGATTATACTTGATTCTCGTATGAATATACGAATGTGAATGAAATATTCGCGATTGCGAACCATTCTTCTCGAAATAAAGGAGTGCTTAAACAAAAAACTGCCCGAAGGCAGAATTTTGAAGGCGGGGAGGTAGGGATTCGAACCCTAGGTCGAATTTTACTCCGACAACCGCTTAGCAGGCGGCCCCAATCGTCCACTCTGGCACCTCCCCGAATTGTAAAAGGTCATAAGCAGCGGAGGAAGTGGGATTCGAACCCACGTTAGGTTTCCCTAAACCTGTTTTCAAGACAGGCGCCTTCAACCGCTCGGCCATCCCTCCACAGAGCAAGTATTCTAACACGGAAAGATGGCGAATACAAGCATTATTTTATCGCATTTTACGATATTAATCTCCAGAAATATTATCGCCCGTCTTTTCCTCAGGTCCACTGGGTGAGCTGGTGCGGGTGGCGCTGTGGAAACGGTACATAATCGTGCCAAAATGCAGGATGTCACCATGTTGCAATGGTGTGGCATTGGCAGTAATTGCTTTAAAGTTTCGATAGGTCCCCGCGGTGGTTTTAAAGTCGGTTAAGGTCGCGCGTCCATCGTCAAAAAGTTGCAATTCAGCGTGTAAGGGGTCAATCGCGGGGTCATCTAAAACTAGATCAACCAGTTTAGGGTCTCGGCCGATATAAACCAGGGATTTGGTCAGCAAGAAGGGTTTAACCGCGCTCGGCGTGCTGTCTTGGTCGAGTTTCAAAAGACTACCGTAGTGTCGCGCGGGAGGCAAGCTGAGTTCAGGCGAGGTTTGGCTAGGAGCTACGCTCTGCTCGTTATCTTTTTCACTAACTGATTCTTTTTCCTCAACGGCAGGTTTTTTCAAGCCAATTTTCGCAAAGAGCTTCTTCTTTTTAGGCGCAGGCTTTGGTTGTTCTTTGCTGGGGGTAGAAGTGGCAGTTTCGATCGAACTTGCTGTCACTTCTGGTGCGGGTTTCTTTCTAAGCGTGGGTATGATGAAGATAGCAGCCAAAACTAAAATACCTAACCCCGCACCCAGGATAAGCCAACGGTTGACGCCTTTCGAAACTTCCTCAATGAAGGTTTCCGGCTTGTTGACTGTTAGCTTGAGGTTTTTGGCACCAGTATTCCCTTGCAAACCCCAGGAATCATCCAGTTTGACTTCTAATTTAAGCGTAGTGGAGTCTTCGTAAGGTTTGAGGTCGATCAAGAAGCTGCCGTAGGGTGGCTCTTTATTCTCTATAGCTTTTTTGCCGTTTATCCATAGGCTGGTTGAGACAATTTCACGCGGGTAATTATCTACAAACTCAATGCCAACCTCTATGGGCAGTTCGTGCGGGTTGGGGTTTTTGTCTTTATCCAATTGGATGGTGAGTTCATCCGCCAAATTGAGAAAACGCAATTGTGCGGCTTCGACTGCCACGCTCATTTTTTGAGGCTTGCTTTTAAGTGTGCCAAAGGCTGCATTTTTTAGTTGGACGGCGAGGTCAATGGTTTGGCTCGCGCGCAGGGCTGATTCGTATTCCACCGAGTAAAGGTAGCCCATACCTTCAATATATTGCCTGGGATCGGGTAAATCTTCACTTTGACTGTTAAAGAGAAACAGACTTCCGCCAGCAGCTTCCAGCTTTTCACGCAGCTCGGCTTCATAGGGCATCGGGTCCGTGGCGTATTCCAGTACCATCCAAATATGCAAGGGCAGACCCAATTGCCTAGCGCGCTCGACCCTTTCCATCAACTGGTCGCTATTGCGTTGATATATGTGGGGCATCATGTAGACCAATACCGTTTCCTGGTCCAGCTCTGTTTGTTCAAAGGCGGTCAAGGCCAGGTCGAGGCTGGCAAAGCTCTGATCGAGTCTGCGCATGCCATAAACATCTTCATAACTGTCTATTGCGGTGAGCCATTCGCTGTAATTGCCCAACTCGTGCCATTCTGAATCGGGGTTAATAAAAAGGCTGAAATGGTTGCCCGCTTCAGGTGCCAGCTGAGACCCGAGCGTTTTAATCGCGCTGATGAGCTTGTCGTAATTGGTCACGCGGTTGTTGTCCACCAAAGCCAGATTTCGTGCGGTGTTGATTGCAAACATGAAGTGGGTGCCGGTGTATTGGCTATCCAATTTGCTGATTTTGACGGCTTCTTCTCCCTCGAGAATGGATATGTCGCTGGCTTTGAGCGGCTCAGCGCGTTGTTCTGCCGTCGCATTACGGACTTCGAAATTCAGTTTGATTTTGGGGAAATCTGATTTATCAACTTTCCCAAGAATAATCTCTGGCGTGTTGTTTTGGGCGTGTGTAGCTTTAGGCAGAGCTGCGACAAATAAAAGCAGGAAAATGAGAACCAATATGCCTGTTTTAGAGCCTGACCTATTCAAGTGTTTCGTAAAAAGTAAATTCTTTTTGACCATTCCAGTACTTGAGCTTTGGGGATGCCAGACCAGTTTTAGCCGACATCCATTAAACGACACGCGAACTTAACAGAATACGCCTGATTCTGTGTCACTTTATTTTACTTGATTATGGCACTTATGGATTTTATTTTGCCAATTGGGTTTGCTTGCGTTCCTTTGAAATAATCCAAAAGGGTATTGCGAAAATTAAAACGCCTGCCAAAGCGTTACCAAGCGTTGTGCTGTAGACGACATAAAGATACTTGGCGATGCCTATTTTTTCCATCCCACCCGTGGCAAGTAATGCCAGCGAGCCTTGGCTCATGTTGGCGACACTGTTTTCAAAGCCGGTTGCCATATAAGCCAGATGGCACAGGATAATCATGATGATTTTGCCTGAGTCAGATTTGCTGCGGAAAGTTGACCAAACCGCGGCACACACCCAAATGTTGGCCATAAAAGCCCGGGCAAGCAAGTGCCAAAAGGTGAGATCCGTCTTGTCTGAAAAGAGTTGGATGATGTATTCACCAACACCACCCTGAAATTGATTGCCCGCCAGAAATAGGAAGCTGAACAGGATGGTTCCACTCCAGTTGCCAATATGAACCACGATCAAGACCTTGAGGACGTCTTTCCAGGTGATGTTTTGTTTTAGGGCACTAAGCGTGCTAATGAATGTGCTGCCCGGAAAAATCATTGTGCCGGCAAAAATCACCATGGTGATGCCGATGGGTACCAAGGCACTGCTTAAAAATTCGATAAAGGGGCTGTTGACGTTTTGCACCCATACCGCAGCGCTAAGGCTGGGACCAACGCTCATGAATATGCCCGAAATCATGGCTGAGAGCAAAAAGCCCAACGGGTTTTGCTTTAGAAAGTTTGCTTGATTTTTACCTTGATTGACAATTCCATTGACAGTTTCATTGACCATAAGGCTCACACCGATGTATGATGGGCTTATTCTACCAGATGCCTCTATCTTATTCCTGAAAAGCCCCAAATAGTCTTGAAAATGTAAGAAATGAAGCAAAATGCCCCGTATTTACGGGGCATAAGTTAGTTTTGGTAAAAGGTTGGGGTCTAGGCGAGGAGGTCAGCGTACTCTTCTTTGCCTACCATGCCCTTAACGACATAAGAGCATAGCGGTTTTACTTTAACGTTTTGTTTACGGGCTTCTTCAATGAAAAGCTGGAGCATATTGCCAGCGACATTCTTGCCGCGTTGCGTAGGGTCAACGCCGGTGTGATTCGCATGCCAAACGCCATTTTCAACGTAGTAAGTCAGTTCGCCGATCTCTGTGCCATCTTCCAACCGGGCAACGACGCGTTCATTCTCGGGTTCATAAGCGTAGGTGATCATAGTAACTCCTTTTCCTTTATTGTAACGTTTGGAAGACAAGGATGCGACTGAGAATACAAGGATTAATCAAAAACAGCCAAGTTAATCTGCCTTTATACACTTGTTTATAGACTATAATTCTTAACACACGCATCCACACATTTATTTATAGGGAGTTTAACATGAAAAAAAGAATATTTAGCTTTATTATTGCATTGCTGCTGCTATTGGGCAGTAGCCAGGCTTCAAGCGTTTTGGCTTGGACATCCCAAGAAAGTAACACTCAGCCTTTTGATTAGCAAGATGCCAGTCAAGCTGAAGCATATGACGAACCCATTGAAAGACCTGAATATGAACCCCCATCAGAAGAAAGCCTGCGCCTAACCAAAGAACAAGTGCAGGCTTTTGATTGTGCCACGGTGACCGATGTGCCCAGGATAGAGTGCGAAGCTTTGGTGGCGCTGTACCAGTCAACCAATGGCGCGGGTTGGCTAGATAGTACCAATTGGCTTCAAAGCACGACGGTTGGCGATTGGGAGGGCATTTATCTGGATAATGGAAGCGTGAGCTCAATTGTATTGATTAATAATAATCTTGATGGCACATTGCCAGATGCGATAGGCACCTTAGCAAATCTGTATAACTTGTACTTGAATGGCAACAATCTGAGGGGGAAGATCCCAGCCAGCATGGGTCAATTGAAGAACCTGGTGTGGCTCGGAATGTTTTCTAACCAGTTTAGTGAATCAATTCCTCCGGAGATGGGTGATCTGCTGAACCTTGCTCATCTGAATCTAAGCAATAACGCCTTAAGTGGCAGCATTTCAGGCTCACTTGGCAAGCTGAGAAACTTAGAAACAATAAATTTTGGTTCAAACAAATCGAGTGGCAAGATTCCTTCAACCTTTGGCGATCTGACGAAATTACGTTTGTTGGATTTATCAGACAATCAATTAAGTGGGATCATACCAGCAGAATTAGGAAGTCTGCTTGAATTAACAACTCTTTATTTACAAAACAATTCTTTTTATGGGCAGATTCCAAGTGCGTTTGGCAACCTGGTCAATCTAAGACAATTACTACTTGATAGGAACGCTTTTTATGGTGACTTACCGGTAAGCATCACCAAGTTGGTGAATTTATGTGGTGGAACGGATAATCCAGCGGGTTGTGAAGATTGGGAGACTACTGATTTTGGAAAAAACTGCTTCAACGTTCCCCAACCTGAGCCTCAGCACAGTTTTATAACTGTCAAGGATCCTGACTGGGCTGATACCCAAAGGGTTTGTGTGACTTGGTTCTTAAACCTTCCGATTGTGGTACGCCCTTAGGCTTATCAATAAAACACGAGCCATAAAAAACAACGCCCATTTTGACCAAATGGGCGTTGTTCTATCACGATGCAAAAAAATGCTTTAGACTACCATGTCAATCAGGTTGGGGCTGATGTGCAAGGGGGCGTCGGTTGCAGCCTGGACGTCTTCAACCGTGTACTCGGGGTTGATTTCAACCAGTTCAAAACCTTTTTCGTTGACTTCAATCACGCCCATTTCGGTCACAATCAGATCCACCGCTTTGACGGCGGTTAAGGGCAGGGTGCATTCCTTGAGCAGTTTGGGGTTGCCTTTATTGGTGTGTTCCATGGCAACGATAACGCGTTTGGCACCACTGGTGAGGTCCATCGCGCCGCCCATGCCAGGCACCATCTTGCCGGGGATCATGTAGTTGGCGATGTCGCCATTTTGAGCCACCTGAAGTGCACCCAAAACGGTTGAAGCCACGTGACCGCCACGAATGAGTCCAAAGGAAACGGCGCTGTCAAAGAAAGCGCCACCGGGGAGGATGCTCACAGGCATACCACCAGCATTAGCGATGCATACATCTTTGTCACAATCTTCAGGAGCAGGACCCACACCGACCATGCCATTTTCGCTTTGGAAGACGACTTCGCGACCTTCGGGAACAAAGTTGGCGACGAGGGTGGGCAAGCCAATGCCTAAGTTGACCAATTCACCATGTTGCAGTTCTCGTGCGACACGCTTTGCAATAAATTCTTGGGTTTGTTGTTTATCCATTGCCATTATTTAACTCCTTGAACAATATTGTGGACGAAAACACCAGGGACGACGACATCGTTTGGGGCGAGCTCGCCAATCGGTACAATTTCATCAGCTTCAACTACAACCCAGTCGGCAGCAGTTGCCATAACGGTGTTGAAGTTGCGGGTTGTGCCGTGATACCAAAGGTTGCCTTGTTCGTCAGCTTTGTTAGCGAAGAGCAAAGCGACATCAGCGCGCATGGGTTTTTCAAGCAGGTAATCTTCGCCATCGACAGTGATGACTTCTTTGCCTTTTTGGATGTCGGTGCCTAAGCCAGTTTTAACCAGGATGCCACCCAAACCGTTGCCACCGGCGCGGATTTGTTCTACCAAGGTGCCTTGAGGGGTGAGCACGACTTCGGTTTCACCTTCGACCATTTGGCGGCCGGTTTCACGGTTGGTACCGATGTGAGAAGCGATGATCTTCTTGAATTGTTTGTTAACAACCAATTTGCCCACGCCTTTATCAACAAAACCGGTGTCGTTGCAAATGAGGGTCAAGTCTTTGACGCCTTTTTCAACCAAGGCATCAATCAGGCTTTCGGGCGTGCCGACGGCCAGAAATCCGCCAACCATGATGGTGTCGCCATCTTTGATTTTGCTGACGGCTTCTTCAATACTGATTTGTTTATTCATATATACCTTTCTATCTCCTTATGTTTTCTCAAGAGAAGACTGGCTTATAGCCAAGCGTCTTCATTATATCCTTATTAAGCTCTTAAAGCCCTTTGCTTTGTTGACGTGCGAGCAGCTCTTCGCAAGCGTAGCTGGCAACGTCATCGGCATATTTGCCGGGACCAAAGCCGGCATCCGCACCGAGTTCTTTGGCGAGTTCATGGCTGATACGCGGCCCACCGATAATGAGCAAGAATCGGTCGCGCAAACCCTCCGCTTCAAGGAGCTCTACCAGTTCGGTCAGGTTTTGCACGTGGACATTCTTCTGGGTTACGGTTTGGGATACGAGGAGCACGTCGGCATTGAATTCAACTGCTTTTTTGATGAATTCCTCGTTAGTTACCTGACTGCCCATGTTGAGCGCTTCGATCATGCGGTAGCGTTCAAGCCCGTAATGACCAGCGTAGCCTTTCATGTTCATGATGGCGTCAATACCCACGGTGTGGGCATCGGTGCCAGTGCTGGCGCCGAGGACGCGCAGCTTCCTGCCAAAGTTTTCGCGTATGAAGTCGTCGGTTTCGTCCATGCTCATCACGGTCACTTCAACCGCTTCGACATGGATGTCATCGTAATTGACACTGTGTTTAAGCGAGCCATACACGACAAAAAAGGTGAATTCTTTGTCCAATGCAACGTGGGTGGCGACATTGGGTTCGGTCAAACCCATTTTGAGGGCGAGTTGGCGTGCAGCTTCGATGGCACGCTCAGAATCGGCAACAGGTAAGGTGAATGAAACCTGTACCTTGCCGTCGTTCATGGTGTCGCCATAAGGCTTGAGGTTTTTGAGGTCCAAGGTCGTATCAAGGTTACTTTGGCGTGTGCTGTAAAGTCCGCTACTCATGGCTCACCTCCTGAGTTCTTTTTCCCGCGGCTAGCAGATACGGGACGAAGGGGTTCATATAATGGTCTTCTTTGGGCACAACGCCGCTAAGACCTTTGCCACCGTCAAAGGGGCGTTTGACGCCACCAAAGCGGCCTTCTTCAATCGTTCTAAAGAGGCCATCGCGTTGGATGCCTAAAAGGAGTTCCAAGGCTTTATCCAACACTTCGTTAGCACGGGTTTCCATAATGCCGCCATCACGGAAGTCGATATCATCACCAAAATCTTTCATGGCACGTGCGATATAGCGGGCATTCTCAATCGCCAGGGCACGGTCAGAGAGGAATGGGGTGTGAATGGCTTCGGTGAGCATACCCAAGAGGTGGATGCGTTGATGGCTGGTGACGGTAATCATGTTAAAGAGCGCGTCTTGCACGTGACCAAAGAAGATGTTACCGGTTTTGAATTTGGTGGGGGGCATGTATTTGAGGGGCGCTTTGGGGAAGATTTGGCGTGCCATTTGGGCTTGCGCCAGCTCATAGAGGAAGCTGTTTTCAAGCTCGGGATCCATTTCAAAAGCGTGACCCAGTCCCATTTGTTCTTCAGGCATGCCGGCTTTGAGTGCGAATTGCTCGTTAATCAGCTGGGATGCCAAAACGGTGTGGGCTTCTTCAAAAGCGTCGGCGGTGGTCAGATAGTTGTCTTCGCCAGTGTTGATGATGATGCCAGCGGCACTGTTGACCATGCGCGAGAAGCCTTGGTCAATGAGCGTGCGTTGCATGTTGATGTCGCGGAAAAGGATGCCATAAAGGGCATCGTTGAGCATGACGTCCAAGCCTTCCAAGGCACCCATCACGGCGATTTCGGGCATACATAAGCCGGAGCAGTAGTTACACAGGCGAATGTGGCGTTTGAGTTCCACGCCAACTTCATCCAGGGCAGCGCGCATCAGGCGGAAGTTTTCCTGGGTGGCCATAGTGCCGCCAAAACCCTCAGTCGTTGCGCCGAAAGGCACATAGTCAAGCAGGCTCTGGCCGGTGGTGCGAATAACGGCGATGACGTCCGCGCCTTGCATGGCAGCGGCTTTAGCTTGGGTGATGTCTTCATAAATATTGCCGGTGGCAACGATGACATAAAGCAAAGGGCCTTTGCGGTCGCCGTATTCTGCCAATTTTGCCTCGCGGTTAGCGCGGTTTTCTGCAATGCGTTTGAGCGCGGCTTGGGCATTGGTGTCTGCCCAGAGTTGAACGGCAAAGGAATCATGGGGCTCAACATGGGTCAGGTCAAGCTCACCACGAGCCACAGCCTCGGCAATTTCTTGCGGGCTCATACCGGTAGCGAGGGCTGCCTGGCCGATCCAAAAGGCTGCGCCATGTCCCAAAACCTTATGTTGAGCGAGGTGATCCACCACCACGTTGGGCAGTGGCACACCGGTTTCGTCCACGCCATCGATGCCATAAAGGCGACAGATAGCACGTTCGACGGTGGTGCTGGTGTATTGGTCCAGGTAAAGTTGGGTGTCGTCGCTGATGCGTTTTGCCGCTTCGCGCGCCTTTTCTACCTTTACCCAATCGAGTTTAAGATTTGCCATTTGTTACTTGATCCTTCTTCCAAATAGATTTCATGTTTGCAATAAGTTCTGGGTCGATGCCAAGAAGTTCAGCGACGCGGATTGCACCAGAGGGGACATCCGTGTGTGCGTTGACTTCGGCCAGACGATAGTCCATCAGACTTTGAATAAAACGCACGCGTTCGAGGTCTTCTTGCGCGTAATCCCCGTCTTTGGCGGGTTTAATATCGCTTTGTGGGCTGGACTGCCGGATGGAGAGGGCGTCCAGGTCTTCAGAGCGAATGCCCTTGATTTGATAAAAACGAATGCCCGGTGCTGGATGAACCTGGTAGTGTGTGGCAATCAGGAACATGCTCGGGCTGACGCCGTAAGTTTCGCACAGGGTTTGTACGATAGCGCGGGCTTCGGCGGGGTTAGTGCCACGCGCGGGTTCGTCCATAATGATGAGCCCGCGATGCTTTTGGCTGTGGCGATAATGGTTACGGATTTTTACCGACTCGAGCCCAAAGGAGGATAGCCCTTTATTGAGCTCGCCACTTTGACTGGAATCGAAAGCGAAGAAGTCAAAAAGTGGTGTGCTTAAGGACTCGGTAGTCGGGAAATAGCCCATTTGAGCCATGAGCAAGTTGATAAAAATGGTTTGGAGAGCGACGCTTTTACCAGCCATATTGGCGCCACTGATGACGGTGCTGCCCGGTTCAAGACGGATGCTCTGTGGGGTAAAGGTGCTGCCTTGCCCTTCAAGTTTCAGGACGATAATCGGATGACAGGCGTTTATCAGTTCAGCGGCTTGGTCATGCGCGACGATGGTGGGCTGGGTGGCTTGCCAGCTGAGGGCGAGTTCAGCCTTTGCCAGGCGGAAGTCGAGTCGCGCGCAAGCTTGCACGTTGGTTTTGAGCATGGGCAGGTGGGGAAGCAGGGCTTGGCCAAGTTCAAGGCGGATGCGGTCTTCTTCGTTGCCTTCGCGCGAGACGATGAGGCTGCGTTGGCGCATGAGTTGAGGCCGGTCGGCGAGCTTAGCCCGGGCAATTTGGATTTCAAGCTGGCGTTTTTCGGCGCGCAGCTTGCTTAATAATTCGGAATAATCGCTGTAAATGTGGAAGCCGGGGTTTTTCGTGCCGGCGGGTTCAAGGATTTTTGTGGCATCCAGGCAGGTTTCGAAGTGTACGCCTGCTTTTTGATTGAGATGCTCAAGCTTGCTCAGGTTTTCAAAGATGGCCATCGCACTTTTAAGCTCAAAGAAGTTGGTGTCGCTGAGCATTTGACTTTTTTCGAGGTGGGTCAGGGTGCCTTGGAGTTCACGCAAGCGCATGAGTTGGCTTTGGGCTTCGACTACCTGAGGATCATTGTTCTCAACGAGGGGAAGTAAGGCGCTAATGGCATCAAATTCAGCTTGCAAGCTTTGGCGTTCGCTAGGGCTAAACACCTTGCGATGGTTACGCAAGCGAATGCCTTGGGGCGAACGGCAATGGCAAGCCGCCAGGATATCGCGGATGCCAGATTTGCTTTCTTCTTCACGGGAGATGAATAAACTCATTTCACTCCATTAGACCAGGGCCGGACCAAGGTCCAAAACCGGAATTTCACTCAGCGATTGCAGCGCTTTTTGCATGGCAATGCCATCCACCGGCGCGCCATCTGAGCGACTGGGGTTGAGGCAGATCAGGCGTACATTGAGGGGGTGCAAGACCGCCAAGTTAATTTTACGCGCTTTGAGCTGCTTTAGGGATTTTTCGTTAATAAAAAGGCGCGTTCCATCTTCAACCACGAGTTTTAAGTTTTGAAAATCTGGCTCTTTGAGCAGTTCGTGGATCACGGCGTCGGTTATCGCGCCCCGTAATAAGAGCAATTGGGTTTCTTTTTTGATAAGTACGCTAATTTCTAGAGCATGACCGAGTAAGGTGGGAAGCTGGAGGGAGTTGACCGCGTCTTGTTTGGGGTCTAAGCTGAAAACCCGTGCCAAAGGCTCGGCTTCCATCGCTTGATGCAAGGCGTGCTTTTGACCAGGTTCTACTTGGGGCAAGCTGAGCAAATCCAAGGCGTGTTTGACATGCAAGGCGAGGTCTTCTGGGATAGCGGAGGTTTCGCCACTGGTTGCCAGGACGATATCCGCCGTAATGCCTCCACCAGCCTGTGAGCGTCGGCTTAGTGCGCCATCGATGATGTAAAGACAATCTGGGGCATGCTTGCGGCATAGCTTGCCGATGTGTTCCATATCACTGGCGGTTGATGGCCCAGCAAGTTCAATATAGCCATCGCTCAACGCGCGACAAATGACAATTTCACCAAAAGCCGTGCGCACACCGGAGAGTTCAAGCACATCCAATAATGCGTCACCGCGTTGCATGGCGGCTTCAGCAGTTGCCAGGAGGGTGCCTTTGCTCACGTAAATACGTGGTTTGGCACGTCCACTGACCACATCTTCATCTTCGCCATCACGGCCAATCGAGGTGAGTGCTAAAGGACGCAAAACATCCGCATCACGCCAGGCAGCAATGATGTGGTTGAGGCAAGTTGTCTTACCGGCATTTTTAGAGGTGCCGATAATCGCCAAGGTTTGCAGGTTTTTGAGCCCTGCCAGGTCGAGGAGCTCTGCTTTTTTGGGCAGAGCTCCTTGTTTTTGGTTCAAGATAGACTAGCCCTTATTCTTTCGGCGGCTGCGCAGGAGCCCTTCGGGCTCGAGCGTGGTTTGCTTGCCACTCAACAGGCTGGAAACACCAATGCTGTCATCTGCACAATCGGGACAATGGCAGGTGTCTTTGTAGTCTTCAGGCTCGGTGTAAGTGGTGATGACGCCTTCGAAGTTGCGCAGCACAACGTGACGTGGGCTTTGCGAAATCAAATAGGTGGGCATCACGGGAATCTTACCGCCACCACCGGGTGCATCCACGACGAAAGTGGGGATACAGTAGCCGGAGGTATGACCACGCAGGCCTTCGATGATTTCGATACCCTTGCTCACCGTGGTGCGGAAGTGGCTGATGCCAAGCGAGAGGTCGCATTGATAGATGTAGTAAGGGCGCACGCGGATGTAGGCCAAACCGTTGACCAGTTTGTGCATGATATGCACGCAGTCGTTGACCCCACGCAGGAGCACGCTTTGGTTGCCGAGCGGAATACCCGCGTTGGAGAGCATGGCGCAAGCCTTTTGGGCTTCTGGTGTGATCTCGTTGGGGTGGTTGTAGTGGGTATTGAGCCACACGGGGTGGTATTTCGCCAACATTTCCACCAGTTCGGGGGTGATACGCTGGGGCATCACCACGGGTGTGCGGGTGCCCAGGCGAATGATTTCGACATGGTCGATTTCGCGTAGCTTTTTAAGAATGTACTCAAGTTTTTCGTCACTGACCAAGAGCGCGTCACCACCAGAAAGGAGCACGTCGCGCACTTCAGGTGTGTTGCGGATGTATTCGATGCAAGCATCGATTTCCGCCAGGGTGCGCGCGCCATCGCGTTGGCCAGCCATGCGGCGGCGGGTGCAGTGGCGACAGTACATGGCGCACATATCGGTGATCAGGAAGAGCACGCGGTCAGGGTAGCGATGGGTCAGCCCAGGAACAGGGGAGTCGCCGTCTTCTTCCAAGGGATCCAGGAGATCCTCAGGGCTGCGGTAGGCTTCATTGCCAACGGGCACGCATTGCTTGCGCACCGGGTCGTTGGGATCGCTGGGGTCAATCAAGCTTAAATAATAGGGCGTGATGGCCATCCGGAAGTTTTCGAGCGCTTTGGCAACGCCGGCTTCTTCTTCTGCGGTCAAAGGCAGGTATTTCTTGAGCGTTTCCAGGTCGGAAATGCGGTTGCCAACCTGCCAATGCCAGCTGTTCCACTTCTCATCGGGGACATCCGGGAAGAGTTCCTGGCGTCGGGCAACACCGGCCTTGTTGATATATTTTTCGTCAGCTTTCATTGGTCGTCCTTCAAGTCTAAAGTTAATTAAAGATAGTTTTTCTCGAAAATCTTGCGTAAGTTTTCTGATTCGCGGATGATTTCGAGGGTCACAACATCGTGATTCTTGGTGTAGCCGTTACCGATCATCATGGTCACGTCTTTGCCCACACCTTCTGCGCCGAGGGCGGCACGGGTGAAGCTGGTTGCCATGCTAAAGAAGTAAACCAAACCGCCATTGCGTACAGGCAAAATGGTGGACATTTCGGTGCCAGGGATGTTTACGACGTTAATGGCGACATCATATTCCTTGCCGTTGTTGGCTTCGAGTGCTTTTTCGAGCACTTCAACCGGGTTGGCAGCGTCAGCGGCAAAATACTTGTGGACCAGTTTGTTATCCAACAAGAGGTCTTTGTATTTATCGTTGCGGCTCATGCCAACCACGTTTCCAGCAGGACCAACGCGTTTCATGGCTTCGTAACCGCAGAGCATACCGCTTTTGCCACCCGCGCCGAGAATGAGCACGGAATCGCCGGGTTTGACGATGTTGGCGGTTTGGGCGGGCGCGCCGGCAACGTCCAGGGCGGCTAGCGCGAGGGCTTCGCTCATGTCACTGGGCAATTTGGCATAAATACCGCTTTCAAAGAGGATGGCTTTACCTTTGATGTCCACGCGATCGATAGCTGGGTGGATTTCGATGATTTCGTCGATACGCAGGGGCGTCATAGAGAGAGAGACCAGGGTTGCGATGCGGTCGCCGACCTGGAGGTCGATTTCACCTTGTAAAGCGGAACCGATTTCAGCGATACTGCCCATGAGCATGCCACCAGAGCCGGTGACGGGATTTTGCATCTTGCCACGTTCGTTGACGATACCCAAAATCATTTCCTTGACCTTTTCGAGGTCATGCTCTGAGGCTTCCCAAATTTGGGTAAAGCTGGCTGAGTCGATGTTCAGCGCGGTAACGTCGATGAGGATTTCGTTGTCATAAATCTCCATCGTGTTGTCAATTTTTTGAGCTGCCTGGGGCAGCAAACCTTTGGGTTCGATGACGCGATGTGCGCCGTATTTATTGCCTAATGCCATGTTTAAGTCTCCTAAAAAATATTATTTACGTGGGGGCATGCTCAAGATTTCGCGTGCTTCATCGGGGGTTGCGATTTCGAGGCCCAATTCTTTGGCGATACGCACAACACGTTCGACAAATTGACCGTTGCTTTCACCAAGAACGCCACGGCTATACATTAAGTTATCTTCAAAACCAACGCGCACATGACCACCCATGACCATAGCCATGACGGAAAGGGGCAGTTGGGCACGACCTACACCGGCAACGGTCCAGGTTGCACCTTCGGGCAGAGATTCGACCAGGAAGAGCAGGTCACGAGGGGTGCCTGTTGCGCCACCATTGACACCGAGGACGAGGTCGAAGTGCAAAGGCGTGGGGATGTAGCCTTTGCGGACCAGGCGTAGCGCCATGTCGATGTGGCTTTTATCGAAGCATTCGAGTTCGGGTTTGATGCCGCGTTCTTTCATGTGGGCAGCGAATTCGATGATCATGTTTTCGGTGTTGACGAAGATTTCGTCACCGCCAAAGTTGAGCGTACCACAGTCGAGGGTTGCCATTTCGGGGTTGAGCTCGGTGGGTTGCAGGCGTTCTTCAGCCGTCATGCCGGTAGCGCCACCGGTTGAGGGTTGAATGATGACGTCGGGACAGGCTTCCTGGATGGCGTCAATCAGAACGCGGAAGCGTTCGCGGTCTTGGGTGGGGGTGCCATCGTCCCAGCGGGCGTGTAGGTGAATGATGGCGGCGCCAGCGTCGTAGGCGGATTTAGCTTCGCGCACGTATTCTTCAAGGGTGTAAGGAACCGCAGGATTCATTTCTTTGGTGACTTCGGCGCCACTGATGGCTGCGGTGATGATAACTTTATTACTCATAGTGTCTCCTTTTGTTTTGATTAACCGAAGCGTTGTTTGTCTTTGGGCACGATGCAAACGCCTTCAGCTTTGCAAACCAAAATGGGCTCTTCGAGCACTTCAGCCGCTGAATCAGACAGTTCGGGTTTGGGGGCGATGACTTTCCAGGCTTCAAAGACCATCTTGCGTGAGGTGTTGCCTTCGCTCTCGATCCAACCTTTGGCTTCGATGTAGTCCCCAGCATAAACAGGGGCGTTGAATTCGACATTGGTGTAGGCTCTAAAGAGGCCTTCATCACCGTCGCGGCGGATGAGGAGCTCGGTGGCGACATCGCCAAAGAGCTTGAGCATGAAAGCGCCGTCTACCAGACCGCCACCATAGTGGGCGTTTTCGGCACTGATTCTAATTCTGATTGTTGCTTCGATCATAATATCTCCTTTATTTGGCTTGTAGTTTAAGTAACAAGCGCTATGTGTTATCTGTTGACACATAGCGCTCCATGTTTACACATGACAGTGGCACGTTCTTAGACCGGCGCACCAAGATCGCAGAGAGGACTCTCTTTTGACCCTTCGGCGACGGATAATTCGATTCTCTCAACAGTCCTGAAGCACACAAAGTTTCTACGCGATCCGCCGCGCCTCTATTAATTTGTTTAATTGTATTAACAACTCAACCGAGTTGTTTTTATTATAGTCGGGATTCTGATTCTTGGTAAGGGTAAAAATGCGGAATTATTGAGGTAATTGGATGGTGGGAAATTTTTGCATGGCGAGGACGCCATGCCGAACTGTGAGAGGGGGACGCCATGCTGAACTGTGAGAGGGGGACGCCATGCTGAATTGTGAGAGGGGGACGCCATGCCGAACAACAAGAAGCGGACGTCATGCCGAACAACAACCGTTCGTTTCGGCGTCCTAGCCGGAACAAGACCGAAAACATACAGTGGAAAGGAACAAGGCTTATCTTAAACCGGGTCTTGCTTGCCGTAGGTTTTGAATTTTTCCAGCACTTCTGCCATCTGGTCTTGATTGAGCAGCTTGGGTTCGCCCATAGCTTTAGCTTGGATGTAGATTTGGGCGACGAGTTCGAGCTCTTCGGCGATGTCAAAAGCCTGGTTGAGGTCTGTACCGAGGGTGATCAGTCCGTGGTTTTCGAGTAAACAGGCGCGATAATCTCCCAGAACCGACAATATATTGTCGGATAACGCTTGGGTGCCAAAGGTGGCGTATGGCGCAAGGGGGACTTTGTCGCCGCACCAGCCAATCAGGTAATGCACGGCGGGCAATTCGATACCCATGCAGGCAATGGTTGTGGCATGAACCTGATGACTGTGCAAAATGGCGTTGATGTCCGGACGAGCTTGATAGATGTCCAAGTGAAATTTGGTTTCGCTGGAGGGTTTTAGTTTTCCATCCACTTGCTCACCGGTTGGTTTGAGGATGACAACATCTTCAGCTTGCATGGTTTGGTAGGGTACGCCACTGGGTTTGATGGCAACCAGGCCAAGTTTGCGGTTGAAGATGCTCAGATTGCCACCTGTGCCGGTAGTGAGGCGCGCGTCAATCATCCGTTTACCGGTCTCTATGATGGATTGTCTTTCTTTTTCCAGGATCATCGCGCTACCTCGCTGTTTTAATCTAAAAGAGTGATTCGTGGGGGTGTTTTTCGTCCAGTTTAGCCAGGGTGAAAGACGCCGCAAAACCTGCTATTGCCAGTAGCACGCAAATAATGATGGTCTTGGGTTCGTTCACAGTTGCCAATTGGGGAAATTTATCCAATGGGAAGACATCCGCACCAATCATTAAGCCTTTGGCTTTGTTCATCACCGGGATAATTGCCAAAGTTGAACCAAAAACCACACCCAGAATGACGTGATAGATGATCGCGTAATGCTTTTTGAAGAGCCAGCTAACCAGTTTGGCAAAGGCGAAAATGACTGCGACCAAACCAATCATCATGGGGATGATCACACCAAAATTGAGCGATTTCACGCCAGCTGCCATGGGTTGGTATAAGCCCATGTACATCAGGAAGTTGCTTGGGCTGAGGCCGGGCACGATGAGTCCGAGACCGGTCAGCGCGCCACACAGCATCCAAATCCAGAAGTTTTGGGGCATCTGAATGTTGAGGTTGGTTTGCATCCAGCGTAAGGCAAAGAACAAAGCTCCTGAGATGAGAACCATCATAACCACGTGCCAGACCTTGCGCCCTTCTTTGCCGGCGGTTTTGAGGATGGAGGGGTAGGTGCCGATGATAAAGCCGATAATCAGCCAGGTGAACATGACCGCGTTGAAGTCGTAGGCTTTATCAATGGCGGCTGAGAAAGCGACCACACCGATGACACCACCAATGCCTACCGGAATGAAGAAGAGCAGGTTGCGCAGGAAGTTTTTGCGGATGCTTGCCAGCCATTTGAGGAGGGGTTCGTAAATGCCAAAAACGACCATCATCACGCCGCCGGAAAGCCCGGGTGTGATGGCGCCAATGCCGGAGATGAAGCCTTTTAGCAGGCGAACAATCCATGTGATGGGCGTGTCTTTTTTGGTTTCGGGTTTATCCATTTCTGTTGGCTTGATATCGTTGTTCATAATGTCTTCCTAATAATTTGTTGTATTTTGGTTTCATTCTACAACAAAACCTGGTTTATGGGTTATTGTTGCTTTTTGAATGGCGAGGACGCCATTCTGAACAAGAGCGGACGACATTCAGAACAAGAGCGGACGACATTCTGAACAAGAGCGGTTCCCATTCTGGACGAAAAAACGCTACTCTGGACGAAATGATGTTCGGTTTGGCGTCCTCGCCAAACCATCATTGTATTGAAGGCTAACAACCTTTTTTACTAAACATGGTTAGAATAGGGAGGAAGGTGAGATCATGAAAAGAATCGAAGATATTGGCTTAGAACTTTCAGAGCGCGTTTGGAACAATAATTGTGACTTAAATGGGCGATTAACGCTCGCCAACACTTTTAAAATGATGACGGAAATGGCAGGCCTTAATGCTGAGCAGTTGGGCTTTGGCTTTCAGAAAATGTTAGCGGCAGAGATGTATTGGGTTCTTTCGCGCATGAAAGTGAAGGTTTTGAGGCAGCCGATTGGTGGTGAATTGCTGTATTGGCGCACCTGGCCCAAAGGATACCAACAAAAACTTTTCTTTATTCGTGACTTTGAGGTCCTGGATGAAGACCGCCAACCAGTCATGCTGGCGAGTTCAGCCTGGTTAGTCATTCATGCCAAAGAAAGACGACTCATTCCACCTTCGCGATTGCCCGGTATTGAATTGCCCTGTCTTTCTCACTGTGTCGCTTTAGAAGAACCGCTTGAGAAACTGCAGGTGACCGCGGGTGAAGAGCGCTTGGTGCTTAAGCCACGATATTCTGATATCGATTTTTTGGGGCACATGAATAACGCGCGCTATGTTGAGGCGATTTGCGATGCACTACCTATCGAATGCATGGCGAAACGCCAGCTGGATTGGATCCAAGTCAATTATGACAAGGAAGTGCGCTTGGGCGAGAGCGTTTCCATTCGTGTTGATTCACTGGGTGAAAATCTGTTTGGCATTGAGGGGTTGAACCTAAACGCTAAGCAATCCGCTTTTAGCGCGCAAGTCCAATTCTTGCCTGAATAAGACTCGTAATCGCTTATCAACAAACAAAACTAAGACTTTGATCTTAAAGAATGCAACTTAAGGCTGAGATCAATTCAGCCCTCCAGCCGATGTGCAAAAGCGTCATATTTTCTATACTATGAGCAACAAAGGAGATATGACATGATAACCGCAATCATCATCACAACTGTAATCGCTGTTTTGGGTACTTTTAGCCCCTTGCTCGTGTCTGATGACATGGGCGATATCGTCGAGCTTTAGGCAGATTTTCACAATAAAACTACTTTGAAAGATCTGCCTAAATTGGCCCTTGCCAAATTCTAAATAATGGTAAAATGGTGTAACTTGGGGCTGTGGCGGAATAGGCAGACGCAAAGGACTTAAAATCCTTCGATGGTAACATCGTGTGGGTTCGACCCCCACCGGCCCTACAATTTTCTTTTTTCTTTGTATGCTCCCCAACATAGCGTTATAATTTACCTAATGCCACTTTTGTGGCTTCGCGTCATGCGGAAAAAGGTGACTTATGACTAGAAAAACTTTATTGCCTATTCGGGTACTGTTTGTGTTGCTCATTATTAATCTTTTAGCAGCATGTGGGCGTGGCATTACAGGGGATCCAACCGCGACCAGTAACGCGCCAACCTTACCACCTGCACAACCCACGATTGTCATTATTGATGGCACGCCACAGGTGGTTTACCAAGAGCAGTTTGCGACCCCAACGCTCAATCTGGGTCAAGCGTACCCCGTACAGCTGACTGAACTGAAATTTATTCAAAAGGACACTCAAGTAACCGTCCTGGCGAAGATGCGCAATACGATTGCCGATGCTATCGCTAAGGACGTTGTTTTTGAAATCGTTGCCCGCGATCAGGATGGCAACCGTTTGCACCAAGATACACGCTTGGCGAAATACATCTTCCCTAACGAGATAACCGGCATGGCTTACACTTTTTCCTTGATGCCTGGCTTTTCGGTGAAGAATGTTGAGTTGCGCGTGGTGAGCGGCGTGTTGGATCGCAATATGAAGTATCAGCAACCCCTATCGGTTCGCATGTCTGGTTTTAACAAGACTGAAACTGAGAGCCAGTTTACCGCCTGGTTGGATAATGCCGACCCTTATACCTACACTCAGGTTCGCCTGAACGCGATCGCTTATAACAAGTTTAATGAAATTATTGGTGGCGGAACCGAGATCATCGACTTTGTGCCCCACAAGGATTCGATTGGTGTTAGCGTTTCGGCACAGAGCCTTTTAGAACCTGAAGTACACCGGGTGGAGATTTACCCCTGGATTACCCAATATTCGGCTTCACTGGAGGCGGGAAAATGGTGGGATACGATTCAGGTTAAAGAATGGAACTTTGAAGTCAACAATCAATTACAAGTCAGTGGTGGCGCGATTTTGAAAAACCTTTCAAAAAACGTGGTTGTGGACACTTTTTATATCCTCACTTTGAGCGATGAACATGGTCGTGTGGTTAAAAGTGATATGGGTTATGTGGATTATATTTGGCCAGAGGAAGAGCTTTTCTTCTCGCCTGGCGCTTTTGACGTCCCATTCACTGAAATTTACCCGGAAGTGACCAGTACGCCTACGGGAACTGACGAAACCTTGACCCCTTCAGAAACAGAGCTTACGCCGAGTGAATCGCCTAAGCCGAGCAAGACACCGCGACCAACGGTCACACCTAAACCCAACAGAATTGTCGAACCAACTGAAACACTGGATCCCAGCAGGACGATTGACCCAAGCCAGATGCCAGACCCAAGCCCTTCTCCCCAAGGGCGACATATTGGTGTCTTGGCGCGCCAGCTTAATCAAGAACCCTACCCAATCGAAGATCCAACCAATACACCCTTCCCGACCAAAACGCCCGAAACCGTGGTGCCAAGCAATACACCAATCGATCAGGTGCCGACAGCGGAAGAGACCAGAGTTGAAGATGGGACTGAGACTCCCGTGCCAACACCTGACCCCTTGTGGCCTGAACCGGAACGAGTTTACCCGCAAACTTTTGTGGTCGATTTGCTGATTGTGCCGGGTGAGTTTAGCACGGCTCCGCTTAGCTATAATCCTTTGAATGCTTCACAAACCGCGTTTGTGGATGATACGACCGCCAAGGTTTCTGTGGTGAATAACCTTAATATTGATTTACCCAATGTAGTCGTTTATGTTTTAGTGTATGATGCAGATGGACAGATTGTAGGCGGTGGCAAGCAAATCAGCGAGAGAATACTTTCTTCAAGCGCGACTGAGGTGCTTATCCCCCTTGCTTACTTAGGTGATAAACAAAACCTGACCCTAAAGTCTTATGTAGGCTTAACAAAAAATGCACTCACAATACCTTAATAACCTGGAGATAAAATGCAATTAGACGATAAAAACACGAACAAAATAGAATTTACACCAACCCCGCTCGAGATAAAGAGCCCCGTCCCTAAAGATATCGAGATTGCACAAAATGCAACCCTCAAACCTATTCGCCAAGTTGCCCGTGAATTGGGCGTTTTGGATTCGGAACTGGAACTTTATGGCGATTTTAAAGCCAAGATTAAACTCGACGTTTTAGAGCGTTTGAAAGATGTGCCAGATGGTAAATATGTGGATGTTACCGCAATTACCCCAACACCATTAGGCGAAGGCAAAACGACCACTACCGTTGGCTTGAGCCAAGCTCTTGGCGCGCATTTGGGCAAAACGGTCGTGACAACCATTCGCCAACCTTCCCAGGGGCCAACTTTTGGCATCAAAGGTGGCGCGGCTGGTGGTGGCTATGCACAGGTTATCCCTATGGAAGATATGAACCTGCACATGACTGGTGATATCCATGCGATTACCGCGGCAAACAACCTTTTAGCAGCCGCGATTGATACGCGCATGTTCCATGAAAGCAGCCAAAGCGATAAGGCGCTTTTTAACCGTCTTTGCCCACCTGACAAAAAAGGGAAACGCACTTTCGCGCCGAGTATGATTGGACGTTTGGAGCGCTTGGGCATTGCCGAGCGTGACCCCGATAAACTCACCGATGAGGAAAAATCAAAATTTGCGCGCTTGGATATTGACCCCGAAACCGTCACCTGGCGACGTGTAACCGACACCAACGACCGGCTCTTGCGGGGCATTACGGTTGGTCAGGGTCCTGATGAAAAAGGCTTTGAGCTTAAAACAAACTACACCATCGCTGTGGCTTCTGAGCTGATGGCGATTTTGGCTTTGGCAACCGACCTTAAAGACATGCGCCAACGTATCGCAAAAATGGTGGTCGGTCAAAGCCGCGCTGGTGAGCCTGTTACCGCAGATGACTTGGGCATTGCTGGGGCTTTGACAGTTTTGATGATTGACACCATCAAGCCCACCCTCCTGCAAACGCTCGAAGGCACGCCGGTGATGGTGCATGCTGGGCCTTTTGCGAATATCGCGCATGGCAACAGCTCGATTGTTGCTGACCGTATCGCTCTGAAACTGGCGGATTATGTGATTACCGAATCTGGCTTTGCTGCCGATATGGGTATGGAAAAATTCTTTGACATCAAGTGCCGCTATTCGGGCAACATCCCTAACGCAGTGGTGCTTGTGGCGACGATTCGCGCGCTTAAAATGCACGGTGGCGGACCAAAAGTGACCGCTGGCGCGCCTTTGGCCCCCGAATACGTTGAGGAAAACCTTGAATTGCTCGAAGCTGGTGCTGAAAATATGCTGGCGCATATCAACATCGCCCAGAAGTTTGGCGTTCCGGTTGTCGTGGCGATTAATCGCTTCCCGACCGATACAGACGCTGAAGTCGAACTGGTGCGCAAGATTGCTTTGCAGCATCCTGGCGTAACCGATGCCGTGGCTTCTGACCACTTTACCCATGGCGGTGCCGGCGCAATTGAGCTGGCTAAAGCGGTCATGAAAGCTTGTGAAGAGCCTTCCAACTTCCAGTTTTTGTATCCTTTGGAAATGAGCCTGAAAGAAAAAATTGAGACCATTGCGACTGAAATTTATGGCGCTGATGGCGTTGATTTTAGTCCTGAGGCTGAGGAAAGGCTTAAACGATATACCGAATTAGGCTATGGAAACTTGCCGATTTGTATGGCAAAAACGCACCTCTCGATCAGTCATGACCCCGCGCTCAAGAATGTGCCAAAAGGCTTTAGAGTGCCCATCCGCACGGTGAGCGCTTCGGTTGGTGCTGGTTTTGTGTATCCGCTTTTGGGTACCATGAGCACGATGCCCGGCTTGCCCACCCGACCCGCTTATTACGATATCGACATTGACTTTGAGACTGGAAAAATTCTCGGTTTGAGTTAATCAATCAGCACCATGCCCCTGAAGATAACTATGCTCCAGGGGCATTTTTTTTTAGCATAAACCAGGGGATTTTCGGTTTGTCAAAGAATATTAATGAAATCTAAATACTTGATGGCTACAATAAGCTCATCAATCTTTTTATGATGAAAGAGGTGTGCATGACGAAGAAAACTGTCGGCAAAATTATTGCCCTAATCTTGATTATTTTTGTAATTAGCGGATGTGGCTTTACCAACTTAGCAAGTCGGTTGGGTAGCCAGGTGCGGGAAAAAATGGAAAACTTAGCTGAACAAGTGCCTCAAACGACCTTGGAACAGTTTGAAGAAGTGACCAAAAATGAGCCGGAGGTAGAGACGCCACCACCTTTTACTGCTGAAACCGTCAATTCTGAAGGACTCCTGGAGGCTCTTTATGAGCATGTCAGCCCTGGGGTCGTTTCAATCCAAATCAGTGGGCCGGCAGGTGCTGGCCAAGGAACAGGCTTTGTCATTGACACACAAGGCCACATTGTCACCAATCATCATGTAGTGGATAAAGATGGCAATATTGAAGTGCATTTTCCTTCAGGTCTAAAAGCATATGCGACCGTGGTTGGCACGGATATAGACACCGACTTGGCGGTCATCAAAGTGGATGTGGAAGCCAAAGATTTGGTTCCATTAGCTTTTGGTGATTCAGATACGGTTAAAGTGGGTCAAACGGTTGCTGCGATTGGTAACCCCTATGGTCTTAAAGGCACGATGACGGTGGGTGTGGTCTCGGCACGTGGACGCACATTGGAGTCTTTGCGCCAATCAACAACCGGAGGTTTTTATTCTTCTGCCGATACAATCCAAACGGATGCATTGATCAACCCAGGCAACTCTGGTGGCCCCTTGTTGAACCTTAAAGGGGAAGTGGTTGGTGTGAACCAATCCATTCGCTCTTCGGGTATTACCTCCAGCGGTGATGTGATTAATACGGGTATTGGCTTTGCGGTGTCCTCAAACATCGCGCGTAAGGTTGTGCCCTCATTGATTGAAAAAGGTAAGTTTGAATATCCTTACCTGGGGATGACCAGCTTGAGTAACGTCAGCCTGGCTTTGCAAGAGGCTCTGGACTTGCCTCGCTCAACCGGCGTTTACGTGAGTGATGTTGTCGCTGGTGGACCAGCTGAAAAAGCGGGGCTAAAAGGTGGTACTGTTCCAACACAAGCCGCGGGCTATTATAAGGGTGGTGACTTGATTGTCGCCGTAGATGGTAAGACGGTGAAGGATTTTAGCGAGATGTTCAACTATATCGTGGTCAATAAAGATCCCGGAGATGTGGTTGTTTTTACGGTCATTCGTGATGGTAAAGAAGTAGATGTTTCACTGACCATTGAAGCGCGTCGCTAGACTTTTTGTGCTGGAAAAACCCTAAAAAATGAACCGCTCAGCAATTTTGCTGAGCGGTTTTTTTGGTCTGGTATTTAGTTGAATGGCTGTGCTTACTTGACAATTTTTGAAACAGTACGGAAAGCGGGGTGGTTCGCATCGCGCATCATAGCGTAAAGGGCGGTTTCGACATTGATCAAATGAGCGCCTTCAGCGCGGAGTTCTTGCAGGATGTAGGCCTTGTTTTGTGGGTCGCGTGATGAAACGGCATCCACGAGGAGATGAACGTCATAACCAGCTTTCATTAGATCCATTGCACTTTGGTAGACACAAATATGACTTTCAAAACCGCAGAGGATCAGTTGTTTGCGCCTAGATTCTTTTAAGGCTTGCTCGATTTCTGGGCTGGTTAGAATACTGAACCCAATGCGAGGGTATTCGTAAAGGTCGGGGACGAGTTCACGCACTTCATCGGTAGTATGGCCGATTTTATGAGGGGCTTGGGCGGTTAAGAGGATGGGCAATTCCAACGCCAGTGCGCCGGCAATCATTTTGTGTGCGGCAGCATTGACTTTTTCGCTTTCGTTGACCACTTTGGCCAGGTTTCCCTGAATGTCGACGATAATCAAAAGGGCATCTTCAATGTTTAACATAGTCATTCCTTTGTTTTTTGTTGTTTCTATTATAATCATAGCATGAACGAATTGAGATCCAAGGACGCGTTTAAGCTTCTCGGCGAAGCGGTGAAACTTTGGGCCAGCGACTGGGCGAACCAGGCTTTGGTTGGCTTGGTGGCTTTCTTGTGTAGCCTGACGATTGTGCTTTTGCCAGCGGCAACTTTTGGCGTTTTTCACCAAGCGCGTGATCTGGCAAGAGGTAACCGAAGCGGTCTGATGGGCTTTTGGGCTGGGTTTAAGGGCTATTGGCGACAAAACCTTAGTTGGGGCATTGTGAACCTCCTGGTGTATGCCTTTCTCATTTTTGTAAGTGCATTTTATTTTATGAGCACTGCGAGTTTGAAGTCCGGCGTTCCACTGGGTATTGCTGGCGCTTTTGTGGTCATCTTGGTGTTTTGGAGCGTCTGGCAATTTTTGACACTGTCATGCTTTTTCTTGCAGGATGACGACCCTTTCATCAAACTCGCTTGGAAGAATGGCTTAGCCATCTTTTTGCGTATGCGTGGCTTTAGCCTGACTTTAGGCGTGATTGTCCTCATCTTTTCATTGATTTCAGTTTTCACTTTTATTCCGCTTTTGTTTGGTGCAGAAGGGCTTATTGCTATTACTGGCGTACGCGCTGTTCAAGCGACCATCAAAACCGAGGAGGTATAATAAACGCCAATGGCAAAGAAAATCTTAGGATATGTAGAACTGATTTGGACCTGCGACAGCTGTGGCACGCGAAACCCTGGTGCCATCAAGTCCTGTACCGCTTGTGGTGCGCCGCAACCGATTGATGTCCGATTCGAGCAGGTCGATGCCGAATCGTTCAACTTCATCAAGGATGAAGCCTTGATTCGCATGGCGCAACATGGTCCGGATAAGCATTGTCCTTATTGTGGAACACGCAACCTGGCAGATGCCTTGACTTGTGTGCAATGCAATGGCGACCTGACCGTAGGCGCAAAATCGCGCCCCAGTGGCATGGTGGTTGGGCAGGATGCGCAACCGACTGAGGTGGAAATTGATAGCCCTCAAGCGATGCCCGGCTATGAACGCGCGGGAGTAGCCATGCCCAAGGGGGTGATTTTAGTTTTGATGTTGGCGGTTTTGGTTATTTGTGGCTTTTTTGTTTGGAATATGATCAAAAGTAACCGCACGACTGATGTGAACGCGCGGGTTCTAAGCACGGCTTGGGAGCGAAGTGTGGCGATTGAAGCATTCACAACAGTGACCGAAAGCGATTGGCGTTCGAATATTCCTTCAAGTGCGACGGTTTATAACTGCGATTCACGACTGCGTTACACCTCTTCTACTCACGTCTCGGGCTCGGTGGAGGAATGTGGCGAGCCCTACACGGTTGATACTGGAACTGGTATTGGGCAGGTCGTCCAAGACTGCGTTTATAAAGT
Source organism: uncultured Anaerolineaceae bacterium (assembly GCA_964484715.1). Lineage (GTDB taxonomy): Bacteria > Chloroflexota > Anaerolineae > Anaerolineales > Anaerolineaceae > Mesolinea. Next base: position 127,815 of record CAZAFJ010000003.1, on the reverse strand, counting down.
TTATGACACTTACTGCAGCTATGAATCGATGCAATGGGTACATGTGGACACGGTTACGACCACTGGTAGTTTTGAAGCACCCAGCTGGCCAGATTTGAATTTGAACCAAAATCAGCGTTTAGGTGGCAAGAGCGAACGCTATATCATCCAGTTTGATGTTAATGGTCAAACATATGGGATGCGCACCAGTGACTTTGGTCTATACCAACAAGCTAACCCTGGTAGTGTTTGGACTTTAGCGGTGACTGAACGTGGAGATATCCGCCGGGCAGAACCGCAACGCTAGTTTTCTTCAAAGGAATAATCAAAACCCGCAAGGAATGTTATGAGTCTTGCGGGTTTTTTGTTTTTTCTATTGTTCTGGCGAGGACGCTAGAACGAACTGGCATTGTTCATCCACTGTTCAGCATCGAGTCCTCGCCATGCTAAACCATGTGGGTTGTTTTTTTATGCCTGTTTTGCCTCATTGGCTGGGATCATCACCCAGCGCTCGCCTTCTTTATAGGCATAATTGGGTTCCCAGGCCAAGCCAAAGAACTCAACCACGATATCCTTTTTGAGAGGGTTGATGCTAATATCACGGATTTCACCTTGCATCTCCTGATGCTTGCTTTCCAGCACCGCGATTTCAGCTTTCATTTGTTCTTCAACTTGTTCCAACTCTTCCTTGTAGCGTTCAACCATGGCTTCGGATTCTTCAACGGCTTTTTTCGCGGTGGTGGTCAGGCGCCGTTTGGTTAGCGAACCAGAGATGCTTTTTCGGCTTCCGCCAACAATCTTTTTAAGGTTTTTGTTGAAACTACCAATCCAGCTTAGCGCGGTTGTTAGTCCGGTTGCGCCTTCTTCCAGACGGCGACCCTTGAGCGTTTCCTGGAGTTTTTCCAGCTTCATTTCTTCTTTAATGAGCTTATTTTCGGCAGCGGTTTTCTTCTTTGCAAAAGAATCTGTGATCTTCTTGATGGCGGCTTCGCTTCCCCCTTGCGAGGCAGCTTCACAGCGCTTAGTGAATTCTTCTAAACTCTCACCAACTTTTGAGTTGAGTTTTAAGACGTCATTGCGATAGATGGTGATTGGCGCATTGCGATAAACCCATTCAACAAAATCTTTTTTGAGCTCAGCAATCGTTTTTTCGTCATCCACAGGATAAGAAAGGCTACCAAAAGTGGCATTTGGTAAGGGCGCGCTGTCAATGTTGTGGAGGTCAACTGGTTCCGTGCCATAATCCTCCCAACGCACGAGTCCACGTCCTTGTAGCCCGCTCAGCCGGACGCCAAGTTTGCTTTGGGTATCTACGGCGTAAGTTCGATTGGCATAGTAAACCGTGGCTTGACCCATCAAGGTTGCTTCGTAGTGGTAGAGGGCTTGATTGCCGTGACTGACCCCCTGACGGACGGCTTGGTCATAAGCCGCGCCGGGGTTGACATTGATTGGTAAGTAAGCCAAATCCACACTCGAGGGCAATTTTGGTTCTGTGCTCACGGCAGCCTTGGTGCCAGAGGCGGTTTCGGTGACAGGAACGACTTCAGCAGGTGCTTCCTCGGTTTGCATGCTGGCATGGATCATGGCAATATCCGCGCCAACCAAACGGTTGAGATCGTCCAGTTTTTCACGTGTGATGGGGCCAGGTAGGTAGTTCATCGCCCAGCGTGTGGTAAAGATTTCGGGGCCTTTGGCATGGACGTTGTGCAGTAAGAAGACACGTTTGCCGAGCGCGGTAATGGTTTTGTCAAAGAAAGCGCGATCGTATCCACCGCTGATGCCGTCCAAACCGTCCAAAAGGCGGCCTTTGTCTTGCTCGGTTTGCAGGCGACCAATCATCCAGGTGCCGGCATTGCTGAGCGCTTTGTAATCGAGGTCGATTGGGTTTTGGGTCGAAAGCACCAAACCAACGCCAAAGGCGCGCGCCATCTTGAGCATGCGCAGGATGATGGGCTTGCTGGGAGGGTTGGCGATGGGCGGCAAGTAGCCGACGATTTCATCAAAATAAACGAGTGCGCGTAGGTTGCTTGTGCCGGGTTGCATGCGCATCCAGGTTTCGATGGCAGAATAGAGCAAGGTGACGAAGAACATGCGTTCCTGGTCGCTAAGGTGCGCCAGGTAAAAGACGCTATGACGCGGTTTACCATCTGGGGCGTAAAGGAAGGTGCCGATGTCCAGAGCTTGACCTTTGAGCCAGTTTTCAAAACTGGGTGCGGCGATGAAGTTGTTGAGGAGCATTGCCAGATCAAACCGGTCTTTTTCGGGGTAGAACTTGCTCATCGGGAAGACGCCAAGTTTGTCAATAGGCGGGTTTTGAACTTGAAGGATCAGGTTTTCGAGGCTCAAGTCCTTGCCCTGGCTCCAGTTGTGTTCAAAAATATTGGAAAGAAGAATGTGCTCACGTGAGCGGATGGGGTCGATGTTTTTGAAACCAACCAATTCAAGCAGAGCGGTGACGGTGCTACTGATTGTTTCGCGCAGCATCTCTTTGTTTTCCTCCCAATCCAGTTTTGGTGCGCGAAGGGAGCTGAGTATACTGACCGGTATAGCGCTGGTTGAGCCAGGGGTGTAAACAGCATAATCGACGTTTTTGCTCAGCTGTTCCATGCGCGATTGGTCGATTCCGGAGCGTTCTAAGCCCTTAGACCAACTTGCGGCTGCTGCTGCGGCAGCTTCGGGCACGGTTTGACCTTCGCGCTTGGCGGCATCTTCATCCACCCAGGGTTCAAAGTCCGAGGGCTGTAAGTTGGGGAAGTGCAAGAGGTGGTTGGTGAGGTCGCCTTTGGGATCAATCAGAATGGCGGGGATGCCCTTGATGGCGGCTTCCTCAAGCAGGATGATGCCCAAGCCGGTTTTACCTGAGCCGGTCATACCCACGATGACACCATGGGTGGTGAGGTCTTTAGGGTCGTAAAAAGTGCGTTTGTCGGGGATGGCTTTGCCTTCGGTGAGATCGAAAGCCTGGCCAAAATAAAACTCGGATGAATTGATGTCCATTTTCAGCTCCTCAATCAATGTTCGATAGCTTATTATAGTCCAATGTTAGGGGAAAATTGGCGAAATCTAAGCTTAGCAACAACTTTGGGGAGAAAAAAAGACCTCCACAATTTGGTGAAGGTCTTATTGTTTTTAAGGGCTTACATTTAGCGACTGGGTCGGTTCGAGCCCCAATAGCCGCGGCGGATGGGGGTGATGTCCTCTACCGTAATAAAAGCATCCGGGTCGACACTACGCGCGAGGTCTTCCACTTCCTTGACTTGCTTACGTCGTACGGTGAGGTCACACAGCCAGACGTCGCCTTCCTTACCCTCCGCGGGGATTTCGGTCACGGCAAAATCGTTTTGGCGTAAAGTGTCCGCCAGTTCGGAGCCTGGTAACTGGGTGATGATAATCATGTGGGCATAGCCGATGGCAAGTTTGCCTTCAATCCACATGCCAACCACGCCACCTGTCGCAAAACCAGCGGCATAGGCTACTACTTTCAGCACGTTATTCACGTCTTTAAGCACAATGTTGATTGAGAGCACATAGATAATCATTTCTATGAAGCCCAAAACCCAAGCGATAGCGTGTTTGTTGCGCATACCCAAAACAATACGCACCATGTCTAAGGCCATGCCAACGACACGCACGATGAAAATAAGTAAGGAAATCAGCAAAGTTGTTGAGCTAAATTCCAACACAAAAGGTCCCATAGGTCCTCCTAATCTTTAAAACTTTTTGCCCCGAGGATGGCAGGGTGATAGAGCTCGGTCATATACTCCTTGACCATTCGGGTCATTGAAAAGGCTGGCGAGGTGCTGCGCATACATTCCTTAATGCGCTGGATCCAATCGCCAGGCAAGCCATCTGCGCTGCGTTTGGTGTAGAAGAGCGGCACGATTTCATGCTCCAGGGTGTCATACAGGCTTGCCGTATCAGCAGCATCTTGTGCCTCTAGGTCATCATATTCGGTCTCATCGCCGATGGCCCAACCATTCATGCCGTTATAACCTTCTGCCCACCAGCCGTCCAGGACCGAGAAGTTGAGCACGCCATTGAGGGCGGCTTTCATGCCACTGGTGCCACTGGCTTCACGAGGTCGACGGGGGTTGTTCAGCCACACGTCCACGCCTTGGATGAGGTAGCGCGCCATGTTCATGTCATAATCTTCTAGGAAAACCAGGCGACCACCGTTGCGGGCATCTTTTACCGCGCGATAGACATCTTGAATCATGCGTTTTCCGGGTTCATCACTGGGATGGGCTTTGCCGGCAAAGATGATTTGCACCGGTTTTTGCGGGTTGGTGATGATTCGCATCAGGCGATCCCAATCTCTAAAGATGAGGTTGGCGCGTTTGTAGGTTGCAAAGCGACGCGCGAAACCAATCGTCAAGGCACTGGGCTCAAGCAAAACGCCACTGGCCACAGTCTGGACAGGATGGACGTTGTTATGCGCCCACTGATAACGTGCGCGGTTAACCATGTAGTTGACCAGTTTACGTTTGAGGTGGAAGCGGATTTGCCAAAGTTCGGTGTCATCAATCTTCTCAACGCCATCCCACATCGCTGGGTCGTCGATACGATTGACCCAATCGGGGCCAAAGGTGCGGTTGTACAGGGCAGCGATGCGTCGGGCGAGCCAGCTGCCGGTGTGAACACCGTTGGTAACGGATGTAATGGGTACTTCTTCGACAGGTGAGCCTTTCCAGAGCCCTTGCCACATTTCGCGGGAAACCGCGCCGTGTAGCTTGGAAACACCATTGCGATAGTTTGATAGGCGCAAAGCGAGTACTGGCATGCTAAAAACTTCATCTGCCCAGTCGGTTTTGACTTTGGCGAGGTTCAAGAAGCCTTCACGGTCCAGTCCTAAGGACTCCCAATAATTGCTAAAGTATTTATCCACCAGCCAAATGGGGAATTCGTCGTTGCCAGCCGGAACGGGCGTGTGGGTGGTGAAGACATTCGTAGCGCTAACGATTTCTTTGGCTTCTTCGAGCGTTTTGCCCTCCGCCATAAGTTGGCGTAGGCGTTCAAGGCTTAAGAAGGCGGAGTGTCCCTCGTTCATGTGGTAAATGCTGGCTTTGATGCCCAAGCGGTCCAAAGCGCGCATGCCACCGATGCCCAAAAGGATTTCCTGGGAGATGCGCAGTTCAGGGTCGCTGATGTAGAGTTTGTCGGTCAGTTGGCGATCCTGATGCGAATTCTCTGGCAAATCTGTATGCAAGAGAACCAGCTTTACCCGCCCAACATTGAGTTCATACAAGCGTGCCCAAAGTTTGCGGCCGGGAAGGTCAACAGAGATTTTGACGGGTTCACCTTGCTCGTCATAAAGCGCGGCGATGGGCAAATCATCAAAGTTGATTTCAACATTTCGGTCAACTTGCCAGCCGTCCTCGGTGATGTGTTGTGCAAAATAACCGTAGGTGTATAAGAAACCTACCGCGGTAAAAGGCAGGTCCAAGTCACTGGCTTCTTTGACATGGTCACCACTGAGGATGCCTAAACCGCCCGCGTATACCTTTAGCGATTCGTGTAAGCCATATTCAAAGGAAAAATAGGCGATGTGTTCGTCCTGCAATTTAGGATAATTGGCTCGGAACCAAGTATTCTTTTCCTTCATATAAGCGTCAAATTCGCGTACAAGGCGATCATAACGCGCCAGGAAATAACGATCTTTAATCAAGTCCTCAAAAACTTCAGAGTCTACTTTGCGCAAAAAGACAACCGGATTATGGCTTGAAAGGTCCCAATTAAGCTCGTCAATGTCTTTGAAAAGACGGGCGGCTTCAGGGTTCCAGGTCCACCACAAGTTGTGCGCAAGATCTGCCAGCCGTTTAATGCGGTAAGGCAGTTTAAAACTATCAGGTAAGCGGCGTTCGATATTTTTCATGTTTACCTCTTTCACAAATATGGCGCGAAAGCGCCATGGAATTCTCATTTAGTAGACGTATCAACTAACTCAGATGGGGATTATACCGCCGATTAGGATTTTCGTCTTTTACTTGTACCGTCTCCCGTGAAAGCCGGAGCGCTCATGATGACGGTTTTACAAAGTCGCGTGTCGGAGAGACGACTAAAAAGCCTTTGGTCCAGCTCGGCAGGTTGACGAGACGTAGTCATCACGGTGGGTAACTCGGCGACATAGCGATAGTTGAACAGTTGATAAATCTTTTCTCGCGCCCAGGGTGTGGCTGATTGGGTGTCCAGATCGTCCAGGATGAGCAAACGCGTGGAGCGTATTTCTTCAAAACGCCGATCCAGGCTTTGGGCACTGTTTGGTGCAAACGCAGCGCGTAAATAATCGAGCAAGTCGGGTACCCCAACGAAAAGAGGAGGTGAACCCAAGGCGGCTTGATAGTTGCCAATGGCTGCCGCAAGGTGGGTTTTACCGGAGGCATAGGGGCCTTGGAAAACCAGCCAACCATGCGGGTCTTTGGCGTATTTTTCAGCGACATCTAGTGCAAGCTTTAGCGAAGCTTTGTCTTCCGGCAACATTTTGCTTTCTCTTTCCCGCAAACTAAAACTTTCAAAAGTCTGTTTGTTATGCAGATTAAGGCTGGAAAGCTCCGGGTGGCCCACTTCATCCATTGGGTTACGGAAGTCCGGGGCTAAAATGTCCACACGGGTGACCAGCTCGGGATCCATTAACCGTGAACGGATGCGACCTTCAAAATCGCCAAAGCGATAATTGCTGGTGATGACGGTGGGCAGTTGGCTGATATAGCGATAATTGACAATTTGGAAGAGTTTTTCTTGCGCCCAGGCGGTAGAGCTTTGGGTGCCGAAATCGTCCAGAATAAGCACCGGCACACCTCGAATTTCCGCAAAGCGGTCTTTAAAACTGCTTTCGCTGTCAGGATTAAAGGAAAAGCGCAACCAATCCAGAAGATCGGGCACGGTTAAAAAGAGCGTGGTAATGCCTTGCTTGATGGTTTCGTTGGCGATAGCCGCAGCCAGGTGGGTCTTGCCGGAACCATAGGTACCCGTCAGCAAAAGCCAGCCTTGGCGGTTTTCGGCGAATTGTTTGGCGGAGTTGAAAGCCTGTTGTAATGAAGCGGCTAGCTGTGGTGCCAGGCCGACACGTCCGCGAGGCATAAAGTTTTCAAAAGTGAGTTCACGTAAACTGCCCAAATTGCTGAATTCAAAGAGGGCATTGCTTTTATTCTGGCTCAATCGTTCCATGCGGCAGCTGCAAATGTGAATCTTGCCAAATTCAGGGTGTTCGATGGGTAATTCCCGGCCGACAAAGCCCAAACCCAGGCAAATGGGGCAATTTGGGTCGCCAAATTGCTGCCCAATGGGGTCTAAATCGATGTCCTTTTTTAGATTAGGGCTCGTTTCGCTCTTGTTGTTCTCGGGTGAGTTTTCTAAATGCTTCGATATCGCTTTGATGTCCTTCATGTGCTTTGTCCCGTCCTCTTTCTTTCCAGGCTTTTAAGATGGCTCTAACGTAATTCCAGTTGCGCACGTTGCGATGAACCGCCTCGCGCAGGGCTTCTTCAATCCACTGTTCGGGGAAATCTGCCTCATCTTGTTTGAGTTGTTCAGCCATCATGGGCGTTATCATGCCTATGTGTGTTTCGTATAATTTAAAGATATTAGGTCTTTCGTCTTCCAGGCTGGCACTTTCTTGGGTATCTGAAATCAGCTTGCGGTCATTTAATTTTAATTCTTGCAATAAAAAACGTCCGGCGGGTGTGCCTGGGATGAGGTAAGTTTGATTATCCTCTTGCCATGCCAATAGCAGCCCTTGTGAAATGAGTGACTCGAGGGCAGATTTAATGCTCGATTCTTGAGTACCATGCCATTTTGCAAAACTTTCCACTAATTCGCTACTTAGAATGACAGGTTGCTTGTCCTCTCGAGCGCGGGCAACAGAAAAGAAATGGATGAGCAATAAAATGGCTTCAGGCGCTAAAGGCGCGCATGCGCTGACAAAATCACGCGGGATGTTGACGGTATGAAGGTCGGTGCTAAAGCCAGGCGCCAATGGTTTTTGCGCATGGGCGGATTTGCTCAAATCTTCGCTCATCTGGGCATCTCTTGACGGGTTGCATCGCGGAACATGGCTAAGCGTTCAATGAAGACCAGCTCAATGCCACTGTGAGTAGGACCGTTACGGTGTTTGGCAATCGCCAGGCGCGCCAGGTTGTGGAAGGGGCTGTCTTCGTTCATTTGATCGGGGCGATTGATGAACATGACGATATCGGCATCTTGCTCCAGCGAGCCAGATTCGCGCAAGTCAGAGAGCACAGGTTGTTTGTCTTGACGCTGTTCAACGGCACGAGAAAGCTGTGCGGCAGCCAAGACCGGCACTTCGAGGTCACGCGCGAGAATTTTGAGGAAACGTGAAATGTAAGAAACTTCCTGAACGCGGTTATCGGTGCGCAAGTCGCCCGACATGAGTTGCAGGTAGTCCACGATAACCAGGTCGAGGCCGTCTTCCATTTTCATGCGCAAGCATTTAGAGCGCATTTGCAATGGCGTGATAGCCGGGGTGTCATCGATAAAAATGCGTGATTCGCTCAGGTTACCCAAAGCGTGGTTGGTGCGTTCCCATTCTTCAGGAGTCAATTTGGCAGAGCGCAGTCTTTGCGAGTCGATATCCGTCTCCTGGGAAACCATACGTTGCAGAAGTTGGGTGTTGGACATTTCCAAAGAGAAAATAGCCACATTACGTTTAAGCCGCATGCCAACATGCTTGGCAATGCCTAACATGAAACCGGTTTTACCCATACCCGGACGACCGGCGACGATGATTAAGTCCGATTTTTGCATGCCATCCAGGACCAAATCCACGGATCTTAAGCCAGTTTCGAGCCCGCTGATACCTTCTGGTTTGGAAGCATTTTCTTCCATCTGGTCGTAGTACTCGTTGGCAACATCTTTCATGGGAACGAGGTCGCGGTGGTAACGCTCACGGCTGACCCCAAAGACAACTTGTTCAGAACCTTCGATGACATCTTCGATGGACAAGTCTTTGCGGTGGGCGTATTTCGCGATTTCGTTGGCGGAATTCAAAAGGCGGCGGCGCAGTGCCAGGGATTTAATCGCGTGCGCGTAGGTTTCAGCGTGTAAGGAGCTAGGAACGAGGTTGGTGAGGCTAATCAGGTAGTCCATACCACCCGATTCTTCCAGTTTGCCACGGTTTTCAAGCTCTTGCTTGACGGTCAGGACGTCAAGGTTTTGGTCAGTTTGAAAAAGGGTGATAAAGGCTTCCCAAATCCATTCATGGCGGTGGATGTAAAAATCCTTAGGTGTCAGGATGGGTGCAACATCTATGTAGGCGTCGGGATTGATGAGGATCGCACCAATCAGGGCTTCTTCAAGATCACGGTCAAAAAGTTGCGTGGGTGAGATGTTTTCGTTTTGGGGATGGATGTCTTGTTCGCTCATGTTTAGCCCTTAATTGTCGTTTATCTTTGGAAAAAGGATGTCTGAAATATCCAAATCGTCGTCATCATCTTCATCATCCGAATTGGTGTTTTCCTCAGTTGCTTCTTCATCTGGCTGAGGGTTGCTGGCAGGGGTGGAATCTTCTGATGTGTCTGCTGCTTCGCCTTCTTGTGGTTCGCTGGGTTGAGGTTTATCTTCCGATTTTGGCGAATCGCTATCAAGGCTCGATAAAAAGTCGCTGAAAACAGAAAGCCCTTCGTTGGGGTCTTCATCCTCCAGGCTGACCGTGCTCAGATCGTATGGTTGGCGTTCCTCTGGTTGGATGGCTGCTTTTGCAAGGATTTCTTCACTGATGAAGATGGGGACGCGCGCCTTCACGAGCAAAATCAGGGCATCAGAAGGTCGGCAATCTACATTGACCTGTTTGCCGTCTTGCACCAAGACCAATTGGGCGAAATAGACATCCTCTTCGATGGCGATGATTTCCACACGCACAAATTGCGCGCCGAGTGATTGAATGGCATTGAGCAAAAGGTCATGGGTGAGGGGGCGTGCGGTTTGGACCCCTTGCAAGGCAATGGTGAGGGCTTCTGACTCAAAAAGGCCAATCCAAATAGGCAGATATCGCTCACTGTTTTTGTCTTTTAAGACCACTACGCGGTCATGATTGGTAAGGCTTACTCTAACGCTATCAATCTCACATTCAACCATTTTTGTCATAAATCACCAGTCCCGGAATTCTAAAAACGCTTTTCTGATTCTAACACGCCCCAGCTCTTTAATCACCTAATTTTAAGACTCTCCACAAAAAATTAAGCTTCAATCAGATAAAGACAAGGGCTTGACAGAAGTTCGGATGAGAAGCTGTTGATTTTAACCTTAATCGGATGCTATCAGCTATAATTGCAAAACTGACATTCTTTAACATTGTTAAGGTTGCCAGTATTAATAGAAGTAACCAGGATTGAGGGCTAGTTAGGATTTTAGTTTGAAAACTAACGAATTATCTGTTTTACTTATAGAAGGAAACCGCAGGCAAAGGTATAGCTTTGCTGCTGATTTGGAGCACAAAGGCTTTGATTTGCGGGTTGCCGGAAGCGGTACCGCTGGTGTTGAGGCGATTCAAAAATCAATTCCCGAAGTTGTCGTGGTGAATGCGATGAGCTTGCGCACCAACGGCTTGCGAATCACCCATTGGATTCGTAGCGCCTGGCCAGATATCCCCATTATCCTCATCGTTGCTGAAAATGAAGCCATCACCAAAGCACCTCAAGCCAATATTTTGTTGAGGCTACCTTTTACCACCCAGAAACTGGTCAACCGCTTGCGCTTGTTTAGCAATGTCAAACGGAAACACATCATGAAAAAAGGTGGCTTGGAATTGAACACCCAATCGTGTGTGGCGCGTTATGGAGAAAAAGAAGCTCATCTAACACCGCGTTGTTTTGCGCTGCTAAAGGTGATGATGGAAAAGCCGGGAAAGGTGCTGACCCGAGCGAAACTTTTTAGCCGTGTGTGGGAAACGGATTTTACCGAGGATACGCGCACCTTGGATGTGCATATCAGCTGGTTACGCACGGCTCTCGAAGAAAACCCTCGCCAACCCCAGCTTATCCAAACCATTCGTGGGATTGGCTATAGATTAAATCTCTAATCAATTTGTTAATCAAAAAAGCCCCGTAATATTCGGGGCTTTTTGCATAATCGAAAAAGTGTTATTAGATGCCACCAACACCCATGACGAGGGCGAGGAGCAAACCACCAGCGATAACACTGCCGAGTTGGCCGGCTGTGTTGGTGCCCATCGCATGCATGAGGATGAAGTTGGTGGGGTCTTCGTCAAGCGCCATTTTGGCGGACAAACGACCGGCCATCGGGAAGGCTGAGATACCACAAGCACCAATGAGGGGGTTGACCTTGTTTTTGGTGACCAGCGCCATCAGCTTTCCAAAGAGTAAACCTGCAACGGTGTCCACAACAAAAGCACCCAGACCCAGAACAAGCACGAGCAGAGTTTTGACGTTCAAGAAGCTATCACCAGTCATGGTGGAGCCAATTGAAAGACCCAGGAAGAGTGTGGCGATGTTAATGAGCTCGTTTTGCACCATCTTGCTCAGGCGGTCCACAACCAGTGCCTCACGCAACAGGTTACCGAGCATCAAGGCGGCCATCAGTGGCGCGGCATCAGGGGCAACCAATGCGACCAAAACCGTGACCAAAATGGGGAAAATGATCAGGGTCAGGCGGGATACTGGTTTAGGGGCGTATTCCATGCGAATGAGGCGCTCTTTGCGGGAGGTCATCAGCTTCATGATGGGGGGCTGAATGATGGGGATAAGGCTCATGTAGGAATAAGCCGCAACCGCAATCGGCGCAATCAATTCTGGATCGGCGAGTTTGTTGGCCACGAAAATGGCTACGGGACCGTCAATCGCACCAATCGAACCGATTGACGCGGCGTTTTTCAGGTCGAAGCCAAGCACAATAGCCAGCAAAAGAGTGAAATAGATACCAAACTGCCCAGCCGCGCCTAGTAATACCAGACTCGGCTGCGATAGTAGCGGACTAAAGTCAATCATCGCACCTACACCGATGAAGATGAGCAGGGGGAATAACTCGGTCTTGATACCGGCATCATAGATGACTTGCATGAAGCCGGTTGAGTTGGACATACCCAGGTTGGCGAGCAGAGCACCAAAACCGATGGGTAGGAGCAAGACGGGCTCAAAGTCCTTGGCGATAGCCAGGTAAATCAATACAAGGGCTACGACCAGCATGACCGCGTTTTTCCAACCAAAAGCCGTGAAGCCTTTGCTGACTTCGGCAATTAATTCCGTAAAATCAATCATCTGGCCTCCTAGTCTTGCCAACTAATCAGGGCTTCGCCGTGTTGAACCAAATCACCTTCACTGACATGAATACGTGCCACAACACCAGCGCGGTCGGCACGGATAGCGTTTTTCATCTTCATGGCTTCGAGGGTAAGCAGTTCTTGACCTTCTGCCACGGATTCGCCTTCGCGCACGTTGATGGCAACGATCGTGCCGGGTAGAGGCGCGTTGAGGGTCTTGGCTCCAGCAGCAGCCTTGACGCGTGGCGCAGCTTCGGGAGCCTCGGCAACAGGGGCTGGGGCAGGCGCAGGCGCCGCTACTGCGGCTGCGGCAGCCACAGGTGCAACGACCTGGGTGCCTTCTTCGGGCCAAACTTGGTATTTAACACCATCCACGACAGCGATAACGGGTCGGGCGTGGATGTCATCAATGGTGACTTCGTAAATTTTCTCTTGAATTTCGACTTTAATTTTCATCAGTTTCGTCCTCTGTTTCTCGATAGCAATTGTTGCGCGCGGCCGACGCTCAGCCAGCCAGAGCTTTGGGTGGCAGGGCTGGCTTCTTGCATGAGGCTTTGTGGGCGGGGTTGTTTTACCGCGAAAGCCACAGCAATGGCAGCAGCCAGGCGTTGCAGCTCGTCTTCTTCAACGACAGGTTCTTCACTTGTCATCTCGGCGGCAGGAACGGCCAATGCTTCTGGTTGTGCTTCTTCAATGGCTACAGCTTCTGATTTCTTTACCGCTTTTTCGCGGGGGTTGGTGAGCCAAACCAAAAGTGCCATGATACCCCATAAGATGAAAATCATGACAAAGACCAGGCCCATGCCAATGCCGGTGATGACTAATCCTTGTTTTAGTATTTCTATCATCGTCTCTCCTTAAACTGGCATATTGCCATGCTTGCGGGGTGGCGTGTTGTCAACCTTATTCTTGAGGGCAGCCAGGGCTTCAATCAGCTTGCGACGAGTTTCGGCGGGTTCGATCACTTCGTCGATATAGCCAGCTTTGGCAGCGGCGTAGGGGTTCAGGTATTCTTCCTGATATTCCGCGGTGAGCTCTTTGCGTTTGGCGGCAGGATCGGCGGCTGCTTTAATTTGCTTGCCATAGAGAATGTTAGCGGCACCTTCGGCACCCATAACGGCAATTTCTGCACTTGGCCAGGCGTAGCAAATATCTGTGCCCATAAATTTGGAGCTGAGCACGACATAAGCGCCACCGTAAGCCTTACGGGTTACAACACTAATCAAAGGAACGGTCGCATTGGCGTAGGTGTAGAGCACCTTTGCGCCGTGGCGAATGACGCCGCGATATTCCTGGTCAACACCGGGCAGGAAGCCAGGGGAGTCGACGAAGGTGATGATGGGCAGGTTGAAGGAGTCCGCCAGGTTGACCATGCGTGCGATTTTGTCAGATGAGTCCACATCCATCAAACCAGCACGGTCAGCTGGTTCTTGCGAAACGATACCCACAGGTTGGCCACCCAGTCGGGCGAAACCAACGATGGCATTGCCGGCGAAGCCTTTTTGCAGCTCAAGGAAGGAGCCAGTGTCAACAATTTGTTCGATGGCTTCTCGCATGCTGTAAGGAATGCTCGGGTCAGCTGGAACAAGTGTATTTAAGGCTTCAGCGCGACGGTAGATGTCATCATCCATTGGACCTTGTGGCGCCATATCAACATTGTTGGAGGGCAAATAGGACAGTGCGCGGCGCGCGATGGCAATCGCTTCTTCGTCACTGTTACCCACGAGGTGGGCGTTGCCACTGGTGCTCAGGTGAATATCTGCACCACCGAGTGATTCGGAGTCGACATCTTCGCCGGTGACGGTTTTGATAACCGCGGGACCGGTCAGGAACATGTATGACTTGCCGCGAACCATGACGATCAAGTCGGTCACAGCAGGGGAATAAGAGGCACCGCCAGCGCAGGGGCCCATAATAATGCTGATTTGGGGGATGACGCCAGAATAAATGGCGTTGCGGCGGAAAACCTTGGCATAACCACCCAAGGAGTACACGCCTTCTTGGATGCGGGCACCGCCGGAGTCGATCATGCCAACGATGGGTGAGCCGGTTTTAGCGGCGAGGTCCATCACGCGGCAAATCTTTTCGGCGTGAATTTCACCCAAGGAGCCACCTTGAACGGTGAAATCCTGGGCGTAGACATAAACGGTGCGGCCATCAACGGTACCATAGCCACAAACGACACCATCGCCATATGGCTCATTGTCTTTGTGGGAATAGTGGCTCATGAGACCGCCAATTTCTCGGAATGTACCTTCATCGACCAAAAGGTTGATGCGTTCACGGGCAGTTAAGCTGCCTTTTTCGTGTTGACGGTCAATGCGAGATTGGCCACCACCGAGTTGGGATGCTTCGCGTATGCTATGCAGTTTTTCTAAACGGGGATCAGTTTGAGTCATGCAATCTCCTTGTGATAAATTGGTATTAGTCATGCCCAATCTTGAGCGCTTGGGTTTAGCCTATTGTATCATCAGTTTAGGGCTTTTTGTGGGAAACGTCGAAGCAGCGCATAATTGAATTTGAAATATTCCATGACCATTGGTTTGTATAAGCGTTTTATAAAAATCCTACAGAGGCGTGAATGTGGACGCGCTTTCTGTTACAATTACGCGGCTTGATAAACTACAGCATTAAGTCAAGCCGAATGGAGACATAATGGAAAAAGAAAACACACTTATTGTTGAAAAAAATACCGTGGTCGAAATGACCTACGTTCTTACCGTGGAAGGTGAAATTGCCGATGAAGGCACCTTGGAATATTTGCAGGGTCATGGCAACATCATCGCGGGTTTGGAAGCTGGGCTCGAAGGCGCTAAAGTGGGCGAGACCCGCGAAGTGCATGTGGAAGCCAAAGACGCCTATGGCGAGCATGATCCCAAGCGTGTTTTGCCAGTGAACCGCAGCTCATTCCCCGAGGATTTTGAATTCAAATTGGGCGAAATGTTACGCATTCGTGATGCCAGCGGTCATGTTTTTCAAGCTATCCCAGTCGCGGTGAGCGAAGAAACGGTTGATTTGGATCTCAATCATCCCATGGCTGGTAAGGATCTGGACTTTAAAGTGACTATTTTGTCTGTCTATCCTGCCACAGAAGAACAAATTGCAGCTGGAAGCGTGCGTCTGGGTGGTTGCGCTGGCTGTCATGCCGACTGCTCTGACCCCACCGCTTGCGGTTAATAGCGAATTAATTAAACTAAAAAACAGGAGAATGTCTTTTGACCCTCTCCTGTTTTTGTTTTCCGCAAAACTTGGCTTGGTCTGAGCCTTATTAAACCGGCAGATTGTAAAGCAAGACACTGCCTAAGACCAGGCTTAGCAGGTTGGCAACAAAGACATAAATCGCAGCACGCCATTTTTTGTGTTCGTGCAAGAGGGCAAGAAAAGCAATCATCTCAAGGATTAAAACCACGATTTCAGCAAACCAAAAGATGAGAATAGCATACCCTGACATGTCTGATCCGCTGAGCAGGGCGTGCAAAACCCCTTGGGTGATGAGGTTGACGATCAAAAAGATCATCCAGCTTCGTTTTTCACGGTAGCCAAAGAGATAAAAGACAATGCCTTCGATGAGCAGAGTGAGGATGACCCGTAAGGCAACCGTTACAGGCGCGCGCCAGGCTGGGAATCCATTGCTGAGGGTTTGTGATTTGAGATCCAGTGTACAAAGCCTGCAGACCATTTTGCCATTTTCTAAACCCAAATCGATTTCAAAATGATATTCTTTGGATGCAACAATTAATTTTGCACTGTTATAGAGCTCACTGTTTCCAAGGAAATGATAATCAAAATGCTTAAACTTGGCTTCCCAGGCAATGTCTTGCCTTTCTAAAGACTTTGTTTCTACCTGGTCGCCTTGTGTTAAGGCTATCGATAGGCTTAGATCTTGTGGTGGATTGACAACAACAACGGTGAGGATGGGCGGCATGGCTGCGTTGGCTTCGACCGGCGTAATAAAAGTGACCAAAAAGATAAGCATAAGGGAAAGGATTAAAGCTATTCGGTTTTTCATGGATGAACCTCTTTTCCGCATCGTTAAAATAAAGCCTGTTTTATTGTAACGACATTTAGCTTAGTCTACATTATTCAGGTTGTTGTGACAATGAATTTTTACAAATAAAAAACCCCAGGCAGTCCTGGGGCTTGGTGTTTCGAATGCAAGATTTAACGTTCTTTACGTGTAGCGATGGCATTGATGATGCTGGCTATTGCGCCAAAAGCAACACCGGCGATAGGCCACACAATCCAGGTTGTTTGCCAATCATTGGTGATAAAGCTCCATGCCAGGTAACCGGCGGTGACGAGTCCCCAGTAAGGACCGCCAATCTTGGCAGTGCGAGCCTGGGCTTGCTTTTTTTCAAGCGTGTAATCGCCGATGTTGAGCAATTTTTCATAGGCTGAGTCCACCATGCCAACACTAACAAACAGGGGTATGGCTATGGCAATCATCAAAAACAGTACCATCACGCCCAGAAAAACGTAGAAATCTGCGCCGTTAAAAAGGGTGCCAAAAATCACAATCGCTGTGACACCCAACAGAATCAGGGAAACCCCAATCGCGATTTTATTGCGAAGGGCAGGTAAGTGGGCTTCTTTTTCAAACTGCAGCATGGCTTTTGTTGCGCTGTCTAACTTAACATATTCTCTTTCAAAAAGGTCTGACCTGTCATGGTTAATGCCACCTTGGATGAAAAAGTAAACTGCAATGGCAATCGAAAACAGTAAGATGCCTACGCCGATCCCGCCGAGAAAGTTTTCGGGTAGGTTGCTTCTGGTTGCCTCGCTTAGAAATGTGGAATGGTCCAGGGCAAGGAAAAGCATCAGGATCATGAGTCCAATGAATAAGATAGCGATGCCAGTAGAGATGTGTTTTGCGTTTTTTTTTGATTCTCGATGTATTGCTCTGCTTCGTTTTGGCTAACGAGGATATACTGCTGGTCATCGATTGCTTCTTGAACCTGACTGCTAATGCCGAGGACTTCGGCGAGCTCATTGAGGTTGCCAAATTCGCTGATGACCTGGCCAACGGCTTCGTTTTCGGTCTTACCATCGGAGCGCAGTTGGTTGTATTTGTCTTCCATCATTTGGCTCAGTTCTTTTTTGGCGCGATTAACTTCGGCTGTTTTGGGCATATGGGCGAACATATTGTTTAGGTAGCTTAATATGGTTTCCATGGTTTTTTCCTCTTATTTGATGAATTTTTCAACGACTTCTTTGGTGAGAAGCCATTCTTCTTTTTTGGTTTGGTAATGCGCACGTCCCAAGGGGGTGAGTTCGTAATAGGTGCGGGTTTTGCCGCCGGTTTCGGTGCCCGCAAAGGAGCGCAGGTAGCCGTTTTTCTCCAGGCGGTTGAAAGCCGAGTAAAGCGTGGTTTCTTTCATAGTGTACTTGCCATCGGAACGATCAGAGATCATTTTAGAGACTTCATAGCCGTAGCTGGGTTGGTCCAGCAGAAGATAAAGAATAATGATATCTGTGTAGCCTCTGATGACGTCGCTGCTTATCATGCTGTTTCCTTTTTCAAAATGTACTACGTCTGACGTTGTAACTACTTTATCAGACATAGTACGTCATGTCAAGTAGTTTTTTGATGCAAAATGGGGGTTTGTATAACGAATAGCTTTTCGTTTCTGTTGACTGGGATGCATGCTAAGCAGTGTAAGTGTTTGCTGGACTTCGTCCAGGTCCGTGGTCAGGAGACCACGGACGAACGGAAATGACTCATGGGCAGGGGGCCACGGAGGAACGAAGAGATGATGAGCATGTATGAACAGAAAAGAAAGATGCCATCGGTGTCTCACCGAAGGGCTGATGGAACGGGATAGGGTGTTGGAAAAAGATTTATGGTCGCACGGTGGGACACCGGCGACATCAAATTTGGTATGCACGGCAGATGCCCGCTGGATAGAGAAAGAACGATGCCCTCGGTGTCTCACCGAAGGGCTGATGGAGCGGGATAAGGTGTTGGAAAAAGATTTATGGTCGCACGGTGGGACACCGGCGACATCAAATTTGGGATGCACGGTGGGACAGCGACCACAACAATTCGGATACCCGTTAGTATCACCGTTCCCGCCTGGTCCCCTGACCTGGCGGATAGCGCACAAAAAACTCACGCCAATCAAAGGACGTGAGTTTGCTTTGCAGTCAATTTTGTGACTAGGCTTCCAGGGCCACGAGTTCAGCGATTTTGACAATCACATCCCGGGATTTTTCCAACCCGCTAACGCTGAGGTACTCGAAGGGTCCATGTCCGTTGTGTCCGCCACAAAAGACATTGGGTGTGGGTAAGCCCATGAAGCTCAGTCGACTGCCATCGGTACCGCCACGAATGGGGATTTCAATTGGCTCGATATCCAGGGCGTGGTAAGCTTTGCGGGCAAGCTCGACCACCTCAGGGTGTTCTTTGAGCACATCACCCATGTTGAAGTATTGGTCTTTGATCTCAAGCTCACAAACATCCTCGCCGTATTTGGTTTGAAGATAAGTGGCTGCATCACGCATGATTTGCTTTTTGGCCTCAAAAAGTTGGCGATCATGGTCGCGGATGATGTAATTCAATTGCGCTTCCTCCACTAAGCCAGACATTTGGATGAGATGGATGAAGCCTTCACGCTTTTCGGTGTGTTCGGGTCGGTCAAAAACGGGTAGAAGCGACTGGAATTCCATCGCCACCAGCAAAGCATTGCGCATCACGCCTTTGGCTGTGCCGGGATGGACACTGACGCCCTTAATTTTGAGGTTCGCACCAGCGGCATTGAAACTTTCGTACTCCAATTCGCCTGTTTCGCCGCCGTCGATGGTATAGGCAAAATCCGCGCCAAACTTCTTTACGTCAAAGAAGTCCACACCCGCGCCAACTTCTTCATCAGGGGTGAAGCCAACTTTGATTTTGCCGTGTTTGATCTGGGGGCTTTCAATCAGGTGACGCATGGCGTCCATGATTGCGGCAACGCCGGCTTTGTCGTCCGCGCCGAGCAAGGTGGTACCATCAGTGACGACGAGATTCTCGCCCTTGTATTTCAACAAACTTGGGAAAATCTCGGGAGAGAGGACAATGTTTTCAGCTTCGTTGAGCAAAATGCCTTTGCCATCATATTTTTCTATGATGCGCGCTTTGACGTTTTCGCCAGAAGCGTCTGGGCTGGTGTCCATGTGGGCGATAAAACCGACCGTAGGGCAGTCCTTTTCAATATTAGAAGGCAATGTAGCCGTAACATAGCCGTACTGATCCATCTCAACATCGCTCATGCCTAGCTCTTGTAATTCCTGATAAAGCAGGCGTGCCAAGTCGAGTTGTTTGTCGGTGCTTGGATAGCTTTCGGCATCATGTTGGGATTGGGTGTCTATTTTGGTGTAGCGGATAAAACGTTCGAGTAATGTGCTCATGGTGGCTCCTTCTGTTAGTGCTGACTTATTTTATCACGCGGACCAATAGGAAGACAGCCACACTTGATAAACAGGATGTTTCTACGGTGGTAAAATTGCAAAATGGACATGAAAAAGCGTAACATTCTTTTGGGTATCGTCGCGTTACTAGTGATTGGCTTTCTGGTCTTTGCATTGCCACGGCTCACTAACAAATTGAAGAAAGACAAGGTAGAAGAAGTCCACATTTTAAAGGATCTTGGCCTGCATGCCAGCTATGAGATTGTGAACACCTATCCCCACGACCCAAATTGTTACACCCAGGGTCTGGTTTATGACCAAGGCATTTTGCACGAAAGCTGTGGCTTGTATGGCGAGTCGCGCTTGCGCACGGTCAAGCTGGAGAACGGTAAAACGCTTCGAGAAACCGAAGTAGCCAAGGAGTATTTTGCGGAAGGCCTAGCGCTGTTGGATGAGAAACTAACCATGCTCACCTGGCAAGAAGGGACCGCCTTTGTGTTTAGCAAAACGAAACTCAGGCAGCTAGACAGCTTTAACTATAGTACCGAGGGCTGGGGACTGACGACTGATGGCAGCGCTCTAATTATGTCGGATGGTTCTAATCGTTTGTATTGGCTTGACCCTAAAACAGGCTTGGTAGTGAAAGAGCTGCATGTCACGCTTGAAGGTTACCCGATGCAAAACCTGAATGAGCTTGAGTATGTCAATGGTCAGATTTTGGCAAATGTTTATATGACCGACCTCATTTTCCGCATTGACCCAGAGAGCGGCGACGTTGTGACCCAAATCGATCTCAGCGGGCTGATGCCTGAAGCGAACAAGACCAAGTTAGGCGAGGTTTTGAATGGTATTGCTTGGGATGCTGAAGGTGGTCGCCTGTTTGTGACTGGAAAAAATTGGGACAAGCTCTATGAAATCAAGCTTGTGCCGACCGAGCCGTAATATTCGTTTTTCGAAAAAACTATAAATAGATAACCTGTTGCGAAAGGGCATAAAGCCGCGCGTCACGAAGCTCTGGCATGGTTTCCAGCAAAAAGTCGGGACCGCTGCCTTCCATCGATATGGCCGCGCTAATATTGCCGCATAAGGCAGCTTGCACGACATCATAATCCTTTCGGTAATTATAAAGAAAAGCACCATCAAAAGCGTTTAAAACGCCAGTTGGATCGGTAACATGCGTTGGCCAGGCTGGCACGATAAAGCGTTTGTTTTCGACCCTGTCCAGAACCCAAGTCGCACCATCTTTGGTGTTAATCACAATGTATTCCGGCCCATAACTCGCCAACACCCGAGCAATTTCCCAAAGATCCACACTGCTTCCTTGAAAGAGCTTGAGCGCCTGGCTTTCGCTAAGCATAAAGAAGCTGAGTTCAGAAATCAGGTTGCGGATTTCTTCCCAAAAGGCGGGGTCCATATAGCAGCTGGTGGCACGCATCGACAGGGTTTGGATCATGCCGGCTTTGAGCACCGAAGGTAAAATTTTGTGAGAAACGAAGTCAATCGGGCAAATGTGAGCCGCGTTGGCTTCAAGACAAGGGCGAGGCACATCGGTAACGCGCATCGTAACCGGAGAATACTCTGTTTTGCTGCAATAACGACGAATATCAGGCGAATAGTTGTAGAGCGCATCAGGGAAGGGGATTTGACGCTCGGCGAAGTGGCTAAGCGGGTTTTCGTAGCTGGCTTTGTCAGGCTCGGAATAGGCAACAAAGAAACGTGCATCGATGGGTTCTTCTGTGCGCACGATACCTTCAAGGTCAAAACCCATTATTTCAAGCGGTTTGAGCCAATCCATCGGGTAATCCGCATTGACTCGACTAACCAAACCTGCTTTACCGCCCCACATGGCAAGCGCGCTTGCGGTATAGGGCAGGTTGCCGCCCAGTTGATTGACACGTGGCGGACCCTGCATGGGAAGGATGAACTCGCGTTGCAATCGTCCGAGTAGGACAAACTCAAGCGGTTCGGTTTTGTGGCTATAGACCATGGTCTGATTATACGTTAATCCTTTTTGTTTATGGATTAATTCATTCAATCCGGGGCATGCCCTAAGAAGATTTTGCCTTTAAAAGCGCAAGACCGCCGGAGAGCGGTCTTGCGAAGGAAGTGTGTTTTTGTATGAGTATGTGGAGAGTATAGTTGCTTTAGTTTGGCTTTGCTAACGAAAGCTTGTACAAAGCTTACTCTTTTTGGTCAATGACCTTGCGTGGGGTCACTTCAATCTTTCTGGGTTGGGTTTCAGGTTTCTTGGGCAGGTGAATAACCAAAACGCCGTTATCGGTTTCCGCGCTGATTTGCTCGGGGTCAATCACACCAGGCATGCTGATGCCACGGTAGAAAGAGCCAAAGCTGCGTTCGCGGATGTGATATTTACCTTCTTCACCATTGGTGTTTTCTTCAATAATCTCACCACGGATGCTCAAGGTGTTGTCATCATAGGTGATTTCTATTCTCTCGGGGTCAAAACCGGCGATGCTGGCTTTAATCGTGTATTCTGAGTCGCTTTCAAGAACATCCAGGGGAAAGCCAGAAGGTAATGGTTCGCTTTCCATTTCCAACATGCGGTTCATCACCTGTTCTAAGTTTGAGCCACGTCTCCAATAGGGGTATCGTGTAATTCTGTATGCCATATGTTCCTCCAAATGTTATTCCTTGTATGTGCCTTTATTCTAGGAAAACAAGATAAGAGAACTGTTAGCGAAGGATAATAGGAAAGTTAACATGCAAGCTTAGCCTTTTTTGTGAGCTTTGACTTGGTATAATGTTCAAGGTTTGATAAAAGACATTATATAAATATGGTTTTTGGTTCGGAAATAGTTCCCTGAAATCCCGAGCCAATAGTTAGGAAAGAAATGAAAGACAAAACACTCAAAATCATCCCACTTGGCGGACTTGGCGAAGTGGGTAAAAACATGACGGTATATGAATACAAAAACCAAATCCTGATCGTAGATGCCGGGATGATGTTCCCGGATAATGACATGATCGGTATTGATTACATCATCCCTGATTTCAACTATGTGCGCCAAAATGCAAGCAAAGTAGTTGGTATTATCGTGACCCACGCGCACGAAGATCACCTCGGAGCGATTGGGCACCTTTTGCAGGATGTGAACGCGCCAATTTATGCCACGCCGCTTACCCTGGGATTAATTGAAAACAAGTTGACCCGCAACTTCAAGAAGGACGCTAAGTTGATTGCGGTGCATGCCGGTGAAACGGTGCGCATCGGCTCGTTTAATGTGGATTTCTTCCACGTATCCCACTCCGTACCAGATGCGGTTGGCTTGGGCATCGACACGCCGGCTGGGCTGGTGGTGCATACCGGTGATTATAAGTTTGACCATACGCCGGTTGATAACTTCCCCACCGATTATGCTAAATTGGCAGAGTTTGCCCGTCGGGGCACTTTGGCGCTTTTGGCTGACTCAACCAACGCCGAACGACCCGGTTGGACCCCCAGCGAACGCGTGATTGACGCGGCTTTTGATAAGGTTTTCCACGAAGCCAAGGGGCGCATTATTGTGGCGACATTTGCTTCTTTGATTTCACGCATGCAACAGGTCATTGACACGGCTGAGCGCTACGATCGTAAGGTGGCTTTTGTCGGCCTGAGCATGACCGAAAACGCACGCATTGCCAAGGACCTGGGCTATATTCACTACACCGATGACATTGTTGTGCCACTTGAGAATGCCCTCAACATGAAGGACGAAAAGATTGTGCTCCTGGTAACGGGATCGCAAGGTGAGCCAACCTCGATTTTGGGTCGTCTCGCCAATGGCACAAATCGCCGCTTTGACATCAAGGAAGGCGATACGGTGGTGCTTTCTTCGCATCCCATTCCGGGTAACGAAGAGCTAGTATACCGAGCGGTAAACAGGCTGATGGAGCGCGGCGCTGAGGTGATTTATGAGGCGATTGCGCCGGTTCACGTTTCGGGACATGCCAGTCAAGAGGAAATTAAGTTGCTCTTGCATCTGGTCAAGCCTAAGTACTTGATTCCAATTCATGGCGAAACCCGAATGCTCAAACAGCATAAGAAATTGGCTTTGGATGTTGGGCTTCAAGAAGATCAAATTGCTTTGGTCGAAAATGGTCGGGTTATTGAATTCAAGAATGGCAAGATGAAGCTTGCTGAACGCATCCCCGGTGGCTATGTCTTTGTGGATGGCACTGGCGTTGGCGATGTTGACCGCGATATCATGCGCGAACGTGAACTTTTGAGCCAGGATGGTGTGGTGCTATTGAACATCATTTTGGATAAGAAGAACGGGGCTTATAAGGATGCCGAAATTATCAGCCGGGGTTTTATGGCGCAGGACGAATCGGTAGAGCTTTTTGACAGTCTCAAGAAACGCGCTGAAAAACTGGCGCAATTTCCCAGTGCGAACCTGCAAAAGGAATTGCAAAACGTGGCCAAATCGATGCTTTTTGATGAAACCAAACGACGGCCGCTCATTTTTGTGAACATCTCGCGGGAATAGAAAGCGGTGGCTCTGCATGTGGTCTGGCGAGGACGCCAGACCAAGTGGGGGCATGTTCGGCTTGGCGTCCTCGCCAAGCCATAATAATGGACGCATCAAACAAAGAAATCAAATCGGGACATAAAGGAATGTTCAATTAACACCTTATAACCCCCTTACAAACCGGCAGAAAAGGAAAAACAAACATGGGCTAATGATAGAATTAGCCCATGAGTTCTTTAACCCGCGTTGTTCTTAGCCAGTTGACCCCACCCGCCAGTCGGGGCAATGTCTTAGCGCGGGAACGCTTGGACGAAACCCTACGCCAGGTTTTGGACTATCCCTTGACCATCATTTGCGCGGGGACGGGTTACGGAAAAACAACCTCGATTCTTGGCTTTATCCAAAAATTGGACATTCCTGTTTTTTGGTATTCCATTTCACCCATTGAACGCGACCCAAAGCTCTTCTTAGCCAATCTCTTTACCGCTTTCAATCGAGGCGACCACAAATTTGGACAAATCCCTTTGCGCCTTTTAAGTGATGCAGATAACGAAGCCCAGGATATGTTAATCGCTTTGGTGAACAGTTTGAGCGATGGTTTGCAGTCGCCGGCGCTTCTCGTTTTGGATGACTTCCAAAGTGTCGAAGAATCCGATGAAATCATGAAGCTGATGGACTGGTTCGTCAACCATTTGCCGGCTAACTTGCATGTCCTAATGTCTAGCCGGGTTCCGCTAAACTTCCCTTCGATGAGTCGCTGGCAAGCCCAGGGCGCTGTGTTTGAAATGGGTCGTGAAATGCTTAGTTTCTCGGTTTCGGAAGTTGAGGATTTGTTCCAAAAAGCCTATCAGATGGACTTGGCGCATGATGACATCGTGCGGCTTCAAAACCGAACTGAAGGCTGGGCGGTTGCCTTACAAGCCGCCTGGCACAACATCCGCGCCTATCCCAAAGGTCAGTTAAGCGCGGTTTTGGAGGACGAAAGACCCATCTCTG
Organism: uncultured Anaerolineaceae bacterium; assembly: GCA_964484715.1. Lineage (GTDB taxonomy): Bacteria > Chloroflexota > Anaerolineae > Anaerolineales > Anaerolineaceae > Mesolinea. The sequence goes on along the minus strand of CAZAFJ010000003.1, from coordinate 102,756 downwards.
CCGGGTATCTTTTTGATTACTTGGCAGAAGAAGTTTTGGATAAGCAGGATCCAGACAGGCAAGTTTTCTTAACCTATTGCTCGATTTTGGAGTTTTTGGAAAGTGATATTTGTGATTTTTTACTTGACCGAAGCGATACACAATACGAATTGAGTGATTTGTTTAGCGAAGGCTTGTTTTTGGAACAATTACAGCCTGGAGTTTATCGCTTTCATTACATTTTCAAGACTTTTTTGCGTGCGCAGTTACAGAAAAAACCGGGTCTGGCTCGGGATTTACATCGCAAAATCGCCAGTTATTTTACGGCTCATGAGGATTGGCAAGAGGCCATTTCACACCTCTTGCGAGCTGGCGATTACCCGCGCGTGACGCAAATTCTGGATGACGTGGGTAGCCGGCTTTTGCAACGCGGTTTGCATCAAAGTGTCGGTTATTTTCTAGGGCAGCTTCCTGCCGACCTTTTGAATAGCTATGCCTATGGCAATTATTTATTAGCTGAGGTTCAACGCAACGAAGCCAATTTTGACCTCGCGCTTGAATCCTACCGTGCGGCGCAACGTATCTACCAAAAGCAAGACAACCGCTATGGCACCGGTTTGGCAATCCGTGGACAGGCGCAAGTTTACCTGGACACCCTGCGACCCAGCAATGCCAGTCAGCTTTTAACGCGCGCCTTGGAATTAATGGATGCCATCGAAAGCCCGCATGAAGTCTCGGGTTTGCTCACCCAAATTGCCGAAAACCAATTGAACCAGGGTGAAACCGCTGCCGCGCGGGAAAGCCTGGCAAGAGCCCGGGATTTGAGTCTGGTTCATCAGGAAGAACAGGATTTTATTCAGGCGCGTCTGCTGTTGCGTACCGGACAGTTGAAGGAAGGGCTAGAACTGCTCGACCGTCTGGAGGCCGAAAGCGAGGCTCTGCCTTTCGCCAAACCGCAGCGCTTCCATCGCGACACTTCTTTGCTCATCTCGCTTTATCATGCTTTGATGGGCAACCAAGCCCTGGCAAGCAAGTACGCCTTGAAAGGATTAGAGGCGGCAGAGCAAGCCCACGCCAAACTTGGTCAACGAATCGGCATGATGCGCCTGGCACATGCCAAACAACTCGATCCTCTTCAAACTTTTATCCCGCAAATTTCAGAGGATATCTGGAAGCATTATGAAGAATCAATGCATGGGATGGATATCGCGCGCATCAACATTGAACCACTATGGGGGATGTGTCGGCTGGTGGGTTATGCCGGAAATGTGACTGAGGCACAAGCCATTGCTGAGAAAGCTTTCTCGTTGGCTTTACAATCCGGCGATGTTTGGATTGGCATGTTGGTTCGTGTCTCGCTCGGAGCAGGTCTGGCATTGGCGGGCGCCTTGGAAAAAGCCTCCAGTGAACTTGCCCTTGCGGAAACGATTGCGAGCCAGGTTGGTGATGAGCTCGGTCGGGCGGCCTGTTTGCTTTGGCAGGCTTATGTCGCGCATTTACAGGGCTATAAAAATTCCTTTGGCTTGTTCCTGGAACAAGCTTTGCCCTTAATCAAAGAAAATGGCTATGACTTCTTGTTGAAGAAACGGACTTTTCTGGGTCCCAATGATGTAGCTTGTTTTATGCCATTGCTTCTTGAAGCGCGAAATTTAGGCATTGAAAGTGACTTCGTGAATGCCTTGTTGCGGGAGAGAGATGCCGAAAAACTGAATTATCATCCAGGTTGTGGCTTGCAAATTTCCACGTTGGGGCCTTTTGAGGTCTATTTATCAGGCCAAAAGTTGGGTAATGAGGTCTGGAAGCGGGAAAAAGCCAAACACTTATTGCAGATATTGGCTGCACGCTATCCAAAACCGGTTAGCAAACAAGAGATTCTGACGATTCTTTGGCCAGAATCAGACAGTGATGCTGCCAGCAACGCGCTAAAGGTTGCCTTGAGTGCTTTGAACAATGCTTTGGAACCAGCCCGTCCCAGTGGTGAACAGGCTTATTTTGTTTTGCGTGATGGTGATTCCTACTTCCTAAACGATAGCCCAGAAATTGTTGTTGATCATATTTTGTTTGAAGATTTGGCTAATAGCTTAAATCCTTTAGACCAAAGGCGGGCAATTGAGCTTTATCGTGGCAAACTCCTTGAAGGAGAAGTTACCCAGGAAGCCTTTATGGTTGAGACCCAGTATTTTCATCGTCTCTATTTGGCTTGCGCAGCGAAATTGCTTGAGAGCTATTATGAGGCTGGCGCCTATCAAAAAGTAGTTGGTCTGGCAAATGAACTCATCCAGATCGACCCCTTGTTTGAAACCGCTTACCTCTATCAGATGCAAGCTTTTAAAGCGGAAGGTCAACCGAGTCTTTCTCGCCAGGTTTATGCCGACGCTTCAAAAATGCTGAAATCCAAGCTTGGTGAGGCTTATTCTTCCCGGCTTTTGGACGATTTCGCGCAAACCTTGTAAACATCCCCAGACAACCGCCGTTTTGTAACCGATTTGTAACCCCCAATTTGTAAACTAGTTGTTAAATGTAAAAGCCATTCTATTTGGCTATCTAAAAGCGAATGGAGAATTTCATGCGATTAAAAGATAAAGTTTGTATCATCACCGGTGGCGCGGCTGGAATTGGCAAAGCAACCGCTGAAAAATTTTACGCCGAAGGCGCAAAAGTTATTATTTGTGATCTCAACCAAGAAGCCGGCGAGGCACTCGTGGCTCAACTTGGCGAAAACGCACGCTATTTCCAAGTGAACGTTACCAAGCGACAAGAGGTTCAAGCCTTTGTGGACGCTGTTGTAGCAGAGTTTGGCCGTGTAGATGTACTCATCAACAACGCCGGCATCACCAAAGATGGCCAGTTTGTCAAATTCAAAGATGGCGAAATGGTCGGCGAGATGAGCGAAGAAGCTTTCGACGCGGTGGTTGCCGTGAACCTCAAAGGTGTCTTCAACTGCACCCAAGCCGTGACCCCGTATATGATTAAACAGGGCGGTGGCTCAATTGTGAGCGCGTCGTCTGTGGTGGGTCTGTATGGCAACTTTGGTCAGACCAACTATGCAGCGACCAAATTTGGCGTGATCGGCATGACCAAAACCTGGGCGCGTGAATTGGGCAAATACCAAATCCGCGTTAACGCTGTGGCTCCTGGCTTCATTTTGACTGAAATGGTGCTCAAGATGCCTGAACACGTTTTGGCAGGTATGGCAGCTAATGCGCCGCTCAAGCGTTTGGGTAAACCTGAAGAAATCGCCAACGTATATTGCTGGCTTTCAAGTGACGAAGCGTCCTACATCCACGGCGCGGTAATTAGCGTCGATGGTGGCATCGTTTTGGGTTCATAAATGGAAGGAAATAAAATGACACGATACGCAACGATTATTGGTTCAGGAATGTATATTCCTGAAAATGAAATCAGTAATGAAACTTTTGCCTCATGGATGGGTGAAGTTTCCCCAAAATTGGCCGATGTTGTGGGTAAGTTTGAAGCCAGTAGTGGCATCAAAACCCGCTTTTACGCGCCGGACGATTGGGCGACTTCAGACCTGGCCGCCGAAGCTGCCAAAGCTGCCATGGCTGATGCCGGCGTGAAACCCGAAGATATCGATCTGGTCATTTTGGGCACGGATAGCCCAGATTACATCACACCAGCTACGTCGGTTGTGGTGCAACACAAAATTGGCGCGGTCAATGCTGGAACCTGGGATGTGGGATGCGCTTGTGCGTCCTTCCCCACCGCTTTGGCGCAAGGCGCTGGCATGATTGCGGTTAACCCCAACCTAAAATATGTTCTCGTGATTGGGGCTTACATGATGCACAAACTCGCCGATTACAAACGCGATGTGAGTGCTTTCTTCTATGGTGATGGTGCCGGCGCGGTTGTCCTGGGTGTGTCTGACAAACCGGGCTACATCTCGACTTCAATTAAAGCGGATGGTTCCTACCATAAACATTGGGGTATTTACTCGGGCGGTACTTATGAGCCCGCTACGGTTGAAAGCGTTGAAGCTGGTCGCACCAAAGTCCGCTTGGTAACACCTTTCCCGCCCACGGTTAATCACGAAGGTTGGCCGGCTCGTGTGCGTGAATGTGCTGCCAATGGTGGCTTTGATATTCAGGATATCGACCATATCATCTTTACCCAAGTCAACATCAACAGCATCGCCTTGGTGATGGAAGACTTGGGTTTGCCCGTGGAAAAAGCCCACTATGTGATGGACAAATGGGGCTACATGGGTTCAGCGTGTTTGCCGATTGCTTTTGATGATGCCGTTAAATTGGGCAAAATCAAATCAGGCATGCGCGTTGTTTTCTGTGGTTCAGGCGTGGGATATAACCAAGCCGCCACAGCTTTTATCATGCCCTAAGGAGAGCCTTATGAGTTGGCAGCAGACATTTAAAGACAAGCGCGTCACGCTTGCTGAAGCGGTTGGAAAAATTAAGTCGGGGATGACCATTCAAGTTGGTATTGCTGCCTCGGAACCGGTGGGTTTGTTGGAAGAACTTGCCCGACAAAAAGATCGACTTGAAAATGTGACCTTGTGGACTTGCTTGCCCATGCGAAGTTATGACATTTTCATGAAGCCGGAAATGGAAGGCCATTTCTTTAACGAGAACTGGTTCTACGGCGCGCCGGACCGCAAAGTGCACATGGAAGGGAGGGTTTCTTATACTCCCAACAATTTGCACGCTGCTGCGATTGATAAGCTCGTCGGTCACGGTGGACGTCTGGACGTGCTGATGACCACGTGTACACCACCTAATGAAGAGGGCTTTGTGTCCCTTTCGATGGGCGTGGTCGTTGAACGTGAAATGCTCGAAGCGGCTGATTTGGTCATTTTAGAAATCAATCCTGAAATGCCGTGGACTGAAGGCGACACCTTGGTGCCGATCGATAAGGTTGATTATTTTGTCGAGTATTCGGCACCATTGATTGAATTGCCCTCCATCGAACCGACTGAACTTGAAGTACAGATTGGGCATCATGTTGCTAAATACATTGATGATGGCTGCACGCTTCAACTGGGTATCGGTGGCGTGCCTACCGCGATTGCCCAGCAAATTACAGACCGTCGCCACATGGGTGTACATACGGAGCTTCTTGTCGATGGATACCTGCCCTTGATTGAGTCAGGTGCGATTGACAACAGCATGAAAACGCTGCACCCTGGAAAGTATGTCGCTATTTTTGCTTTGGGCAGCCATAAACTGTATGATTTTATGCGCGAGTCAAAAGACGTTTTGATTTTGCGTGGCTCTTACGTCAATGCCCCTTATGTTATCGCCAAGAATGACAAAATGATTAGCGTCAACAGCGCCATTCAGGTGGATGTGATGGGTCAGGTTTGCTCCCAAAGCATTGGCACGCGCCACTTTAGTGGTACCGGTGGACAGTTAGACACCCATCGTGGCGCAATGATGTCGCGCGGTGGCCGCGGCATTATTGCTCTTCGCTCCACAGCAAAAAACGGCACGATCTCGACCATCGTACCCACCCTTGCACCGGGCTCTGGGGTAACCATTCCCAGCCAGGATGTGGATACCATCGTCACCGAGTATGGTAGCGCGGAATTGCGCGGTCTTTCAGTCAAAGACCGTATGGAAGCTTTAATCAAAATCGCACATCCAACGTTCAGAGACTCAATTCGTGAAGAGGCTCATCGCTTGGGGATTGTGCCTGATAAAAAATATTACTGAGGCAAAGAATGAGAGAAAAGTTAATTGCTAAATGGATCCAAAACGAGGGACAGGAATTCCCCGGATTGTGGTTTGAGTTCAAAGAAGATGGCAGTTTTGTGGCTGGCTATGAGGCTTTGGGCATCGAGTCTGGTGGAACCTGGACTGTTGATGGGAACCAGATTGAAATCGACCAAACCCACCACACCTTTGGTTTGATTGGAAAGGTGGCTGGCCTCTATGCTATCGAAGGCGACCAATTGATGTTAGCGGTGGTGAGCATTGATCAACCCCGGGTTGAAACCTTTGATCATGCCAGCCAATACACACGGGCGTAAAGGCAAAGGCTTAAGACATGCCAAAAATTGAAGTCAACGGAATATCCTTATACTACGAACTGCATGGCCCTGAGGATAGCGATGTGCTCGTGCTAAGCAATGGCATTATGATGAGCACGGCGAGCTGGGGGCTTCAGCTTCGCGCTTTGGCACCTCATATGCGGGTTCTGCTCTATGACTGCCGGGGCATGTGGCAATCTGACCATCCCGAAGGGGACTATAGCATGGAGCTTCACGCGGATGATTTGGCTGCCTTGCTTCAGGCTTTAAACATTCCTAAAGCACATATTGGTGGGATTTCCTATGGCTCTGAAGTCAGCCTGACTTTTGCCCTGAAATACCCTGAGATGACCCAGTCTTTGATTGTGATCGATGGCGTTTCAGAAGTCACGCCCTATTTAAAGGCCCAAGCCAAGCCCTGGATGCTTGCTGCGGAGAAAAACGATCCTGAAATGCTTTTCGCCAGTTCAGTGTTCTTGAACTTTTCAGAGGAATGGATTGAAAAAAATCAAGCCCTTCTCAATGGTATGGCTGCGAATTTTGGTTTTCTAAAGCTGGATTCTTTTGTCAAGCTGATGAAATCTTTTGAGGTTTTTAATGTCACGGAGCGTTTGCCGGAGATTAAGTGCCCAACTCTGATCGTGGTGGGTGAAGAAGACCCAATCAAGGGCAGACCCCATGCCGAGCGAATTTTGAAAGGCATCCCCCACGCGGAGTATCTCGTTGTTCCTGGCGCTGGCCACGCGCTCTGCCTGGATAAACCTGAACCGCTGAATACCGCTATCTTAGGCTTTGTCTTAAAAAACAGCCTAAGTAAGACCAGTAATTAACCGGTTGATTAGCCGGAGAATTTGAAAATAAAACGATTAAAAGATTAATGGAGAAAAAATGAAAAAGTCGTTACTGTTTATTGTTTCCATGCTACTCGTTGTAGCTATGGTATTAGGTGCTTGTGCGCCTAAAGTCCAAACCCCAACGGAACAGCCCAAAGTGGAAGATCCCGTCGTCGAAGAACCCGTCGAAGAACCGGTTGAGGAACCCGTTGAAGAACCTGTTGAGCAACCCACTGGCTTGACATGTGAAGAACCCATCAAAATCGGTTTGATTTCTGACCTGGCCGGTCCATTGCAAAGCTATGGTGACTGGATGGTACGTTCCTTCATGCTCGGTATGGAGTATGCCACTGGTGCTGCAGGGAGCGTTGGTGAAAAATATGTTTTCGCTGACTCCCCTGAAAACACCTTCAAACTCGATAACTGTGAGATTATCGTCTACGTGCGCGATGACTCCAGCAATCCTGAATTGACCACAACAGTTGCCAATGAGCTGATCGATGTCCAAAAAGTGGACTTCCTGGTCGGTACCGTTTCTTCTGGTGCCACAGCCGTTTTGCAAGGTCTTGCAGAAGCCGCCAAGATTCCATTGATTGTGGCACCTGCTGCCGCGAATGACATTACTGGTGTCAGCTTCAACCCCTACACCTTCCGAGTGAGCCGCAACAACTACCAGGATGCGATGAACGAATGTGTCGCGCTGACTCAAAAGCATGGCAAGTTCATCCAATTGGCTGCCGACTACGCTTTCGGTCATGGTTCAGCTGCAGCTTTCCGTGATGCTTGTTCACAGCTGGGTGGCGAATTTGTGGCTGATGATATCTTTGCGCCTGCCACAACCACTGACTTTACACCTTACATGGAGCAAATTGCCAACTCTGACGCAGATGCCTACATCCTCTCTTGGGCTGGTGCTGGCTTCATTTCCTTGGTTCAGGCAGCTGCCGACCAGGGCGTGACTGCAACCAAAGAATTGGGTACGACCTTCATCGACAACCTGATGATGCCCGTCTTCTATAGCAACGCCATCGGAACCACAGCTGGTATCGTTTACCATTACAGCGTTCCCGAGAATCCCATCAACCAATACCTGGTTGAGCAAATCAAGGCGCGCTATGAGGCCGTGCCTGATCTCTTTGACGCGGATGGCATGAACGCCGCCATTATGATCATCGAAACCCTCAAAAAGACTGAAGGTAAGGTTGATTCCGAAGCCTTGTTGGCTGCGATGGAAGGTATCGAATTCGAAGGCCCCAAGGGCAAGATTTACATCCGCCCCGAAGACCATGTCGCCATTCAGGATATGTACATCTTGAAGCTCGAAAACCTGACCGATCCCGCGGCAATGTTCTATACCTTTGTTGATACCACTCGCCCCGAACCTCCCTGCTTGTTGCCCGAGGCGATGAAAGACCGCTGTGGTGAAATCCCCTGGGGTTCACTCACCGGTAACTAGACCCATTAATAGAATTTTGGAGCCCTCGTAAAAAAGGGCTCCAAATAGTCATTTAAGATGAAAGGTGGCTCAATGACCCAAAAAGACATCATTTTAGAGACACAACATTTAAGCCGCTATTTTGGCGGTTTGGCTGCGGTGAATGACGTGAGCATCCAAGTTGAACGTCATACTTTGCATGCTATTATCGGTCCTAACGGCGCTGGCAAAACGACCCTGTTTAACCTGATTAGCGGGGTTCTAAAACCGAGCAGCGGCACGGTCATCTATAAAGGGCAGGACCTGACCAAACTGCCCGTGCACCGCATGATCCATATGGGACTTGGGCGCTCTTTTCAAATTACCAATATTTTCCCTAATTTAAGCGCCTTCGAAAACATTCGCCTGGCAACCCAATCGATGCGTGGTGACAACTTTAGTTTTCTCAAGAACACCAGCAAAATCGAAGGCTGTGATGAACGTAGCTGGGAAGTCTTGAAGCAAGTTGGTTTGCTCGAAAAAGCTGCCGTGCCGGGACGCTTCTTGGCACATGGCGACCAACGCAAGCTGGAATTGGGCATGATTTTAGCGCCAGATCCGGAGGTTTTGCTTTTGGATGAACCCACCGCCGGTATGGCCAGTGAGCAGGTGCCTGAATTGATTGAGCTCATCCGCGGTATCCAGGCGGAAGGGTCCAAAACGGTTTTATTAGTAGAACATAATATGAATGTCGTTATGGAAAATGCCGATTTTATTACGGTGATGAACCACGGTGAGGTTTTGGCAGAAGGTGTGCCGGCAGAAATCGCCAACAACCATGACGTGCAAACAGCCTATTTAGGAGGGCTCTATGAAATCGACATCGCATGATGAAAGCATCCTAAAGGTCGAAAGTATCGAGAGTTATATCGGTCATTATCACATCTTGGAGCATGTGCAGTTTGATGTACCCAAAGGCTCGATTTTGGCTTTGTTGGGGCGCAATGGGGCCGGAAAGACAACCACGCTTAAGTCGATTCTCAATTTGGTCACGGTCAAAGAAGGGCGCATTCTGTTCGAGGACCGGCCAATTCAAGGCTTGACGCCTTACGAGGTTGCCCAGCGAGGAATCGGATACGTGCCGGAACATCGTGCGGTTTTCCGAGACCTCTCGGTGGAAGAAAACCTGCGCATAGCCGAACGGAAACGTGGCGATTTTGAGAAAAAAAGAGAGATGATTTACGAGCTCTTCCCTGATCTTAAAAAATTCATCAACCTGCGCGGCACCGAACTTTCGGGTGGGCAGCAGCAAATGCTTGCTATCGCGCGTGCGTTGGTGCCTGAAAACCGGCTTTTGCTCATTGATGAACCCAGTGAGGGTTTGGCGCCGGTGGTCATCGAGCAATTGATAGAGGTCATTGCTGAACTGGCCAAGAAGAGCACCGTTATTTTGGTGGACCAAAACTTCCTCGTCACCAGTAAACTGGCTCATCATTATGTAATCATCGAAGAAGGCAAAAGCGTCGAACACGGCGAGATGACCGAATTGGTTAGCGATGCAGCCAAAATTCATCGTTATCTGGGCGTGGCATAGGCGGAGGAGCAAATGAAAAAGAAACTTAATTACACTGGTATTTTGCTAATCGCTGCTTTTGTTGTCTTTTTGATTTTGGCAGGGCGAGGGATGCCACCACGTGATTTGTTAATCACTACCTTGCGTGGTTTTTCGGTAGGCTCGGTGACATTCTTGGTCGCGGCTGGCTTTTCGCTCATTTTTGGCCTCCTGGATGTGCTCAACCTGGCGCAAGGCACGCTTTATATGATTGGCGCTTATATCGGCTGGACAGTCTTTGTGCGACCTGACACTTTCATTGATGTCACACCATTGGTGCTATTCCTGATGGCGGGTTTCGCGCTCAATTTCCTCTGGGACTATCTGGTCGACAAAATCAATCTTGAGCCCAAGACCAAAAAGATATTAGGTTGGGGATTGATTGTGGTCGCGATTGTGATTGGCGTGTTTGTTATTCCACGGTACCCGATTGCGATTTGGCAACTCAACAACTACGCTCAAAGCCCAATTTCATTCTCGTATATGGCTGATCAAGGCATCCGTTTACCGGTTGCACCCGCTGAGGCGAAAGGTATTCCGCCGATGCTCGCGCTCTATGGCAGCTTGTTGATGAGCATGGTACTGGCTTTTGGTTTAGCACTCATCCGTTATCGTGAGAACCGCCAACACAGTTTGCACTGGAAGAAGTGGCAGGTCTTTGCTATTTTGATGGTGCTTGGCACGCTCATCATGGCGTTCAACACCCCAATTAGCGACTGGCTTATGGCCTTGAACACCAACTGGCTGTTTATTATCGCAGTTGTGGTTTCCGTTTTGAGCGTGGTCGGTTTAGGCGCCCTGATGGAAAAGACGATGATCCAACCGCTGTACAGCCGACCGGTGTATCAACTGATGCTCACCCTTGGGCTGGGCACGATCGGCATGCAACTCGTCAAGGCGATTTGGGGTATGCCGGAGTTTGTTTTGCCTAAACCAGAGTTTTTTAGAGGGGCAGGTGCGGCTTGCCCGGCGACGACGGTTGCGGATGTTTTTAAGCATAACTGTTCGACAATCATGATTTTAGGCGGCCGCGTGCGCGTGTATGACGAGATTGTATTGCCGATTATTGGTGTGGTGGTCTTGGTTTTGGTTTGGCTTTTGCTCAAGAAAACACGCATCGGCATGATCATTCGCGCGGGTGTTCAAGATAGCAATATGGTCGAAGCACTGGGCATCAATGTGCGAAAGGTCTTCACCCTGGTGTTTGCCTTGGGCGCGGGCTTGGCGGCTTTGGGCGGTGTGCTTTCCGCACCTAGCAACGGCCTTTCAGTGGCGATGGGTGAGAAACTCTTGCTTAACGCTTTGATTGCTTTAGCGATTGGTGGCTTGTCGAGTTATCCTGGCGCAGCATTAGGCTCGCTGATGGTGGGCTTGATTCAGCAATTTATGATTAAGTATGGTCAAATCGGCATCTCGATACCTTTCACAGACATCATTTTCAAACCAACCCCGGCGATTATCCCAGCCTCCACGATGCTGCTCATGGTGGTGGTCCTATTGATTTTGCCGAACGGTCTCTTAGGAAGGCAGGAATAAGTTATGAACACAAAACAATCATTCTTAAGCCGTAATAAAGGCATTTTGATCTTTTTTGCTGTCATGCTTCTGCTCCCCTTCGTGATTGGATTGTTTGAAGGGTCGGGACCGGCTGCGGTATGGCAAAATGAAGGTCGATTCTCAAAATATCTTGAAGGGATTGGGATCGAAATCTTCATCTTGGCGATATTCGCGCTGAGCTATGACTTGCTCTTCGGTATCACCGGCTTGATGAGCTTCGGTCACACCATGTTCTTTGCGGTGGCAGCTTATGCAACCGGTATTTCTCTCAAGACTTTGGGGCTGCCTTTGTGGCAGGTGCTATTGATCATCGTAGGTACCTCGATTGTGCAGGCTTTGTTGTTTAGCATTGTCTTGCCACGGGTTAAAGGCGTGACCTTTACTATGGTGACACTTGGTTTGGCGTCGATGTTCCACATCATTGTGATGTCCAGTGACATGATTAAGCTAACCGGCGCGGATGTTGGCTTACAAGGCGTGCCAAAGCCAGCGATTATTGACCCCTCGATCGAACGGTTACGGTTTTATGTCGTGGCATTGCTGATTTTGGTCTTGGTTTATATGTTCTACCGACGTTTTATCGACTCGCCGACCGGGCGGGTGAGCATTGCCATTCGTGAGAATGAATCGCGCGCGAAAATGCTGGGCTATAACACAACCTCTTTTAAAGTTGTAGTGATGCTGATTGCCTCCTTTACGGCATCGATTGCCGGTGTTTTGCACACGCTTTATCAACCGATTGTCAGCCCAACGATTGCCGATTTGGGCTATACCGTGACCGGCTTGCTGATTGTGCTGATCGGCGGCATTGCTACGCTGAGTGGCTCGATTGTGGGTGCTTTTGTGATTAAGATCCTCGACCTGGCCTTGCGCGGCATAATGAAAGACAGCGCGCCATTGGTTACCGGCATTGTCTATGTTGTCTTTGTGCTCTTCGTCCCCTATGGCATCGTAGGTAGCCTCAAAATGGGGAGCTTGAAAATCAAAGAAGGTTGGCAAATGCTGATTGAGCGTTTCGGCTTGAAAAAACTCTTTGAAAAAAAGGAATGAGTTATAATAAGACCAAGCTTTACTGACAGAAAAAAGCTCTTGCGGAAGCAGGAGCTTTTAGTGTATAATAACTGATTGTGACTGGTCGGGCGAGCGGTCTATGCTTTTGCATGGGCTTCGACCCACGAGACCTGCATAAAAGAAATACTATTAGGAGCAGACGTCATGTCGATTACAAAACAAGATAAAACTGAACTTATTGAAAAGTTCGCCACTAAAGCCGGTGACACCGGTTCACCCCAGGTGCAAATTGCCATCCTGACAAAGCGCATCACCAACCTTACCGATCACCTGCGCGCCAACAAGCACGATGAGAGCTCTCGCCGTGGTTTGCTGAAGTTGGTTGGCCAACGCCGCCGCCTTTTGGCTTACCTTCGCCAAAAAGATTACGAAGCTTTCCTGGCGATTACCGAAGAGCTTAAGATCCGCAGGAAGTAAAGTTATTAACAAATGATACTTTTCGCAGAGCACGCCTTGACCATAACCGTTCGTGGAATGGGTCAAAGCGTGCCCTGTTTTGGTATCAGTCAACAATTTATCAAGCCAGTCGGGTATTGAATTTTGCCGGGCAAGTCTGCCCGTTGAACTTCAGTTCCTGCACTGGCTACCAGTGAAAGGAAAATATGAAACCTGAAGCAATCCGTTATACTGCCACGCTAGGTGGCAAAGAAATCAGCTTCGAAACCGGCCGCTTGGCTCGCCAGGCAGGTGGTTCGATTGTTGTTCGCCAAGGCGATAGCATGATGTTTGCTGCCGCAACGCTTGGTAATGTTCGTGAGGGTGTGGATTTCTTCCCCCTGACCGTAGATTATGAAGAGCGCATGTACGCTGGTGGCAAGATTCCCGGTTCGTTCTTCCGCCGCGAAGGCCGCCCGAGCACGGACGCCACTTTGGTTGCCCGCCTCACCGACCGCCCTCTACGCCCGCTCTTCCCTGAAGGCATGCGCAATGAAGTGCAGGTCATTTTGATGTCGCTTTCTTCTGACAGCGAAAACGCCATGGATATGTTGGCCATTAATGCCGCTTCGGCCGCTTTGATGATTTCTGACGTGCCATGGGGTGGACCCGTTGGCGCAGTGCGCGTGGGTTATGTGGATGGCCGTTTAGTGGCCAATCCCAGCATCCAGGAAATGGAAGAGTCAACACTCGATTTGCGTGTGGCCGGCACCAAAGAAGCCCTCTTAATGGTTGAAGCTGGTTCCAGCGAAGTGACCGAAGAGCTGATGGCTGAAGCCTTGCAATTGGCGCATGAAAGTATCCAAGATATTATTGCCGTCCAAGAACGTATGGCAGCTGAAATTGGCAAAGCCAAGAAGGAAGTTGCCTTGGCTGTGAGTGACCAAGCTTTGATTGACCGTGTGAAAGCTGAAATCAAAGACCGTGTGACCGCTCTGTTGGACCAAGAATACTCCAAAGCCAACCTCTACGGTGGTGTGGACCAAATTAAGGCCGACTACCTATTGGAAGCACTGGGTGAAGAACCTGACGCGACCGAACTCGCCACACTCGCTAAAGCTTTTGACGAAGCCGAACGCATGGTTGTGCGCGATCGTATCCTCTACGAAGGCAAACGCCCTGACAACCGCAAGGTTTACGAAGTGCGTGAAATTAGCGTCGAAACCGACATTTCTCCTCGCGCGCATGGCTCTGGCTTGTTCACCCGTGGCGAAACCCAGGTGCTCACTTTAGCCACCTTAGGTACGCCCAAAGAAGCCCAAGAGCTCGACAACCTCAATGGTATGGACAGCAAACGCTACATGCACCACTACAACTTCCCACCCTACGCCACTGGCGAAACCCGCCGCGTGGGTGGTCAGTCCCGTCGCGAAATCGGCCATGGTGCGCTCGCTGAACGCGCCCTCGAGCCCGTTTTGCCCGATGAAAAAGAATTCCCATACACCATTCGCCTCGTGTCTGAGGTTTTGGAATCCAACGGTTCCAGCTCAATGGCTTCCGTTTGTGGCTCCAGCCTGGCGTTGATGGACAGTGGTGTGCCAATTAGCGCGCCAGTCAGTGGTGTGGCGATGGGTCTCATCATGGAAGGCGACCGCTACGTGATTTTGACCGACATCCTCGGAACAGAAGATCACCTTGGCGACATGGACTTCAAAGTTGCCGGTACCACCAATGGTATTACCGCGTTACAGATGGACATCAAAATCGGTGGTATTACACCCGCGATTATGGCCGAAGCTTTGGCTCGCGCCAAGGATGCCCGTTTCTACATTATGGACCAGATGACCAAAGTCATCAGCGCACCCCGACCTGAACTCAAGCCTCATGTTCCCCGCATCGAGACCATTAAAGTGCCGATTGACAAAATTGGCGCGATTATTGGACCCAGCGGCAAGAACATCCGAGCTTTGCAAGAAGAAACCAACACCAAAATCGATATTGACGATGACGGTACTGTTTACATTGCGGCTGTGGATGGCGAAGGTTTCAACGAAGCCCGCGAACGCATTTTGGCGCTTACCGAAACCGCAGAAATTGGCCGCATTTACACCGGTAAGTGTGTGCGTGTGACCGATTTTGGCGCTTTTATTGAAATTTTGCCCGGTGTGGACGGCATGGTGCACATCAGCCAGCTGAGCACCGAACGTGTTGAGAAGGTTGAAGACGTGGTGAACGTTGGCGATGACTTGACCGTGATGGTCATTGACATTTCGCCTGATGGCAAGATTCGCCTTTCACGCCAGGCTTTGTTGGAAGGCTGGACGGCTGAAGAAGCCCGCGAACATGATCGCCCCAGTGGACCTCGCCCTCGCAGTGGTGGCGGTGACCGACGTGGTGGCGACCGCGGCGACCGACGCAGCAGCGATCGTGGTGATCGCCGAGGTGGTGACCGTGGTGATCGTCGTAGCGGTGGTGACCGCCGTGGCGGTGATCGACGCGACCGTCGCTAGTTTAAATTTGATTGACCGAAACCGCTTTGAGAGATCAAGGCGGTTTTTTTCATTAATATACTGTTTGGCTTGTATACTGGCGTGCTTTTATCAATGGGCTAAAAAATGTACAATGAGAGTCCCTTTGATTTTGAAAGGAGTCTTTCATGAATAGAATAAAACTGACCAGTTTGTTCTTGGTTTTAGGTTTGGTGGCGTGTACGCAACCATCACCAGACCCTACCAAAGTTACCACGGCTGTAAGTTCAGTCCCTGTGGAAACCCCAACTAGTCAAAAAATTGAAGCATCTGAAAAGCCGACTGAGGTGGTACAACCCGAGCCAACTGTCTTGCCAAGTGAGGTGCCTGAACCTACGGAAACAGCAAAGCCTGTTTGGTCACCTGAGCCGAAAGTTATTGTGGAGGGTTTGAGCTGGCCTTGGGAGTTGGTCTTCTTACCCGATGGAGGCATATTGCTGACTGAAAGGCCAGGTTCCTTGCTTTTAATTAACGGTGATAAAGAACAGATTTATGTGGGCGGTGTACGCCATTATGGTGAGGGTGGTCTATTGGGAATGGCACTCCACCCTGATTTCGAAGAAAATGGATGGCTCTACCTGTACTCAACCTATGAATCTGCTGGCCAGATTTTGAACCGTGTGGAGCGTTACGTTTTTAGGGAGGGGCAGTTAAAGGATCGCTTTGTTGTCGTGGAGGGGATATTGGGCTCGAGCATTCATGATGGTGGCAGAATTATGTTTGGTCCGGACGGTAAGCTTTATATTACGACAGGTGACGCGGGTATGCCCGATATTTCTCAAAACCTCGAGTCTTTGAACGGTAAGATTTTGCGCTTAAACGCCGATGGCAGCGTGCCAGAAGACAACCCTTTTGGGAATGCGGTATGGAGTGCGGGGCATCGCAATGCGCAAGGATTGGCTTGGGATAGTCAGGGGCGTTTGTGGTCGACGGAACATGGTCCGAGTGGTGCGGAAACGGGCAATGATGAAGTCAATTTGATTGAGCCTGGTAAGAATTACGGTTGGCCCTTGTTACGCGGTATGCAAACTCAAGAGGGTTACACAGCACCGGTGATTGAGTCGGGGCGCAGCGATACTTGGGCACCCTCGGGTGCGGTGATTGTGGATGATGTGCTGTATTTCGCGGGTTTGCGTGGCGCGGCAGTTTATCGCGTGCCGGTGGATGATATGAGCATGGATAAGCTTGAAGTGCTGTATAAAAATGAGTTTGGGCGGATTAGGAATGTGGTTGTCTCGCCGGAAGGGCAGCTTTGGATTATGACCAGTAATGGCGCTGGGGTGGATCAGGTGATCGCTTTGCCTTTGCCGTAGTTTGGTTTATTTGATGTCAGATGTTTTTGCCTGACACTTTTGCGCATGGCGAGGACGTCACGCGCCGAATAGTGATCGGATTATGTTTGTGGTCGGAAGACCACAAACGAACGGTGGCAGGTTGGTTTAAACCTCCCAACTCGTTCTAGCCTGGTCTCCTGACCAGGCGGTACTGACCAATGGCTCTCAAATCATAAATTCTTTTAGAACAAAATGTTTTATTACCTGATGTCAGGTGTTTTTGCCTGACACTTTTGGACATAGTCAGGTGGATGTTTTGCGCATGGCGAGGACGCTATGCGCCAGATGGTGATCGGCTTGTATTTGTGGTCGGGAGACCACAAACGAACGGTGGCAGGTTGGGTTTAAACCTTTCAACTCGTTCTAGCCTGGTCTCCTGACCAGGCAGCATAAGAGGATTGAATGTTTCAATTGTTTGGGTGAAGAGGTTGTTTGGCGTCCTAAACTGACAAACTTTCGTGCAAATAGTCCAAAATGTTTCGCGCGTCGGTTTCAACAGCCACAAAGCGGTTGATCAGATTGCAGGGGTAGTCCCCACATTCTGCACAAGTGCCACGAACAGTTCCAAGGGCACAAGCGCGAATCTGGCACTGTGCGCAGATATGGGAAGTCGGCGTTTGTACTTTGCAACCCAAACAGGTGAGTTGGTCAGGTGTAAAGCTCAGATCTTCAAATGAACATTCCGCGGCGAGCCATTGTTTTAAGCTGGGGTCTTTACTTTGACTCGCCTGAAAAGCTGCACAGCTTTCGCATTCCGCCCCACAAAAGGCATAATCAGGCATGTCACTCCTTTAGCGAGGGCTTTTGGTGTGCCCCCACTAAAGGTATTGTTGCAAGAAGATTGCCAGGTCTTAGGTATATGCTTAGTTCGAATCAGCTTTTTTTACGCAGATGCAGGTGCATGGGTGGGTCGACGGGGATGTAGTCCTCAAAACCCAGGCTCTCATAAAGATGACGCCCCATCTTCGAGGCATCCAAGGTGATGTAGTCAAAGTCCATCTCTTTTGCCAAGCCGATTAAGGCATTCATGGTTTGACGCGCGAAACCTTTCAACCTGTATTCGGGGTAGCAGAGCATGTTTGTTATGCGCCCAAAGCGTTGCGTGGGGCAGCCGGGATGATAAGCGACGACATGCGCCTGAAGAAAACCAATCGCGGCTACATCGCCATCTACTTCGACCAAATAGCAATGGATATCCTGTCCCAATCGGGTTTGATAAGAAAATCGAATGCGCTCGCGGATTTCTTCGAGCTCCTCAGTCGGTGCGGGTGTGCCAAGGGCGGCGATAAAGTCTAGCCGCCCTTGAACGAGTTTGTCTAAATCTGTGTGCGTTGCGAATCGTCCAATAATAGTCATAAGCTACTCCACCATGCCATAGCGTTTAAGCGCGGCATTGAGAATCATATTGACCAATTCTGTGTGGCTGATACCATCCGCTTCAGCTTCAATGACGATATCAGAGAGCTTGGGCATCAATCCGGGCAGGGGATTGATTTCCAGGATATACGGTTTTAAGTTGTTTTCAATATCCAAACGAAAGTCGATTCGTGAGACATCCACACAACCTGTCACACGAAAGACTGCCGCGGCTAGCCAGTTGAGTTCGTCGATTTGGTCTTCGCTAAGGGGCGCTGGGCAGAGATACTCGAGCTTATCTGCCAGCGCGGTTTTCAGGTAGTTGTCATAAACGCCTTCTGAAGTAAGCGCAGGATCTAGGTTGACCTCCATGGGTGGCAAAAAGTGCAAACCGGCTTGGATGCGGCGTGCGTTCTCATCGCGCGGAATGCGCCAAGCCACTGGCCCAATTAGGTTTCCCACCAAGCCAACAGTTACTTCACGCCCTTTGATGAAACGTTCCACCAAAGCGGGTTGCTTGTACTTTTTAAGGATGATTTCAATTTGTTGACGGAGTTCGCGCTCGTCATGCACCACAGATTTACCGCTAATGCCCATGCCGGTACCTTCACGACTGGGTTTAACGAAGAGCGGAAATTTAGCGCTTTCATCCAAAGGTTCGTCTACGCGTTCAAAGACCTGAAAATCTGGGGTTGGCAAACCATGCCAGGCTAAAATACGCTTGGTCATCGGTTTATCTAAGGTCAGAGCCAAGGAAAGCACTTTTGACCCGGTGTAAGGGATGCGCAATTTTTCAAGAATGGCTGGTATTTGGGCTTCCCGCGAGTCACCAAAATGACTTTCCGCGATGTTGAAACAGATGTCAGGACGGTATTCACGAATCGAGTCGATGATCGAGTTGTCAGCTTCGAGAAATTTTGCTTCGTGCCCACCGGCGCGAATCGCCTCACATAATGAGTCAACGGTAGATTGCGAGTCGAGATCATCCCACTGATCTTCGCTCATGCCTTCAAAAAAAGGCGCGTTTGTTTTTACATTAGCGAGTACTGCAACGCGAAATGCTTTCATTTATTTATGCCTCCGGCAATGGGTAATGAAGCAATTATAGTCCTGTATTAATCAACTTCAACCAATAAGGCATCTTCAGCTTCTGCAACTGCCATACCACGTTGGATATCCACTTTTTGCAGCATGACAATACCAATGATGAAGAAGAGAATCAGAGAAATCATGCCATACCGATCCGAACCAGTAATTTTGGTGATGATGGCCAAGAGCAAGGGGCCAACCACGGTATTGAACTTCTCAAAGACACTAAAGAAGCCGTAAAATTCAGCGCTTTTACTGGCGGGCATAAGCTTGCCGACCAATGAGCGGCTTAGGGCTTGAGAGCCACCCTGAACGGTTGCTACAGCAAAACCGAGCGCGTAAAAATGCCATTCTTTGCTCATAAAGAAACCGATAATTGCGATGGCAAGGTAAATGATCAGGCTGAGTGAAATAGCGCGTTTTTGACCTAGTTTTTCTGCCAGTTTGCCAAATAAGATGGCAAAAGGAGCTGCGACGAATTGCACTAAAAGTAAGGTGCCGATTAAGGTCATGGTGCTAAAACCACGCGCGTTACCGATGATGGTTGCCATGGTGATGATGGTACCAATGCCGTTGGAGTAGATGAAGAAGGTGAGCATGAACCAGGCCAAATCTTTGAACTTGCGCACATTTTTGAAGGCGGCAAAGAAGCGGCTAAAACCAACTTTGACCACGCTTTGACCGATTTCGTGTTCATAAGCTTTGGCAGGTGGCTCGAGGACGTGCTTGAAAATTGGGATCGAGAAAATAGCCCACCAAATGGCAACACTGGCCATGCTGAGGCGCATCATCAATTGGGTGGCTTCAGCTTCTGCCATGTTTGGGAGCAGTTTGGGTCCGAAGAAAATCATGAGTACATTGATGAGCAACAGTAAACCGCCACCAATGTAACCCATGGCGTAGCCTTTGCTTGACACGATGTCCAGCTCGTCTTCACGCGCGATGTGGGGCAAGAGCGCGTCATAAAAGACAAGTGAGCCGGCAAACCCGATGGTACCGAGGATATAAAGGACGACGGTAAGCATCGTGTGCTGCGGGCCAGTCAGGAAGAACATCGCCGCTGTGCTCAACACACCTAAGGCCACAAAAATGACCATGATGGCTTTTTTCGAGCCTCTAAAGTCGGCGATAGCGCCTAAAACCGGGCTGATAAGGGCGGCAATCAGGCTGCCGATGGCAACAGCCCAACCCCAAAGGGGTACCGCGGATTCGCCCAACATGATGTACTCGGCGAAATAAACTGGGAGAATTGCGGCCATGATGGTGGTGGCGAAGGCTGAGTTGCCCCAGTCATACATCGTCCATGCCCAAATGGCTTTCTTTTTGGCTTTTGCTTGCGCTGGGTTAAGTTCTTCGTCAGCAATGAGGGGGTATTCACGGGAATCAATTGATTGGTCCATTAAAGCTCTCCTTTGAGATGATAGGTTTATTTTACCTTCTAAAGTAAATAAAATGCGGAATCAAAATGAATTGACCAGCAGCTATCTACTTAACCATTATGAGATGCTATTGGTTGCTCTTAATCCAATAAAAAAGTCCCAATTATTGCTCGGGACTTTTGTTTTGTTTGGGCTTCGGCTTTATTTGCCGGCAATGAAAGCTTCGGTGAGTGCGAGGGCTTTGTCGTCCTTATATTGTTCGGGAGGAGTCTTCATAAAGTAAGATGAAGGTGCCAGGATGGGTCCGCCAACACCCCGATCCAGGGCGAGTTTGAGGCAGCGAATGGCATCAATCACGACGCCGGCAGAGTTGGGCGCATCCCACACCTCCAGTTTTACTTCTGCTTTAAGTGGCACATCGCCGAAGGTGGTGCCTTCCATGGTGATGTAGCAATATTTGCGATCTTGCAACCAAGGTACGTAATCTGAAGGTCCCACGTGGATGTCTTCCTCGGATAACTCGTAAGGCAACATGCTGGTCACCGCACCAGTTTTGCTGATTTTTTTGCTTTCCAGGCGGTCACGTTCAAGCATATTCATAAAATCGGTATTCCCACCAAAATTGAGCTGATAGGTGTGGTCAAGGCGCACGCCCCGGTCAACAAATAGACTGGTGAGCACGCGGTGGGTGATGGTTGCGCCAACCTGGCTTTTGATGTCGTCACCGATGATGGGCAAACCGGCTTCGCGGAAACGTTCAGACCAATACGGCGAGCTGGCGATGAAAACCGGGACGCAGTTGATCACGCCCACACCGGTACGCAAGGCTTGTTCCATATACCATTTGGTGGCCATCTCGGAGCCAACCGGCAGGTAGTTAATCAGCATATCGGTCTGGGTTTCTTTGAGAATGCCAACCACGTCGTCGGTGGGTCCAGGTGCTTTGGTGACGATTTGCGATAGGTATTTACCTAGGCCGTCATGGGTCATGCCGCGGTATACGGGCACGTTCATGTGGGGAATGTCACAAAATTTGTAAGTGTTATTGGGGTAAGCAAAAAGCGCTTCGCTGAGGTCTTTGCCGACCTTGCCTTCGACGACGTCAAAAGCAGCTACGATTTCGATATCGCTGATGTGATAACCACCCAAGGTGACGTGCATGAGTCCCGGCACGCGGTCTTCGTTCTTGGCGTTTTGATAATAATAAAGTCCTTGAACCAATGATGAGGCGCAGTTTCCCGCGCCAATAATAGCAACTCTGACTTTCTTCTGATCAGTCATGATTCCTCCGGTTTTCGAGCATGGGTCTAATGATACCGTAAATCGTTAAGCATATGCTTATAGAAAACACAAAGTGAGTGGACTATAATTGAGCTATGAAATTCGAACTCCAGGCACCCTATAAACCCACTGGCGACCAACCCCAAGCCATTGCCGAGTTGGTGGATGGCATTCAAAAAGGCTACCGCCATCAGGTTTTGCTGGGTGCGACCGGCACCGGCAAGACCTTTACCGTCGCCAACGTCATCCAGCAGCTGCAATTGCCAACCTTGGTGATGACGCACAACAAAACCTTGGCTGCCCAACTTTATGCCGAGTATAAGGACTTTTTCCCCAACAATGCGGTGGAGTATTTTGTTTCTTATTACGACTATTACCAACCGGAAGCCTACATTCCACGACGCGACCTTTATATTGAAAAAGAAACTTTAATTAACGAAGAAATCGACCGTCTGCGCCTGGCCGCGACCACCGCGCTGATGTCCCGCCAGGATGTCATTATTGTGGCTTCAGTCTCGGCGATTTACGGTTTGGGTGACCCTGAACTGTATAAAGCCAGCGTCTTGCATGTTGAAAAGGATAGTCTGTACCGACGCAATGTTTTGCTGCGGCAATTGGTGGATATCCAGTATCAGCGCAATGATTTTGACATCAAACCGGGTATTTTTAGGGTGCGTGGCGACACCTTGGAGATTTTGCCAGCCTATTCCGAAAAGGAAGTTATCCGCGTCAATTTCTTTGGTGATGAAATCGAAAATATTTCGCGTCTGCATGCCGTGACCGGTGAACTGATTGAGCGTGTGGATGCCATTGATATCTACCCTGCCAAGCACTATGTAACCGAAGATAAGCGCATGGAGAAGTCCCTGGCAGATATTGAGGAGGAGCTTGAAATACGCCTCAAATTCTTGCGTGATAAGGGCATGGACCTCGAAGCCTACCGTCTGGAGCAACGCACGCGCTATGACCTGGAAATGTTGCGTGAGGTGGGGCATTGTGCGGGTATTGAGAACTATTCGCGTCATTTTGATCAGCGGGAGGCTGGCACCGCACCATGGACCTTGCTTGACTTTATGCCCTCAGAATACCTGATGGTGCTTGATGAATCACACATGATGATGCCCCAAATTCGGGGCATGTACAACGGCGACCGTGCCCGCAAGGAAGTTTTGGTGGACTATGGTTTTAGGCTTCCGTCTGCCTTGGACAACCGCCCACTGAAGTTCCCCGAATTCGAGCAAATGATGGGCATCACGCTTTATACCAGTGCTACACCTGGCCCTTACGAGATGGAAAAGCAGGAGCAAATTGTCGAGCAAATTATCCGCCCAACCGGTTTGCTGGATCCAAAGATTAGCGTGCGACCTACGCGCGGGCAAGTGGATGACTTGATTGTCGAACTGCGCAAGCGGGTTGAAAAAGGCGAACGCGCACTGGTGACCACCTTGACCAAACGCATGGCT
Source organism: uncultured Anaerolineaceae bacterium (assembly GCA_964484715.1). Lineage (GTDB taxonomy): Bacteria > Chloroflexota > Anaerolineae > Anaerolineales > Anaerolineaceae > Mesolinea. The sequence continues at coordinate 79,484 of CAZAFJ010000003.1, read as the reverse complement.
GAGGACATGTCCGATTACCTCAAAGAAGCCGGTTTTAAGGTGCACTACCTGCACTCTGAAATCGAGACTTTCGAGCGGGTGGCGATTTTGCGTGACCTACGTATGGGTGTTTATGATGTAGTTGTGGGCATCAACCTCTTGCGTGAAGGTTTGGACCTACCCGAGGTTTCCTTAGTGGCGATTTTGGACGCGGACAAGGAAGGTTTTTTGCGTTCGACGACGGCTTTGGTGCAGATTTTTGGCCGCGCGGCCAGGCATATCAATGGCGAGGTGATTCTCTATGCGGATAGGATGACCGATTCGATGAAACGCGCGATTGATGAGACCACGCGCCGACGTGCCAAGCAAGAAGCTTATAACGAGGAGCGCGGCATCTCGCCAGTGGGCATCACCAAGGCGGTCTATGACATTACCGAACGCTTGGCACATTCGATTGCTGAGGATAAGAGCAAGGAAACAAAAACTGCGCGACAGTTGGCTTCGAAGATGCAGCAACGTGAGCTCGAGCGCATGATTGCTGAAATGGAAAACCAAATGAAAGCCGCCGCGGCGGATTTGGAATTCGAGCGCGCTGCCATGTTGCGGGACCAGATTTACGAACTCCGCGCGATATTGGTGGAAGAAAGCAATCTGCCAGAGTGGAAAAAACAAACCCTGCTCGCAAGGCATAGTGATTAATTGTTTTTTAATTTTCCATATAACAAGTCCCGAATGATGTTCTTACATTGTTTCGGATGACCTTTTTCTGGTTCATGATGGCATTCTACATTGTTCCGGATGGCGTCCTCGCCATCCGTCCACGCCATGTCGTACAAAACCTGAAAGCTATCAAACACAAAATTGTTTCATGAAAAAATAACATCAAGATCATTTAGTCCGTCATGATATAGACCGTACAAGGAAGAATGCGGCCAGTCTTCTGCTTTTGAAACTAAACCGGCGGTAACAGGATTATTGTGGATATAGTTCATTTTTTGATAATAGAACTTTTCACTAGCAATCATAATGGGATGCCAACCAGGAACCCAAAACATACGATCACGATCTCCTACTCCATCTGTAGTTGTCCTGTCTTTATATTGAGGAAGAAAAATGTCAATGATTTTAAGGGTATTTCTTCCAGTGAAGTTGCGTAAAGAGCTAATGGTTGTTCTTAAGCGTTTGGCATCACCGTCATTGTCTGAAATCAACAGATGAATGTGATCTGGCATAATAACAAAGGCATGAAGAATGAGGTTCTTGGTTTTCTGACAAAACTTCAGACTTTCATAGAAGATCTTTCTTGGTTTTTCATGATTGAAGATATCGATTCGGTTGAATGTTGAAAAAGTGACGAAAAGACAATAGTTGTTTTCAGAAAAGATGAAATCTTTATTTGAAGTCATTACGATATTTTACATTGATTGACAATTTTTATCCCCAAGTTCTTTGGTTGATCGAAGGTGCGTGTAATGGTTTTAAAATGTCATGGCGAGGACGCCATGACGAACGGGAGTTGGACGCCATGACGAACGAGTACAGAACGCCATGACGAACGTGAACGAGACGCTATTTGCAATACCAATTAAAGAAATTGTTAAATTTTCGAAACAAAAAAAGACACTCTGCAATCAGAGTGTCTTTTACCTTGTTTATTTACATGGAATGACTAAAAAATCAGGCGGTTTTTCTAAAATGCCTAAAAGTCTTCCTCATCTTCGTCATAGTTTTCGCCAAATTCGTCATCTTCATCATCGTCAAATGAGTCGTCATCGTCAACGTAACGCGCCCATTCTTCGGTGTCCATAGGGATTTTGAAGAAGTCTTCTTCTTCGTCATCAAAGTCTTCAAAATCATCGTCATCTTCAAAGAATTCCTGACCAAGACGAGGATCTGCCAAAAAGGCTGCCAACTCGGGGTCATCCGCACCAAAGAGTTCGAGGTATTCCAAAGAGTCTTCGATGAGGTCGATTTCATCCTCGTCGTCGGTCATGTTGGCAAAACGTTCCAGGCGCTCGATGACATCTTCGCCACCAATTTGCGCAAGTGCCCAAATTACCTCCTGGCGAACTTCATAGTCCGTATCCAGGTTGAGCATTTTGAAGAGCTTGCGTTTCGCGCGTTGGATTCCAAGCATTCCCGCGGAATGGGCGGCTTGAGCCAGGACGATGGGGTTGTCATGGTCCAAGTAATCCATCACAATTTGGTCCCATTCGTTATCCATACTACGACCAATTGCCATCAAGGCACTTTCAGTCCAATAAACCTGGTCTCGTGCCAGGGCGCGAGTGACGATCTCTTTGAGGAAGGGCTTATTGCAGTAGCCGAGGGTTTCCAAAATACGTCGGCGAACCAAATCTGAGCGTTCACTTTCATAAGATTCAACCAATGTTTGCTCAATTTTTTGATTCACAGTCTCATCTATTTCTTCCAGGGCGCATTTGTAATAATAGGGCACCAAGGCGTTGGCGGCGGTTGCGCGTAGCTTATCCTGACGGGATTTATCTTTGAGTAAAGCCAAGAATCGGTCAATAAGGTGATTGTTTTCTGATTCAAAGAGCAAGTCAATCGCGGCAATCACCACTTCATCGTCACTGTCTTCAAGCCCGATTTCGCCGGTTCCCACAAAAAATTGCAAGGGGTCGGCTTCGGCGAGTTCAGCTAAACCGATCATTAAGGCGCGGCGACGTTCAACCTTTAGCGAATGCCATGTATCGCGCAAAGTACTCAGGCTGGCTGAATCGAGGTCGGAAAAATGGAGCAGCAACTTGGGCGAAAAAGGAATTTCTGCTTCGCGCACCTGGCGGATAATATCGTCGATAGGGGTTAGGGTCAACATAAAGCCTCCTAAGGTAGCTGAATGGGGTTGATAAAGTCTTGCAGGGTGATGTAAAGCATCAAGGCAATCAGCAAGAAGAAAAAGACCGTGTTAATAATATTGACGACTTTCTCGTTCATCTTCTTTCGGGTAATCGTTTCGATAATGATGAAGAGGATTTGCCCACCATCCAATGCTGGAATGGGTAAGAGGTTACCAATACCCAGGGCAATAGAAATCATGGAGACCAGCGCTAAACGGGTTATGGGCGCCTCGGTGCCAGTAGCCTGGTCGACAGCTTCGGCATGAGAGAACATGTCATAAATCCCTTTGATACCTACCAAACGGGCTTCGCCTGGTTTCACAGCGCCTTGGATGAGCTTAACCGGTAAGGAGAGGGTTGTTTTAACTTGATGCCAAAAAGTTTTAAAAGCGCTGCTAACCGTTTCTCCAAACTTGGCGGGGATACTGGGGTTGCCCATGATGATACCGATGGCGCCTTGGCCTTCGGGTGGGTTCTGCCGTGGGACGAGCGAGGTGCTGACTTCTTGCTTGTTGCGTAGCACAACAATGTCAACCTCTTTTTCAAGGTTAGCCTGAATTTGTGCGCTCAGGGCTTCACTGCTATCGATTTTGACCTTGTCGATTGAGACAAAGATATCTTCTTTTTGTAGTCCAGCTTGGGCGGCAGGCGAATCAGGTGCGATATCCGTGATCTTGACCCGAGTGGGGTCTGGATTGCCAAGTGCGTTGAACATCACGATGAGGATGATGATGCCAAAGATGAAGTTCATAGTCGCACCGGCGATGAGGATAAGGAAACGTTTCCACTTTGGCGCCTGGGTAATGCCACCCACAATCCCAGAGTCCTTGACTTTTGTTTTTACTTCCGAATCTTCGTTTGTTGAAAGGGTTTCTGACTCGGCTAGGATTTCAGGGCTATCCTCCGGCTCAACTTCGACTTCCTCTTCAAAGCGCACAAAGCCGCCGAAGGGAATGGCGTTCAAGGTGAAATCAGTGCCTTTCCAGCGGAAAAGGCGGACCAGTTTAGGCGGATAGCCAAAACCAAATTCAGCCACAGGAATGCCTAAGAGAACTGCGACTAAAAAGTGCCCTAATTCGTGCACAAAAACCAGTAAACCAAAAACAATAACAAATTGTACGATTGTCCAAACAGTTGCCATAATATCTCCTGGCTGACATTATACCCATTTTGGCTAGGGCTTGAAAATGATAAAAAGTCTTTTTACAAGATTCTAAGATTGGGGAGTCATTATGATATAGTTAAGCGCGTCAAGACGACTTTATAACGGAGGTTAATATGACTACAAAAATTGGTATTAGTGGATTTGGGCGTATCGGCCGCCTCGTTGCCCGTGCCGCGATCATGGACCCTGAGGTCGAACTGGTTGCCATCAACTCCACCGCAGACCCTGAAAACACAGCGCGTCTGTTTAAATATGACTCAACTCACGGAACTTTTGACGGTGAGGTGACATTTGACGACTCACATTTGATTGTGAACGGCAAAGCCATTCCCCTCTTTAGCGACCGCGACCCTAACAAATTGGATTGGGGTAAATACGGTGTTGAAATCGTTGTCGATTCAACCGGTGTTTTCCGCACCATCGAAGCCGCATCAGCCCACTTGCGCGATAGCGTTAAGAAGGTCATCATCACCGCGCCAAGCCCTGACGCCCAAATGATCGTGATGGGTGTCAACCAGGACGCTTATGATCCCAGCCAGGCCGTGGTTTCCAACGCCAGCTGTACGACCAACTGTCTCGCACCAGTCACCAAGGTGATTCATGAGAATTTCACGATTGAAGCCGCTGCGATGACGACCGTACATGCCTTTACCAACGACCAGAACAACCTGGACAATCGTCACAAAGATCCTCGCCGTGCACGTGGTTGTACCCAAAGCATCGTTCCCACCTCAACCGGTGCCGCCAAAGCGATGGGCAAGGTTATTCCCGCCCTCAACGGCAAGATGAATGGTTTTGCCTTGCGCGTGCCAACCCCCAACGTGTCTTTGGTGGATGTGGTTTTCGAGCTCAAAGAATCCCCCACGGTGGACGAAGTCAACGCTTTGCTCAAGGCTGCGGCTGATGGCGAGCTGAAGGGTATTTTGGGCTTTAGCGACGAACCCTTAGTCTCAATTGACTACAACGGCGATTCCCGCTCCAGCATCGTGGATGGCCTTTCAACGATGAAGATTGGTGATCACCTCATCAAAGTTATCGCTTGGTACGATAACGAATGGGGCTACAGCGTTCGCTGTGTTGATTTAGCCAAATTCATCAATAAGAAGTAGGTCGTCGTCTTCTAGACGCAATCTATTGAAGTAAAACCTAAAAACGAAAAGACCCACCCCTTTATCCCCTCCCTAGGAGATGAGGAAGTGGGTCTTTCGTTTTAAGTTTAGATAATCCTTTACATGTAACACTTTAATAACAAAACAGGGCGGAAATATTCGGGAAAATCGGATATAATCGCTTAGTTATGAGCATACAAGAACTCACCGATAAAATGAACGCGCTCGTTCGTCATCATGGATGGTATGAGCCAGATTCGCCAAAGAAGCAATTGCCACGAAATTTGGCGATTTCTTTGTCACTTGAAGCGGCTGAAGTGCTTGAACACTATCAATGGCAGGACAACTGTGATGATAAGGCTGCTTTGGCAGGCGAATTAGGTGATGTTGCTTTGTACCTTTTGCAACTGGCTTCAGTTGAAGGTATCGACCTTGACCAGGCTATTCGTGAGACCATCACACGCAATTGGGACCGCGAGTGGGATGACCCGCGAAAGAAAGAAAATGGAGCGCAATCATGATCGTGGCGGTTTTTGGAAGTGCATCCCCTAAGCCGGGTGACCTGCTATATGAGCGGTCTAAAGCCCTAGGCGCCTTGTTGGCAGGCAAAGGTCATACAGTGATGACTGGCGGTTATTGTGGCACTATGGAATCGACTCTTCAGGGTGCTTTGCAGATGCCAGACGCGCATACGATCGGCGTGAGTTGTGATGAAATTGAAGCTTATCGCCCTGGAAAGGTGAACCAATGGGTGCGTGAAGAAAAGCGAACCCAAACCTTAAGTGAGCGTATTGACTTTTTATGTCGTGAGGCAGATGCTTTTATCGCTGTGGATGGCGGTGTGGGCACGCTTGCTGAGGTGATGATGGCTTATAACCTTTTGGTGATTGGCGCCATCCCTCAAAAGCCCTTAATCTTGATGGGTGAGGCATGGCGGTCCATTTTTGACCAATTTTATGAAAAACAAAATGCCCATATGCCGGCATTCGTAAAGGCTCTGCCGATTTTTGTCAGCAGTCCCGAAGAAGCGGTTTTGGCATTAGAAAAATAGGATGGAAGAGTGAGTTTATGGAAAATTTGAAACTGACAAGCAGAGATGAAAATTATTCAGAATGGTACAACCAATTGGTCTTGCGCGCTGAATTGGCTGACTATGCGCCTGTACGTGGTTGTATGGTCGTGCGGCCCTATGGTTGGGCGCTTTGGGAAAACATCCAAGCCGCACTCGATAAGCGTTTTAAGGAAACCGGCCATGTGAACGCAGCCTTCCCTATGCTCATTCCAGAGTCCTATATGACCAAGGAAGCCGAGCACGTTGAGGGCTTCTCACCGGAGTTGGCTGTGGTGACTCATGCCGGCGGCTCAAAATTGGAAGAGCCCTTGGTGGTGCGTCCAACCTCTGAAACGATTATTGGCACGATGTACGCCAAATGGATCCAAAGTTACCGCGACTTGCCTGTTTTGATGAACCAATGGGCGAATGTGGTGCGTTGGGAAATGCGCACACGCCTCTTCTTGCGCACGACGGAGTTTTATTGGCAGGAAGGTCACACGGCTCACGCCACCTACGAAGAAGCCGAGGAAGAAACCTTGAAAATGCTAGGCGTTTATACCGACTTCTGCTATAACGAAGCTGCGATGCCGGTTTTACCCGGACGAAAATCTGAGCGTGAAAAATTCGCTGGCGCTTTGGCAACCTATTCGATCGAAGCGATGATGGGCGATACCAAGGCTTTGCAAGCGGGCACCTCGCACTTTTTGGGTCAAAATTTTGCCAAGGCTTTTGATATCAAGTTCCTGGATCAAAACAATGAGCAACAGTACTGCTGGACGACTTCCTGGGGCGTTACAACGCGCTTAATTGGCGCAATGGTGATGATCCATGGTGATGACCAAGGTATGATTATGCCACCCCGTTTAGCCCCGATTCAGGTCGTGATTGTACCCATTTTCCGTAAAGATACGGAGCGCGAAGCTGTTTTGGCGATGGTTGAAAAAGTGCGTGCTGGTTTGATGGCTGAGGGCATTCGTGTGCATGTGGATGACCGGGATGGCTTGACCCCTGGCTTCAAATACAATGACTGGGAAATGAAAGGTGTGCCCTTGCGCATCGAAATTGGTCCCAAGGATGTCGAGAAGAATAGCCTGGCGCTTGCCCGACGTGACATTCCTGGACGCGATGGCAAGAGCTTTATTCCAATGGATGGTTACGAGAAGACCGTTGCCGACATGTTGGTGACTATCCAAGCCAACATGCTCGAAAAAGCGATTAAGTTCCGAGATGAGCACATCTTTGAAGTCGATAATTATGAGGACTTTAAAGACGTGGTCGAGAATAAAGGTTGGGCGAAGGTCTGGTGGTACGAAGACACCGATAATGAAGATAAAATTCGCGAAGAAACCAAATGTAAGCTGCTCAACTTTGCAGAATGCGAAGGCGAGGGCGAGTGTTTCTACTCTGGCCGCAAGACTAACACGATGGTTTACTTTGCAAAAACCTACTAGACTTGTTTTTTCTTGAAGACGTAAAAGAGACTAAGCTGATTAGTCTCTTTTTTGTTGACGATATAGTCCGTTGTTGGTGACCTATAAATATTATGGCGGAGTTTCCAATTCGGACAGGGTGTGGTGAAAATGGTTTGGCGGGGACGCCAAACCGAACCATGAGGACGCCAAACCGAACTGGGGGTAAGCCATGCCGAACTGGGGGTAAGCCATGCCGAACTGGGGTCATGCCAGGCCGAACCCTAATCCTGTTCCGGATGGCGTCCTCGCCATCCGACTGCACTAAAAGAGCGGTATGCATTCCAACCAAGGTTTTTTACAAGCAGGCAGGTTCGGCTATAATTCAGAACATGGTCGCGATAAACCTCACGAGACTGGCTAAACAGCTTGAAGAATTGCAGGCAGTTTTTGACGAGCCGGAAACATTTCTGGCATCATTACATCGCTTTTTTTCCTTTTATCACCAATATTCCCATCGCAAACACCGGGATACCATACCGGAAAGTTTTATGCGCCAGTATGATTTGCCCATGCAGATTGTGCCGCAATTGGAATTGAGTTTGCGGCAAACGGTCAAAAGTCAGGTCGCTCAAAGTTACGCTTTGATAGAGGTTTTATGGCGGGATAATTATTTTGAAGCGCGGGATTTAGCCTGTTTTATTTTAGGACAATTGCCTGAAGAAGAAAACGATCGCGTTATGGCTTACATAAAAGACTTACTCAATCAGCCTCAAGATCGCGCGGTAGTTGCTTCGATATTCGATAAAGCCTGTCAAGGCGTCTTAAATAGCAATCCAAATTTGTTCCGTGGTTTGGTTAAGGAATTGCTTGAAGGGCCAGAAGTCTGGCGTAAACGACAAGGGCTGTTTGCCTTGAGCCTTTACTTGCCCAAAGCAGAAAGCAACGATTTGCCTACGGTTTACGGCATGATCAGACCCTTTATAAGTCAGTCGGATTTGCAACTGCAAAACCGTTTGGCAGAGCTGGTCCAGAGCTTGGCAAAACAATCGCCGGGTGAGATGGTGTATCTTTTGAAAGAGGTTTTAGCGGATACTGAAGGGCCAGAAATCGAACAACGCTTGCGCAGTTATTTGGACTTCTTTGATGCCGATTACGCCGAAAGTATTCATCAGGCTATCAAAATCCACGCACGCCAGAGAACGCATATCCCCCATCAGATTTTGCCTGATTCTTAATCCTGAATTTATACAAAGGGTTAAAAACGAACTTTTTTAATCGGGTAAACTATTAACATGAAAAAAGGTTTATCCAGACTTCATTGGATTAGCATCTCGCTCTTTCTGCTTTGGGCTGTTGTCGCTTGTCGACCCAATCCTGATGCCTTGAAGCGTTCAAGTCAAACAGACGCGATTGAAACCACCTTTCCCGCTCCTGTGGTTAATGTTTTGCCGACGAAAACGCCAAGCCTGATGCCAAGCCCCAGTCTTATAATGCCAACTGAAATCCTGGTTGAAACGAAAGCTGAAACGCCATTAACCGAAGGTCCTTTGACAGAAACAGTTGACTCCACTCAGAGTCCCGAGAAAAATCAAGGGTTTACCTATCCGGAATCACATTATATTCGTGGTATTGCTGGTCATTCGCAACACTACTATTTGAGTTGTGAATCGAGTGCGGCGGTAGATTGGGCCTGGTTCTTTGGTGTCAATATTTACGAGTCGACTTTTCAGGCGGACATGCCCCGTTCGGACAATCCAGATTATGGCTATGTGGGCGATTTTACGACCCGCATTTGGGGTCAGATACCGCCTTATTCTTATGGCGTGCATGCTGAGCCAATTGCTGATGGGTTGCGCGCCTATGATTTGCCGGCGAAAGCGGTCAAGAATTATAGTTTGGATGAGGTCAAGCAAATGCTCTCTGAAGACAAGCCGATTATTGCTTGGATTATCGGCAATTTGGAATACAGCGAGCCGGTTGAGTATGTGGATAAGGAAGGGCGGGTGGCGATCGTTGCGCCTTTTGAGCATGTGGTTATCTTGACAGGTTACGATGAAGACAGCATTCGGTATATGAACAATGGTAAGTTTTATGATGCGCCAACCGAGGTGTTTTTAACTTCTTGGGGGGTGTTAGGGAATATGGCTGTAGTTTATGATGAGCAAATAGAACCCTAATCAAGGTTTTGTTGTTATTTTGTTGACTAGCGTCAATTAAATGATTGACACTTTCCCATCGAGAGAGTATTATTATCGGTTGCCGGTGATTCCAGCCGGTAAAATATATTGGACGAAGGTAACCCTAAAAGGAGGGTGAGAGGCGTCCGGAGGAAAAAATGACAACTGATATGATCACTATTAAAGCGCAAAAGCGCGAAGTAACCGGCAAAAAGGTTAAAGCCTTGCGCCGCGCCGGCATTCTGCCTGGCGTTATCTACGGTAGCAAAACCGAACCCATCGCCATCCAAATGGATGCCCATAGCACCTCTTTGATTATGGGTAAACTGACCGGTACCAGCATCGTGAACCTCGATCTGGAAGGTAAGAAACACACCGCCATCGTGCGTGACCGCCAACGCGACGTCATTTACGAAGAACTGATGCACGTTGACTTCCTCGAGATTTCCCTCAAGGAAAAACTGCGCGCTATGGTTGCCATCGAATTGGTCGGCGAAGCCCCCGTGCTCAAACTGGGTGAAGCCATCATCAACCAGGGTGTTAACGAGCTGGATATCGAAGCTCTGCCCATGGATCTGCCCGAACGCATCGAAGTTGACCTGAGCGGTGTTGAAACTGCTGAAGACACCATCACTGTTGCTGATCTTAAACTCGGCGATGATGTAACCATTCACACCGACCCTGAAGAGGTTATCGTTTCAGTGGTCTTCGCTGCAGCTGAACCTGTTGAGGGCGAAGAAGTGGAAGAAGGCGCTGCTGAACCTGAGGTTCTTTCAGCCCGTGAAGACGAAGGCGACGAAGAGGAAAACTAATCTTCATGCTCAGCTTGGTTTAGAAACTGACAAAATCCAAAAGCCACCTCATGAGGTGGCTTTTTCGTATCCATTTATAACTTAGTGATTAAAGTTAGCTTGGCTTTATGCTTCGACAATTTTCAAGAATGACAGGATGATTTGCGCGCTGATGCCCCAAATAAGCTCACCGTCATAGCGCTTGAAATAAAGTACCGGGTGACTTTGACCCTCGTGCCAAAAATCCTGATAGTAGTAATTGTCCGGGTTTTTCAAAAAAGACAGTGGCACGATAAAAGCGCGCGCGACCTCGTCTGGCCTCAAAAAAAGCTCATAAGGCCAAGGGATAACGCCTACGATGGGGGTAAGCTCAAACAAGGAAATAGTCGCGAAACTAGGCATTTGGCCAATAACGGTGACGCTTTCGGGCAAAAGGCTGACTTCCTCAAAACTTTCGCGCAAGGCGGTTTGAACCAAGTCCTTATCTTTAGGTTCTCTAGCACCTCCCGGAAAGGCGACTTGGCCGGGATGGCTCCACAGCTTTTCGGTACGGCGTGTAAGCAAAATGTGCCATTCACCTTCGTGACAAAGGAGCGGAATAAGCACAGCTGCAGGGTGAAGTTTGGCGTGGGTGTGCAGACGTTTATCAACGATGGGGTATTTGGCGTGGGCAAGATTCTCTGCCAGTCTTTGGGGCAGGTCTTCAGGCAGACCAGCGCAAGCCGAAAAGTTCAGCTTATCCAAGGTCTGATGACTCATTGCTTTCATCGTTTTGCTCACCATCATTATCTTCGGCGGCTAAGCGGTCGACCATTCTGCCAAAGATAAGGAAACCAGTGTGGGCAACCATGCGGTCTACCGGTCTCAGGCGCATCCAATCGGTTTTATAAAAACGTTGCATAATCTCGCTGACTTCAACCAAGGCAAAATTGTATTCCTTAAGCGCTTTGAGGATGAGTTCTACCTGGTTAAAAGTCGGAAGAATCATGCCTAATGAGCCGCCACCACGCAGGCATTGGCGCACATGATGCAGGTAATCCTGGGGATTAGGTAAGTCGAGGAAGATGGCGTCAAGGTCGCGTTCCGCGAAGCCTTCGCTGGCGTCACCAATCTTGAATTCGACCCGCTTTTCCAAACCAAAACGGCTCAAGTTCTTGATGGCCAGGTTTTGGATTTCTTGTTTACGTTCGTAAGAGTAAACCCGACCACTCTCGCCAACCATATATGCCAAGGCGGTAGTCAGCCCTCCCGAGCCAGTGCCACATTCTAAAACACGCTTGCCGGATCCGATGCCCATATGGAACAGAATATAGCTGATTTCTTTGGGGTACATGATTTGCGTGCCACGTTTTAAGCCTTTGATCAGATCACCCAAACTGGGTTGCAAGAGGTAAAAGGGGTTGCCTTGATGGGACTCGAGGCGGGTGCCCCAAGGTGTGCCGATAATGTCATCATGGCGAACGATACCGCGGTGGGTTTGAAGCACAGCTCCGGCCTCGAGCACGAGCAAATGGCTGCGGTGGCTGATGCCTTGCAATTGGACCAAGTCACCTTCCTTGGCGACGTTGCTTTCGGTAAAAATAACTGAACTCATGTTTAGTCTCCTTCGGGCTCAACGGTCGTGAACCAGTTACCCAAAAAAAGGAAGATGAGGCTGCCAACGATGCCGCCGGCGATTTGCATGTCACCGACATTCATGAACTGGACATCATAATGCTTAAAAACCAGGTGACCCAGGAAGAAGCCAAGCCAACTCAGCAAAAAGTAAAGCAAAAGCTTTCCCAAACCGCCATTACGCCAAAGATGGAATATTGCCGCGAACAAGGAGGCAAGCAGCCAGCCAAAAATGTATGATGAAATATTCATAAAAGTCCTTTGATAAAAAGCGCGCTGCAGGAGGTGAGGCAGGTGCAGGCGACTCGTCTTTTTCTTATTCTTTTACTGCCTCTAATCTTATCATTAATGCCCAATTCTTGGCTAAATGCTGTAGAAAAAGGGCTTCGTGGTATATTTTAGGCATGTTTGCAGATACACATTGTCATTTGGATGATCGCCGATTCGATCAGGATTTGGCGCAAGTTATCAGCCGGGCACAACAAGCCGGATTGGTGCTGATGATCAATTCTGGAGCTTGTATGGCTTCCTCTGAGGCTTCTGTAAGCCTGGCGAAGAAGCACGAAGGCCTTATCTTTGCCAATATTGGCTTGCATCCCAACCGTATAGACCAGCTCAATGCCAACGCACTAAAACGCTTGAAAAAACTCGCTGAAGACCCGACCGTTTTGGCGATTGGTGAAATTGGCTTGGACTATCACTGGAATACTTTTCCAGCCTGGCAGCAAAAGGAAGCTTTTCGAACCCAGCTAGATTTAGCCGCGGAACTGAAGTTGCCGGTTGTGATTCACAGCCGTAAGTCGACCGAGGATGTCGTCGAAATATTGTTGGATTGGCATGATGCTTTAGCGGATGATCACCCACAGAAGAAACGCCCAGGCGCATTGCATAGCTGGAGCGATACCTTTGAATTGGCTAAGCCTCTGTTGGATGCCGGTTTTTACTTTGGCGTGAGCGGACCCGTGACTTACCAAAACGCACCTGAAAGACGGGAGTGTACTGCTGCCTTGCCCTTGGAGCGCATTTTGATCGAAACCGATTGCCCTTACTTAACCCCACACCCACTAAGAGGAAAACGCAACGAGCCAGCTTATGTGCGCATGATTGTGAAGCAAGTGGCTGAATTGCACGGCGTGGGCGAGCAAGAATGTGCTGAAATCACAACCAAAAACGCTTTCAGGTTGTATGGTTTAAAAATACAATCTTAATTTGATACAGTCAAAAAGACCTGCTCTGGCAGGTCTTTTTTATCTCTGTTAAGGATATTCAGCGGACGCTTATCTGGCTTTTATCCAGCCTTGGTCGATCCAATACTGTGCGTCAGCTGAAGGTTTGGCGGTTTTCTTTAATTGATCCTGTTGTAGTTTTCTGCATACAGAAAAAATTACTTTAGCTACCAGGCTCATTTTTGCCGGTTTGAGGTTCTCGAAGGATCGCGCAAAGGCTTTGGTCTTATTGATGAACTTTTCTCGGCGTTCGGGCTTGAGCTCTTCCCAAATGGTGCCATCAATCAAGCCAAAACCGATTTTCTTTACACGTGGCACACCCAACCAGGTCATGCTTGTGGCGACATCCGCTTGGGCGCCCATGTTAGGCGCGCCAATGCTTTGGGTGATGATGGCGACGGTTTTGTTGAACATCTTAGGCTCTGGCCGATGGGGCATCCAGTGGCAGCCAAAGTGGTCAAGCAAGGCTTTGACATGTCCAGGCGCGCGCATCACATAGACCGGGTAAGCCCAAACGATCAAATCAGAATCGACAATCGCATCCCAAATGGGGCTTACGGTTGCGGCATGAGGGCAACGATCCTCATGTTCGTCAAAGCACAATTTGCAACCCCGACAAAAATGAGGATTGTCTCGAGGTAGATAGAACTCTTTAATCTCATTGCCTTCACGTAGCTCTGAGAGGAAAGCTTCTTTGAGCTGATAGGTGCAGCCGCGTATTTCAGTTCCGGTAATAACTGTAATGTTCATTTTCGATATTGAAAGCTTACTTGCCTTGTAGATCTCGCTTGTAATCCAAAAAACGGTAGCCGGTGCCCCGTTCGGTGAGGATGTATTTGGGGTTGCTGGGATCTTCTTCCAATTTTTTGCGCAAATAGTTGATGTAAAGGCGCACGTAATGGGGTTCGTTTTCGTATTCATAACCCCAAACCTTGTTTAAGATTTGGTCATGGGTCAGCACCCAACCGGCATTTTTAACGAGGTGGTAAAGCAAGCGGTATTCGGTTGGACGTAGTTGCACAAGTTCACCATCCACCCAGACTTCGTGGCGGTCGAAGTCGATGGTTAGACGGTCATCCACGACGATTTTGCCGGTTTCTTCGTCAGAGCGGGTCGCGCCACGTCGCAAAACAGCCCGAATGCGGCTGCTCAATTCGCGGGGACTAAACGGTTTGGTAATGTAATCGTCCGCACCGAGTTCCAAGCCTTGGACGATATCCGACTCTTCGCTTTTGGCAGTGAGCATGATGACCGGGATTTGGCTTTGTTCACGGATTAGTTTGAGCACAGTGAAACCGTCCATATCTGGCATCATCACATCCAAAAGGACTAAATCGGGTAAGGTCGTGCGCATTTGGTCCATTGCTTGTTGACCATTCATGGCTTCGACGACATCAAAACCGTCATGTTCGAGGTTGAGGCGAATAACTTTCACCAAGCCACGTTCGTCATCGACGACCAAAATTTTCTTGCGTTTTCCACTGGAATCCATCATCTCTCTCCTAAGAAACTCTAACTAAAATAGCGCTAATATTGTCGGTACCACCGGCAGAGTTGGCCATTTCGACTAATTCATTGACCATTTCTTCATAATCTCCACCCTCGTTAATGCGTTTCGAGAGCGTTTCCTGATCCACCAGGCCCCAAAGGCCATCTGAACAGAGTAGAAGTGTGCAAGGTTCTGTGAGTTGCACGTGACCAATATCGGTTTTGAAACCTTCAGGTTGCCCCAAAGCCCTAAAAAGAACGTTGCGTTGGGGGTGCTCCAGGGCATCATCTTTGCTGATTTGCCCGAGTTCCACCAGATGTTGCACCAAGCTATGGTCAAGGGTGAGCGCTTGCAAAGGCTTGGTCGCGCTGGTGAGATAAAGCCGTGAATCGCCCACGTGGGCAAAATGGAGCGTTTTATCGAGCACCAATGCTAACGTGAGCGTGGTGCCGCCGCCTTCGACCTGCGCCAAAACAGCATCCTGTGCGGACTGAACGGCATTGTTCAAAGCTTCGCGTACTTCCTCATCGGAAAGATCCGCGCTACAGCCTTGAGCTGGGTTGAAAATACTGTTGAGTAAACTGCCACTCGTGGCTTGGATGGCTAAACTGCTGGCCATCTCGCCATGCATATGCCCGCCCATTCCATCGGCAACCATAAAGAGGCCCATGGTGTAGTGTTTGTTGGGGTTTAAACATTTGACATTGAGTGAAAAAACCGCGTCTTCCATGTGGTTGCGCGTGACACCCAACGATTGTGCGATTTGAACCTCAAGGTTTAAAGGCACTTTTTCGTCATCAAAAGCACTCGGTCGTTCAACTGACTTGCGTTTTTTCCAGCGATTAAAGAGTGACAAATTTTCTCCAATAGTGTAGTTTAAGGTGTGCTTGTTTCTTGTTTAATGCGTTCTAAGTAATCTTCAGCCGCCCAGCCCCAGCGACTGGCGTCATAGGGTGCTTCAAGCTTCCACCAAATGAGGTCATCGACGACTTCCGGGCCGTCAATGACTTCGAACATTTCAGCATCCATGGCGAGGAAGTTGATGTTTTGCCCACGACCAGCTGCCGCTCGAATGTTGAGTCCCAGCCCTTTTGTGCCTACCACTTTGACGAAACTACCGACGCCGATTGCATCTTCGGGCAGGATATCTGGTGCCTCTGATGTAGGCGTTGGGAGTTGTGTGGGAACAAAAACCGTTGGTGTTTGGGTTGGGGCCGGGAAGATGGTCATATTATAGACTGGCTCTTCCGTTTGGTTTGGCGCACCATTTGCCGCGCGTCTAAACGCCCAATAGGCTAAGCCCAAAATGATTAGGGCGAACAAAATGGCGCCAAGAATAGCTAAAGGATGAATTCTGCGATTTGTGCTTTCGCTCATAAAATCTCCGCGGTCAATTATAGCTTAAACAGGGCATTGATGACATCAAACTTGTTAGGCAAAGTCGTTGTTGGCAAAGCCTTCCTCTCTCTCAACGAAAGATTGCGACAAAAGTTCCCCTAAAGGGGTGGTAAAATTCCCATGATGTTGAACAAACGCAAATCTAAATGGCGACCCAAGCGACGGTCGCTGAGTTCGCTCAGGACATCTGGCACCTACAGCTCTTTTTCGCGAAAACGTGGGGGTGGACCCGTGCTTTTTATTATTGCGGCACTGTTTTTGCTTGCCGCGGTGGTATTGACGATTATCAGTTATAGCCGCTATAAGGCTGTGGCTGTTGTTTATCCACATGGTTCAAAAATTGCTGACATCCCAGTGGGTGGACTCTCGCGTGACGCCGCAGAAGAGCGATTAAAAGAAGCCTTTGGCATCCCGGTCGAGTTGGTTTATCGTGATGCGAGGGTTCAGCTCACGCCAGAGGCTTTAGGATTTGACCCCTTAATTGAGGAAACGCTAAACCAGGCTGATGGACAAATGGCTCATCAAAAATGGTCAGCTTATTTATGGGGTAAAGTAGAACAAGCGCCGGCTTTTAGCATGTCCTTGCAAAGTCATCAAAACTACGATGCTATTCGACAGACTTTACAAGCGACTTTTGCCAATCGCTATGACCAAGCGGCAACAGCTTCTGTTCCCATGGTGACTTCCGCCCAGGTTCAAGTGGGTGAACCGGGCTTAGAAATGGTCAACATCGATGAGACCATCACACGCATTGGCACAGCTTTGGCTTCACCTAATCAACGGGTAGTCCATCTCGAGGTGGCGGAAACACCCGCTCTGCCTGTGTCGTGGCAAAACCTGGAGACCAAACTTCGACAAACCATCCTCGAGGAAGGCTTTAATGGTTTGGTTGAGATTTACTTGCAGGACCTTCAGGATAGCCAGCTGATGCACTTTGCCAGTCGCGGTGGCACGGAAATGGCTGTGGATGTCGCGTATTCGGCTGCCAGCACCGTAAAAATCCCGATTATGCTCTCCACTATGCGGCGCCTGAGCGATCCACATCCTGTCTTGGCACTAAACTGGATGCGGTCGATGATTAAAGACTCGCTTAACCCACCTGCGGATGGGTTGATGAAAAACTACATGGACAATAATCTGGGGCCTTTAAAGGTGACTGATGATTTACAGGAATTGGGGTACCAAAACACCTTTATGGCTGGGTTTTTCGAGCCCGGGTCACCGCTATTGCGCAAGTATGAAACAGCTGCGAACAAACGCACGGATATCAACCTTAATCCGGATGTCTATAACCAGACCGTGCCATCTGAAATCGGCGATTTGCTTGCGAGAATCTATCGTTGCGCCAGAAACGACTCCCCTGAGTACACCTTTTTTGGCGGTCAAGTGACGCAAGCGGAATGTCAAATTATGATTGACAATCTGCTTTCCAACCGCATGGGGGCTTTGATTGAAGTCGGCACGGGTATCGAAGGGCGTGTGGCGCATAAGCATGGTTGGACGAATGAAACCGATGGCCTTTTGCACACCATCAGTGACGTAGGAATTGTTTATTCACCAGGTGGGGACTATGTTCTGGTGATTTTCATTCACTCAACCCAGCAACTCCTTTTTGATGCCGGCAATCTTCTCTTTGCGCGCTTGTCACAATCCATATATAATGCTTATAACCCCTATCAACAAGCAATCGTTTACACCGATTAGTTTTTTGAGGCGGGAGACATTATGCGACTGATAATGACCCACGAACAGGCTGATTTAGACGCGCTGGCTTCATTGCTTGCCGCGCATATTCTGGATCCGGATAGTTACGCGCTTTTACCGCGCCAATTCAACCGCAATGGGCAGGCTTTTGTGCGTAAGTATGGCTTGAAGCTGGGCTTTTCGCGACTGACAGACTTGCCACGTGGAAACATTGAAGAAGTCACCCTCGTGGATACCCAATCCATGGTTACCTTGCGTGGTTTGACAAAAGAGACCAAAGTCAAGGTGATTGACCATCACCCACGTAAGAGTCAAGGACAACCCGATTGGGATTATGAAGTTCATGAGACCGGGGCTTGTACAACCATTTTGGTCGAGAAAATCATTGAAAAAGGACTCGCCTTAACCACCGAAGAAGCCACTTTGCTGCTTTTGGGCATTTATGAGGATACCGGTTCGCTTAGTTATCCAAGCACGATTGCGCGGGATGCCAGCGCAGTGAGTTGGCTTTTATCCGTTGGTGCAGACCTCAACATTGCAGCTAAATATCTCAACCCGCCACTCTCCAGTGCCCAGGTTCAGCTTTATGACCGCCTGTTAAAGACAGCTCAGGAAGTGACGGTTGAGCAAAGCATGGTGGTTATTGCCACCGCAGCAGCACTGGATTTGAATGACGAAATTTCGAGCGTGGCTCATCGCTTGCGCGAGTTTTTGATGCCAGACGGTTTGGTTGTGCTCGTCCTTACACGCATGGGTTTGCGTCTTGTAGCCCGAGCCAGTTTACCCAATATTGATATGGCGAAATTAGCGCGACGTTTTGAAGGTGGGGGACATCAGCGCGCGGCTTCGGCTTTGATCCGACTGGAAACCAGACCAGACGCCAAGCAAAGCGATGCTATTCTGAATAAATATCGTCAAGCCGTGCTGGATTATTTGCCTTCAGTGGTCAGCCCGAGCTTGCAGGTGCGGCATATCATGTCGCAAAACCCCTTGCTTTTAGCACCTGAAACAACTGTCCAAGAAGCTGCGGACTTGATGAACCGCTACGGTTTTGAAGGCTACCCCGTGGTTGAAAAAGGGCGCGTGATTGGCTTGCTTAACCGCCGTAATGTGGACCGTGCCTTGCAACACAAGCTTAAGACAACCGCCCGCGATCTGATGGATGGTGGTGAGGTGAGCGTGGTGCCGGGCGACAGCATTTTGCATTTGCAGGAATTGATGACCGCCAGTGGATGGGGGCAAGTGCCGGTTTTGGACGCTGAAGATGGTCGCATTATTGGCATCGTGACCCGTACAGACCTGCTTGGCGCTTTACAACCAACCAATAATCTGCCGACACAGGATGAAATGGTCGCCAAGCTTCAACAGGCTTTGCCGCGACCACGCCTGCGCTTCTTGGAGGCGATTGCTCAACGGGCGGCTGATTTTGAAGTGAGTGCTTACATTGTGGGTGGCTTTGTGCGCGACTTGGTTTTGGATATCCCCAGCCAGGATTTTGATATCGTGATTGAAGGGGATGCGATCACTTTTGCCAAAGATCTGGCTAAAAGCCTGGGTGGTCGGGTCGTTTCGCATAGCCGATTTGGCACGGCAAAATGGATTATCAGCGAGGAAAAAGAAGCGATTGCGAAGGCAATTTTTGGCAGCGAGCCACTTGATTTGGCTATCTTACCGGAGCATCT
Organism: uncultured Anaerolineaceae bacterium; assembly: GCA_964484715.1. Lineage (GTDB taxonomy): Bacteria > Chloroflexota > Anaerolineae > Anaerolineales > Anaerolineaceae > Mesolinea. The sequence continues at coordinate 59,823 of CAZAFJ010000003.1, read as the reverse complement.
CGATTTGATTAGCGCGCGGACTGAGTTTTACGAGAAGCCGGCTGCCTTGCCCACGGTGGAGCGCAGTAGCATCAAAATGGACCTCCACCGCCGTGATTTCACGATCAACACCCTGGCATTGCAGTTGGATGGCCAGCATTTTGGCACGCTGTATGATTTTTGGGGAGGGATGGAAGACATTCACGATGGCAAGATTCGTGTTTTGCACGCCTTAAGCTTTGTGGATGATGCCACACGTATGTTGCGCGCCGTGCGTTTCGCGCAACGTTTTGGTTTTAGAATTGAAAGCCGTACCTTGAGCCTTTTGCAAACCAACTTGCCCTTATTGAATGAAATTAGTGGTGCGCGTATATTGCATGAGTTCAATTTGATTTTGCAGGAACCCGAAGCAGTGGGTATGTTACATAGCTTGCAACAATTGGGCATTTTGCAAGCTATTCACCCGGATCTGCCATGGGATAGCACCATCAGCCAACGCCTGGCACGGGCATTATCCCAGTTGGATAGCGTTGCAAACGGCACCCACAAAAGCACTGAACTTAGCGAACGACAAACGCTGGCTTATTGCTTGTGGCTGGAGAGCTTAACCGAAGAAGCATTGGCGAAGGTTAACGAACGCATCGTTTTTCCGGCGCGCTTGATGCGATTAATTGAGCAAACCCGCCAAATCAGACAGATTTTGCCCTCATTGATTGGCGCAAAACCCAGTCAGATTGTGGAAGCCTTGCAACATGTGCAGCCTGAAGCCATCGATATTATTCGCAAAAGTAGCCAGGATGAGGCCGAAATCCGCGTTTTGGATAATTATCTCAGTCACTATCAGCACATCAGTCAGCATAGCAAAGGCGAGGATTTGCGGGCACTGGGGCTTGAACCCTCACCGCGCTTCGAAACCATCTTGAAGCAACTCAAAAGAGCCTGGCTGGATGGCGAGATCCATAGCTTGGAGGAGGAAAAAGCGCTCTTGAAGCGTTTGATTGAGGAATGACGGAAAAATACATCTTAGAGTCGGGAAGATACTGCGCTCCAAATGGGGCGTCGTTTTTAATTCGCCCTTTGGTTGAAGCGGATTTGCCGGCTTTGGAGTGGGATGGTGAGTATTTGCATTTTCGCTTGCTTTATCGCGGGCATTACCAAAACAGTTTATGGGGCAATACGCGCATTTGGGTCGCCCAGGCGGAGGATGGCGAGATCGTTGGGCAGATTTTCTTGATGTTGCTATCGCGCAATGATGAAAATGCGGATGGTATTAGCCGGGCTTTGGTCTTTTCGTTTAGGGTCAAGGAAAAAGTGCGCAACATCGGCTTGGGTAGTTTTATGATGGATTATGTCGAGGCATATGCTTTAGAACAAGGTTTTACCCATTTACGCCTGAATGTTGAACGAAGCAATGAGATGGCGCGACGTTTTTATGAACGGCATGGTTTCTTTGTCTATGGGACTGACCCTGGTGTTTGGGATTTTAGGGATCATCATGGCGTTTGGCATCAGCGGGTTGAGCCGGCATGGAAGATGATCAAGACGATTAAGGTTTAGATTCCAAAAAATGTGAAAAAAACAGACCCGGATGTTTCCTGGGTCTGTTTGGTTTACTAAGAAAATCTACGGCTTCGTGAAAAAGCTTTACTTCCCATCTTCTTCAGGCGTGAAAGCGTCTTTAATTTCTTCAACTTTTTCGCTGACGGTGTCTTCGATTTTGTCTTTCGCATCATGAGCTTTATCTTTGACGGTTTCGATGATTTCTTCAGCTTTTTCTTTAGCTTCACTAAAAACTTCTTCCGCTTTATCTTTAGCGTCGCCAGCTTTGTCTTTGACGGTTTCGACGGCTTCTTCGATTTTGTCTTCAGCGGCAAGAACCACGTCTTCAATCTTTTCTTCGGCGTCGACTAATTTAGCGTCAATGGCGTCTTTGATTTGCTCCGTTTTTTCAGCGATCGGCAGGGCGTCCTGATCGAGCTCATCTTCATCATCGACTATGGGCATGTTGGCTTCGTTTTCGGCAGCCCAAGCGCTAAAGATTTGCTTCAATTCTTCATAATCGGCGTCAGAGAGTTCTTTTGAAATGCCTAAAACGCGACCTTGGCTTTTGGTCTGCACATAAAAACCGTTCTTGACCACTTCGATTCCGCTGATTTCTTCTTTGGGGATGCGAACCTGTGGAAAGTTGGGTTGGGTTTGGGAAACGCCATCTTCGTCCACAGTCAGGGAATACTCTTTCCAAAGTTGCAGGTTTTGTTTGTAGCGTCTAAAGCCCATAAAGCCATAAAAGCCGACCATTAAGACAACCAGAATGATGGTCTGGGTCATCATCTCAGGGCGGTTGCGGTTGAGGAAATAAACCAACACGAGCATCAGCACTAAGGGAATGCTATACATGAGGATGAGGATTTTGGTTTGTTTCTTAAGTTTTTCGGGATCGAATTGGTAAGTTTTCATCTTTTTCTCCATTGCTTAATGATAAACATTATACTTGATTAATAGCGATAGGCTGCTCTTGTCTATGCGTTTTTAGCAAATTGAAGGTCTAAAAGCCAACGTTTGCAAGATGATGCATTTTTTTACGGCCCGGATACCTGGCAAAAGGTTTTATTTCGTGAATAAATCTGATATAATCGTAAGTCGGTCTAGTGCCGAAATAAAAGAAAAAAACCGCCAGGCATAGCGCCAGGCAAATCATTACAGGAAGGTTATACATGAAAGAATTTTCAACCGCGTCAATTCGCAACATTGTGCTCGCCTCGCACAGTAACTCGGGCAAAACCATGCTTCTCGAGAACTTATTGAATTTTACTGGCGCTACCACTCGCATCGGAAAAATTGAAGATGGCACCACGACATCAGACTGGGACGAAGAAGAACAAAAACGTCAGATTTCTTTGTTCTCCTCCTTGGTTCCCGTTATTTACAAAGATATCAAATTCAACTTTATCGACACCCCCGGTTATACCGACTTTGTGGGTGAGGTCGTTTCCGCGATGCGCGTCGCCGATTGCGCGGTGATTTTGGTTGACTCTGTGGCTGGTGCCGAAGTTGGTACTGAGGTCGCATTGCAATATGCCGAAGAATTCGAGCTGCCCCGTTTCCTGGTCCTCAATAAAATGGACCGCGACAACGCCAGCTTTGCCAAAGCGCTCAAATCTGTGGAAGAAACCACCGACGCGCGCCTTATCCCAATGCATTTGCCCATCGGCGAAAAAGCTGATTTCAAAGGCATCGTTGATCTTATTTCAATGAAAGCTTACTTGGATGATGGCAAAACTGCCAGCGATATTCCTGCTGATATGCAAGCTGAGGCTGAAGAAGCCCGCATGGTTTTGGTTGAAGCTGCGGCAGAAGGTGAAGACAGCCTGCTCGAAAAATACTTCGAAAATGGCGATTTGACCACTGAAGAAATGCTTCAAGGTTTGCACAAGGCTATCCAAATCAGCAACATCATCCCAGTGATGGTGGCTGCTGCTGGTCGCATGATGAGTGTTTCTCCCTTCATGGAAGCTTTGCTTGCTCTAGCGCCATCCCCCTTGGAACGCCCAGCTGTGAAAGCGCAAACACCGAAAGGCGAAATCGAACTGAAATACGACGATCATGGTCCCTTAGCTGCTTATGTTTGGAAGACCACAGCCGATCCTTTTGTTGGACGCCAAACCTTCTTCAAGGTTTACTCTGGTGTGATGACCTCTGATACCCGTGTTTGGAACGCCAATAAGGCTGAAGAAGAACGCTTGGCTGGTATGCAGGTGCCTTCTGGTAAAGATATGAACGCAGTGTCTGTGCTCCATGCCGGTGACCTGGGTGCGGTTGCAAAACTGAGCGTGACCACAACTGGTGATACACTGACCACAAAAGAGCAGAGCATCACACTCTCTATGCCTTCTTACCCCACGCCTTTGTATCGTGTTGCTATTACCCCTCGCACGCAATCTGACGCGGCCAAGATGAGCCAAACCTTGTCTCGCCTGGCTGAAGAAGACCTGACCTTGAAATGGGAAATGGAAGCTGCGACCCGCCAAACCTTGCTGTTTGGTATGGGTGACCAACACATCGACGTGGCTGTGAAGCGCGCCGAGCAGAAATTCCAGCTTTTCCTCGACCTGCACGAGCCCAAAGTGCCTTACGAAGAGCACATCACCAAAGAAGCCAGCGCCACCTATCGCCATAAAAAGCAAACCGGTGGTTCAGGTCAATTTGGTGAAGTTGCGCTGAAGGTCTTCCCGATCGAAGGCGAAGATTTCACCTTTACCAACGATGTCTTCGGTGGTGCTATTTCCAACAACTACATGGCCTCGATTGAAAAAGGTATCCGCAACGTGATGAAAGAAGGTGTCGTCGCGGGTTATCCTGTTCATAATGTTGGTGTTTCGGTTTTTGACGGTAAAGAACACCCTGTTGACTCTAAACCTGTCGCTTTTGAAATTGCGGGTCGTGAAGCATTCCGATTGGCTGTTCGCGATGCCAACCCTGTGCTCTATGAACCCATCATGAAAGTTTCTGTGACCGTTCCTGAACCCAACATGGGTGATGTGATGGGTGACTTGAACACTCGCCGTGGTCGTGTAGAAGGTATGGACACCGAACGTGGTAAATCTACCATCAATGCTACCGTGCCTTTGGCTGAAATGATGCGCTACACCACCACCTTGCGCTCAATGACTGGTGGTCGTGGCCAATTCAAGATGGAATTTGATCACTATGACCTTGTGCCCCATCAACTGGCGCAAGAAATCATTGCCCAACGCCAACGCGAATTGCATTCTGAGGATTAAGCTTAACTTTTGTTGATGAGAAGCGCATGGTTTTTACCCATGCGCTTTTTTTATGCGCTCGGTCAGGAGACCGGCGCGATCGGTGGAGTGAATGCAACGCGAATTGCATTCTGAGGATTAAGCTTAACTTTTGTTGATGAGAAGCGCATGGTTTTTACCCATGCGCTTTTTTTATGCGCTCGGTCAGGAGACCGGCGCGATCGGTGGAGTGAACGCAACGCGAATTGCATTCTGAGGATTAGTTCTCGGATCGTTTGAAATGTAACAAAAGAGGCCTGCGAAAGCAGGTTTCTTTACTTAAATTTAAACTGCTGATAGTCGCAAACTTCGCGATAGCCTATTTCCATATAAATCTTGTTGCTGGTTGGGTTGGCGAGGTCGGTGAAGAGGTTTACGCGCTCAAATCCCTGGTCAAGTAAGGCTTGTGACAGGCAGGCAACGTTTGCTCCCGCATAGCCTTTTTTGCGGTGTTCGGGTGGCGTGTATACCGCGCTAATGCCGATACTCTTCAGTTGTGGTCGGTTTGACATGGCCATGCTGACTGGGTTGCCATCCACAACCCAAACCGATATTCTTTTTGCCTCAATGAAGGATTGCACTTGTTCTAGGGTGTAGTTTGTTGTCACAACGGGTTGGAGGTCTGTTTGCATGCCTTGAAGAAGCTTCAATATGCTTTCTGCCTGGCTTGCTTCTGCCCATTGCCATTGTCCATTTGGCATAGGATCAGGAAAACGGACTTGGGTCAGCTCATAAGAGCGTGAACGCATCTCTTTTACAACATTACGGTTTGTCAGCTTTGCGAGGATTGGCGCAAAACGCTCACTGCACTCGGCAATCCCATTCACTCCTGGCACGTCCCAGCCCGCGTCAAGAATCTCTTTTGCGAGCATGTGTAAATCCTCATCATCCAGAGATTTCTCAAACCAAACCAGGATGGGAAAGGGCGGGGTCATAACCGCGATAAAGACGGGCTTTCCTTTGGTATCTAAATGGGCACACAAGAGAGGCAGTTTATCACCGTAGGCAGCAGGGTTTTTCTTGAGTGCGATAGCAATACCCAACATGAGTCGGTGGCGTGTTTCCTCTTGCGCCAAGGTTGGCTCAACAGCTGCCAAAAAATTGTTGGCATGGCTGAAAAAAGTCAATAATGAGGTTTTCACCTTGCCCTCCGTTAATGAAAATTATTCCTCGACGAAGTCGCGGAGCATGTTGGAGCTACTCGGGGTGCGCAGCTTTCTGAGACCACTGGCTTCAATCTGGCGGATGCGTTCGCGTGTAACGCCAAAAATAACGGCAATATCGTCAAGGGAGTGATTGATGTTATCCACCAGCCCAAAACGCAACTTTAACACTTCCCTTTCACGCTCGTTTAATGTTGCGAGGGAGGCCGCAATCGTGTCCTTCAGGTTGCCCCGCATCACTTCATCTATGGGTTGATTGCTTTCATCGTCGGGGATATAGTCTGCAAGGATGCTGTCATCTGTATCGCCCACAGGGCTTTCCAGCGATAGTGGCGTTTCACGATTTTTGAGCACATCTTCCACTTTTCGGGTGGCTTCATCCCAACGGTAGAGCAAGTCCGCGGCGGCGCGCTCACGGTCAAAGCCAATGGCTTCAATCGCTTTTTGGTCTTCCTCGCTTAAATAGCTTGAAAGTGCGGAAACTTCGGCAAAACTTGGTTCACGTCCAAAGCGCTGGCTTAGCGCACGTTGAATGCGGGCTAAGCGACTTATCGCCTCAGCAACATGTATGGGAATACGGATGGTGCGGGCGTGCTCGGCAATGTAGCGCGAGACAGATTGTCTGATCCACCAAGTGGCGTAGGTGCTAAAGCGAAAGCCTTTGGCGGGGTCAAATTTGCTGATGGCGCGCATCAGGCCAATGTTACCTTCTTGAATCAGGTCCAGGAGTGAGACCCCCGGGTTTGAATAATGTTTGGCGACGCTCACCACCAGGCGCAGGTTATATTCCACCAAAAGGTCACTGGCGTGTTTGGCGTTTTCGCTGACTCTGGCGCGGGTGTCGATGAGGTTTGGGTTTAAGCCCAAAGCCGGGATGAGATCCTGGTCGGTGTTCAGGCTTTCGGTTTTCTCCACATGTTTGATGAGCAGGTCCAGATTTCTTGTGCCTAACAAATAGGCGTCCTGGAAAAAGCGAAGAATATCGATTGCGAAGACTTCCCACAAGCGGTCATTACCCCAGCGCGGACTGTCGAGATACGCACGAGTAAAGGATTTGTCGGATGGTAAGCGCTCTTCCTGAAATTCGCGCGCCTCACGCAAAAGGCTTAGCATATCCGGGTCTGGGTGATCGAGGCGCTGGGCATCTGCCAGGGATGCTTGCCAGGCGTTTTGCAAGTCATGGAGGATGGCCTGCAGGTCCATACCCTGCTCGGGATCAGAATAGGTTTTTGCCAGCTCATCCGCTTGAACGGCTAAAGCCAGGCGAAATTCTTCTTCGTTACTCAACAGGGGTAAGCCCGTGATTTCTCGCAGGTAAAGCTTAACGGGATCTTCAAGGTTATCAGGAAGATCCTGCTCATCATATGGCTCAGGCTCGTTACCTGAGAAGTCTGCTTGACTTAGTTCAAAATCTTCGTCTGACATTTTTACCTCAAACGTCTGGGTTTGTTTTTTTGTGATTTATCAAGGTTTTCTTCAGGCAGGAAGGGAGAAGCTAAAGCTTGATCGATGATGCGTCGTTTGTTGAGCAATTCCAGGTATAGGAAATCAACTTCTTCTTTGCTAAAACGGCGTGTTTCTTCGTCTGACTGAATGAATTGAATTTCTTGAATGCGATCTTCGGTCAAATTTTTGCGAATGCGCAATATTGTCTTAAATTGCTCCAAGAAAGTTTTGTTTTGGCTGGGACCAAGCCTGGGGGCATCTGCCTCAATTTCATCCTCGAAATCGAAGTAGTCGGGAACATGTTGTACGAGATAATCCAAAGCCGGTTCAGCATCTTGTTCAAGGCTTTTGTGAATTAAGTCCAGAGCAAGTTTGCTGTCTGATTCGAGAAAGTCTTCACCAGAAAGGCTGGACAGTTCGAGGATGCCGAGTTGGCGGTTGAATTGGTAGAGTTTTTCAGGTTCGCGCAAGAGGTAACTGATGCAGTGTTTTTCGAGGAGCCGATTGCGTCGCGTTATGCTGGGCAGGCTGTCGGGTTTTTGTTTTTCCGTCGCTTCTTCTGGGCTAAGTGAGCGACTTGGTTTAGGACGCGAAGGGCTTGTGGCTGCGCTACGCAGTGCGCGTTCATCAATGCGCAACATGCGGGCTAATTCTTGGCGGTAGCTTTCACGCTCGACAGAATCCGCAATATCCTCAATCAATGGCATGACTTGCGCGGCGAGTTCGCGTTTGACCTTAGCGTCGTTCAAATCCTGACCTTGCGCCAGGGTTTGCATGACATGGCTGACAATCGGTTTGGCTTCAGCAATAATCCTTTTCCATTGCTCGGGGTCTTCGTTGACGATTTCGTCGGGGTCTTTGCCTTCAGGTAGGGTGGTGACGCGAATATCCGCCTTTAGGAAGCGTTCATAGCGCATTAAACCGCGTGAGTCAAAACTGATTTCAATACCTTCGTCCATGCTACGACGGGCGGTTTCGAGACCTCGCAAGGTTGCATTTTGACCGGCTTGGTCGGCATCCAAGGCGAGGATGATATTGCGCGTTGGGCGTTTGAGGATGCTGAATTGGTCTTCAGTGAGCGCGGTACCCATGGATGCCACCACGTTTTTGTATCCGGCTTGGTGCAAGGCGATAACGTCCATATAGCCCTCAACAATGACGGCTTGATTGAGCGAGCGCATTTCACGTCGCGCCAAATCCATGCCGTAAAGCAAGTGACCTTTGTCAAACAGATCAGTTTTGGGCGAGTTGAGGTATTTGGGGACATCATCCGGATGGAGCGCACGCGCGCCAAAACCCGCCATTTTACCAGCAGCGTTGCGGATCGGGAACATCAATCGGTCGCGAAAGCGATCATAATGGGTGCCGTCATCTCGTTCGGTAAGGAGACCAGCTGCGCTAAGCTCGCTGACTTGATAATCAGTTTTGGCAAAATGCTTGATGAGGGTGTCCCATCCCCCAGGCGCATAGCCTAGCCCCCAAATTTTGATGGTTTCATCGCTGATGTTGCGGGCTTTGATGTAATCCAGTGCTTTTTTGCCGGCTGGCGTTTCCAGCATTTGTTGGCGGTAAAAGCGTTGCGCGTCTTCTAAAAGATTGTAAAGGCGATTTAGGCTTTCTTCTTCGGCTTGGCTTTTCTCAGTGCGCTGAGTTAGGACGACGCCGGCCTTTTCTGCCAGGCGCTTTAGGGCTTCGTTAAAATCCAACCCATCACGTTTCATCACATAGCTAAAAAGATCGCCTCCTTCAGCACATTGTCCAAAACAACGCCAGGTTTGTGATTCGGGAAAGACCACAAAAGCAGGCGTGCGCGTGTTGGAATGGAAAGGACAAAAGCCAATGTAATTCTTGCCCGTGCGGCGCAGTTTGACACTTTGCCCAACCATATCGACAATATCTAAACGGGATTTTATTTCATCAACGACTGACATAAACACTCAATTCTATTTTGAACTTATTTAACCCACGAACATGTTAGCCTAACGCGGAACAATTAAATTGCCTTTTGAATAGCACTTAATAGAAAACGATGGCGTAATATTTACGCCATCGTTATTTTACCTTAGAGCGGTGAATTTTTCAGCGCTTAGTCTTTTTTCATCGCGGAATAGTCCATCGCGGCCATTTGTGAGTACATGAACCAGCGGCGTTCGGCGTCACGTTGTGCCATTTGCATCAGCATCTCGGCGCGCTCTTCATCCTGGTTGAGTAACATGCGGTAACGGGTTTCGTTGTAGGCATATTCGGAAACTGGGATGGTGGGCTCTTTGGAGTCGAGTTGCAAGGGGTTGATGCCTTGGTCGATCAAGCGTGGGTCGTAGCGATAGGTGTTCCAAACGCCTGATTGGACAGCCAGTTTTTGCTGGATGAGGCCCTTCTTCATGTCGAGACCGTGGTTGATACAGTGCGAGTAAGCAATGATCAGGGAAGGTCCGTCGTAAGAATCGGCTTCGTTGAAGGCTTTGAGAACCTGGGCGTCTGAAGCGCCGATAGCGACCTTGGCGACATAAATGTTGCCGTAGGTCATGGCGATCATGCCGAGGTCTTTCTTGGGCAGAGCCTTACCGTCAGCGGCAAATTTGGCAACGGCACCAGTTGGGGTCGCCTTGGAGCTTTGTCCACCGGTGTTGGAATAAACTTCGGTGTCCATGACCAAAACGTTGACATTCTTGCCGGAAGCGAGGACGTGGTCCAAACCACCGTAACCGATGTCATAAGCCCAGCCGTCACCACCGATGATCCAAACACTTTTCTTGACCAGATAGTCCGCCAGGCTGTGCAAGGTGCGGAGTTCACCTTCGGTTTCGTCTTTGAGCATGGCTTTCAGTTGCTTAATGCGTTTGCGTTGGGCAGCCAAGCCAGCTTCGTTGCTTTGGTCAGCTTCGAGAATGTCGTTCACCAGTTCGGCACCGATCTTATCCGTGTGGCGGGCGAGGATTTCGCTGGCAAATTCTTTGAACTTGTCAACGGTCAAGCGCATACCCAAACCAAACTCGGCGTTGTCTTCAAAGAGGGAGTTTGACCAGGCAGGTCCAAAACCTTCTTGGTTGACTGCCCAAGGCGTGGTGGGTTGGTTGCCACCGTAAATGGAGGAACAACCGGTCGCGTTGGCAACGATCATGCGGTCGCCAAAGAGTTGGGTCGCCAGCTTGAGGTAAGGAGTCTCACCACAACCACCGCAAGCACCAGAGAACTCAAACAGGGGTTCGAGCAATTGGCTGTTCTTGACAGTGTTGGTGTTGATATCTTCGCGTGGGATGAGGGGCAGGTTGAGGAAGAAGTCCCAGTTAGCCATTTCGCGTTCGCGGATGGGCATCTTGTCGCCCATGAGGATGGCTTTGTTTTCGGGGTTCTGACGATCACGGCCGGGGCAGTTTTCAACACAGAGACCACAACCGATACAATCCTGAGGTGCAACCTGAACGGTCCAGGCATAGCCCTCTTTCCATTCGCGGAAGTTGGAGGGTTTGCTCTTGAAGCCTTCGGGGGCATCGGCGAGGAGTTCTTCTTTGTAAACCTTGGTGCGGATGGCCGCGTGGGGGCAAACAAAGGAACACTTACCACACTGGATACACAGGTCAGGATTCCAGACGGGGATTTCAAGCGCGACGTCGCGTTTTTCCCACTGGGTGGTGGCTGAAGGATAGGTACCATCATCGGGCATCATGCTCACGGGGATGGAGTCACCTTCGCGGTCAATCATCATGCCCAAAACTTCCTTGACGAAGACAGGAGCTTCTTCAGGAACGCCAGGGCGGCGAGTGATTTGGCTGGTGACTTCCTTGGGATAGTCGACCTTGTGCAGGTTGGCCAAGGAACCGTCAACGGCATCAAAGTTGCGCTTGACGATGGCTTCACCCTTTTCGCCATAGGTTTCTTCAATGGCGGTTTTGATGTGGGCGATGGCTTCTTCGCGGGGCAGAACGCCACTGATAGCAAAGAAACAGGTCTGCATGATAGTGTTGATGCGGCTACCCATGCCAGTTTCGCCGGCAACTTTGTAGGCGTCGATGACATAGAACTGGATGTCTTTGTCAATCATCACCTGTTGCATATCGCGGGGCAAGGTGTCCCAAACTTCATTGGGGCCATAGAGCGTATTCAACAAGAAGACTGAGCCAGGGCGGGAGTACTTGAGCATATCATAGCGATCAACAAAGCTAACCTGGTGGCAGCCCACAAAGTCAGCCTGGCCGGCAGAAATGAAGTAAGGTGCCTTGACAGGTTCAGGACCGAAGCGCAAGTGCGAAACGGTGACACCACCAGATTTCTTGGAGTCGTATTCAAAATAACCTTGACCGTAGTTTTCGGTTTGGTCACCAATGATTTTGATTGAGTTTTTGTTCGCGCCAACAGTACCGTCAGAGCCCAGACCAAAGAACATAGCCTGGATGACCTTGTCGCCTAAAACTTCAAAGTTGGGATCGTAGTCAATGCTGAGGTTGGTGACATCATCGATGATACCCACGGTAAAGCGGGGTTTGGGAGCGTCTTTGGCGAGTTCGTCGAAGACACCCTTGACCATCGCGGGGGTGAAGTCTTTTGAAGAAAGACCGTAGCGACCACCAGTAACCATGGGGATTGAACCACAAGCCAAGCGACCTTGTTCCATTCCAACGTTGAGGGCATTAACCACATCTTGGTAGAGGGGTTCGCCGATAGCACCGGGTTCTTTGGTGCGGTCGAGGACGGCAATCTTCTTGACGGTGGCGGGCAGCAGGTTGAGGAAGTGTTCCACAGAGAAGGGGCGGTACAAGCGCACAACAATCACACCAACGGTTTCGTTGTGGGTGTTGAGGTAGTTGGCAACCTGTGCGGCGGTTTCGGCGCCAGAGCCCATGATGACCACAACGCGGTCAGCTTTTTCGGAACCGTAGTATTCCATGATGTGGTATTGGCGACCAGTGATGTCAGCGAAGCGGTCCATTTCTTCTTCAACGATGCGCACAGCTTCGTCGTAGTAGCGGTTGACGGTTTCGCGACCCTGGAAGTAAACGTCAGGGTTCTGGGCGGTACCACGGATGAAGGGGGTCTCAGGTTTGAGAGCTCGGGCGCGATGATCAGCAATCATGTCTTCGTTTATCAGTTCAGCAAGTTCCTCATCCTTGATGCGATTAACGTTGTTAATTTCGTGGGAGGTGCGGAAGCCATCAAAGAAGTGCAGGAAAGGCACGCGTGAGCGCAAGGTTGCCGCGGTTGCGATAGCGGCGGTGTCTTGGGCTTCTTGTGCGGAGTTGCTGGCGATGAGGGCCCATCCGGTTTGGCGAACAGCCATCACGTCTTGATGGTCACCAAAAATGGAGAGCGCCTGAGCGGCGAGGGATCGCGCCGAAACATGGAAGACCGCAGGCGTAAGTTCGCCGGCGATTTTGTACATGTTGGGGATCATCAGTAAAAGGCCTTGTGAGGCGGTGAACGTCGTGGTGAGCGCTCCGGTTTGCAGTGCGCCGTGCACTGCTCCAGCCGCGCCACCTTCGGATTGCATTTCAATGACCGAAGGGATCGTGCCCCAGAGGTTGGGGATGCGTTCTGCAGCCCATTGATCCGCGTATTCGCCCATATTTGAGCTGGGGGTGATTGGGTAAATAGCAATCACTTCGCTCAAGCGATAAGCGACGTGGGCGGTTGCCTCATTGGCATCGGTCATGACCATGTCTCGTTTCATATAACTTTGCTCCTTTTTGTCGGTTATACCGTTTGAAATTCATGCATACTAAATCACCTTCCGATTAAGGATGGTGCGTCTATTATTGTAACGCAAGAGTCAAAATCTGTGTTGTAAAAAAGGGGATTAATCTGATAATACTTGTATTAACAAAAGAAATCCCGATAGCGTTTGCATCGGGATTTCTTTTTATCTTATTTTCTTTGCTATGCCTTAAAACTTTGGTGAAGTTCAGGGTATTGTGTCAGGAGTTTAGGGATGGCTAAGCTCAACAAGGCGATGGTTTTGGCATCTTTAAACTCATCACTGTAAAGCATTTTATAGGCTTGTTTCAGGTTGATGGGGACGAGTTTTAAGTCCTCATCGGCATCTGGATCCAATGGCGCTGGGTAAAGGTCTTGGGCGAGGTAAACATGCATGAATTCATCGCCATAGCCGGCGATCATGTAAAAACTGCCTAACTTGCTCAGATTTTTGCAGGCAAAACCGGTTTCTTCACGCAATTCGCGTTGCGCGGCTTCGTCTGGAGATTCGCCGGGGTCAATAACGCCAGCGGGTAGCTCAAGCAGGACTTGCTCCGCGCCAAGGCGATATTGCTCGACAAAGTAGATTTTGCCATCGGCGTCGATAGGCAAAACCGTCACCGCGGGAGCGTGATTAACGAGCTCGTAATAACGTTCTTTGCCTTCCGGTGAACGCACCAAGACTTTTTCGAGGTTAACGATGTGACCTCGATATTGTTTTTCACGGTTTAATATATCCACGGGCCAGAACCATTAAGGGATTTGCAGTTCAGTATAAGCACTGAGATCGTTCGGGTCACTGATGTTGTTGAGCTGAATAATTTCCTCAGGCCAAACATCGCCATAAGAACAAGCCACCAGGTAGACGGTCTCTTCTGGACCAACCGTCCAAACATCTGGGCGAGGCCATTGGCCAGTGCTCCGGTCACCAGGCCATTTGCTGTCTTGTGGAATGGTTACGGTTTGACCAATTTTTAGGTTATGTGCGTTGAGGTTAGGGTTGGCTTTGAGTAGGTCATCTAAATCCACATCAAAGCGACGGGCCAGACATTCCAGGGTTTCGCCTTTTTGAATGTCCCATTTTTGTGGCGCGGAGAGGACGATAGGTGTTACCGTCGGAGTGGCGGTTGGCGTGGCTGTAGGAATGGGTGTGGATGTGACCACAACAGGGGTGCCTTGGGGGTTTTGCACAATTTCGGTGGGGAGGTTGTATTGTGCGATGATTGCCGCTGCGGTTGAGGTTGCGTAGCGAATTTGGTCGTCAACCGAACCGAAAAGCGGCGTGTCCTCTCCCAGGTTAGGATCGTAAGCCGGCGGTTTTGAGGCGCTGCGCGCGCACGCGCTGAACAAAAGGATACTGATAAGCGCGAAAAGAATCAATTTAGCTGTGTTTTTCATAGTCTAACTCCTGCAATAGAACTTTCAAGGTTATTGGTGCATGAAATGTACCAGCCTGGATATTAGGGGAAAGGTTTTTGGTAAGGGTTAGGCAGGATTTGTTTTTATGAAATCTTGTTGTTAACAAAAAAGGTTGGCGATGTGCCAACCTCAATTTGTAATCAAGTGATTACTTTACTGAAATACCGTTTAGATTTTCTTCAAAACAGGTAAGCCAGAAGCGAGTTCAACAACTTTTTTACCAGCGGGAACTTCTTCGACTTCTTGTCCTTTGCGGATATCGCGGGCGAAGTAGAACAGTTCGGTTTCTTTACCAGAAGCGCGCTGCACCTTTTTGAGATGTAAATAGTATTCAGTACCTTTTGAATTTTTGAATGTATATGCCATGTTTTTCTCCTTTCTAACAAATGTCGTTTTTGTTAGTGACGAGAAAAGTCTACTTGTATCGAGTAAATTTGTCAACTAAGTGTAGGGGATAGCACGGCGGGACGCCATCTAACGCACTGTTCGCGCCGGTGTCCTCACCGAGCGCATCCCACGCACTGTTCGCGCCGGTGCTGCTTGCGTGCAGACCTCTTTTGTCTGCGCCCACCGAGCGCATCAATTGCCACTGACGCTGACCGGCAAGGTTTATTGGCGTTTATACAACCTTCATGTGGTCTGAGAATTCAGAATTCCCGAATTTTGGCAAATTATTTTTTTAATAGTTCTAAGATTTTTGCGTTGTTGGTCGTGTTACTAAACTTAATGCATGTTTCGTCATAACCATTAGGTCTATATAATCCCGAACGACTCCAATATCCGACAATCACAAGTGAGTTTGAGCTTAGTGTGTAGGTTAACGGATGCTCAAGTTTTATGTTTATGGATTTTTCGGTTACTTGTTCAGGGAGTATACTTTCAAGCTCAAATGCGTCATTAGCTGAATAAGCCTGAAACATTCTCCAACCTACAATAACAAAATAATTCCAGTCTCCCGAGCTTATGCCTTCCTCTAAGCAACATGGGCGAATATATCCCCAAGTGCCTTGAATACCTATCATAACCTTAGTTTTCTCTAGATAAGATTTGGAATCCTTAAAATCACCCAATGATGAAAATGCTTGTTTTGCTTTAGAAAACTCACCAGCCATGTAATGTATGATGGCTGAAGAATATTGCGTTAATGTTTGACAGTCCTTGTACTCTCCTAATTGATTAAATAATTTCATAGCTAGCGAATATCTCGAGTACCTAAGATATCTCAGCCCCAATAAATAACTGGCCTCTTTAAACAATAAATTTGAATCTTTGTAATTATCTAATTGTAAAAATTTTTCCCTCGCATCTTCATACATTCCCGCATCTAAATCTTGTTTTCCCAACTCATACAAGGTTTCCTGGAGATATGAGTTAGTATCTTTATAGTCGTTGATGGGCTCGAAAATAGCATAAGCATTTGTGTAATCACCTTCATTAAACAAATTGACACCATTTTGGTATTTCGCTTCCAGACACTTTTCAGGGGAGTCTTTGTAATCATTCAATTCAGAAAACAGCAAAATTGATTTGTCATACTGCTTGTCAGAAAAAAGGTAAACCGCTTTTTGGTATTTCGCTTCCAGACCTTTTTCAGACGAGTCTTTGTAATCCTTCAATTCAGAAAACAACAAAATTGATTCATCAAACTGGTTTTCAGAAAAAAGGCTAACCGCTTTTTGATATTTCGCTTCCAGACCCTTTTCAGACGAGTCTTTGTAATCCTTCAATTCAGAAAATAACAAAATCGATTCATCAAACTGCTTGTTAGAAAAAAGGCTAACCGCTTTTTGGTAATTGGCCTCTTTAGTTAATTCTTGGGTTGTTTTATTGTCCTCCAGTTCAAGTAAGATATCCATTGCAGCTTCATATTCATTGTTATTTAATAGATCTAAAGCCTTCTGAGATTTGGCCTCTAAAATCATAGTCTCAGAATCTCTATAGTCCTTAATATCTATAAATGTTTTTATAGCTTCATCATATTTCTTTTCAGATAGGAAATTTATTGCTTTCTGGTAATTAGATTCGGAAACCAATGTTTTTGAATCTCGATAATCGCCCAATGAATCGTAAATGGAAAGAGCACGGTCGTAATCTTTCTTAGCTAAGTGTTTAGATGCCAGAGAATACTTGAAAGCTGGTAAAAGGACCATTTGAAATAGAACAATAACAGAGATGAGAACACCGATTAGCAAAAGAATCCCAAGAAATTTTTTCCTTCGAGCACGTTTGACTTTAAGTAACTGAGCCTTTTCTTCTTTATGCTTTTGTTCTTCTATTGCTTTCAATCGTAGCTGTTTTTCATAAGCAACTAGATCCTGTTGCAAAGCTTCTTCAGTGAGATTGAACACTTTTTCTTTAGATAATCCACAACGCACACATGTATCAGAATCGATGTTATTTGGCCTTCCACAAGTGCACTGCCAAAACTTATCATGCTGCTCAGGGATGTAAATCACCGAATCCTTTTTTTGGGGATTAAATGTCATTAGTTTTCTTCTGAATTGTTTTATCAAATTAGAATTAAGAGATGCAAAGCTTCGTTGTTGAGGCGGTATTAACAAGTTTTTGGCGTTTTCCCAAACCTGGCCGTCCCGAAATGTTAAACTTTTAATCTCAACCGTTACATTTCTGACCTGTTTATCGAGGACAAGAGGAGAGTTTTCTCCGAAAGATTTGCTTTTAAACAAGAAAATATCTCTGATGGTTTTCTCGCGTTGTTCAGCATTAGTTATTTGTTTGCCAGTATCATCCATTTCATCAATCGATAAAGTAATTGATGAAATATCCTCGGAGTCATAATCCAATAAATTAAATTTGAGTTGAAGAAGCACATCCCGAGTCTTTGTATCCAGAAGCAAAGCACCTTTTTCAATTTCTACAGGAGCATCTATAACATATTCCTTAACTTCAACTTCTTGTAATCGGAAATATCTATTGTCAGTCATGGTTATAATCCTGGTAGGTCATCGTAAACCTTAGGCTTACTTCCAGAATCTTGTCTGAGTGCTTCTGCTAATTGAGATTTCGCAGTTGACCACCTTATCGCCATTACGACCGCTACCGTACTCCCCAATAAAACAAAAATCAAGGCAAGAATAAAGTACGCTGTTGCTAAATTGGCATTAATAATGTAGTTGTATGCATCGCCACCCACATAAGCATTCACCAATTTATAAGGATAAGATTCTCCATCATTGTAGGCGAACATTTTATGAAAACCCAATCCGATGAAAACTGTGGAAATAATGTAAGTAACGATCGAAAAAACAGGGAAAGAAAATTTATTATTCTTTACATCATCAGACATTTTATACTCCTTTTGTGTACCTGAAAACAATTTGATATTATGCTGTTAGCGAGATCTTCCTCCATACCAGGTTGCATTATACAATGTTGCCATGTTTTGTTGATTTATCTCGTAGTATGATCCCTCAATCATTGCAATTAGTTTAATATTCACGCTGCCTTTTAATAAATCATCATACAATTTACTCGCACTACTCCTGTTGCCATATATATACCAACGGTCAGAATAAGTACCCCCATCTGGAGTAACCTCCATGCAGAAGTATCTTGATTTGATGCTATCATCATAACCGTAATTATAGTAATCACAGAGTTCAGCAGTGCCTTCGAGGCCGAAAAGTTCATTTACTTTATTTGCCATGTCAAACTGAACTTCCTTAGCATTCAGTGTAGCATTATGCTTGTCCATTAATTCTTGTAATGCGGGGCTTGGATTACCGTAAGAAAAAATGTCTTTTACATTTACTTTCTCAACTGGGATACCGTTTTTCATAAGCACATCACCATCAAAAGGATCTTTGTAGTACTCGAATCGATCTTTTCCTATTAGGAATATGCAGCGTGGGTTGATGTGTTGAGCTGCCTGGAATGCCTTATCTTTTGCGTACTCTTTCTTCTTAGAATAGGAATCGAGTAATTCAGATCGTTCTGCAAAAAGAGAAAGACAAAACAATTCATTCGTCTCCTCAACCAATTGTTCGTGCAACTTTCTTTCAGAGTCGTTTTTAGCTCTATCTATGAATTCTGCAAAACCATTGGAGGCATATGTTAAAAAAATTCTGCTACCATAATTTCCCTCAACAGAACCATTGATTTCTCTAGTATTTGATGATTCTCCGAAAAACAATTTTTCCAGTTCAGCGTTAAAATTATCGTTTCTAGCTTTTTGTTGAAAATGTCTAACGCCAAAAAATGTTGCAAGAGCAATTACCAAAAGACCAGAAATAATAGTCAAGAGAATTATATTTTTTGAGCGAACAGGTTTTTTCTTGGTAAGATTTGACTCTGTTGGTTTTATCCCGTCATCGTCGTACTGCCTCGATAGTAATTCGTTAGGTTGGGAATCAGTATTTCTTTTATCAATAGAAGAATAATCGACGCTAATTTTCTCCCCACACACTTTACAAAATTGGCTGCTATTTGGAATGATGCTCTGACAACTATTGCATTTCATTTTTTTCTCTCCAAAGAAATGTAATTAATACAATTATACTAGACTATGGTCTTGACTTGACCTTTTTTCAAAAAATGACACACATTATAAATGTGTCTTTTTCAACTCTCACCAAACTTGCATCCTAATTAAATGATATGAGGTAGACCAGTAAACTGTGTGGTCGGATCTGGACGCACAAATTTCTCCAAGCTTCAATGACCTATCTTGCCACCTCCAGTTTCTTGACAGGTTTTAGTTTAGCTTTAGTCCCGCAGCTTGAAATTAAGGCTCTTGTTTTCTTTGAATATACTCTGCTCGAAACAATAAAAGCAGTAAACGGTATGATGGGATTAACGACCCAGCCACTTGGCAGCATGTTCTGGCAGGTTGGCGATGCTGGATTGTTGCACATGGCACTGTGGTAAGGATTCCAAAAACATGCGGCCATAATTCTTTGAGATGACGCGTTTATCGAGAAGCACAACAATACCACGGTCGCTCTGCGCGCGGATCAGACGACCAAAACCCTGCCTAAATCGCAAAATGGCTTCGGGAATCATGTATTCACCAAAGGGGCTTTCAAAGCTTTCTGAGCGGGCGGCAATGATGGGGTCAGAAGGCACATCAAAAGGCAGTTTGACGATGACCAAAGCGGAGAGCGCTTCACCCGGAACGTCGACCCCCTCCCAAAAAGCGCGCGTGCCGAGCAAAACGGCTTTATCCGCTTCTTTAAAAGACTCCAGCAGTGCCGATGCCGAAGCGCCTTCACCTTGTTCAAAAACAGTGATATCGAGCTTTGAAAGGGTGTTGCTGATAGCCTGAGAGGTCTTGCGCAATTGGGCATAGGATGTGAAAAGCACCAACATACGCCCACCGGTGACGCGTGCCAAACGCACGATGGCGTCCTCGGTCATTTTTTGGTGGCCATAGTTGTCGCTGGGTTCGGGGATATCGTGGGGCAGGTAAATCATCACCGCGTTTTCGTAGTCAAAGGGAGAACCAACGATCATTTCGTCAGCATCTTCCGCATTGAGGCGGTGTTTGAGGTAGTCAAATTCACCGTGTGTGGTGAGGGTGGCGGAGGTCAAGACGACACTTGCCTTATCGTGCCAAAGATGCTTTTCCATAAGCGAGCCGATGTGTAGCGGCGCGGATTGCAAGGCCAGGCGGCCTTGCAGCGGATCTAGCTCAACCCAATAAATGGTCTCGTCATTGGGGGTCATGGTGAGCTGTTCGATTTGTTCACCCATCTCGTTGATGGTTTGGCTCATGTTGCCCAATGCCCCCATCAAGTCTTCTGCATCCTCGTTTTCACTTGATTCGACGCCATGCAGGGCTTCGCGCATCGCCTTGAGATGCAAGGTCAATTTCCTGAGCGCGTCGTGGGCCAGATCCCATGAACTTTCCACATCAAACCACATAGGCAAAGAACGTAAGGAAGGCACGACCCGGACTTGTTGGGGATAGGTGCCAATCGGTCGGCCTTCGCGCATTTCTTCGAGCACGAAATCGAGCGCCTTGAAATACCGGTTCATGTGGGAATCGAAGCGGAGCGCATGGTCGGTGGTTTTTTCGATCGTCACGCCGAGTTGAGCCAGGTCTGAGGGGCGAAGATGATCTTGAGCAATCGCCCAAACGCGACCCAGAAGACCGTGCTGATGGTCACCCAATTCGCGAATCAAGCGTTTGATATCGGTTGTGTAAAGGCGGAAAGCCATCGCGTCAGTGGTGGCAGATTCCATGTGGTGGGCTTCATCCACAATCAGGTAGTTATAAGAGGGCAGCACGCGGTTCTCGGTGGCGGCGTCGGCAAGGAGCAGGGCGTGATTGACAATGAGGATGTGCGCGCTTTCGGCAGCCATGCGAGCTTTGTATAAAGGACAACGGCCGCCCATTTCACGTTGGCATTTTTCAAGACGACAGTTTTCATCTTCTGCGGAAAGCGTTGACCATATCATCCGTTCAACAGGACCATTGAGGTTGATTTCCGTACGGTCACCACTGCCGCCTTGGTTAAGCCAGACCAGGATTTTCGCAAAAACGCGCAATTCGTCAATGGAATTGGGGCCTCGTTTGCGAAGAGCCTTGAGCTTACGTGGACAGAGGTAATTGCCACGCCCTTTAAGCACGGCAGCACGCAAATCCAGACCCAAAGCCTGAATGAGGTCGGGGATGTCTTTGTTGATGAGTTGGTCTTGCAGCGCAATGGTATTGGTGGAAATGACCACCCGCTCACCGTTTTGTTGTGCCCATTGCGCAGCTGGAATAAGGTAAGCCAGCGATTTGCCTGTGCCGGTACCGGCTTCGACCATCAGGTGATTGCCTTTGTTGAATGCTTCAGCCACTGATTTGAGCACTTGGACTTGTTGGGAGCGGTGTTCAAAACCTGGAATATGACGTGAGAATTCGCCACCAGGTTCGAGCGTGCCGGCGAGGGCTTCAACATCTAATAAATGGAGCGTTTCGTGGGCTTCCAATGGGACGGATGGACTGGCTTTGCTAAAAGTGAACAGGGAGTCGTCCCCTTTTTCGAGCAATCTTCGGCTTAACAAGCCACTGTGGCTATGCTCGAGCAAGGCATTTCTGAAAGCGATTTCACCAGCCCAACGTCTGTCTTCGGCTTGGTGGATAATCTCGGCAACGAGCTCAACAGGCAACTCTTTGAGGATCTCACAAAGCTTGTGATAGACCTCCATGGTCACCCGCGCGTCGTCAAGCGCGCGGTGTGCGTTTTGTTGCACGACCCCCAGGCGCGTGGCCAAAGCGCTTAAACTATAGCGTGATGCGGTTGGTAAAAGCACGGAAGCCAGCTCGTAGGTGTCGATGGCTGGATTTTGCTTGAGCATGCCAACTTTATAGAAAAAGCTGAGGTCAAAACCAATATTTTGGCCCAAAATCGGCGCGTCGCCGACGAAGTCTACAAACTCACGCAGGACATCTGAAAGCAAAGGGGCATTCATCACCATCGCATTGGTGATTCCAGTCAAGTTGGTGATGAATTGGTTGATTGGCCGGCGTGGATTCACAAGCGTTGAGTACTCTGCTTCAACGCGGTTGCCCTTGAATTTGACAGCACCGATCTCAATAATGGCGTCAGATTCTGGATCTAGCCCCGTGGTTTCAATGTCTAAACAGACGATGGTTTGCATGGGTTTGATTATACCCTTTTTAGCACCCTCTCCAGGCTTGAGAGCAAAAACCTTACTACTTCCGTTTTTTACAAGACAGGCAATGAGCACAAGCGTGTTAAAATAAGCTTGTTTTATTTTTAGTCCTTTGTCTGATTTTATACACATGTTGGTGCGTGAGATCCGTATAGCTCACTTGGAGGTTTTTTATGAAGGAAACCGCTGTCACTGAGAAAAACTCGCTACGCGAGAAGACAAACAACGCCTTTCGCTGGGTGTGTTTGGCTTTGTTCGGCTTGTCGCTTGTTTTTCGTTTAGTCATTGTCATTATTTTTGCTAAATTGCCGATAGCTTTGGATGACATGTATCAGTATGACATGTTGGGGCGTTCATTGGCTAGCGGTAAGGGTTATAAATGGTATGGCAAAGCGGATGTGGAAGTTCTGCGACCTTATCTTGAAAAGTTTATGCCACTGGATAAAATGCACTTCCCGGAAGAAGGCGTGGAGACTGCTTTTCGCGCGCCTGGCTATCCGCTGTTTTTAAGCCTTTTGTATCGGATTGACGCTTCAGAAAACCGCTTTTTGCTGGTTAGGGTGGTGCAAGCCTTCACCATGTCTTCCATGACCTTAATGGTGATTGGGATTGCTAAAACGCTTGGATTATCCAATAAAATGAGCTTGATTGCTGGTGGGATTGTCTCTTTTTATCCGATGTTTTTGTTTTACCCACTTGGACTAGGCTCTGAGAACATATTTATCCCATTGATGACGCTGGCAGTATTGTTGACTTTAAAATTCTTGAAAAAAGAGCCAAGCATTTTTTACTTTTTATTACTGGGGATTGTTTTAGGTGCGATGATTTTAGCCCGGTCGGTATCGCTGTTGGTGGCTGCTGTTTGTGTTTTGTTGCTGATCAAAAAATATCATAAAAAGTTGCTTTTTATCGTGATGCTTTGTTTGCCAATCATTATTTTAGTAGCACCTTGGATGGTGCATCATTCCAAAGTCATGGGCAAGCCGGCAAATATTGAAAACAGTTTTTGGTACAACATGTTCATTACCTATCATCCCGAAGGCAATGGGAATTTTGTCTCGGATATTGCGGTTAAGCCTTTGTTCATTTTGGATGACGCTGAAAGAGATGCCTATTGCAAGGAACATGCGCTTACCTTTATCCGGGATAATCCATGGGAAGCGGTCAAACGCGTCTTTGGCCGAACGCCTGCCTTTTTTGGTCCGGAGACGCGCATCTTTAATTACTTCTACAGCAATAACTTTGTGGGCAATATCCCGCAACCTTGGTTGGGGATGATTTACCTTTTGTTGAGTGTGCCTTGGTTCTTCACGTGTCTGTTTGGGTTTATCGGGCTGTTAAGTGTTAATGGACGGCAGAACGCTTGGCTTTTGGTATTGACGGTTATTCTGTACTGCCTGCCACATTTGCCAATTACCACAGAGCCGCGTTATCATCTCGCGTTGGTGCCCATTTTAGCGCCATTGGCTTTGCTGGGATTGACAACCTTAAGAAGCAAATGGAAAGACCAGAACACACACAAGATTTACCGCCTGGCTGTTGTGGGGATTACGCTGTTTTTCCTGGCTATTTGGGCATACCAGATTGGGCTGGATATGCCCATTTATCTCAAGCTCTGGGCTCCGGATGGGAACAAGCATGGGATTAGCTATTGAGCACTTATTTTTCTATAGCTGATCTGTTTATTGTTTTTCAAGAATGAGCTTTGATACAGCGATTTTGTATCAGATTTCAAGCCGGGTATAATGGAGAGCATGAAAAAGAGACTGTTATTCCTGGCCGTTGCCTTGATATTCCTTTCTTTGTTAAGGACCGATTTTGCGTTGGTAGAAGCGGCACCAAATGCTTCAACCCATGCGCGCTACGATATGCCATTATGTCCCCCTGGGCGATATACCGTTCAGCCTGAGGATTGTTTGCCTTATGGGCCATCTCAAGTAGTGAATCAATTGGCTGAACAAGGGTTTCCATTCCCACAGCGTGGTCTCTCCGCACATAGACCTGACGCAAGTCTCTCAGAGTTGCCGGTTCGTGTGGCCATGTTGGAAGAGGGAACAAGCCCTTATTACCCTAGCCTAAGTGATGCCGTTTCTGGTGGCGCTGCGATGGGTCATATCGCTGGTGGCGGTGGCAAGTATGTAACTGTTACTGATGTGGCTTATTCTGATGGACGGAATTTCGTGCGTATGGCAAACGGTGGTTGGATTGAAGCGACGCCCCATTGGAGTTGGCCAAAATGGCAAGGCTTGGAATTTTACGCCACGCCAAAGCAAAATTTTGGCTTCACGATTGATAATATTCAAAGCTTTTCGGCGCCGAGTTTTGCCGCACCTTCAACCGGAATCAGCTATACCAAGTACGATTCTTTCCCAATCTACAATTATGCAGAGGCAGAAGGTTATAAATGGTATGAGGCTTCCCCGGGCGAGTGGATTCCCTCGCTTAAGTCGCGTGAAGTTTTGGTGAATACCCATCGGCCCGAGGGTGTTGATCGTGACCGTTGGATTGCGATTGATCTTGAGAACCAAACCCTGGCGGTTTATGAGAACGGCGAACTCAAGTTTGCAACCGTGATTGCCAGTGGATCTGGTGAGCTGTATTCCGACCCTGGCGTTTATGAGGTCTATCACAAGATTGAGCTACATACCATGCAGGGCTCTTACACCGCTGACCGATCTGACTTCTTCTATTACGAAAGTGTGCCTTGGGCGCTCTATTACAATCACGCCCAAGCCATTCACGGCATCTATTGGCCAGCCGTTTTGGGCTTCAAGCAATCGCATGGTTGCATCAACATGTTCCCTGGTGATGCCAACTGGCTCTTCCATTGGGCTGAGTTAGGTGAGTATGTTTATGTCTTTGATCCAAGCGGTCAAACCCCCATGCCCACACCAACGCCAATGGGGACACCTCCACAACCGATCTTTACACCCACACCGAGTGGAGGTTAATAGACAAAAAAAGAGGCTTCGGAAGAAGCCTCTTTTTGTAATCCTGAATAAACTTTACTTGACGGTGATTTTGTTAAGCACTTCTTCTTTGGCCAAGGGACGGCGGCAGAAGAACCAATCCTGACATTGCATATCGGCTTCGCCGGACATGCGTTGGTTGGCAACGCCACAGGAACCAGCGGGGGGCACGATGATGTCATCACCAGGTCGCCAGTCAGCGGGTGTGGCAACACCGTAGGCATCAGCAGTTTGCAGGGCCTGGACCAAGCGGATAAGCTCGTCAAAGTTGCGGCCAGTTGAAAGGGGGTAGTAGATGATGGCGCGGACGATGCCCTTGGGATCGATCACGAAGACGGCGCGTACAGCCTGGGTGGAAGCAGCATTGGGTTGAATCATGCCGAACTTCTTGGCGACATTCATGCTGATGTCTTCAATCAAGGGGAACTTGACTTCCACGTTCTTGTGGCCCTTGAATTCAATCTTTTCGCGAATGGTGCGCAGCCAGGCAATGTGGCTCATCAAACCATCAACCGAAAGACCGATCAGTTTGGTGTTGAGTTTTGCAAATTCTTCTTCTAAAACAGCGAAGCTGATAAATTCGGTGGTACAAACCGGGGTAAAGTCAGCGGGATGGCTGAAGAGGATAACCCAACTTCCGGCGTAATCTTCGGGGAAGTTGATGGGTCCCTGGGTTGTCTTGGCGCTAAAAGCGGGGGCTGGATCACCAATCATTGGCATTCGGGGTGTGATTTCAATATTTTCCATGTTTATTTCTCCTTATGGTTTGATTTTGATTTATCTTCAGTCTGTGCTGAAGTTTGTTGACAATTGGGGCATAAGCCATAGTAAACCAAACGACTTCCGGTCACTTTGTAGCCCGATTCTTCAATGACCTGGGCTTTGACTTGCTCGATGAGGTCTGTATCGAGGTCCAAAAATTCCTGACAGCCCGAGCAATAAAGGTGCACATGGGGCGTCAGGTCGGCATCGAAGTGGGTTTTGTTGTCCTTTAGGTTGCCTATGGTATTGACCAAGCCAGCCTCAACGAGGAGTTCAAGCGTGTTATAGACCGTAGCGAGGGATAAAGTTGGGAAGTCGGGTTTAAGCGCTTTGAAAATACATTCAGCGCTAGGGTGCTCATCACTTTGACGCAGGTAGTCATAGATCGCTTTGCGCTGTGCGGTGTTGCGCATTTTTGGCTGACCAAGTATTTCTGAAAGGCGTTGTTCTTCGATGTATTCCATAGCTTATTTATAATTATTCTAATTAGGATTAGTGGTTAAGTCAAACGAAAGGGTGTACACGCTTGTTTTTCTTTTTGTGTTTGTTTACATTTACACTAATACTGGAAATGGCTATGGATCAAGAAACTGGACAAATCTACCTAAATGCCTGAAATACATTTATGGCGATGGCGTGGCAGAGAATCATTCCCATGCAATAAAACTTCTTATTGAAACCCTTAAGGAATTGAACGACATGGCTGACGAGCTAAATTGAAGAGTTCTTAATAAACTGATATCTGTACCAGTGAGCTTGTCCTGTTGAGCAATGTAGTGTAATATAGAGCGAAATTGGTGTGATAAGTCCCTGAAAGGTTTTTACCATGATGTTAGAAGGAAAAACATTTAAAGATAGCGAATTTGGGAATAATGGGTATGACTTCTTACGGTATCTATGGGCAAGTTTTACTATTTTGGCGCATTTTACTTGGAAGTTTGGTGAGTACCCCATAGCTGCTGCACCTCTCCTAAATAAAATTACAGCTGCGACACTATACTTTAATCCACTTATTGCATTACTATCGATTAGCGGGTTTTTAATTGCGGCATCGCTTGAAAATTCTAAGAGCTTAAAAGAATTTTTTACAAAACGCATTTTGCGCTTGTACCCAGAATTTTGGATGAGCGCCATTGTGACGCTTGTTTCCCTTCTTATTGTTGTTCCTTACCTGCTTGATAAAAGTATTCTATTCTGGTTAGGCACACAGATCATTGGCCTTGCCAATACACCTGGTCTTTTGAGAACGTATGGGACTGGTGTGGTTAATGGTTCAATTTGGAGTGTCTTTGTTCAAATTCAGCTTTATGTAGTATTGGGACTATTTCATAAATATATAAAAAAGTTAAAAACATGGCAATGGCTAATTTTGCTGGCCATTCTTCTTGGTGCAAATATAGGATGTGGCTATTTAATCGGTCGAGTTGATGATTTTGTGGTCAAAGTTATTGGGAAAGTTTTTGTTCCATTTGCCATTTGGTTCTTTACCGGAGCTTTTGTTTACTATAAACGAGACCGGATGATCCCTCTTCTGAAGAAGGCTTTCTTTCCTTTATTAGTCGTATATGTTCTGGCAAAGGTAATAGGCATTAGAACACCAGGTTATTTCGACGATAGTTTGTATGGTGTGCTCTTATCATTGATCATTATAGGATGCGGATATTTATTGCCAAAAATGCAATTTAGAGTTGATTTGACCTATGGAATGTTCCTCTATCACTGGCCAGTCTTGAACATCTTAATTCACTACGATCTCATGAACAAATTGCATTGGGGATGGAGTTTACTTATCTTAGTAGTGGCAACGTTAGCACTGGCGTTTTTGTCATGGATGTTTGTGAGACAGCCCTCAAAAAAGATTATCGATAATCTTATGATGAAAATGGAAAAACAAGCTACTTAAAACCAGTTCCGTAAACTTTTCTGAAAATAGAACAAGCGGCTTGCTAAAGCCGCTTGTTTATTAACCTATTCTCAAACTATATGCCGTAAATGTCCCGGTACTTTTCATTAAGATAGCTCATGTAGTAATCCGGGTTGAGCGGCTCACCGGTGACGCGTTGGACAAGGTCCATGGCATCATAGCGACTTCCGTGTTGGTGGATGTTCTCACGCAACCAGGTCAAAACACCGCTCAAATCACCCTTGGCAATTTCGTCTAAGGTGTTGGGCTGGTCCTGGATGAGTTTGTGCCACCATTGTGAGGCAATCAGGTTGCCCAGGGCATAGCTGGGGAAGTAACCAATCATACCGCCTGACCAGTGAACGTCCTGCAACACACCGGTGGTGTCATTTTCGGGCACTACACCCAGGTAGTCGCGCATTTTTTCGTTCCAGACTTCGGGAAGGTCTTTGGTGCTGATTTTGCCTTCGAGCATCGCCAGTTCAATTTCAAAGCGCAGCATGATGTGCAGGTTGTAGGTGGCTTCATCGGATTCGGTGCGAATGAGGGATGGACTGACCTTATTGATGGCTTTATAGAAGTCGTCCAAACTCACGTTGGCGAGGTGTTCGCTGAAGTAGGCTTGGTAGATGGGGTAGAAGTAAGTCCAGAATTCTTTGGAGCGACCCACCAGGTTTTCCCACAAACGGGATTGTGATTCGTGCAGCGCCATAGAAGACACCGAGCCTAAACTGGTGCCTTGGTACATTCTGCCAATACCGAGTTCATAAAGCGCGTGGCCGGTTTCGTGCATGGTGCTAAAGAAAGCACCACTGGCGTCGTTTTCGTGGTATTTGGTGGTGATGCGCACATCGTCCAAGCCGAAGCTGGTGGTAAAGGGATGCACGGATTCGTCCATACGACCGCGTGACCAGTCATAGCCTTGTAAAGTTGCCACAAGGTAGTTGATTTTACGCTGCATCGGAATGTCATAGCGCTTGTAAAGGAAGTCATCCTTGGGTTGAGGACATTCGCCAATCGCTTTAATCAGTTCCACCTGGCGAGGGCGCAAAGCGTCAAAAATGGCTTTAACTTCTTTGGATTTCATGCCGGGCTCAAATTGATCTGATAGCGCGTCATAAGGATGGTCGTAGGGCTTAAAAAACTCTGCGAACTCCAAAGAAAGGTCAAGAATCTTTTGTAAATAGGGCTGGAAGAGGGGGTAGTCATTCGTCGCTTTGGCTTTTTCCCAGACACCTTGGGCCTGGGTGGTTGCCATAATCATTTCCATCATTTTGTCTTTGGGGACTTTGGTCGCAAGATCATATTGGCGTTTGGCCTGTTTAATTTCGCGCGCGACGGGTTCGTCCGCGTTTAGGTCTGGAATTTCCGATGCCAGGTCTTCAATTAGCTGTCCAAATTCAGGGTTGGTGCCCATATCATAAATGATGCCACCCAGAGCCTGGAGTTGCGCGCCACGTTCTTCCATGGCGCCTTCGGGCATGTTGACCATTTGGTCCCAGCCCAGCAATCCTTGCACACCACCTAAAGTGTTCATGGCGCGAAAGCGTTCGCGAAAGGCTTTTAATTTTTCTTCAAAGCTCATTTGAGCTCCTTTCTGTATCTTAAAAAGCAAAATTCGCGGTAAAGCGAATTTTGCATAAATGTTTAGATCTTAGACGATTTTCCAGCGCAGGTCTTTGCCCTGGAGAACGTTCATCACCTCAGAGGCGATGTCTTCAGCGGCGCGTTCCTGGGCTTCCTGGGTCTGACCACCAACATGTGGCATGGCGATGATGTTGGGGTGCTTGGGCACGGGCCAATCCACAGGGGGTTCCTTTTCGAATACGTCAAGGGCTGCAGCGGCAACCTTGCCAGATTCGAGCGCGCGCAGGAGGGCGGCTTCTTCCATCACACCACCGCGTGCAACGTCCACGATCATGACGCCGTCTTTCATCTTGGCGAAAGTTTCATCGTTGATCATGTACTTGGAATCAGCGTTGAGGGGTAGGTGGAGGCTGATGATATCGCTTTGGGTGTAGATGTCTTCCAATTCGACAGGTTCGGCACCGGTAGAGCGAACTTCGTCGAGGTCACGGCGGCGGTTGTAGCAAATGACTTTCATACCAAAGGCCTGGGCGTATTGCGCCAAGCGGCGGCCGATATTGCCATAACCGATGATGCCCAGGGTCTTGCCCATGAGTTCGGAGCCCATGAGTTCTTTCTTGAGCCATTTTTCGTTTTTCATACCAGCGTCGCCGTAAGGAATGCGGCGAACCATGGAGAGGAGCATACCGAAAGCGAGTTCGGCGACAGCCACGGTGGTGGCAACGGGGCAGTTTACAACGGTAACGCCATGTTCTTTGGCGGCTTCGAGGTCGATGTTATCAACACCAACACCAGCGCGACCAACGACCTTAAGGTTTTTGGCGGCTTCGAAGACGGCACGGGTGACCTTGGTACGACCGCGAACGATCATGCCCTGATATTCGTGGACTTCGGCTAAGAGTTGATCGGCTTCGATGCCTTTTTTGTCAACAGCTTCGCCAGCGGCATTGATGATGTCCTTGCCAATTTTTTCAAGGCCATCGGTGATTAAAACTTTGTATGTCATAGATACTCCTTATATCTTTTTTGTCTTATCTCTATTGTACTATCCTTAGGGCTCTTGTGTCACCTTTTCGGATAGTTAAGCCTATGCTATCCATATATTCGAGGATAGCTTGGGCGTATTTTCGGCTGTTTTGGTAGTTATCACGGAATTCTGCCATGGTTAGGCTACCTTTCGCATTAATTGTTTCAGTAACCCAGGCTTTCATTTCTTTGAGCGTTTCAGGCTTAAGTAGGATTTGCTCAGAAATATGGACTAGACGGCCGCTGCCAATTAGGCCTTCCAACAAGGTTTCGTCAATGGTTTTGAGACATTCCGCGCGGTCAGGTGGGGTGTAGGGTTGGGCGGCAAATTTGGCTAAGAGAATTGCAATTTGCCTTTCTTGAGCCTCGGTAAACTTTACGGTGTGATCTTTGTGTTTAACGAGATGTCCCATGATGCTGATTTCGTCTTGAGCCTGCAAGTGGTCTAACACCAGGTCAAAAATGTCCTGTTTCAGTTTTAGGTTAGCTCGCAAGCCTTCACGCGTGATGCCGGCTTTTAGAGGATATTGTTGATGAAACTCGCTGATGATTTCAAGCGCGCGGTCATGGAGGTCTTGCCAGTTTTCTGTGAGTGTCAGGCGGGTTATAGCTAAGGAAGCTGCTTCTCGTAAAAAGAAGAGACGGTTTTCGGCTTTTAAGTTTTGCAGGAGTTGTTGAACCTTCTCTTCAGATAAACCTGATTTTTGCACAATCTCACTACCAGTGGCGATGCCCAAACTGCGCAACGCTTGGATAAAAATTTCGCTGTCATTGCCTGCAAGCAGTTCCTGCATGCGGGCCAGGTTATCTTCGTCAAACCGTCTGTGGAAACGCGCGGGATGTGGGTCTATGACAATACCGCCGCCAATGGTTTCGGCTGGGGATGGGACGCGCAATATGTATCGGTCGCCACGTGCGGTAATGATGGGGTTTTCGAGCTTGAGCTGGATAAAGGCACTTTCGCCTTGGTCCAACTTTTCGAGGCCTAAAAGGCGCAGGCGCGCGGTGGTTTCTGTGCTGCCAATAAAGACTTTGACTTCCGTATTGTGTTTGAGCGGTTTTGTGGCGTCTTTAAGAAGGTGTAAATGCGCGTCAAGAAGATTGGTGGCGGAGTAGCTGCCAGGTTTGATGATGACGTTACCGCGTTGGATTTCATCCGTATCCAAGCCATTGATATTCATCGCCGTGCGGTGACCGGGCAGGATTTTTTGGCGTTTGTGTTTGTGGTTTTGTAAGCCACGCACGCGGCCGGCTTTTCCTTCGGGCATACAGACCACCTCATCGCCAATCGCAAAACTGCCATCCAGCAAGGTGCCGGTGACGATGGTGCCAAAACCAGTCAGACTAAAAACGCGGTCAACCGGCAAACGCGCGCGGTTGAGGTCTGCTTTGGGTGGAAGGTCTTGCAAAAGGTCTTGCATGGCATCGATAAGTTCAGGTAAACCCTCGCCACTTTTTGCGGAGACGCGCAGGAATTTGGCTTCAGCCAAACTGGTGCTGGCGATAGCTTCCTGGGCTTCCATCTCGACCAAATCCAGCCATTCGGAATCGCTGACCAAGTCAGTTTTGGTGAGGACGATAAAACCTTTTTTAATATCGAGTAGGTCCAAAATAGCGAGGTGCTCGCGAGTTTGGGCTGAGACGCCTTCATCCGCGGCGATGATTAGGAGTACTGCGTCGATGCCACCAATGCCCGACAGCATGTTGCCGATAAAGTCACGGTGACCTGGGACGTCAATGATGCCCAGTGATTCGCCGTTGGGGAGGGTCAGGGAGGCGAAACCGAGGTCGATGGTCATCGACCTGGCGAGTTCTTCTTTTAAGCGGTCAGGATTGGTGCCGGTCAGGGCGGCAACCAAGGTGGATTTACCATGATCTACATGTCCTGCGGTACCAACAATTCGCATAGCTTATGATTTATTATCCATTAATGTAGCAACATTCTGTATGGAGTCTTGATAGGCGCGCAAAATGGTTTGGACGTGGCGCACCGTTTCGCGGTTGACGGCTTCTAAAGCGTCCTGATTGCGCGTAACAAGGTCCTTGATTTCTTCAATTTGACGGTTGAGCTCGGCCAATTCCTGAACGCCTTCACGGCTTTGTTCTTCGTAGGTGAGCATGTAGTTTGCCCAGCGTTTGAGGTCATCCGATTTGAAGCTAGCCCATTCCTGGCGGAAGCGTTCGTCGTTGAGGCGCTGTACCTCACTGATTTCGTTAATGCGTCGCTCAAATTGTTGGGTCGCTTTTTCTGCCTGCGAGAGTGCTTTACTAACCGAAAGGCGCGCTTCCTCGAGGGCTTCAGTTTGGGAAGTCAAGTTGATATTGATAGTGTCCAGCTCCTGGAAGCGAGCCTCCCAGTTTTTAAAGCTGCGTTCTTTGTCTACCAAACTGCTGTTGACAGTGTCGATGAAGACGGCTTGAGCTTCCTTGCGGTCTTTTTCGTAGGTTTGCATTTCGGTAATGCGCGTATCAAAAGATCTGAAGTTATCTGCCAGGCTTTCGATGCGGTTGCGCGTTTCATCGATGCGTTTACGCATAGAGGTGACTTCGCCTTGCACTTCGGTGATGCGCTTGGCTTCCTGCCTTCGGTTTTCTTCGACCATCTGCAAGGAGCGGCGGTAATCCTCGTCAAAGCGGCTGACTTCTGTGATGCGCGCTTTTTGCTCTTCTATCAAGCGTCCCAGGCGGGTATCTTCAACCTTGAAGGTCTTGATTTCTTCACGCAGTGGGGCGATTTGTTCGGTGACGTCGTGAAGCTTGGCTAAGCTTGACTTTAGCGCTTCGACTTCAATTTTCTGACGTTTTACGGCTTCATCGAGGTTCATGGTGGCGCGTTCATTGCTTTCACGAATTTGTTTGCTCAATTCAGTGTTGACGCGCGCGATTTGTGAATCGTATTTATCCAAAGAGCTGATTTGTGTGCCTTGTTGGCTAATCAAAACTTCTAACTCTTTGATTTGTTTGCGAAGATTAGTATTTTCAGTCTCGAGAACGGTCAGGCGGTTTTGCATGGAAGCAAGGTTGGTTTTGTCATTGCGTCGTTCGTTATCCAACCATTCCACACGTCGTTCGAGCTGTTCTAAGCCGGTATATTCGTCCATAGTTTTCTGCCTTTTAGATCGTCTGTCTATCTTGTGATTATACCCATAAAGCGGGATTATTGAAAAAATTTAGTTTAAGAGGAATATTCTTTCAAAGGGTGCCAGGATGCCCTTAAAGAGTTCACCAAAAAGACCAGGGAAGAAACCAGCCAACAAGAGAAGCATGATCAAGATGGTGTTGAAAGCGATTGTAGGTGCGTCTTCCATGCCTGGTCTAAGGCTGATAAAAGCTTGTTCTTTGTCTGGTGGGCTAATGAAACTGTTCACCAGTCTGAAGGCAATGATGAGGATGCCAGCAAAACCAATGGTTAGCCAGGTTTCCATGCCATAGCCTGACCAGGGGAGTAGGTTAATGAGGTGACGTTTCGCGGGGAAACTTGCCAAAATGGGTAAGCCTGCCAGGCTGAGGAAACTGGTGATGAGCCCCAGGCTAATGACGGGGTAACGGTGATAAAGGCCATTGAGATGAGAAAACTTCCCATCAAACTTTGGTTCAAGTTGCTCAAGTTTAGCGATGTTATAGGCCATGCCAATGAAACCTAACATACGAGGCATGAAGATGAGTTGCAAATAGTTAAGTCCACCATGTTGGGCGAAACCTATGGCTAAGATGGCGTAGCCAATCTCCCATAGGTAGATATAGGCAGGAATGCGGCGTAGATTACTTTGAAAACTAATCAAAATACTTGAAATAA
The DNA here is from genome assembly GCA_964484715.1 of uncultured Anaerolineaceae bacterium. Taxonomy (GTDB): domain Bacteria; phylum Chloroflexota; class Anaerolineae; order Anaerolineales; family Anaerolineaceae; genus Mesolinea. The sequence goes on along the minus strand of CAZAFJ010000003.1, from coordinate 25,660 downwards.
CAATCATCGCGATGCCGGCCCATCTCAGTGAATGCCACAATTCAGGCAGATTGCGAAGCCAGGAATACTCTTCTAAAAAGTAGATGAAAAAGATGCTTAGGCTACTTTGCATCAAGATGAACAGGAAACTGACAGTCCAGGGATGACTTTCTTGGGCGACCATAGGCACCCAAGTGTGAACTGGGAATAAGGCTGACCAAATCGCAAAACCACTTAAGACGAGAATCGCTGCACGCGTGATCAATGCGCTGGCAGAGGGTGCCGTTTCGATGCCGCTGAGCATCCAGGCGCTAAGCAAGACCAAAGGCATGGCGATGGTCTGAAAGATAATGTAACGCAATACACCCGGACCTGCTTTTGAGCCACGTGGTGATAGTAAGGGAATGCTGGTGATAGCAATGAGTAAGATGATGACTGCAGCATACAAGAAGGGTTGAATAGCAAGCGTGCTTACCCACATCGCGCCAATCAGTAAGGAAATGGCGTTGAACCATTGACTGGTGTTGAGCGAACGGGCAAAGATGTTCCATGCAAAAACACAGAAGTATAGCCCGGCAACCAGACTAAGGTTGGCTTTTGTGATGCTGAGCACTCGGCCAAAAACCTCGATGCTGTCGGCAAAAACGTACTGCCGGGCGCCGATACGGATAATCAAACTTTCTGGCATCAGAAATGCCAGTGCAAACAGGATCCCGGAGACGAGCAGACTGATTGTGGTTGACCATTTAGCGGATTTCTGGAAGAAAACCAATAGCAGGCTTATGGCAACTGGCACAAAGATCCAAATGACAACCGTGTTGGTCATAAGGTTTCGGTCTCCAAATCTTTGATGATGAAGTATGCTCCGGTTTGAGCCAGCAACAAATTGACCATGGCAAACATCGCTTCGGTTAAAGCGGAAAATTCTAAGGAGCCATAAAGTAATTCGAAACCCGACAAGAATGTGAGCAAACCAATAATAACGTATAGCGGCTCTGCTTTTGAGCCGAGCTGGAGCAAGCCTAATAAAATCAGTCCGAAGCCTAAGGTTAAAGCCGGCGCTGAGCTTTGTGGAAAAACTTCTGATTGTAGCCAGGGAACAGCCCAATACATCAAGAGGATCAGAAAAACACCGCTAATGCCACGGAAGAGCTCTCCGGAGCTCAATCTGAGATCGATTTTGTCTTTGCGGATTGAGCCGGTGCTCAAAATGGTTAGATAAATCACCAAGGCGACCATGAGCCCGACAATCACTTTGAGTAAGGCGGGTACGATACCATCCGTTCTAGGAAATGCGATAAAAATACACAAGTATTGAACAGCCAAGCCAATGACATTGACCAGCCATTTGCGGCGCACAAGGTTGATGAGGGCGGCTAAAATGCCAAGAAATACAGCTATCCAAGGCAAAATAGTGCTCATGACAGACCTGCCCGGGTGACAAATAGGAGCATGATGATGAGTAGAAAGACGAAAGACCAAAGGAGACCACCTTCGCCTTCAATCACATTGCTGACAAAGTTTTCGAGTCGATAAAGTTGCTTATAAATCCAGAGAATTCCAGCATAAAACCAACTCAAACTAAAGAAGGTCCGAATAAACCGAATGACAGGCGAGATGATGCGGTAAAAAGGAAGCCGGGCTGGCAAATCCTGGGCAAGATCGCTGATGCCGGTGAGTCGCATGACTAAAATAGCCAGCGAACTTATCCCCAAGCTAAGCAATCCAGCCCACCAAACACCAAGCGTGAGCACGCCAGGCCAGGCGATTAATCCCAAAAGGAGGATGGTTTGGAAAATGATGATGAGCCCTAGAGGGTAGGTGTAGCGCGCGTGTTTTTCAAGTCCGGTTACTGCGCCACTGGCTTCAACAATGTAACGCACATAACCCAAAACCAGCAAACTGTGGCTGATTAGGACCAGAACGCTAATGAAGCTGAAGCTTTGACCTAAGGCACCTTCCCAACCTGAAGCCAGTAAGGTGTATGGCAAACCCAAGAGTCCTACCAAACCTAAAGCCGGGATGAAACGAATGCGTCGGATGGGTGGGTTGAAGGCAAAGAGCAAACCACCAGACAACAAAAGCGCCAAACCCCACACACGGCTGCTGGCAGGATTGCCATTCAGTGCACATTGGAGCGCGAATGCGGAGAAGGCGATAATCCAGTAAGGGCGTCCTTCGCTTTCAGTTTTTCGACTGATCCACATCATCGAAGCATAGAGCATGGCAATCGCGCTCATTACCTGAATGATGATCAGGAGAGTTTTGTTAACCGTCATAAAATCAGCAGGGAGTTGGGCAATGAGTGCCAATGCTGATGCGACAGGCGCAAGATTGAACAAAAAGTTAGTTTGGTTTTCTTCTCCGTCCGATTCTGTGAAAGGCAGGTGAATGGGCAACACCCCCAGACGTAAGCCAGCCGCGAGGAGGAAAAAAATACCCGCGGGTGCAGGGATTTCTGCAAGGCTAAAGTTAGGTTGAATTTGCCAAGCAACCGCGGTGGCAAAAATGAGCGCGAAGTTACTCAAAACGCGCATCGCAAAAGTGCGCATTAGCCCGCCTTTGTTATGTTGCATGTCGCTGGAACCCAAGCGATACACCAACTCGGTAATATCAATCAGTGACCAACTGATAGACAAAGTTAGCGGATTGGCACTTGCCAAAGAAAGGATGGTCAGGGCAGTGATGGTTAATGAAGCAACCCAGCGATGGCTAGATCTGCTCAGGGTTGCAATCGTGGTTTCAGTAAAAATGCTGGCACTGCACAGGGTGAGAATTGCAATCGCGTAGGGCCAATTGAAATAGTCCAGCCTCAGGGCAAGCGTGCCGTTGAAGAGTTCGCTCGGCTGCCAGCTGAGCAAATCCATGTTGAAGGGTAAAAACAGGCGAAAAATGAATAACGTGAACCAAGCCAGGGTCGAAGCCACCAAAGCGACCGCCCAAGCGGAACCGACGCGGTTTCTCGCGTTTTGTAAGACAACAATAATAAACGCTGCTGAGATCAGCAGTCCAAGAACGATAAAAAAGGCCATTTATCCCTATTTTAACTTAGAGAACGATTCCGGTGTTCCTTTTTAAGAATTGCCCTTTTCCGGCCTGACCAAGCCAGTCCTCTCCGTCTACAATCGTCTGCCCTCTAAGCATGACACGGATTGGGTAGCCAGTTAGTTGCATGCCTTCGTAAAGGTTGTAATCGGTTCTTTGCTTAGCGATTTTTTGGCCATAACTGACCTGCTTTTCAGGGTCCCAAATGGCGATATCCGCATCCGCGCCAACTTCAAGACAGCCTTTTTGGGGATATAAACCAAAAATTTTGGCTGGGTTGGTGGCACACAGGGCAACAAATTGCATCGGGCTAATGCGCCGGGTGTTGACGGCATGCGTCCAAAAGACGGGCAAACGATCGGCCAAGCCAGGCAAACCATTGGGGATGAGTGTGAAGTTTTCTTTGCCAGGGATGATGCCCAGCTCTTTACCTGGGATGGCGATATTTTGACCCTCGTAATTGATGGCTTGGGTGCCGTCAAAGAAGAATGGGCAATGGTCGGTGGCGAAGACCTGGATTTCATCGTTTTCCAAAGCTTGCCAAAGGCGACTTTGATCCTCAACTTTTCGCAGTGGTGGCGAGCAAATGAATTTTGCGCCATCTTCGCGGCGCAGGTCATCCTCGGTGAAGAAAAGGTATTGTGGACAGGTTTCACCCATGACTTTCACGCCTTTTTTGCGGCCATAGCTGAGTTGGTCGACTTCGCCGGCGACATTCATGTGCACCAGATAAACCGGACTATCAGCTTGGGCAGCAAGGGCAATCGCGCGCAGACTGGCTTCAACTTCGCCCCAGGCAGGACGGGTGAGAGCGTGATAAATTGGGGCGGTCTGTCCGGCAGCTAAGGCCTCAGCAACCATGACCTCGATCACATCACCATTCTCGGCATGGATCATCGGCAAGAGCCCATGTTTTCCAGCAATCCGCATAACCTTGAAAATGTCCCCGTCATCCAAGCGCAGGCGATTGTTATAGGCGGTGAACATTTTGAGACTGGTGATGCCCAGGCTGGGTAAAGATGGCAGTTCTTCAGCGATTATTTCATCATAATGGGTGATGTTCATGTGCGCGCTATAGTCAATGGCTACCATGGGGTCGGCGATCGCGCGGTGAGCTTTAAGACTCTCAGCCAAGGACCCGGGAATTTGTGAGACGAAATCGATCACTGTCGTAGTGCCCCCAAAAGCCGCTGCTTTGCTGCCTGTATAGTGATCATCAGAAGAGATCGTGCCAAACATGGGCAAGGCCAGGTGAACATGCGGGTCAACACCGCCAGGCATAACCAACATACCTTCTGCATCAAATACTTCCGCGTTTGGCTCTTGAATGTCAAAGTCAATGCAAGAGATCTTTTCACCTTCGATTAAAAGGTCAGCTTTCCACATCTTGTCGGCGGTGACGAGTGTGCCATTTTTGATGATTGTTTTCATGGGAGCTCTCTTTACTTGGTAAAACCGCTTAAGAATGCCAGAATGGTCGGGTCAATCGCCATTTCTGGCAGCTCCTGGGCGTTGTATTCCTGGCCACGCATGGCGCGTTCGCGCAAACTGCGCCAGAGGACCTGGCGCTCTTCATCGTGGACGGGCAGGTCGTTGAGCTTTTCGGCTTCCTTGCAACGTTTGCCGGTAGTATAGAAAAAAGTGACGCGTTTCCAGTCGCCGGCTTGGATGGGCTGTGGAATTTCAATGAGCGAATCCAATTGCAACTTAAAGTATTCTTCATTCGCCCGTGGGTGGTCGCCCTGGTCGCGGAAAAGTTCAGCCCGCGTGGTGAGTTCATGCCCTAAAATCGGCGCTATCCAACGGATTTGCCAGCGCTCTTTTTCGTCAAAAGCTGCCGTTTGATAAAAAGCCAGATAGTCAACTGAGATGACTTTTGGCGCAGATTTCAAGGGAATGCGATACCAGCCCAACATGCGCGCGATATCTAAGTCGCGTTTATTGGGCAAAATTGCCACCAGCACCAGGCTGGTATCGGGTATGTTCTCGAATAGCGTCATTTAATCCAGTTGCACGTTTGCTTTGTGGTTAAATTCCTCGATGAGCGCGTCGATTTCGGGGCCTTGAGATTGGATTTCCAACCAAAAGTCGGGGTCGTACCATTGGTCCTGGATTTCTTCATAGGTGCGTCCTTGCTGCTCAATCCAGGTGTAGTATTTGAGGTTGTGCACGCGCTTACGATCCCAATAGCCGAGTTCGACCATGTCGCCAGTCGCTTGACCTTTGAGGTAACGCGCGTTATCGGCGATGGCAAATTTCTCCTCGTAGGGTCCCAGTTCCTCTTCCATTTCAACGATACGGCTGCGGTAGAGGTCCATCGAGTCGGTAAGCACAGTAAAGACTACATCGCGACTGGTCAACTCATGATACATAGAAAATTTCATCGCTGATAGCAGGTTGGCGATACCGGAGAAGCCGAGCAGGTCGAGTTTTTGTACAAAATCTTCGCTGACGCCTTCGTCCACCAGGTGCTGCTTGCCGATTTCTTCATGGAAGAGACGGGCTATACGCACCACGGCTTTGTCATCGATACCAGTGATAAAGTCGGTGTTTTTGATGTTGTGAATCCAGGGGATGTGTTTGTCGCCAATGCCTTCAATGCGGTGCGCTCCAAAGCCGTTGTTGAGCATGGTGGGGCATTGGATAGCTTCACTGGCGATGATTTTCATGCCGGGATATTTCTGTTTGAGGAAGTCGCCAGCGGCAATCGTGCCGGCGGAGCCAGTGGCAGACGTGAATGCGGTGACATTATCTTTGGGCCCCATCACCTGTTGGGTGAGTTCATAAAAAGCGTTACCGGTGACGAGGTAATGCCAAAGATAGTTGCCGTATTCTTCAAATTGGTTGAAAATGACCAAGTCCTGACCACTGCGGCGCAGTTCCCAACATTTGTCAAAGATTTCCTTGACATTGGACTCGGTGCCAGGTGTGGCTATGACCTCGGTGGCAACATCCTGAAGCCATTCAAATCGCTCGCGGCTCATGCCTTCGGGGAGGATGGCAATCGATTCACAACCCAAAAGTTTGGAGTCATAAGCACCACCGCGGCAGTAGTTTCCGGTGGAGGGCCAGACTGCTTTTTGTCGGGTGGGATCAAACTGACCCGTTACTAAAGCCGGCACCAAACAACCAAAGGCGGCACCCACTTTGTGAACACCGGTGGGGAACCATTTGCCAACCAGGGCAATGATGCGCGCGTCGACGCCGGTTAGCTCTGACGGAAATTCGATGTAATTCACGCCATCAAAGCCACCCCCAAAGGAGGTCGCTTCATTTTGCCAGCTGATGCGAAAGAGGTTGAGGGGATGCAAGTCCCACAGACCGATATTTTTCAGGCGGTCTTTGATATCTTGCGAAATGAGGGTGGGGTCGATTTGCTGGGCGAGGGTTGGGATGATGACACGGTTCTCCCTGGCCCGTTCAATGGCTCGGTCTAGTTTGTCTTGATAGATGGTTAAATCGATTTTTGCCATAAGGACTCCTTTTTTAGTTGGCGATTCAAAGCATTTTAGAAGAAAATAACGTCGTCTTCATCCTCTGGAGCTTCAGCGACAGTGTAAAGCGGGCGACCTTTGGCTTCGTCATAGATTCTGCCAATATATTCGCCTAAAATACCCATGCCAACCAAGATGACTCCAGACAAGAAAATGAGGGTCAGCCAAGTGGCGAGGACATATGTGAGGTCAACTTTTCCGACGAGGGCGAGGATGAGGTATAGAATGAGCAAAAGAACGCTCAGGATCATCAAGCCGACACCACCACGGGTCAGTAATTGCAAGGGCCAGACTGAAAAACCGGTAATAGCGTTAAGGGCCAGGCGAATCATGTTTTTGAGGGGATAGTGGGTTTCGCCAGCATGACGTGCGTGGCGCTTGTATTCAACACCAATCTGTTTGAAACCAGCCCAGGAACTCATGCCGCGTAGGAAACGGGCGCGTTCAGGCATGCTGTTCATTACGTCGACCACTTTGCGGTCCAAGAGGCGGAAGTCACCAGTGTTCAGCGGGATGTGCACATCGGTGATATTTTGGATGAATTTGTAGAACATTGAGGCGGTGGTGAGTTTGAACCAGCTTTCTCCTTCGCGTTCAGAGCGCACCGCATAAACGACCTGATAGCCTTCTTTCCATTTTTCAATGAGTTCGAGGATGACCTCAGGTGGATCCTGAAGGTCAGCGTCAATGATAACGACAGCATCGCCACGGGCGTAATCCATGCCAGCGGTGACGGCTATCTGGTGGCCAAAGTTGCGCGCGAAGATGACCGGCCTGATTTTTTCGTCTTGTTTGGCTAATTCGCGGATGGCGTCGGTGGAGCCGTCGCGGCTGCCGTCGTCAACGAGCACAAGTTCCCACTCTTCGCCGCTTTGGTTCATGACCTCACTGACGCGTTGGTAAAGGACTTGAATATTTTCGATTTCGTTATAAATGGGTGCGATGATGGTGTAGACAGGTTTAGTCACGCAGTACCTCCTCAAGGTTATTTAGTGTAGGTTGGATAATCGGCGCGGCTTGGGTGGCGCGCATAGCGGCTTGGACGTCTTTGAGTCCGCTACCGGTAATCAGTGCAAGGAAAGTTTGGTCTGGGTCGATAAGCTGGTTTTGAATGGTGTGTTTAAGACCAGCAAAAGCCGCCGCGGCAGCCGGTTCGGCAAAAATCCCCAGATGACCCAGGGTGGGAATGGCTTCCAGAATGTCCTGGTCGCTGACAGTGACGTAGAAGCCTTCGCTGCGCTGCACCGAGCGCAAAGCGCGCATGCCATCACGAGGCAGGTTGACGCTGATGCTATCGGCAACGGTTTGGGCTTGGACTGGCGTGATGTGGTCGGCATTATGAGCGAAAGCATTGGCTATCGCCGCGGAACCTTCGGCTTGAACACCGATGAGCCTGGGGAGCTTTTCAATCCAGCCCAGGGCTAATAGGTCTTCGAAGCCTTTGGCGATACCAGAGATGATGTTGCCATCGCCCACTGGGACGAAAACGTTGAGTGTTTCAGTTGCTGGTAAATGGCGCAAAAGCTGTTCCCAGATTTCGAAGGATGCCGTCTTTTTGCCTTCAGCTGTAAAGGGGTTGTAGCCAGTGTTGCGGTTATACCAGCCAAACGCTTGTGAGGCTTGTTTGCTGAGCTCAAAGGCATCATCATAGTTGCCATCCACCAAGATGACGCGTGCGCCGTAGCATTGCAGTTGAGCGATTTTAGCCGGTGGCGCGCTCCTTGGCGCGAGGATAATCGCTTCGGTTGCCGTGCTTGCGGCAGTGCAAGCCATCGCCGCACCGGCATTGCCTGTTGAGGCGGTGATAGTTTTGGGGTAGCCTTTTTGGATGGCTCGGGCGGTGACAATCGCGCTGGAACGGTCTTTGAAGGAACCGCTCGGGTTTGAACTCTCATCTTTGAGCCAAAGTTTTTTAATACCCAATGGCTTTGCTAATCGTTCGCCATTGTAGAGAGGTGTATAGCCAATTTTGTGGATTGGCGTGTGTTCAAAACCAGGGTCAGGCACGGGTAAAAGAGCTGCATATCGCCAAATGGACCGCTCGGGATGGTTCAGGATTTGTTCTCGGCTGACTAGCTGGGGGGATCCATAAAAAGCATTGCGGATCATCAGGTTTCCGCCACAATTCGGGCAAGTATAGACGATGCCATCATCGGGCAGGGTTGTTTGACATGCTGAACAATGATAAGTGAATTCGGTCACTTGATTTCCTTTACTGGCTCATTAACGACCATTAAACAATTTTACTTCATTGAAGGAATAAATGTTAAGAAGTCTCTGCGCTTCGAGTGCGATTCATTTTATGCATGTTACAATTAATCTATAAAATCACACAGAGGAAAAAATGAGCAACAACAGCTTGTTCGATGTTATCGGTCCGGTTATGGTTGGTCCGTCCAGTTCCCACACAGCTGGCGCGGCAAAACTGGGGAAGTTGGCACGTCAGTTGGTGCATGGCGCGATCGTGGAGGTTAAGTTCATCCTTTACGATTCCTTCGCCCGCACTTATAAAGGGCATGGTACCGGCAAAGCGCTTTTGGGTGGTGTGATGGGCTATGACCTGGATAGTGAAGAGCTTAAATATGCTGAGATGATTGCCACTTATCAAGGCTTGGCGTTCAGCTTTGAAGAAGGCCAGAAAGATGGCATCCATCCCAATTCCGTGGACATCCATCTGATTGAAGCCAACGGCAAAGAAACCGTATTGAGTGGCGCGTCAATTGGTGGCGGCAATGTCGCTATTACATCCATTAATGGCATTGAGACCAATTTGCGAACAAATCTACCTGCAATCGTAACCCACCATCGCGACCGGGTCGGGATTTTATCTGAAATTACCGAAATTTTGGCTAAACGCAACTTGAATATCGCCGGTATGAACCTGTACCGTGATTCAGTTGGCAAAGACGCTTACATGGTTGTCGAGCTCGATCAAACTTTTGATGAAGCCATCTCCCGGGAGATTTTTGAGAGTATTGATGGCATCATGGATGTCTTTATTCTGGAAAACAGGTGAGATGATGAACTTCTTTTCAGGCAAACAATTATTGGCATTGTGTGAAGAACACCAAATGACTATTGCTGAGGTTATGCTGGCGCGTGAGGTGGAGGTTTCGGGACGCACAGCAGAGGAAGTGATTGCCGGTGTCAAACATTCTCTTGATGTGATGTTCCGCTCAATTGAACATGGTTTGGCAAGTTATGACAAATCATTGGGTGGCTTGCTTTCTGGCCACAGTAAAAAGATTTATGGGGAGCTAGGTAAAGAAGCGTTTTATCTGCCGGATCGCACCATGAAAGTGGTGGCTTACGCATTGGCGGTGATGGAAAGTAACGCGCGCATGGGTGTGATTGTTGCCGCACCAACCGCGGGAAGTTCGGGAATCTTGCCAGCTGTTTTGCGGGATGCCCAGGAAACGTTTGGCGCAACCATGCCGCAACTTGTGGATGCATACCTTTGCGCTGGCGCAGTGGGCTTGATTGTGATGCAAAACGCCTCGATCTCTGGTGCGAAGGGCGGCTGCCAGGCGGAAATTGGCACCTCGACCGCCATGTCCGCAGCGGCATTGGTGCAGTTGAAAGGCGGTAGCCCGAAACAGTGTTTGGATGCTGCCAGTTTTGCTTTCAAGAATATTCTGGGCTTGGCGTGTGATCCGATTGCTGGCTTGGTGGAAGTACCCTGTGCTAAGCGGAACGGTTTGGGTGTGCTGAATGCAATGTATTGCGCGGATTTAGCGCTTTTGGAAATCGGTACTTTGGTGCCTTTTGATGAAATTGTGGATGCGATGTATCATGTGGGTTTGAGCATGCCGGCGACTTTACGCGAAACTGCTATGGGCGGACTGGCAGCAACCCCAACAGCCAAACGCATTGAAGGCGAGCTTTTTGCCAATACCGAGTTAAGAAAAAAGAAGTAAAAAAAGAGAGCTTTTCTAAATTGGAAAAGCTCTCTGTTGCCTTTAAATCAGCTTACTTGTTTGCGATTACTGGTAAGTAATTGAAATAACGTCTACCAATTTGGGTTTGATCCCAATCGGGGTCTTTTTCATACATAAAGTCGGATGGCGGGTTGGGTTTCGGCACGTTGAGCAGGTTATAGCCGAAATCGGTTTTGTAAGCCTTCAGACAATAGTGACTAGGTACTCCTTCAACACAGAGATCGACGAGATTAATAAAACTCGCGGGCACATCGCCAGAGAAATAGTTATGTTGCAAATTGAAGTGGCGCATATGTACTAATTCACCAATTTCTTGGGGAATGTTGCCGCTTAATTTGTTCCTGCTGACGTCGAAAACAAACAAGTATTTACGGTTTTTTAGTTCTTTAGGTATATTGCCACTTAATTGATTGTTGCTGAGGCGGAGAATTCTTAGGTTTGTCAAATTACCTATAGTCGAAGGTATTGTGCCAGTCAATTGGTTATCACTAAGGTTTAGGTATAGTAAGCCGCTGAAGTTTCCCAACCATGAAGGTATTGTGCCGCCTATTTGGTTGTTGTTGATCTTAAGATCTACTAAGTTCGATAGCCGGACTAGTTCTGGCGGTAATGATCCAGACAATTGGTTATCATTAATCTCGAGGACCTCTAAGTTTGATAGTTGACTTAGTTCTTTGGGAATGGTGCCTGTGAATTGGTTAGAGCCAAGCAAGAGAATTTCCAAGTTTGTGAGTTGTCCTAATTCTTTAGGTATCGTGCCAACTAACAGGTTGTTTCTGAGGTCTAGCCACTTTAAGTTTGCTAGTTGAGCTAACTCTAAAGGAATCTCACCATAGAACTTGTTGTGGCTGAGGTAGAGGTCTTCCAAGGAAAGAATGTTACCCAGGAAAGAAGGTATCGTACCAGTTAACTGATTTCCGCCAAGAGCGAGTATCTCCAAGTTTGCCAGCTGACTCAGTTCTGTGGGTATGGTGCCAGTCAACTGGTTATCGCCAAGATTGAGCATTTTCAGGTTTACCAGCTGACTCAGTTCTGTCGGTATGGTACCGGTCAATTGGTTCATGGAGAGATCGAGGTGTTCTAAATATCTTACCTGGCTTAGTTCTTTAGGTATTGTGCCACTCAGCTGGTTGTATCCGAGGCGGATATCATATAAATCGTTGGAATTGCTAAACCATGTGGGTATTGTGCCAGTCAATTGGTTGTTGTTGAGTGTGAAAGACCTCAACTCCACCAGGTTAGCAAAACTTTCAGGTATTGAACCAGTCAATTTGTTATTATCAAGGTTAAAGGCACTCAAGTATGGAATATTTCCAAACTGGGCAGGTATGGATCCAGTTAGTTGATTGTTGCTAAGAGTAACTGTCATCAAGCTATTCATACTGGCAAACTCAACAGGGATCGTGCCCGATAATTGATTGTTGCTGAAATCAATGTCACTCAAAACTGTCAACATGCCCAACTCGCTAGGGATCGAGCCAGTCAGCTCATTGTTTGAGAGAAAAATCTCAATTAATCCTGTCATCCCACCAATCTCTCGTGGGATCTCCCCGGTCAATAGGTTGTTATGAAGATAAAAAAAACCTAATTCTTTCAGGTTACCAATAGAAGAAGGTATCGAACCACTCAGTTGATTATAATGTAGATGGAGTTCTCTCACTTCAGATAAATTGCCTAGTTGTGAGGGCAATACACCGATTAATTTATTGGCACCCAGCCTTAAATCCACAACATGACCACCATTATTTGTGACGCCCTTCCAATTCCCTACGGTGTTTGTTGAGAGCCAGTTGGTATTGTCCTTCCAACCCGCGCCGTTGGTGCTATCATATAGCGCGACCAAGGCTTCACATTCTATTGCAGGCACATCGGTTACCGTGGCACATTCAAAAGACTGAACTTGTTCCTGGGTTCGTTTGAGGCTTTCTTCGGTGGGTGGGATGAACTCACGTTCTTGCTTGGGCGTGTCTTCCCGGTGCCTGAGCCTGAGTTCTTCATAGTCTTCTAAAAGTTCTTGCGAGAGTTGAGGATGCGATTGCTCCTCTGGGATGGGTGCCTGAGCTTGAACCAAACCAGCTTGGGTGCTGGTCAGGATTAAGCACATACAAATAATGATATAAAGTGCTGTTTTTTTCATATCTCCCTTCCTTGTGAATGAATTGTTAAGTTAATTGTTGCATGATTAGCCGACAAATTAAGAAATTCAGGTGGATCTTATATACGGTCTGGTTGTTAGCCTAAAAATGATTTAAGTTTGCTGTGCAAAAAGTTTGGTCCCCCGACCAAACTTGAACAGGAAATTTATTGAACAAAAAAAGACCTGGTGACATTCAACCAGGTCTTTGTATTTAATGCTTTAAACTTAGGGCAAGATCCAGGTGCCGGTTTTGCCTTCGAGCGCGTTTTTGATGTTTTCTGGGTTGGTAATCAAAGCGCGTTTGCCACCTTCGTCCATGTATTTCAAGATGGCTTCGATCTTTGGCAACATGGAACCCTTGGCAAAATGACCTTCTTTGATATATTGTCGCGCTTCAGCCACAGTCATTTCGTCGAGCCATTTTTCTTCAGGGGTGTTGAAGTTGATGGCTACCTTTTCTACCGCGGTGGAAATGAGGAAGAGATCTGCCTCAACTGAACCAGCCAAAATAGCCGCACCAAAGTCTTTGTCGATGACGGCTTCAACGCCGGTGATATCGCCATTTTCAAGCTCAATCACGGGAATGCCACCACCACCCACGGCAACCACGACAAAGCCTTGTTTAATCAGGCTCTGAATGGAGTCGGCTTCGATAATGGTCTGCGGAATGGGGGAGGGCACCACACGTCGCCAACCACGCCCGGCATCTTCGACCACGGTCCAGCCTTCTTGTTCGGCCTTTTCTTTCGCCATAGCGGCTTCCATAAAGGAACCGATCGGCTTAGTTGGGTTTTGGAAGGCGGGATCATCGCGGTTGACGATGGTTTGGGTGACTAAGGCGACGGATTGCTTGTTGATACCGCGGTTGCGAAATTCGTTGTGCAAAGCTTGAACGAACATATAGCCAATAGAACCTTGAGAATCGGCACCGCAATAGTCGAGGGGCACTTCAAAAAGTTCATGCGCGGCAAGTTCCGAGCGGCGCAGGTTGAAACCGACCTGTGGACCATTGCCATGGGTAATGACGACATCCCATCCGTCCAAAATCATTTCAGCGATGTGCGCCATGGTATCTTTGGCGGCTTCGAATTGATCGGGCAAGGATTGGTGATTCTTGTCCTTGATGAGGGCGTTGCCACCTACGGCAACAATTGCTACACCTTTTTTCTGCATAAAAAACTTTCTCCTATCATGAGCGATTATTCATTTTCTAACAACCGACGGGCGGCTGCATTATGCTTTTCAACTTGCTTGGAAAGTTCTAAAGCTAAGAACTCACCCTTTTCGACAATTAGTTTACCACCAACGACAGTGTAATCGGCCTTAACTGGGGCACAAAAGACCACAGCAGCCACGGGATCGTCTAAAGCGCCTGCGTAATCGAGGCGATTTAGGTTGATGGCAAAGAAGTCGGTGCACTTGCCGACTTCAAGCGAGCCGATATCCTTGCGGCCCAAAACAGCGGCGCTACCGCGTGTGGCAATGGAAAGTGCCTGACGGGCGGTCATCAACGCTGGGGCGTCTGGCGCGGAGCGGGAAGCGCCTTTGATGCCACTATTCAAGCGTGAGAGCAACATGGCTTGGCGCATTTCGTTGAGCATGTGCGAGCCGTCATTGCTGGCGGAGCCATCTACACCCAAGCCAACCTTAATGCCCTTGCCGAGCATGCTCATGATTGGCGCAATGCCAGAAGCCAGGCGCATATTGGAGCTAGGGCAGTGAGCCACGCCACAGCCGTTTTCCGCGTAGACATTCATTTCATCGTCATTTACCCATACCGAATGGGCAAACCAGACGTCATCGCCAACCCAATCCAAACTTTGCATATAGGCGACTGGTTTGTGTCCAAACTTGGCGAGACAAAAATCGTCCTCATCTTCAGTTTCAGCAAGGTGGGTGTGCAAACGCACACCATAGCGTCTTGCAAGGGCAGCACTTTCGCGCATTAATTCCCCTGTGACGCTAAAAGGCGAACATGGCGCCAGCACAATTTGTAGTTTAGAGCCGGGATTGGGGTCATGGTAGCGCAAAATGAGGCGTTCGCTGTCCTTGAGGATGTTTTCTTCAGTGTCGACAACGCTATCGGGTGGCAAACCGCCCTGAGATTGACCCAGACTCATTGAGCCGCGCGAGGCGTGCAGGCGCATGCCAATCTGGGCAGCAGCTTCAATTTGGTCATCCAATTTGGAACCATTCGGGAAGAGGTAAAGATGATCCGACGCGGTTGTACAACCACTCATCGCCAGTTCGGTCAATGCCGTTTGGGTACTGGTAAAGATGTCATCCGGCGTCATGCGTGCCCATATGGGGTAGAGATAAGTGAGCCAATTGAAAAGGTTGGCATCCTGGCTACCGGGTAAGGCGCGCGTGAGGGTTTGGTTGAAATGATGGTGGGTGTTAATCAAACCGGGGAGGATGATGTGATCGGTGAGATCCAAAACCCGGTCCGCGGTTTGAGGCAGTTCAGATTGGGGTCCGATTTGCTCGATAAAACCATCCCGCGAGAATATGGCAGCGTCTTTCAGCTCGCGATTTTCGCCATCCATGGTGACGATTAAAGTCGCGTTTTTGATTAAGAGTGTGGTCATATTACCCTCTTTCTTAACGTTGATTTAGGCTTCGGTGAGTTCAAGCGCGCGCATGGTGTTTTTGAGCAGCATGGCAATGGTCATGGGACCCACACCACCCGGTACGGGTGTAATTGCGCCGGCTATTTCGGCAACCTCGTCATAAGCCACATCGCCAACCAAGCGGTAGCCTGATTTGCGGCTGGGGTCATCGATGGAGTTGATACCAACATCAATAACATAAGCGCCAGGTTTGACCATATTCGCGGTGATGAATTCGGCTTTACCAATCGCGGCAATAAGAATGTCTGCTTCGCGGGTGATATCTGCCAGGTTTTTGGTCTTGCTGTGGCAAATGGTTACCGTGGCATTGGCTTTGGTGAGTAAAAGTGAAACGGGCATGCCCACAATGTTGGAACGGCCAACCACAACAGCGTTTGCACCTTCCAGTTGCGCACCGTATTCGTGAAGCATTTCCATGATGCCGGCTGGTGTACAGGGCACAAAAACCGGGTCTAAACCGCGCAATGCAATACGACCAATGTTGATGGGGTTGAAACCATCCACGTCTTTGGTCAGCTTGATCGTTGCCAGGAGCGCTTCTTCGTCAAGGTGTTTAGGGAGGGGCAGCTGCAGGAGGATTCCAGAGACATCTTCTCTTTCGTTCAATTCTGCAATAAGGGCTTCTAATTCAGCCTGGCTTATTTCTGCGGGTAGTTCAAAACTGATGTTGCGAATGCCGACGGCATCACAAGCGCGGTGTTTATTGCGCACGTAGGTTTGTGAAGCGGGATCATTGCCGACCAATATGGTGGCTAATCCGGGGACGCTTTTGCCTTGGGCGATGCGTGCTTCAATTTGTTTTTTAGTGTTCTCGCGGATGGATTCAGCGAGGCTTTTTCCGTCAATAATTGTTGCTGTCATGTTTTATCTCCTTTGCTGATTATAACCGAAAGGCATGTATAATTCAGGTATGGTAGACGATAAGCCTTGCTTCGTAATTGGTATTGCTGGTGGGTCAGGTTCTGGAAAGACGACCTTAACCAAGGCGATTGTGCGTGAAATCGGCGCGGATAAAATCTCAGTTTTGCCGCATGATGCGTATTATCGTGATCAGAGTTGGCGGTCGATGGAAGAACGCGTTAAAGTGAACTATGATCATCCCGACTCGCTTGAAACCGAGCTCCTTATCGAGCATATTCATACCTTGTGTGCCGGAAAAGAAGTTGCCTTGCCGGTCTATGACTTCAAAATGCATACGCGAGCCACTGAAACAGAAATCATTAAGCCAAAACCGATTGTTTTGGTCGAAGGTATTTTGATTTTTACCGAAGCGAAATTGCGCAATTTATTTGATATGAAGCTGTTCGTGGATACCGACCAGGATCTGTGCTTCATACGCCGTTTGCAAAGGGATGTCAGTGAACGCGGTCGAACAGTTGAGTCGGTGATTACCCAATATCTGACCACGGTGCGGATGAGCTTTATTGAATTTGTGGAGCCCAGTAAACGCTTCGCGGACGTGATCATCCCCGAGGGTGGCATGAATACTGTGGCTGCAGATATGGTGATTGCGCGTTTAAAGAGCCTGGCACGGAGTGTTAGCCCATGAGACCCGAGTGGATGAAGCAAGCAAAAGAATTGTTTGGTGTTGAACTCAACGACGCGCAAGTCGCACAATTTTCTGATTATGAAGAAATGTTGGTGGAGTGGAATACACGCTTCAATTTAACCGCGATTCGTGACATTGAAGGCATTCGTACCAAACACTTTTTGGATTTCCTTTCTTGTATTAAGGCTTTTTCAGGGAACTTGGACGAGCCGAACTTGATTGATGTCGGTACCGGAGCGGGTTTTCCAGGTTTACCACTCAAAATCGTTTATCCCAAATCCTTTTTGGCATTGGTTGAGTCAATAAAGAAAAAAGCTGGCTTTTGCCAGGAAGTTGCCCGCGTTTTGGGGATGCGCCAGGTCTTGGTTTCTTCTGAGCGCGTGGAAACGCTCGGACAAGATTGGCAGTATCGCGAGTTTTTTGATGTAGCTCTGGCACGTGCGGTGGCTTCGATGCCGACTTTGGTGGAATATTTGCTGCCTTTGGTCAAAGTTGGTGGCCGGGTGATTATGCAAAAGGGATCGAGCGCAAAAGCCGAAGCAGAGGCTGCAAGAAATGCGATTCGCTTGATGGGTGGCAAGTTGCTGGATATTATGCCGGTTGTTTTGCCCGGACTCGAAGATGAGCGTTATTTGGTGGTGCTTGAGAAAATCAAACCCACGCCCTCGGAATTTCCTCGCGCGGTTGGTATACCCAGCAAAGCGCCTGTTGGAAATTAGTTTTCTGGATTTCGTAAAAAATCTATGTAGCTGGAAACCAGGCGGTTCCATTCTTCCAAGCTGAGCGTTTCGGCGCGGCGATTACTTTCGATGCCAGCCCTTTCAAGCATTCTCTCAGTATCTTGTGCTTGAATACCGAGTCCGCCGGTTAATGAATTACGCAAGGTTTTGCGTTTCTGTGAAAAACCCGCCGTGGCCAGTTTAAAGAAAAGGTCCATGTGTTTTTCAGGAATCAGCGGTTCATCATAAAGGGTCAGTTTTAAGACAGCCGAATCGACATCTGGCGCGGGGTAAAATGCACCGGCAGGAATAGTCGCGACCAGTTCGGGTTTGCCATAGACCTGGACAGATAGGGCTAAAAGGCTCATCTTGCCATCGCGGGCGATGATGCGTTCGGCAACCTCTTTTTGAATGGTTAAAATCATGCGACTAGGGCGTTTTTTAACTTCGAGGAGCTTGCGAATGATCGCTGAAGTGATGTAATAGGGGATATTGGCAACGACAACAAAAGGTTCATCACTGAGCAAAGGTCCTAAATCAGTTTCCAAAATATCGCCTTGGATGGTCTTTACGTTTTCATAAGGGGCGAGCGCTTCCTGGAGGGCAGGGAACAGGTGTCGGTCAATTTCAATTGCGACGACATCCCGGGCAGTTTGGGCTAAGAGAACGGTTAGGCTACCCAGTCCTGGACCAATTTCGAGGACTTGTTCATTACCCACTAGCGCGGAAGCTTGCAAAACCTTCTTCAGTCCAGCCGGTTCAACTAAGAAATTTTGGCCTAAAGATTTTTTAGGGCGAATGTTGTGCTTTCTGAGTAAAGCGTGAGTATCTAAAAATTTCATGGGAGCACCGCCGGGATGTATGCGGGAATAGGTGTGAGGAAATAGAGCGTGGTCCAATGGTGCCAACCAACATAACTGGCATCATCGTAACCCAGATCGATCCAGTAGCGACCAGCAATCCCACGGCCGGAATCGCCGATGACCGCAAAACCATACCCGGGGACGTAAACCCTTTGCCCGGCCATGCTGGGGTACCAGGCGGCAGAAACGGCAATCACGCCTTTCATGACTGGCGTACCCGAACGCGTGCGAGCATCAGGTGGGAAGCTGGAGGGTTTATATGATGTGGCATAGACACTGACTTTGCGCCAATATTCTAAGGTGACCCCGTCAACATCTTCTGTTTTGACAACAGGCAGGGTGCCGCGTCCCAAGACGCCGTCGATTGGGTCGCTGGCTTTCCAATGCTGACTAGGGTAGGTTTTGACGATTTCGCCATCTTCCAAGCGGGTTATGTTGCGGGTGACGACATAGCCGGTTTGTCCTGGAACGAGCACACTGACGGTATCTAATTCAGCATTGGGATCCGATTCGTAGGTGTTGCTGTAAGGGGTCTCTTCTTTAATCCATTCCTGGCTTTCAGTAACCTGAACGATTTTTATAGGCTGACTATCGTCATTTTTCTGACCCTGGTTTTCTTGTCCACCGGCGACATAATTCAGGTTTTGAACGGGTAGCCCGATATCCAGAAGAACTTCTTCGAAGTCTTCGGCGGCACTGTAACCGCTCAGTGTTTTATTGCCAAGCATCGCGACAACCTGACGTGCGCGCCGGATTTCAAGCTCGGTGGTTGAGCTTAGAGTGGTTTCGAGTGGCAAAGAAAGTCGGTCGTATTCACCAACTTTGATATTGCGTTCTTCAAGAGCCTCGGCTAGAGTTTCTGCCTGGGAAGAGAAGTAGCTTCTCTGGTTGTGATCATTGAGCATAACCAATTTTGCAGGACGATATTCCAGAATATGCTCCTGGCCTAAAGCCAATGGCTTTAATGGGTCAATCACTTGCTCGTTTTGTAGGATGAGATCATTGGGGAAGAGTTTAATTCCGGCTAATTCTAGGATGTTTATCGGGTAAGTTTCTGTAGTATTCAGGTGCTGAATTTTGGAATCAGTAAGCACGGTTATTTTCCGCGCGCGTTGAATCGTAACGGTTTTAGGAAGGCTAAAGCTGAACTTTTCCAAATCTGTAGAAACCTGGTCGTCCTTGCCCATTTCCAAACCAGCATGTTTGAGCAAAGTGCCGGCACGAAAGACAAGAGCCTTTGTTTGATAGGCTTTGCCATCAATGACGAGTGTGTAATCTTGCCAAAAGCCCAAAAGTGTCAGGGCGAGGCCAGTGAATACCAAAAACGCAAACACAAGCCAAAGCCAGGGTTGCTTTTTGGCTGCAGCAGGGTCTGGTGTTGTCTTTTCAAGACTTTCAAGGTCATTCATACAAAGGTGATTTTATCAGATTTTGAAGGTCTGACTGTTTGGGCTAATAATCGTGGGGTGCGCCTAGCGCTCCATGATAGGAATTTGTTGCAACACTGAGATAAGCAAATCTTGCCAGTAGCCTTGTTCCATGCTCTCAAGTTTAATCCAATAGGCGTTGCGACCGGCGCGTACCGGTCCTTCTAATTCTGGCAGGCCTCTATCTTTAATTCCTTCAGGTAATGCTGGATAGCTGAGTACAATTTGTTGACCAGAAAAACCAATCGCATCCAGACCCCGGGCTTCACCCAGGATTTTCACGCGCATGTGATAGAACAAGTCCTTCATCCCTTCGGGCAGCTCACCAAAACGATCGCTAAATTCGGCTTCAGTTTGGGCGATACTCTCTTCATCACGCAAGGCGCTAATCCGCCGATAAAGGGTCAGACGCAAAGCCTGGTCAGGGATGTAATCAGGCGGAATATCTGCGCCAAGAGGCAAATCGACATCAATATCCAGGCTAGGAAGCTCAGCAATGCTCAGTTTAGGCAGCTTGGGCATGGTCTTGGGGTCGCCACTTTGGCGCAATCGGCGAACAGCCTGACTTAAAAGGCGTGTGTAAAGCTGAAAGCCCACCGCGCTAATGTAACCCGATTGGCGAGTCCCCAAAAGGTCGCCTGCGCCACGCATTTCTAGATCCCGCATGGCGATGCTGTAGCCGGCACCCAGGCGCGCGTTTTCGGCGAGGATTTCAAGCCGTTCTTCGCCCTCAGGTGTGGGCAAACGACGTCGGTCACGGAACAGATAGGCATAAGCGCGTTGCGCGCCACGGCCCACACGGCCGCGCAATTGATAAAGCTGCGCCAGGCCGAAAGTATCCGCGCGGTCCACAATCAACGTGTTGGCATTGGGAATATCGAGTCCACTTTCGATGATTGTCGTGGAAAGCAGGACATCAATTTCGCCAGTTGTAAACTCTTCCATTACTTTGGCGAGTTGTTTTTCATGCATTTGTCCATGACCGATGCCGATGCGTGCTTCGGGCACCAACAAGCTCAGCTGGTTATACACAGCAGCGATGGATTGCACACGGTTGTGCACAAAAAAGACTTGGCCACCACGCTCAATCTCGCGGATGATGGCTTCACGCACCAAGCGTTTGTCATAAGGTCCGACATGGGTCAAAACCGGCATGCGTTCTTCGGGTGGGGAGTTGATCGTAGAAATGTCACGAACACCACTCAGCGCCATGTAAAGCGTGCGCGGGATGGGCGTGGCGGTGAGGGTCAGCACGTCCACCTCGGAACGCAGTTTTTTGAGGTGTTCTTTGTGGGTCACACCGAAACGTTGTTCTTCATCGATGATGACCAAGCCTAAATCGGCAAACTGGACATCGGAGGATAGTAAACGATGGGTTCCGATGACAATATCGAGTTTTTTGTCATTTAACTTTTGAACGATTTGGTCTTGCTCTTTAGGCGTTCTGAAGCGTGAAAGCATTTCAACATGGACCGGGAAAACACTCAAACGATCGCGGAAGGTTTCGTAATGTTGTTGGGCGAGCACGGTAGTGGGCACAAGTACCGCGACTTGTTTGCCATCCGCCACGGCCTTAAATGCTGCTCGCAGTGCCACTTCGGTTTTGCCATAGCCCACATCGCCACACAGCAAGCGGTCCATGGGACGTTCGCTTTCCATGTCGGCTTTGACTTGTTGGATGGCGTCTAATTGGTCGGGGGTTTCAATGTATGGAAAAGAGGCTTCGAGTTCTTTTTGCCAGTCGCTATCTTGTGAAAAAGCATAGCCTTCGACCGATTCACGCTTGGCGTAAAGCTCCAAAAGTTCGGTGGCAACTTCAGCAACCGCGCCACGCACCCGTGATTTGGTGAGCACCCATTCGTTACCGCCCAGGCGGTTGAGGACGGGTTTGGTGCTATCCGCGCCGATATAACGCGTCAGGCGGTCGGCTTGTTGGATGGGGACGTAGAGCATATCGTTGTCTTTGTAAGCTATGGCGAGGTATTCGCGTTGCACACCTTGCAAGACCGGACGGTGCAAACCCACAAATTGACCAATGCCATAATCGACATGCACGATGTAATCGCCAGGTTTGAAGTCGTCCAAAAGCGATTCAGGTGCTTCGGCGAAGAGCATCGGACGACGCCGTGGTTGAGGCCGGCTCCAACCGAAGATTTCGCTGTCTGTGAGCAGGTGATGTTCGTGCGTATTTGAAGCGCGGAGCACCCAACCATCAGAAAGGCTGGCTTCCATGAAGTTTTCCAGGCTTTCCTGGGGTTCGTGGGGATCGAGCGTCTCAGACCAGAGTTGTTTCAAACGGGCGGCTTGACGTGAAACCACCGTCCAGGCTTGTTGGGTGCTTTCCAGGAGTTTGAGATGCTCTTGAAATTCCTTAAGCCGACCGGCAAAACGCGGACCCGGGTCAAACAAAGCACTAAGTGCACTGCCACCTATGGCCTGAGTATGGCCGAGTTCCAGAACTTGCTTTTGGTTGAAACTGTCATTGAGTTCCGACCAGGTGAAATAGGGAACGGGTGCTTTTTCATCCAGTTCCCGGTTTCTAATCATTTCCTCACGACGGCTCAGCGAGTCTTCTTCGATGTCCAGGGCTGCAGCGGAAATGAACTCTTCACCGTCGAGCAAAATGAGCGCGTTTTCGGGCAAGTAATCCAATAAAGTTGAATGAAACCGGTAAATTGAGGCAATTTTCGCTTCTGAAACAGGGTTGGCTTCATCGGTTTTGGTCTTCAGTTTTTCGGGTAAGGCTTCAGACGCGGGGAAAATTTGTGCGCTTTTTAAGGCTTCCTGGCTGCGTTGCGTGGCAGGATCAAAAGTTTTGATCGTATCAATTTCATCGCCAAAGAATTCAAAGCGGATTGGTCTTGGTTCGCCTGGAGACCAGATATCAATCAATCCGCCACGACGGGCGAATTGACCGGGCTGCACGACGATATTGCTGTATTCGTAGCCGATTCCGACTAGTTTTTCGAGGGTTTGGACGAGGTCCCGTTGGTCGCCCACTTTGATGCGTTGTGTAGCGATGAGGAATTCGCGGCGTGGAATGGTGCGCGTCATCACGGCGCGGATGGGGGCGATGATAGTTGTAGGATGGGCGTTTTCTGCGCTCATCCCTGGGAGTTGTTGGCGGGCGAGTTGTGAAAAAACGTTTAAACGATCAAGTCGTGTTCGTTCTGACCAGGCCAGGTTTTCGTAAAAGAGTGGGTTGGGCTCAGGAAAGTAGAGGTTGTTTCCACTTGGCAGCCAAAAGCTGAGTTCGTCAAATAAAGCCAATGCGCGATCTGAACGATTGGTGAGCAAGAGCATGGGCACTTGCAAGTCCAGTTGCAAGCGGGCCAAAAGTGCCAGGCGCGCGGTGCGTGGCAAGCCCAAACCCCGGCGTTGGGAGCTTTTGTGCTGGGCTTGACGCAAACTCTCAAGCAGGTCTTGGTAGGCTGGCAAGCCAGAAAAATGGTCAAGAATTTTTCGTTCAGCTGACATCGTGGTTAAATCTGTTCATTGCCGTGCTGAGCCCGTCGCGGATGAAAACCTGAACGGCGTCAACGGCTTCTTTGATGACGATATCGCGCAAGTTTTCTTCGTTGGGCAGGAACTTTTCGAGCACATAATCGACAGGATCCATTTGCCCCGGTGGGCGCGAGATGCCCAGTCGTAAGCGTGGAAAGTCTTGGGTGCCAAGTTTATGGATGATAGAGGCAACCCCGCGTTGACCGGAAGCACTGCCACCCGGTCGCATTCTTAGCACGCCAAGAGGAAGGTCGAGGTCGTCGTGAATGACAAGGATGTTTTCAAAAGGGACCTTAAAGAACTTGGCGAGAGGCCACACCGACTCACCAGAGAGGTTCATGTAGGTGAGGGGACGAGCAAGGATAAGTTTGACGCTGTTTAAGCGTCCTTCGCCAATCATGGCTTTGTATTTCATTTTGGTAAGCGGGATAGAAAGGGTGTCGGAGAGTGCGTCAAGCGCCATGAATCCAAAATTATGCCGCGTCTTGCGGTACTTCAGACCGGGGTTACCCAAACCGACGATGAGGAAAGGTGAATTGTCCTTGAAATCCATTTCGCATCCTTTTAGCCCTTTGTGGGCTTGCAATCTTTAAGTTTAACATGTCTTAATATGAAATGCGAATGAATTGAACTGCATTTGGGGCGTTTTTTGTTGTTGATTAAAAGAAAAAAGGCTGCAGTGATGCAACCTTTTTATGTAGTCTTTTTTGTCCTTAGGGGATGATCAGATTAGATCTGAAAGCTTCAGTAAAAAAGCGACCCAGGAAGGCAAAGGGGAGGATGGTGCAAGCTACACAGATACAGAGCACCAAGAGCACGATGAGCACGATTGCCCAAACGGGGAATTTGTCTTTTTCCTTTTGAGCAGGAGGTGGTCCAGCCATGCCAACGCGTTGAGCATCAATATAGTCACTTTGGGGGGCTTGTTGATAGGGTTGGTTGGGGGGCGTAACTTCGGGAGTATAGAGCTCGCCGGTCCAGCGTTGAGGATCATTTGGCCCGTAGGCAGGCATTTGGGGTGCTGCTGGTTGTTGTGCTTGCCAAGCTTGATAAGCCTGATCAGCAGACGCTTGGGTTTGTTGGGCGGCAGCGTGGGTTTGTTCGGCAGCCTGGTTTGCCGCGGCTTCTAAGTTTTGCCAGGATTGGTCTGCGGCTTGGTTAAGTTGATCCGCAGCTTCTTGTGCTTTATCATTAAATTGTTCGTCCATGATGTGTCCTTTCAAAATTGAGGTCGGGTTTATTATACAGTAAAACGTTGAAGGTAGGTTTTAAGACTGCTTAGATTTGTGTTTTGGCTAAACCCTAAATTTTAGCTATACATTTTACCTAAAAACTTAGACACAAGACTATAATAATAAAAAACACGGAGGTCCTATGAAAAAGTTATTTGAAGAATTTAAAGAGTTTATTGTTCAAGGCAACGCGCTTAGCCTGGCCATCGGTGTTGTGATTGGTGCTGCGTTTGGCGCGATTGTCAATAGCCTGGTGCAAGACATCATCATGCCCCCAATTGGCTTGCTGCTTGGCAAAGTTGATTTCACCAATCTGTATTGGGTGATTGGATCAGCCGAAAAGGTTACGCCCGGAATGTCCCTGGCTGCCGCCCAGGAAGCTGGCGCTGTTGTGATTGCTTATGGCAAGTTCATCATGGCTGTGGTCAGTTTCTTGATTATCGCTTTTGTGATTTTCCTCTTGGTCAAAGGTATTAATAATCTGAAGGAAAAGGCTGAAGCTAAACTGAAGTTGGAAAAGAAGGAAGAAGAACCAACGACCAAAGAGTGCCCCTTCTGCGCGACCGAAATTCCGGTGGCTGCAAAACGCTGCCCTCACTGCACGAGCGAACTTTAATCGTCACAAATTTGTTGATAAAGCTGCTGCATGCCTTAGTGTCAGCAGCTTTTTTGATTCTTTAATGGCATGGCGGGACACCATGCCGAACTTTATCACAGTTCCGGATGGCGTCCTCGCCGTCCGATCATTTGGGGTGGGGTTGAGAGATGTTAGGTTGCCAGTTAACACAGTCATTTTGGTCTGAAATATTGCGCTCGGTGGGACACCGGCGCGATCAGTAAAAATTGACACCGGCGCAAGCAACAAAAAGAATACAGCAGTCAATTGTTTACTTGGGGTCGAAATTGGGGGCGAGACATGTTAAAATAGGTGAATGAAAAAGCAAATCTATCTCGCCGATAATTTAAGTGTTTTACAAAATCTACCCGAAGAAAGTGTCGATCTCATTTATATCGACCCGCCTTTTAATACAGGCAAGGTGCAAGCCCGCAAAAGCATGCGTACCGTGCGTGATGAAAAAGGCGATCGAGTGGGTTTTGGCGAGCAGAGTTACAGCACCAAAATTTTGGGCGAGCGCGCTTATG
>CAZAFJ010000002.1:0-218227 GCA_964484715.1 uncultured Anaerolineaceae bacterium | reverse complement strand
CGGTACATTGCAAGATGACTGGATTACTGAGAATCTTATCAATGCAGGTTTGATGCCCGAAGAAAATTTGTCACGTTATGAGCGTGTTGATCAGGTCGCGCTGGATTTGCTTGCCGGTCGTATTGATATTATGATGGCAGACCATCTGCCAGTTTTGGAAATCGCCAAAAAGAACCCGGATCTGAAGGTCGTTTATCAAGGGGAACTTTCCACCGGACCGATTAACATCGTTTTACCTGATGGGGACACTGCCCTTAAAAAAGAAATCGATAAGGTCATCAAAGTCTTACAAGATGACGGCTTTATTGAAACTCTGGCGAAAAAGTACTTTAGCGAATAAGGAAAACCAAAAGCCATCAGACACGAATCAGTCTGATGGCTTTTTTTCAAATCTGTGCTTATGCAAGCAGCAGTTATGACTTATTTTGCCTGTTATCAGGCAAAGGTATAAAGGTGAAGCTTTGGATTTTCTAACCTTGTTGCGTTATATCGCCTCGGGCACCGCGTATACCCTTGGGGTGACCGTTATCGCTTTACCTGCGGGACTGATCGTTGGCACTTTGCTGGCTTTTCTGTATGTTTATGGCGGCAAAGGTGTAGGCCGAGTGATGAATGTCTATAGTACTGTGATGCGGGGTATTCCTCCTTTGGTGCTTTTATTCCTACTCTACTTTGTGGTTTCGAAAGGTGTTAACCTTTCCGGTTTTTGGTCCGGATCGATTTCCCTGGGTATTGTGAGCAGTGCTTATCAAATGGAAATCATTCGTGGTGCGTTACTGTCAGTTGGTAATGATCAACTGATGGCGGCGCGCGCTGTTGGTCTCAGTCGGAAACAAGCCGTGTTGAACATTATTTTGCCTCAGGCTTTAAGGCTGGCCATTCCACCCTGGAGCAATGAAGCCGCAATTGTGATTAAGGACTCTTCACTGGTATATGCTTTAGGCGTGCCGGAAGTGTTACGCCGTGCTCAACTGATTGGCGCAAGCACCCAACAGCCCCTTTTGGCTTATTTAAGTGCGGCGTTGATTTATTTCGTGCTGGTTACTGTTACCAACCGTTTGCTCCGGCTGCTCGAGAAAAAATTAACCGTACCCTCCATACATTAAGGAAACGAATCATGTCAGACTCTATTCTTAGCATCAAAAAACTAACAAAAAAATATGGTGAGAAAGTTATCTTCCATGACCTGGACCTAGACGTGAACGAGGGCGATACGATTGTTATTATCGGCCCCAGTGGGACCGGAAAAAGTACCTTGTTGCGCTGCATCAACCTGCTGACGCGTTCGGATAGCGGAGAAATTTGGTTTGCAGGTCAAAACATTACTGCCAAAGGCACCAATGAGGACCATGTGCGCCAACAAATCGGCATGGTGTTCCAAAACTTTTTGCTCTTCAATCATCTAAATGCGCTTGATAATGTGAAGTTAGGGCTCACTAAAGTGAAGCATATGGACAAAAAAGCCGCTGATAAAAAGGCTTTGGAGGAGCTGGATCGGGTTGGCTTGGCTGATTGGGCAAGGCATTATCCCGGACAGCTCTCGGGTGGTCAGCAACAGCGTGTTGCTATCGCCAGGGCTTTGGCGATGGATCCACGCATCATGTTGTTTGATGAACCAACCTCAGCGTTGGACCCGGAACTTATTGGTGAAGTGCTCGAGGTGATGCGCTCCTTGGCTTTGGATGGCATGACCATGATGGTGGTGACCCATGAGATGGGTTTTGCACGTGAGGTTGCTAACCGCATTGTTTTCATGGAAAAGGGGAGCATCGTGGAAGAAGGCAGCCCCAATGATATGTTCAACCGTCCGAAATTTGAGCGCACACGTGAGTTCTTGTGGAAGATTACCGAGTTATACGGTAAGAAGGACCATGACGAAGAATGATTAACTGGCTAAACTTTTTCTCTCGCTTCAAAACGGACCTTTTACAAGGCTCGTTAATCACTTTGGAGTTGACAGCCGTTGGTTTGGTGATCGGTTTCGTGCTGGGTTTGAGCCTGGCTTTGGCGCGTACTTATGGGCCACGCTGGATGAAAGGGATTGCTGGTGTTTATATTTCTGTTTTCCGGGGAACGCCATTGCTGGTGCAACTGTTTATCATCTACTATGGTTTGCCTGAAATAGGAATAACGCTTTCTCAAACGGCTTCAGCTTACCTGGCGTTGGGACTTAACTCTGCTGCTTATCAGGCGGAGTATTTACGAGGGTCCATCATTGCCATTGGTGCATCACAAATGAGAGCGGGCAGGGCGATTGGTCTTTCACGCTGGCAAACCATTCGTTATGTCATTTTGCCCCAGGCTTTACGATTAGCGTTGCCAAGTTGGTCGAACGAGCCGATTTCCATGTTGAAAACGACCGCGGTTGTCTTTTTAATTGCCGTCCAGGACCTTATGGCAAGAGGCAAACGCATGGCGATTAAGACTTATGACCCCATTGGCAGCTATCTGGTTATTGCGATTGTCTACCTGGTGATGGTTTTTGCGCTGAACGCCTTGCTCAAGTTTGTCGAGCGCAAAACCCGCATTCCTGGCTTCGACGCGGAAGTAAAGAAAGCCTAATTTTTCTAGTCGTTTAGTCGGGAAGGGCATTTTTTGCCTTAGATAATATCGTTCCCAACATTCGTAAAAAAACTTAAAATTGGGTGGAATTTGACTTGCCACCAGTGGTATACTTAAAAGTTGGTGAAACGTTATGATGCCTTTGACTGAACAAGACAGCCTTCTTATTTTAATAAAAGAATTTTGCCTCGAGAGAGGGCTTCCCAGCGATAAAATTGACTTTCGCAATATTCCCTTTAGTGGGGAGTGGGGAATTGCCGCACCGCTGTTTCCCTTAGCGGCTGCTGACCCGAACAAAAGCGGTCCTGTGCCTGTGCATGCCCAAAAGCTTGCCGAAGCGCTTAAGGACTATTTGGGGCTTCTCCAGGGCTTTTCACGCATTGAGGCGGTTAAAGGCTATCTGAACCTCTATTTTGAGACCAGCCAATATGCTTCCAAAGTGATTGACACTGTTCATTATGCCGACCATTGTTATGGCATGGCTCAAGCCAGTGGCAAAACGGTGATGGTCGAGTACTCGAATCCCAACACGCATAAACCTTTACATGTTGGTCATTTGCGCAATGTGATTTTGGGCAGTTCAGTCTGTAACTTGCTTGAGGCTAATGGCGATAAGGTCGTTCGGGTCAACTACATCGGTGATATTGGCTTGCATGTCATTAAATGGATGTGCAACTATGAAATGTATCATAGCAGTGAGGAACCGCCAGCGGATGTCATGCGCTGGATGGCAGACCTCTACACCGAGGCTGACCGTCGGTTTGCCGATGAGCCTGGTTTCGAGGAAGCTTGCCGCGCTTATTTTGGCCGTTGGGATGCCGGAGATAAACACATCGAAGCCCTGTGGCTCAAGACCCGTCAATGGTCGATGGACGGTTTTGACCAGGTCTACAATCTGCTCGGCGCACGTTTTGACCATGTCTATTTCGAAAGTGACGTTGAAGAATCAGGCAAGGTTTTGGTGGAGAAAATCCTTGAGATGGGAATCGCTGAGGATGGACGGCCCGAGAATCCGGTTATTATTGACATCGACAAGCTATTGGGCACTAAAGAAGAATACCGTGTGGCGGTGATTTTGCGCTCGGATGGCACCTCATTGTATGCCACCAAAGAATTGCCTTTAGCAATCATGAAGTTTGAGGGCTACCCACTGGATCAATCCATATATGTGATTGATGTGCGCCAAAGCTTACACATCAAACAAATGCGCAAAGTCTTGGAATTGATGGGTTACGACTGGGCGAATAAGATTTATCACTTAGCCTATGAGATTGTCAATCTTCCTGGTAATGTGACCATGTCCTCAAGGGATGGCACAGTGGTTTTGTTGGATGACCTCATCAGTGAAGCTACGGAACGCGCGCTGACCATCGTCATGGAAAAGAACCCGGATTTGAGTTCAGCAGCTCAGCGTGAGATTGCCACTATGGTTGCGATTGGTGCCATCAAGTACCCCATGATTTCCCGCGAGAACACCAAGATTGTCACGTTTGATTGGGATAGTGCCTTGGATTTTAATGGACAAAGCGCGCCTTATATCCAATACGCTTGCGTTCGTGCCAACAGCATCTTGAAGCGTGATGGTGTGGATGATGCAAAGGCTCAACTCGCACATGCCAGTTTTGATTACGCGTTGGAACCTGCTGAGGTCAACTTGATCGAGCATATCTCCCGCTTACCGATTGAACTTAGCAAGGCTGCCAAGGACTTTAAGCCTTCGCTTATTGCGACTTATGCTTATGATATGGCTAAAGCCTTTAATGATTTTTACAATCAATGTCCGGTTTTAAACGCGGAACCAAAGATAAAAACAGCGCGACTTGCCTTAACCAGTGCCGCGCGCATTACAATTGTTAACTCACTTCACTTATTGGGCATAAATGCTCCGCAAGTGATGTAAAAAATACAGTAGAATAGTAAGGTACATAAAACCTAGACCAAAGGAGAAACTATGAGTCGAATACGTACAATCATCATGGGAGCCGCAGGACGCGATTTCCACAACTTCAACACCTTCTATCGTGACAACGAAAAGTATGACGTTGTTGCCTTCACCGCAACCCAGATCCCCAATATCGAAGGGCGCAAGTACCCAACCGAATTGGCTGGCAAATTGTATCCAGAGGGTATTGATATCTACCCCGAATCTGAACTGCCTGAGCTGATCAAGAAGTTTGATGTTGACGAAGTTGTTTTTGCTTACAGTGACGTCCCCTATGATTACGTGATGCACAAAGCTGCATTAGTTAACGGTTTGGGTGCTGATTTCCGTCTGATGGGCACCAAAGAAACCCAGGTGGAATCCACCAAGCCCGTGGTTGCCATCTGCGCTGTCCGCACCGGTTGTGGCAAGAGCCAAACCACCCGCCGTGTTGCAGAAATTCTGCAAGACATGGGCCTCAAAGTGGCTGCTATCCGCCACCCCATGCCCTACGGTGACCTGGTCAAACAACGTGTGCAACGCTTTGCCACCTATGCTGATCTTGACAAACACGAGTGCACCATTGAGGAACGTGAAGAATACGAACCTCATATCGACAGCGGTGTAATCGTCTTCGCCGGCGTTGACTACGAAGCCATCCTGCGCGAAGCTGAGAAGGAAGTGGACGTCATCTTATGGGACGGCGGAAACAACGACTTCTCATTCTACAAGACTGATCTTTTGATCACTGTCGTTGATCCTCTGCGACCCGGACACGAGAGCGCCTACTATCCTGGCGAAGTTAACACTCGCATGGCTGACGTGGTTGTCATCAACAAGGTCGATACTGCGGATGCAGAAGACATCATGAAAGTGCGTGAAAACGTGCAAGCCCTCAACCCCAACGCGGTTATCATCGAAGCCGCTTCACCCATTAGCGTCGACGATCCCTCAGCCATTCGTGGTAAGCGTGTTTTGGTTGTGGAAGATGGCCCGACTTTGACCCACGGCGGTATGAAGATCGGTGCTGGTTGGGTTGCTGCCCGCCGCTTTGGCGCTGGCGAAATTGTTGACCCACGTCCCTTCGCAGTTGGTGAGCTTGCTGCTACCTTCGAGAAATATCCTGAGACCGGCAGCATTTTGCCCGCTATGGGTTATGGTGAGCAACAAATCCGCGACCTCGAGAAAACCATTGACGCCGCTGACGTTGAGTTAGTCGTTATTGGTACCCCAATTGACTTGACCCGTGTTTTGAAGATCAACAAGCCTTCACAACGTGTTGGTTATTCATTGGCTGAAATCGGCAAGCCCGATCTCGAAGACGTCTTGACCCAAAAACTGGGCAAGTAAGCTTTTTAAGTAAACACCTAAACTATTAGGTCATAGCCGTGGGTCAGAAAATCTGACCCATGGCTTTTTAATAGGCTTTCGTGTTAAACTTAAGCCAACACAATTTAGTAGAAATGAGTTAGTCCTATGTTTGTTGATTCAGTCATTATTTGGGTTTCTTCGGGAAAAGGCGGAGATGGCATTGTGCACATGCACCGCGAAAAGTATCGCGCTAAAGGTGGTCCGGACGGTGGCGATGGTGGTCGGGGTGGCGACATTATTTTTGAGGTCG
Source organism: uncultured Anaerolineaceae bacterium (assembly GCA_964484715.1). Classification (GTDB taxonomy): domain Bacteria; phylum Chloroflexota; class Anaerolineae; order Anaerolineales; family Anaerolineaceae; genus Mesolinea. The sequence continues at coordinate 212,123 of CAZAFJ010000002.1, read as the reverse complement.
AACCACGCATGAACACGCTTAACCGATTTCATTTTAACGAACGCTTTTTGGCTGAATCGGGTAAGAATGGCGGACCGAGCAATCGCTCAGGCAAAAGTGCGCCGGATCTTGTTATTCAAGTGCCTCCTGGAACATTGATTTACAATGATGAAACAACGGAACTGATTGGCGATTTGGTGACACCTGGTCAGCGCTTGATCGTTGCCAAAGGTGGGCGGGGTGGCCGAGGAAACCAACATTTTGCCACAAGTCGCCAACAAGTGCCTCTCACCGCAGAGAAGGGCGAACCGGGCGAAGAATTTACGCTTAGGTTAGAACTCAAGTTGATTGCGGATGTTGGTTTGGTCGGTATGCCGAATGCGGGCAAATCGTCCATTTTAGCTTCTACAACGAGAGCCAAGCCCAAGATTGCGAACTATCCCTTTACGACCTTGTTTCCGAATTTAGGTGTGGTTCCCCTGGATTTAGACAATACTATGGTTCTGGCAGATATTCCTGGTCTGATCGAAGGTGCGTCTGAAGGCGTTGGACTGGGTTACGAATTTTTGCGACATATCCAACGTACACGCGTCCTCATCCATGTTTTGGATGGTATGTCTGAAGACCCGATTGAGGACTTTGATGTCATCAACAATGAACTCGAGTTGTTCGATGAACGCTTGAGTCATTCTCCTCAAATCGTCGTTTTGAATAAGATGGATTTACCCGATGTAGAAGCCAAGTTTGAAGCTTTGGCTGGGACCTTGAAAGAACGTGGCATTGAGTTGATGCCCGTTTCTGCTGCAACAGGCATGAACATGAAAGAGCTGATGTGGAAAACCTATCAGGTCTTGCAAGATACGCCGATTGAAGTTGTTGAGGAAGAATTGCCGGTTTATCGCGCGGATGAAGATCCACGCGCTTTTGAAGTCGAAGAAATTGATGATGGCATTTATCAGGTTTCTGGCAAGATGGTTGAAAAAGCAGCTGCGATGACTTATTTTGACCAGGTTGGCTCGGTGCGCCGTTTCCAACGTTTGATGGAGCGCTTAGGCGTAGAAAAAGCCTTGCGCCAGGCTGGCATCCAGGAAGGGGATACGGTTGTTGTCGGCGAATGGGAAATGGAGTGGCAGGATTAAAAAAACCTGTTTTTTACCGGAATTTTACCGAAGTTTTACCGTATAAATTGGGAACTTAGCTTAAAATATGTTCGCCGAACAGGTGAGGGGGGCACCCGCCCGGCGAACAATATTATTATCATGTATCCGATTCTGATTGTCAAGATTTAATAACATTTATTCGTTTTTATTGCATAAGAAAAAGAGACAACTGTTGAAAAAGTTGTCTCTTTTGGGTTAAGAAAGTTAATTGTCAGTTATTAACATTCGCTATGACCACAAGTGTAGCATTTACGGCAGCCTTCTTCGTTGATCAGGGTTGCCTGACCACATTCCGGGCAGAGTTCACCGACCTTATGGAAAGGGTTGTGCACACTGGGATCATCCTCTTTTTTCTCTGGGTTTAAAGGTAAAGCTTCTTGTGGCGGGCTATAGATAGGCTGAGGTTCGCGGGGAAAGTGTTGCTGGTAGAGATATTCATCCAATGCTTTGGCGATACCATCTGGCAATGAGCGCACACGGTTGGGACCGAAGCCCATCGAGCGTCCACCGCCGATGCCACCCAGCTGTTCCATAACGATGCGCAAGCGTTCGCGAGGTTCAATCGGCGAGGCAATGCGTAAGGTGTAGGAAATCAGGCGACCAATCGCTTCGGAGTGGGCAGCCGTCTCAGATCCGGCTTTGGCGGTGTTGATGAAGACCTCGAAGGGTTGTCCGCCACCGTTTTCGTTGATGGTCACAAAGGCTTTGCCCAAGGGTGTATCAATCGAGAAGGTGTAGCCATGCAAGGCACGCGGTCGGGGCTTTTTGCTGTCTTGCCAGAAGCTAAGTTGGCCGGGCAGGTCCTCGCCAAAGAGCTTGACCGCGGGAACCTTTTCACCTTCTTCTTTGGCGTCTGAGGTGGCTTTGGTTTCAAGCACCACGATATCGCGCGAGCCGGTGATGTAAACCGTGATGCCCTTGCAACCCAGTTCCCAGGCGTGCATAAAGGCTTTGGCGACTTCTTCTTCGGTGGTGCCGGCGGGGAAGTTGATGGTTTTGCTCAAGCTATTGTCCACAAAGCGTTGCAACGCGGCTTGCGTTTTGATGTGTTCATCAGCAGTAATATCAGCGGAAACAACAAAAACGTTGCGGATATCTTCGGGTAATTCCTCAATGCCCTGACAATTACCGTGTTCGAGAACTTTTTCAATGATTTGATCTTCAGCTTCGGCGGAAAGGTCAGCTTGATCCAGTGCCTTCTGGAAATGGGGGCTGACGTAGGTCAGGGTCAGTTTCTCGCCACGGTCATCCACATGGCGCATGTAAGCGAGCGCGAAAACGGGTTCGCAACCATACCCTTCAATGCCGGCTACGGTGCCAATTGTGCCAGTAGGGGCGATGGTGGTCTGGGCGGCGTTGCGGATGCCGTGCTTCTTGATACCTTGGGTTATTTCATCCCAATTGACGGCTGGGCGTTTCCAGTCCATGGTGTATGGTTTGAGCGGGGTGGGGGCTTTCCAGCGGATATTTTCGGGGTCGTAGATACTGCCTTTGATAGCAGGGAAAGGTCCTTTTTCTTCCGCAAGGCGGATGCTGGTTTTCATGGCATAGAAGCGTATGAATTCCATGATTTGGCCACAGAAGTCGAGCGCTTCATCGGAGCCATAGCGCACACCCACGTGGTACATGAGGTCGGCCAGACCCATAATGCCCAAACCGATACGGCGGGCGTTGAGAGCGGATTGGCGCAACTCAGGCACGGCGGGAACATAAGCGTTCTTTTCAACCACATTATCCAGGAATTTGGTCGAGAGAATAGTGGTTTGTTTGAGCTTTTCCCAGTTAACTGTGCCGTCTTTACCATAGTGTTCGGCGAGGTTGATCGAGCCCAAACAGCAGTTTTCGTAGGGTCCTAACCATTGTTCGCCACAAGGGTTAGTGGCTTCAAGATGATAAAGCTGAGGGACTGGGTTGTCGCGATTGGCGGCGTCGATAAACAAAACGCCTGGCTCTCCGTTGTGGTGGGCTTGCTTGACCAATTGGTTAAAGAGCTCTCGCGCTTTGAGGGTCTTGAATTTCTTGATGGGTACGCCTTGTTCTTTGGCGTCTTCGAGGGTACCAGAGAACTTCTTGTAGGCAGGATCGTGGACATCGGGGAAGACGAGGTCCCAATCTTCATCATTTTTAACGGCACGCATAAAGTCATCGGTGATAGCCAAAGAAATATTGAAGTTGGTGATGGCGGTTTCGCTGGTTTTGCACTTGATGAAGTCTTCCACATCGGGGTGATCCACACGCAAAATGCCCATGTTGGCGCCTCGGCGGGTGCCACCTTGGGCAATTTCGCCAAAGGCGTTGTCATAAACCTTTAAGAAACCCACAGGACCGGTTGCTTCACCAGCACTGGTGTTGACGGTTGAGCCACTCGGGCGCAAACGCGAGAAGTTAAAGCCATTCCCGCCACCAGTTTGTTGGATGAGCGCGGCATTTCTCAGCGTTGTGAAAATGCCATCACTGGCGCGACCCATATCATCTGAAATCGGCAAAACAAAACATGCAGCAAGCTGACCGAGCGGGGTGCCAGCACCTGTGAAAGTGGGCGAATTAGGGAAGAAAGCTTTAGAGACGAGCATATGGTAAATCTGTTCAGCCAATTTAAGCTTTTCTTCTTGCGTTCCATCCACATCAGCGATGTGCCAGGCAATTCGCCAGAACATGTCGTCGATGTCTTCAACTGGTTGTCCATCCAAGCCACGTCTCAGATAGCGTTTTTGCAGAATTTTGATGGAGTTGTCGCTCAACTCAATAGAAGGTAAGCCTTCAGGTTTGGGGGGCGTTGGCAATAAGCCGTGCTTTGATGGGGCTTCGGTCATAATAATCCTCTTTAATGATTTATTCTTCTTCTTCAGATAAGAGATGATCTATCTCATCGCGGACGGTATGGAGGTCGTCCATGCGCAGATAGACAATGGCATAACGAATATAGGCGATATGGTCCAACTCTTTTAAGCCCTTAACGGCCAGGTCGCCGATGAGACGAGAGTTGATTTCGGAACGGCCGCGTTTTTGGAGCTCAGCTTCAATTTGGTCAACGAGCTTTTCAATCGAAGCAGCGGTCACCGGGCGTTTAGATGAAGCTTTGAGTAAACCGGTGAGCAGTTTTTCACGGTCGAAAGTCTCTCGATTGCCGTCACGTTTGATAATAAGGGGTGTGCTCAGGATGGGGCGTTCAATCGTGCTGAAACGTTGCCCACAGCTGAGACATTCACGTCTGCGACGGATGCCACCCTGGGCATCTTTATTAGTGTCGACGACGCTACTGTCATTGTATTGGCAATGAGGACACTTCATAAAAACTCCTGTAATTAGTCCCTACATGTTAGGGTCAGTTGGTGAATAGCCCCTACATATGGCGAATTTCATTCTAGCATACGACAAGGTTGATAGCAAGGTCATTAAGCTTCGACAAGCTTAATAATTGGCGTTCTTTAACAATCCGAAAATACTGCGCGTAGGTTTGAGGTTTATCGGTAAGGTTTTTTAAATTTGAAGAAATTGTCTTGATTCTTAAAGTATTTAAGGCTTTCTTAAAACGGTTTTAAGGGAGCACATGTTACCCTGGAATAGGGTTGCCTAAAAGTGGATAATGTGCAAATCCATCCTTCCTCAAAAAGAGGAAGGATGAATTGGGAAGCACATTCTAAGGGTTTACTTTCCGCGGTTGGCTTGCTGTCGGCGGATGAAAGCTGGCAGGTTCAGGTCTACTTCACTGGAGTAAACGAATTCCTGGCGAGCCTGGTTGTTGATTTCTTTCTTGGGCTCGGGATTGTGTTTGTAATCTGATTTGCTCAAGAAGGGATTTTGTTGGCCAACACTGCTCAGGTTGCTGTTGGGAATGGTGAATGTTTCAGGTTGTACAACTTGTCCTTCGATCATCTGTGGGCGATTGCGGTCAAAGCCAGTTGCAATCACAGTGATGCGGACTTCATCACCCATATTCTCATCAATTACCGCACCAAAGATAAGGTTGACATCTGGACTAGCGGTTTCCTTGATGATCGCGGCGGCTTGGTAAACCTCAAAGAGTGAGAGGTTAGGACCACCGGTAACGTTGAACAAAATGCCATGTGCGCCATTGATGGTCACATCCAAAAGTTGGCTTGAGATGGCCTGTTCGGCAGCAATCTTGGCTCGATCTTCACCGCTGGCAACACCAACAGCCATGAGCGCAGCGCCACCTTCGGACATGATTGTGCGCACGTCAGCAAAGTCAAGGTTGATGAGGCCGGGGATGGTGATGAGTTCTGAGATGCCCTGAATACCCTGGCGCAGGACGTCGTCCGCCATGCGGAAGGCGTCGTTCAAGCCAATGTTCTTGCCAACGATTTGCAAAAGGCGATCGTTGGGGATTACGATGAGGGTATCAGCGTGTTCTTTGAGCTTTTGTGCGCCAGTTTCGGCAGAGCGTTGGCGATGGGCACCTTCAAAAGCGAAGGGGCGGGTGACCACGCCAATGGTCAGTGCGCCGATTTCTTTGGCGATTTGTGCCACAACGGGTGCCGCGCCTGTACCAGTGCCACCACCTAAACCGGCGGTAACAAAGACCATGTCGGCGCCTTTGAGCACTTCGTAGAGCTCTTCGGCTGATTCTTCAGCTGCTGCCTGGCCAACCTCGGGGTTGCCACCCGCGCCGAGACCGCGTGTTGACTTATCGCCAATGCGAACCCGGGTTTGGGCTTGGGACTTGAGCAGGGCTTGGGCGTCGGTATTGATGGCAATAAATTCGATACCGTGGAGGCCTTCGACGATCATGCGATTGACAGCATTACATCCGCCACCACCGACGCCGACGACTTTAATTCGTGCATAAGATTCTGTTTGTTTTGCTTCCATTTTTTTATTCTCCTCTATAAATGAAACCTAGTTTGGTAGTATTTTTCGTAACCAGCCGAGAAAACCTCCCGCTTTTTTGGGTTCTTCCGGTGGTTTTGGTCCGGTTCCGCCAGCCGCATCTGGCACAATCCGGTGTGTTTCTGTCATTAACAGTGCCCAGTGCAGGAGACCAACGCTCGTTGCACAGGCTGGGTTATTAATTTGGTCAGTGAGACCAACGATATTTTCTGGCTTACCAATGCGAACCGGTAAACCCGTCACTCGGCCGGCAAGCTTGCGAATGCCGGGCATGTCGGCACCGCCACCAGTGAGTACAATACCGGCGGGGAGCATTACGTCATAACCAGAGCGTTTGATCTCTTGCTCGACCATCATCATGATTTCTTCAACGCGGGCTTCAATGATATTGACAAGCTCGCGTCGTTCGATTTTTGTGCTCTGTTCTGAGCCAAAAGTAACAATATTAAACGTTTCACTTTCGCCGATGTCATCCAAAACGGCGTGACCGTGTTGGCGTTTGACTTCTTCGGCAACATCCAGGGGCAATCTCAAACCCTGGGCTACGTCTGAACTAACGTGGTGACCGCCAAGTTGTAAAACATTGGCGTACCAAATGTCACCATTCACATAAATAGCGATGTCGGTTGTACCGCCACCGAGGTCTACCAGTGCCACACCAAGGTTGCGTTCGGTTTCGGTGAGCACCGCTTCTCCAGCGGCCAGAGGATTGAGCACAAAATCGCTAACATCAATACCGGCTTGCGAGACACATTGGCGCAGGTTGCCAATTGTTGAAGATGAAGCGGTGATGATGTGGGTTTCAACTTCCAGGCGATAGCCATGCATCCCAACGGGTTGGCGAATGCCCTCTTGACCGTCGATGATAAAACCGCGTTGAATAACGTGAATAATTTCTCGATTGTGCGGAATGGCGATGGCTTGCGCGGAATCCAAAGCGCGGTAGACGTCTTCCTGGTCGATGACGCGGCCAGAAATGCCCACGATGCCTTTGCTGTTGGTTGAACTGACCTGCGCGCCAGCTAAGCTGACTATGGCGCTGTTGATTTCGTAGCCAGAGGTGCGCTCAGCTTTTTCGATGGATCGGGCAATTCCGTCCGAGGCAGCATTGATATCCACAACATTACCATTGCGAATGCCCAGGCTGGGTTCGATGCCCACACCTAAGACACGCATGGTGCTGCCGTTCTCAATTCGGGCAACCAGGGTGACGATTTTGCTTGATCCTACATCTAATGCGACAACAATAGGTTCTTCCATAATACTTCTCCTAACGATAATACGGGGCGTGCAAATACTCGAGGCTTATCAAAGAAGGTTGCAAGTTTCTTTCCAGGAGTAAATCCGCGATCTTTTTGTATTGGGCCATTTTGACGTCTAAAAATTCGGCGTTTCTTCCAAAGTAAACCATCCATCCATAATTGGGGTCGGTCCAACCGAGCCCGCGCTTGGCGTCGTAGCGCAGGATGGTGCCTTGGGGTTTGATTTGACTAAGTGCTTGAACCGCTTTCACGATTCTGGGGTCGACATTGGGGTCTCGACCCATGAAAATAGCTGTTTCTTCAGCCGTTTGGTCTGCTGATTGAGGTGCTTCTTCATCGGCTGATTTGAATGGAGGAGGGGGTGTGATGTTGGCATGCACTTCAATCGGCAAGCTGGCTGCACCACGAACCTCAAAGCTGTAGCCTTCATCATCAATCCAGATTTGGCTGGCTTCCCGCTCTTCGGCACCTTCGTCATACCAAACGATGGCAGGAATGCGTTCTTGAACCCGAACGTTCAAGTTGGCTGGCAGGCTAACGCCTACCTTAACGCTTTTGATGTCGGGGAAGTCGCGCAAAATGGCTTGTTCGATTTTGTAAGGTTCAACTTCAATAATGCGTGTACCAAAGGAGCTCAACCGCGTGGCGATTTCAGCATTGCTCACACGGAAGTTGCCACGTATGTTGATGCCATTGGGGTTGACTTTGAAACTGTCATTTTTCAGCATCAGGATGACCCCAATCAGGAAAACGAGGGTAAAGAAGCCAGAAATGATGCGCATGCCGATGCGAAAACGAGGAACCGCTGGTAAGCGCCATTCTTTGCCGGGGGTATCCGTTGGGATATAAACCGGACGGCGGCCTCTGCTACTAACAGCAGTAGGCGCTGGCTTTGCCTGGCTTACAGGGCGGCGCGTCACCACACGCGAGGCAGCCTGGGCGGCACGTTCGGTGCTTTCACCGGCAGCGCGCTCAATCGGCTTGCGCTTTACAGGCTCTATGTGTCGCCTGGCGCGAATTTGATCCGCGCGTGAGAGTTCCTCGGGCTTGCGTGCCATTAGGCTTTTACACTCCTTAAGGTTTTGTCTTTATCGGCTTTTCTTTCCATTGCCAGTGCAATCAAACGGTCTATCAAATCAGAATAGGCGATCCCGTCATGGCTCAAGAGTTTTGGATACATGCTGATTGGTGTAAAGCCAGGCAGGGTGTTGATCTCACTGAAGAAAACGTCATCGGTGTCTCGATCAATGAGGAAATCAACCCGCGCCAAGCCAGAACAGTCAAGCGCTTGGTAGACTTGCAAGGCGGTGGCTTGTATTTCTTTGATTGTGGCTGGCCTTAAGTCCGCTGGGATCAAAGTTTGCGCAACGCCATCAATGTACTTATCGTCATAACTGTAAAATTCATCACCAGGGATGACTTCGCCAGGAACAGATACGATGGGATTTTCGTTGCCCAAAACGCTGACTTCAATTTCGCGGGCGTCGATGCCACGCTCAACCAAAACACGGCGGTCATATTTTGCTGCCAGGCGAAGCCCTTCAAGGAGCTCTTCGCGGTTTTTGGCTTTGCTAATGCCTACCGATGAGCCTAAGTTAGCCGGTTTGACGAAAAGTGGGTAATCGGCAATCTTTTCAGAAGCCTCTGCAACCGCTTCAATGTCGCTTTCAATAGCCTTTCGGGTGAAAACGTCGTAGGCCAACACGGGGAAATCTTTGTTGAGCAAAACATCTTTGGTCAAACCTTTGTCCATTGCTAAAGAGGAGCCGAGGACGCCAGCGCCAACATAAGCCACATCGAGCATTTCAAAATAGCCTTGAATGGTGCCATCTTCGCCATAGGTGCCATGCAAAATGGGGAAGATGACATCAATGTCGCTGACTTTTTCCAGTTGTCCTGCTTTGAGTGCAGAAAGGGTCAAGGTTTTGCCTTCTTTTAGCAGAATGGCTGAATGCAGTTTGTCAACATGATGTTTTTCAAAACTAGCCAGCGTGTCATCGCCAGTGAGCCAATCACCTTCGCGAGTGATGCCAATTTGCCAAACCTGGTATTTGTCTGTGTCAATCGCGCCCAAAACCGAGCGCGCGGACATAAGCGAAACATCATGTTCGCCGCTACGTCCACCAAAGACAATTGCCAGGTTCAAGCGTTTAGAGTTCATCAAAATCTCCCAGGATTTCAATTTCTGTAAAGAGATCAATACCGAATCGTTCTTTGACCCGTTTTTGTCCCATGCGGATGAGGTTATAGATATCCTGCGCAGTGGCAGTGCCATCGTTGAGGATGAAATTAGCATGGCGCTCGCTGACCTGGGCATTGCCACTGACGACGCCTTTCATGTCAACCTCTTCGAGCAGACGACCGGCAAAGTCATCTTTGGGGTTCTTGAAGGTTGAACCAAAGCTGGGCCCTTTGGGTTGGGTCTTAGCACGTTTGGCGGTGAAGGCTTCCAGTTTTTGCATGGATTCTTCTGGATCTGCATGGCTGCCATGGAAGGTGGCTGAAAGGATTACGACGGTCGTGCCTTCTCGCTTGAACTTGCTTGAGCGGTATTGGTAGCCCATGCCTGCAACATCGAGTGTCTGTTTGCCTCCATCACGGGTGATGACATCGGCTTTGAGCAGTGTGGCTTCGACATCACTGCCGTGCGCACCAGCGTTGCCATAAACCGCGCCACCAACCGTGCCAGGAATGCTGTTGCACCATTCCATGCCACCAACACCTGCGCGGGATGCCATTTGGGACATCGTGCCTAGGTTTGCACCGGTTTCAGCATAGACGAGAGGTGGGTCTTGTTCTTTGTAGATATGAATGCGGTTACAGCGGTTGATGAGGATGATACCGGGGTAACCTTTATCACTAATCAGCAGGTTTGAACCGCTGCCGAGTAGTTTGAAGGGAACATCGAGTGACCACAAGTTGCCAACCGTGTGGCTAAGTTCATCGATATCCGAAATAATCATCAAGCCAGCAGCAGGACCACCGGCACGAATGGTTGTATATTCTTTGAGATGTTCGCCGCCAAGCAGTTTGGCGCCAAACAGGGCTTCAAGTTTTCTCATAGGTAATTGTGGCATAGTCGCCTCCGAATTGGTTTTTTCAAATAATGCCTTTATTTTTTCGCTAAGCTGGGGGCCTTTGCCAGCGGAAAAAACGATAATGATGTCGTTTTGTCCGCAGTGTTGATAAATATGTGCAGCCGCTTTGTCTTGGTTGGGGATGTAGTGGGCTTTGCCCGATTCCATAGCGTCAACGATGATTTGTGGCGTGTAGCCTTCGTCCACTTCGCGCGCGGCGTAGATTTCCATAATCACAGCTTGGTCGGCGAGTTCGAGAGCTTTGATGTAATCACTTTGCAGTCGTTGTGTGCGGCTGAAGGTATGGGGTTCCCAAACCGCCCAAATCTTTGCATTAGGATGCGCGAGGCGGGTGGCTTCGAGGGTGAGGCGCAGCTGGGTAGGGTGGTGTCCATAGTCATTGATCAGGGTGATGCCGTCTTTTTGATAGACGATGTCCCAGCGGCGTTCGGTTCCTTGGAAGGTTTCGAGTGCTGATTGCGCCATTTGTGGGTTGAGCCCTAAAATATGCAGGCTGGCTGCAACCGCGCCGGCATTCAAAGCGTTGTGTTTACCCGGCAAACTGGGGCTAAAAGGACCGCTCAATTGAGGGATGCCACCCAATTGCGTGGTTAGGATAAATTCGTTCGAATTGAGCGCGGGGTCGAGTAGAAGAACCCGATAATCACTATCTTCGCCAAAACCGTAGGTGAAGATGTGTAAGTCTTCAAAACTGTTGTTTTCAAGCATATGCCGGATGCCGGGATCCTCGTTGCAGACCAAGGCAACGCCACCTTTTTTGCTCTTCTTGAGGAATTCAACAAAAGCTTGCTCGTAAATTTCGGGTGTGGCAAAGCAATCCGGGTGGTCATACTCAATATTGGTGAGAATGCTTAGGCTGGGTTCGAGTCCCAGGAACATGTAATCGTATTCATCAGCTTCGATAACGAAGTGTGGTCCCTGACCCGCGTGAGCATTGGTTCCCAGGCGCTTAATTTCGGAGCCAAGGATGAAGCTTGGGTCAAGGTTTAGACTGCTAAGCGTCTCGATGAGCATGGCGGTTGTTGTTGTTTTGCCGTGCGTGCCAGCAATGGCAAGGGTTTGCTTGTTGCTAGTGATTTCGGGCAGAAATTCGGAGCGTTTGAGCACTGGAATGCCTGCTTCTTTGGCAGCGATGACTTCGGGGTCTTCGTCGCGCACCGCTGAGGAGCGAACAACGACATCAGCTTTGATAGCCAATTCAGGGTGATGACCAATCAAGGCTTCGGCACCTTTACTGAGGACCAATTCAAAGTAAGGAGAGCGGTTTGGGTCAGTTCCGGTCACTTTATAGCCTTTTTCAAGCAGGAAAATGGCGATTGCGCTCATGCCGGTACCACCAATGCCAATCAAATGGACGGTTCTCATGATGCCTCCGCCATTTCATAAAGCAATTGAGCGATGCTTTCAGCCGCATTGGGGTGCCTTAGGGCACGCATTGCAGCCGCCATGCGTGTAAGTTCGCCTGGGTCTTGCATCAGGGTGTCAACGGTTTGCCAGAGATCAGACATTAGGTTTTGGTCTTCCAACAGAATTGCCGCGCCACGCTCAACCAGGTAATCGGCGTTGACTTTTTGGTAACGCCAGGCGTAAGGATAAGGCACCAAAACCGCAGGTAAACCAAAGAAGGGATATTCACCTAAAGCGCTGGCGCCAGAGCGTGAGACGACTAAATCTGCCGCTGCCATGGCAGCACCAATCTCATGGAGATATGGGAAGGCTTGATAGCGAGGACCAAGGTTTTGGGTCGCTGAGCTGACGATTTCCCAATCCAGGTGGCCAACCAGGTGAATGACCTGGTATTCTTCAATCAATCGTTCGGCGTTGTCAATGACCGCGTTGTTGATTGAACGCGCGCCAGTGCTGCCACCCATGAACAGGACAGTGGGGATGGATGGATCAAAATGGAAATAATCCAAGGCTTCGGTTTTATCCCATTGCTTGAGGTCTTCGCGCAAGGGATAGCCGGTCATGACGAGTTTGTCGGAGGACTTATAGTACATTTTGGTATCCTCTGTGGTTATGGCGATTTTTTTGGCAAAGCGACCAAGCGTTTTGAGCGCTAATCCAGGTTCGATGTCGGGGACATAAAGCAAGGAGGGGATGTGGCGACCCGCAATAGCCATCGGTACGGCTACAAACCCACCCGTGAAGAGCATCGCGTCGGGTTTGAAGCGTTTGAGGATTGCTTTTGAGTCTTGGTAACCTTTCCATAGTTTCCATAAGTTTCCAGGCAGTTTTTTGAGTGACACGCCGTGCACACCAGCGGCTTGGATGCTTTCAAAGGGCAAACCCGCGCGTTGTACCAACTTGGCTTCGATGCCGTCCGCGGTGCCTACCCAAAGGAGCTCGTGGCCAGCTTTACTCAGTATCTCGGTAACGGTTAGGCCGGGATACACTCCGCCGCCAGTCCCGCCCGCGCAAATCAACAGCCGCACTGCTTGGACTCCTTTCAATAGTTGTTTGACCACTGCTTTGGCGCGCGACATTCATTATGATGCCAACCGCTGCCATGGTGGTGACCATGCTGGAGCCGCCCGCGCTGATGAAGGGCAGTGCGTTTCCAGCCATGGGGAAAAGGCCAACGATAACCGCGATGTTCATCAAGGCTTCGAGGGTAATCCAGCCTACGAGGCCAAAGGTAATCAGTTTGCCTAAATTATCGGGTGCATTTTTGGCGATGTGATAACCGCGCCAAAGGAAAAGAACGAATAAAACAATGACGATAAATGAACCAAAAACGCCGGTTTCTTCAGCAATAACCGCAAAGATGCTGTCAGTATGGGGTAGGGGTAAACCGGTAAATTTGGTGTCCGCGTTACCCAGACCCACGCCAAAGAAGCGTCCTTTGATGACTGCTTCGAAAGTACGGCGAATGTGATAGGAGCCTTGGGTTGGGTTGCGTAAACCGCTCAGGTATTGTGAGATGCGTGCCTGACCGGTGGCGAAGAATTTGATCATCAAGAAGCCAGCCGCGCCAACAATGCCAATAATCAAACCGATTTGGCGCATATCGCCACCACCGATGAAGAACATCATGGCACCCAAAATGATGACGGTCATCGAAGCACTGAGGTCGGGTTGAGCGAGGATGAACAAGGCAACCAAGCCAACGATGATGCCCAAGGGTAACAAGCCTTCTTTGAAGCTGCTCAAGGTTTCCTGGCGATTGTTGAGCCACACAGCGAGGTAGAGAATGATGCTCATTTTTGCCAATTCAGCCGGTTGAACTGAACCCGCGAACAACGATCTTGCAGCAGAGAAACGCACTTGGTTTGCAATGAGAACTGCGAATAAGAGACCGAGGATGCCAATCATAATAAAGACGACCAGCTTAGAGTAGCGGTGATAGTCAAACAAACTGGCAGCCACACAAACCACGATACCGATTCCCACCCAAATCAGCTGGCGAGTGAAAACGTATGTCGGTTCTTTGTCGATCAGCAAAGACGCGTCCCAGCTTGAGGAGTAAACCATTAAAAGGCCGAAAACAAGCAAGGTGACGACGATAATCAAGAGGGGCACGTCGACGCCAAGGCGCTTGGTTTTGGCTGGTTTCGCTTGAGCTTGGGCTTGAGCTTGTGTTGTCATGATTCTTTAATCCATTTCGCGTAGCTGTTGCCACGTTCTTCAAAATCCACAAAGGCGTCGTAGCTGGTGCCACCTGGGGAGAGCAAAACGATATCTCCGGCTTCCGCTTTCTGAGCAGCAGCTTGGATGGCTTCTTCCAAGCTTTCACAAAGCGTGACGGATTGGCGTTTTTGATGCTTTTGAATGTTGTTGAGTTTTTCCGCGATCATGGGACCAGCTTCACCAAAAAGCACGATATGTTTGATACGTTGTGTTGCCACACTGAGCATTTCTTCCCAGGGTAGGTTTTTATCGCGTCCACCGAGCATCAGGATGATCGGTTCATCAAAAGATTTAATGGCTGCCAAAGTACGCTCAGGCGTCGTGGCGATGGAGTCGTCGTACCATTCCACGCCGTCTTTAGTGGCAACCAGCTGCATTCGGTGGGGGATGCCTTCAAATGCCTCGATGGCGGTTTGGATGGCCGGCAAAGCGATGGTTGCACCTGCTGCAATGGCACAGGCGGCTAAAACGTTGAGCAAATTGTGTTCGCCACGCAAAGGAATCCATTCGAGGGGGAGCATCTTCATGCGCTCACGGGCGATTTGCAACATGATGTTGCCTTTTTCGATATAGGTGCCGTGGTCGTTCTTGCCAGGTTGTTTGTAGCCGAAGCTAATCAGATCACCGTGTAATTCGTCTTTCAGGTCCCAGGATCCTTTGTCCTCGCGGTTGAGGATAGCCAGGTCAGCTTGCTTTTGGAACTTGAGGATGCGCGCTTTGGCCGCGGTGTAGGCACCCAGGGTGCCGTGGCGGTCGAGGTGGTTGGGCGTGACGTTGAGCACTGCTGCAATATGAGGCGAGCGGGTCATCAATTCAAGTTGGAAGCTCGAAAGCTCGACGATAGCCAAATCATCTTCCAGCATGTCATCAACATTGCTGATGAGCGGGTTGCCGATGTTGCCACCGGTCCAGGCGCGGTTTTTATTGCTCTTCATTTCGAAGAAGCGGTCTGCCATTTGACCCAGAAGTGCGGTAGTGGTCGTTTTTCCAGCCGAACCAGTGATGCCAATCACCGTACAAGGGCAATTTTCGATGAAAATTTGCGAATCGTTGGTCAGTTTGATGTGACACTGCTTGGCTTCCTTGATAATAGGAATATCCAGCGGGACGCCACCCGAGATGCAGACCATGTCAGTACCATCAAGCAGTTCCATGGGATGACCGCCAAAATGGGTTTCAATTTGGGTGTCTGCCAGACTGGCTTTAACTTCTTTGAGGTCCTCATCCTTACGTGCATCGGTGAGCACAACCTTAGCGCCATGCTTATCCAGGTAGCGCGAAGCGGCTAAGCCTTGACGGGCTGCTCCAATCACGAGAATTTGTTTTGCGTCGTATTTTTTCATAATTATCCAACAAAGGTCATGCTGAGCCCAATCATGGCTCCGATAAGCTCGATCAACCAAAAGCGGAAGACGATTTGGGTCTCTTCCCAACCAATCATTTCAAAGTGGTGATGGATGGGGGTCTTTTTGAAGACACGTTTGCCTTTGGTTGCTTTGAAGTAAAGCACTTGAATAATCACCGAGAGCATCTCTGCGGTGGGGATAATAGCAATCAGGGGAAGCCAAAGCCATTGGCCTGTCATCAAAGCCACAACTGCCAGAGTTGCACCGAGGGCTTGAGAGCCGGTGTCGCCCATAATAAGTTGGGCGGGTTTGACGTTGAACCATAAAAAGCCGGCCAATGCGCCGACTACACAGAAGCAGAAGCGGGCGAGATAGACCTGACCCTGGGTCATGGCAACAATGCCATAAGCACCGAAAGCGGTCAAAGAAATCATGCCGGCTAAGCCGTCGATGCCATCCGTAAAGTTGACCGCGTTCGCCATGGCAACGATGATAAAAGCTGCGATGATGATGTATGGCCAACCAATGACCAGATAACCACCTGAAATTGGCCAAATGAGCTCGGGGACGTGTAAAACTTCTCGAAGCAGATAAGCGATGACGAGGGCGACGATGATTTGTAAGGCCAGCTTCACTTTGCCAGACATACCCAAGCCACGGCGCGGACCGCGGATGCCTTCCCAATCGTCTATCGCGCCAATCACAGCAAAACCCCACAAACAAGCCAGGGGAACCAGAATGGACATGCCAAAGACCCGTGAGCCAAAAAGCGTTACCGCGTTGAGGATGACAGTGAGCAGGGTGATGGGCAGAAGGAACATAAAACCACCCATGGTGGGGGTGTGCATCTTGAGGCGGTGAGAACTGGGTAGGTCATCGATGCGGATGATTTTGCCAATGTTCCAGTGCTTGAGCAGGCGGATGAAAGGATCACCCCAGATGACGGTCAATAAGAATGCGATGCCGCTGACAGCGATGGCGACGGTTGTGTTTTCCATTAGTGAACCTCCTCCAGGGCTGAAACGATGGTTTCGAGGTGCATACTGTGTGAACTTTTTACGAGCACGATATCGCCTTGCTTCAAGATGGGTTTGAGATAAGCAATAGCCTCATCCGCAGTAGCGTACCAGTGTAATTTGTCGGTTTCAAAATCTGTTTCCAGAACAGCATCGCGGGTTATTTGACTGCGTTGGCCAACCAAGACGATTTCATTAGCCACTTCTGAAGCACGTAAACCAACCCGACGGTGACCTTCTTTTTCGTATTGTCCAAGCTCGAGCATATCGCCCAGAACGGCAATCTTACGGCCATCAATGTCACCCAGCAGATTGAGGGCTGCCAAAGTTGACTCGGGTGAAGCGTTATAAGTGTCATCAATAATCAAAGCGCCACTGGGCGTTCGGGCTGTGACCACACGAACTTGCTCACGACCGGTTTTGAAGGCGTGGAAGATCCATTCCCAAGTCACGCCCATGTTGATGGCGACGGCACAGGCTCGCAAAATGGTGAAGACTGAGTGGCGACCGATGAGCGGAGCAGTGAGATAGTAGGATTCGCCTTGATAATGCAAACGACAGCGTAGGCCATTGAGCCCTTGACTTTCAATTTCGTCAGCCCAAAGGTCTGCTTTGGGGTCGAGGCCATAATAAAAGACGCGGGCATTGGTCTTTGAAGCCATTTCACGCACAAAATCATCGTCATAATTAAGAATGGCGAGACCTTCTGGTGCGGGAGGTAATTCTTCGAGAAGCTCAGCTTTGCCTTCCGCAATGGCTTCGATTGAGCCCGCTCTTTCAGCATGGACAGTGCCAATATTGGTGAGCACGCCAATGTTGGGATGGGCGATATCGCAAAGCAGTTTGATTTCACCGGCGACATAAAAGCCCATTTCCAATACGGCAACTTCATGTTCTTCGGTCAGGTTGAGCAGGGTGAGAGGTAGCCCGATTTCGTTGTTGTGGTTGCCAAGGTTTTTGAGCGTGCGCATGCGGTGCGAGAGCACACTGGCGATGAGATCTTTACTGGAGGATTTCCCCACGCTTCCAGTGATACCGATCACGGGGATATCAAATTGCTCCCGCCACCAGGTTGCGATTTTTTGCAGGGCTAAAAGCGCGTCATCAACCAGTAAGCTGAAGGGGGCTTCTGTGGGCAGAACTGCGTTTGGGTCACTGATATCAATGACCGGATAGTCTGAATCAATCGCGTGATCGATGAGTGCCATATAGGCACCGTTGTCAAAAGCATCGTCCACGTAAAAGTGGCCATCGGTGAACTCACCTTTTAAGGCGATGAAGAGGTTTCCATCTTCACAGTAACGTGAATCAATACATCCCCCATAAACCGGGAAATCTGCTTCCACAGTTTGGATGGGTGAATGGAGTGCTTTGAGGACGTGAGAAAGGCTTAGCATGTCTATCAGTCTCCCATTTCCAAAACTTGTTGATTTGAGCTGTTGGACAAGCGAATGCTGTCTGGGGGGATGTCCATCAACACGACCAGCTTTTCGACGACTTTGGCAAAGATGGGGGCTGCAATTTGGCTGCCCCAAATGTCGCGAGTGGGTTCGTGCATCCACACATAAATAACAACCTGTGGATCTTCTGAAGGACCCCAGCCAACGAAGGATGCATTGGTCAATGAGCTGGTGTAACCGTACTCGGTTGGGATTTGACCTGTACCAGTCTTTCCGGCAAAGGTGTAACCTTCGATGGCGGCGTTTTCATAAGACTCGTCCATCAAGGTTTCGGTGAGCATCTGCGTGACCAGTTTGGCTGTCTCTGCGCTTACGGGTTTGCCCGCCAGGACTGGGTCAACTTCGTACCGTTTACCGTCAATGATGACGGCCTTGACGATATGGGGAACGTACATCTTGCCCTCATTGGCGAGTGCGCCAACGGTCATTGCCATTTGGATGGGTGTTACGGAGATACCTTGACCAAATGCGTTGGTTGCCAGGTCAATTTCATACCAGTTGCTGTCCCCAGGCATTTTAAGGGGCCAGTGGGTTTCACCACCGAGGTCTATGCCAGTGTTGCGATCAAAGCCGAATGCTTTGAGGTAAGAATAGAAGCTGTCTGGGCCGATTTCTTCTGCCATCCATGCCAAACAGGTGTTCAGCGACCAACGCATACAGTCGGTCATATCAACTTCGCCATAGGCGCCATAATCCCAGTTACGGATGGTGACACCGCCGATATCATAAGTGCCGGGATCGTTCCAAACCGTATTCATGTCCACCGATCCGGAGTCGAGGGCAATCGCCACTGTGATGGCTTTGAAGACTGAGCCGGGCTCATAAGTCTTGCTGATGGTGGGATTGAAAGGCTCAGGATTAGGGAACAATTCCGCGTAATCCCAGTATTTGTTGGGGTCAAGGCGAGGTGTGTTCGCCATAGCGATAATTTCACCATTTTTGGGGTTGTAGATGAGAATGGAGCCACCCTTCGCACCAGACCATTCAATCGCCTCGTCAAGTTCTTGCTCGGCCATGGCTTGGATTTCGCGGTTGAAAGTCAACTCAAGATCTGCACCAGGTGGAATTTCATCCAGCATGGAAAGCTTTTGAGGGTCAAAGGCTGTGTAGACCATCTGTGGTGTACCGGCGAGCAGGGTGTTGTAGGTTTCTTCAACGCCAAAGTAGCCCATGCCTTGGGTGCGGTCAAGATACTTATAGAATCCGAGCACGTTTGAGCCGGTGGTACCTTCGGGATAGCTGCGTTTGTTATGAGGGGTCCACATGAGACCATAGAGGCGAGGTCGTATTTCGTTGCGACCAAGTTTCATCTCAGCATATTCTTTGACCAGCGCTTCAAATTGCAAAATTTTATCTGGGCTTACAAAACCGTCCAGCTGAATATAGAAAGGGTTACCATTTCCAGGCTTTGTTTCAGCGTAAGTTAAAACCTTGTCATAATCCATGCCCAAGACCTCTGAAACGGCTTTGGCAACCGTTTTAGGCTGGACGATGGCATTGAGGTCGAGGCCAACTTCGTAAGTTGTCTCATTTCCAGCGAGTAAGCGACCTTTGGCATCATAGATGTTGCCGCGGTTAGGATAAATTAAGCGCGTGACACCTTGGAAGGCTTCACTGTCTTCAAGAATCTTTTGAGCGACTTCCATGTTTTGGATGCGAATGAATTGGAAAACAATCGCAGCCGCAACCAAGGTTGCCAAAATGCAAATAAACAAAAAGCGCCAGTTGTTATTCTTCATGGTTCAACTCCATGTCGTCAACTGAAATCGCTGGTGTGATGGTCCAAATCTTTTCACGCAACCAATCCCAAAGTGAACTGGTGTATTCGGGGAGGAGCTTTGGTGCTTGAGCTTCTGGCAGTTCCGGTTGATTGGCTTGGCGACGCAGGTTCGGGTTGTAGCCGGGAATTTCAAGATAAATGGCTGTGTGTGGGTCGACTGTTTGCATGTTGAGTGAATTGATGCGCTCGTTCAAGGAAATGGACGAGGAAACCTGAGCCAGGCGCGTGCGCAAGTCGTTGATTTCGAGGTTCAAACTGTGCGCGCGCATTTCCAATTGCTGAATGCGACGACCCGAAGCGGCAGCCCGACCACTGATGGAAAGGTATAAGCCAGCGATTGTGGCGACAATCACCAAAACCAACATGAAACCGCCGATGACTTGCATCTGGCGACGCCATGGGGCTTGTTTATAGGCTGGTGGTGTGCTTATTGTGTTCATACCTTACTTATATGCAAATAACGTGCCACTTATCTTTTTTCCGCAATCCGGAGCTTTGCGCTGCGGGATCTTGGATTGTTTTGCAGTTCATCCTCAGTTGCGGTAATCGGCCGTTTAGTGAGGACTTTGATTGTGGCATGGTGGCCACAATCGCAAATCAGTTTTTCGGGTGGGCATAAGCAATCTGTGCTTTCCTGGCGGAAGATTTGCTTGACAATACGGTCTTCCAGAGAGTGGAAACTGATGATGGCTATGCGTCCATTGGTTTTTAAGTTTGCTATCAGGCTTGGAATAGCCTGAGTGATACCTTCTAATTCATTGTTGACTGCGATGCGCAAGGCCTGGAAGGTTCTGGTAGCTGGGTCTAGCTTTTCGCGGGTTTTACCTACTGCTTTTCTGACCACATCGGCGAGTTGGAAGGTGGTGTAGAGTGGGCGGGCTTTGATGATTTCTTTTGCCACACGTCTGGAAAACTTCTCTTCACCATATTCCCAGATAATCTTTGCCAATTCCGCTTCTTCCAAAGTGTTCACCAGATTGGCTGCTGAAAGTCCTTTGTCAGGGTCAAAGCGCATGTCCAGTGGGGCGTCGTGGCGGAATGAAAAGCCGCGTTCTGCCTGGTCGAGTTGCATTGAAGAAACCCCAAGGTCCATCAGAATGCCGTCGACACCATCCCAACCGATGCTATTGAGGACTTCTGCAGCGTCCCAATAGGAGGCTTGTACAACCTTGGCGCGATCACCGAATCTTTCAAGTCTGGCTTGAGTGAGGGCGATGGCATGTGGGTCTAAGTCCAAGGCGATAAGCTGGCTGTCGGGCGAGCTTTGGAGTAAGCCTTCGGAGTGACCACCTGCGCCGGCTGTGCAATCTAAAAAGCGCTTTGCCTGGTTAGCAGTCAGGTATTGAATTGTCTCTTGATAAAGTACCGGGCGGTGCGGAGGTTGAGGCCCTTGCACCGCGTTCATTAATCACCTCTAGTCGATATGTCAAACGCGGCCCAGCGGTCAATGTTAGCTTCGGGGTCTGCAAAAGCTTCTTCTTTCGCAGCCAACCGATCGGGAGACCAAACCTCAAAACTGTCTCCTACGCCAATGATGACAACTTGATCCTCGATACCGGCAAACTTCCGCAAGAAAGACGGTATAAGAATACGGCCAGCAGTGTCGTAAGTGAGTTCAGCAGTAAAGCCAAGGATTTCTCGTTTGAAGGAACGTACCTCAGGGTCAGTGAGGGACTTACCACTGACGGCTTGCGCGATGAGCTCGAAGGCAGGTTTGGCATAAGCCATCAGGTTGCCGTCTAAGCCTTTGGTAATGAACACGAGATTACCGGGCGTTTGATCCCGGTAGGTGGATGGCACGGTCATGCGACCTTTTGCATCTATGTTGTGTTCGTACCTTCCGTAAAACATTTGTTCTAATCCCTTTTTAATGGCCGAAGCGCCGGGTTTCCAGCGCTCCTTACTCTGATAATGACACTTTAAGACACTTTATGACAAACTTTCCCACATTATAGACCCAAAGCCCCAAAATAGCAAGGGTTTTATGGGAAATTGCCAAGGAATTTGGTAGGCAATTTTCGAGGAAAACCTTATATCTTTGTGGGTTTTGCAAATCTTGTCGCCTTAGCGGATTCAATGGTCTGGTTTGGGCCTGAGGGACGCTGAAATCGCGGTTGTTTGCAAAAGTTTATGCGTTATAATCGAGGTGATGACTAGCTTGGATGTCTTGAATGATCGCTACCAATTGAACGCTAAATTGGGGAGTGGTGGTATGGCGCATGTGTATCGCGCCATGGATCTCATGTTGCAGCGCAATGTGGCGGTCAAGGTTTTGAAAGAAGATTATTCTGCTGATCTTGCCTTCCGCGAGCGTTTTCGCCAGGAAGCCCGCTCTGCTGCCAATCTTTCACACCCCAATATCGTCACCGTACATGATTTTGGGCTGGATCAAGGCCATCTTTTCATTGTCATGGAATATATTCCCGGTACAGACCTAAAAACTCTGATAAAAGAGCGTGGGCGCTTGAGTGTGACTGAAGCCCTGGAGCTGATGATACAAGCTTGCCAAGGCGTGGGTTATGCCCATAGGGCGGGATTGGTGCACTGTGACATCAAGCCGCATAATTTTTTGGTAACGCCGGATATGGTGCTCAAAGTGACTGATTTTGGTATCGCGCGCGCACTTTCAACCATCTCGCAAGACGAAAAGAACGAGGTCGTGTGGGGATCGCCGCACTATTTTGCACCAGAACAAGCCAGCGGTTTGCCACCCTCACCAGCTTCGGATGTTTACTCGCTAGGCGTCATTTTTTATGAGATGCTCACCGGTCATTTGCCGTTTGAAGGCACAGATTCGGCCGAGCTTTCGCGTAAGCATCGCCTTGAAGAAGCG
Source organism: uncultured Anaerolineaceae bacterium (assembly GCA_964484715.1). Taxonomy (GTDB): domain Bacteria; phylum Chloroflexota; class Anaerolineae; order Anaerolineales; family Anaerolineaceae; genus Mesolinea. The sequence goes on along the minus strand of CAZAFJ010000002.1, from coordinate 189,708 downwards.
CCAAGACCCAGTTTGCTCAATCCGGATATTCCTGAGCAGCTAGAGAAGATCATCCTCAAAGTGCTTTCCAAAGAGCCTTCAGCGCGTTATCGCACTGCCAATCAGTTGGGGCGTTTACTGCAGGGATTCTATGAATCCTATACGCAAACCAGCCTCAATCCTGTGGTTGGCGGTCCAATTAGCATTGGCGTGCCTGGTGTTTTGCCAACTTTTCAAGCTGTTGGCGCTGAAACCCAGGGGCAACTACCTTCTACACCAATCGCGCCGCCAATACAACATACGCCTGTATCGGTGGGTGAGAAAGCGAATAAGCCAGAGATTGACTGGTTTACCTGGGCATTAGGTGTGGTTGCATTTGCATTTTTGCTGGGTTTAATCCCATTTTGGATTTTTGTTTATCAAATGATTGGTCGGTAAAAGCTATGGATTTTCGAATTTCACCTTCTATTCTTTCTGCAGATTTGACTGAACTTGGTAAAGCCATTCGATCCTGTGAAGCAGGTGGGGCGGACGCCATTCACATTGATGTTATGGATGGCCGTTATGTGCCCAACATTACTTTTGGAGCAAATGTGGTTGCGGCTTGTCGCAAAATCACCGATTTGCCATTGGATGTGCACTTGATGATTGTTGAGCCGGAAAGACATATTCCCGAATTTGTCGCGAAGGGTGCGGATATCATCACCGTGCATTATGAGACATGCCCCCATATTCATCGCACTTTGCAGCAGATCAGGCAGCTTGGCGCGAAAGCGGGGCTGACCTTTAACCCGGGCACACCGTTGGATGCGTTGAATTATTTAGTCGATGAGATCGATTTACTATTGATTATGTCGGTGAACCCAGGCTTTGGGGGGCAGAGTTTTATTCCCCATGCTTTGGAGAAGTTGCAGAAGGCTCGCCAAATGATAGATGCTGCGGGCAGCAAGGCAGATTTACAGGTGGATGGTGGCATAGATGCCTCGACCATTCATGCTGCTTATCGGGCAGGTGCGCGTAATTTTGTGGCTGGCACCGCGGTTTTTAAGCATGAGAAAGGTATTGCCGGCGGTATTTCGGCTTTGGTCGATGCTTTACGGTAGAGAGAACAGGAAGAGCTTAAAAGCAAAAAAGCCGCAAACGCGACTTTTCAAGCTTTTGAGTGTTATAAACCTAGTTGTACGCTTTGGTCAGGGTCTTGATGCAGCGTGTACAAAGCACGCGGCGAACTTTTTTGTTGCCTTCCATCAGCGTGACGCGTTGCAGATTAGGACGAAATTCACGTTTTGTTGCAACGAGTGAGTGACTACGATTATGACCGAAAGTGGTTGTTTTACCACATTGACTGCACTTTGCCATTTTAGTAATACCTTTCTTGCGTTATAATTTCTAGCGTGAAGGTGCTAAACGCTGCACGCAAAAAATAATGATAACAGATAGAGCTAAAAGAATCAAGCTTTTTTTACGGAAGTGAGTAAGAATATGACAAGTCAAGATAACTCAATGGGCAAGATTTTTATTCTACCTAAAGCCATCAAAACTGTTGTTCGGGATGCTACCCTGGAATCATATGGTGTGATTGGCCTGGCGCCGGGAAATGTGCGCCAATCCTTTGTCAAAATGTTTGACGAAGAAGGTGACTACGGCATCGTGGTTGCCTCAGATGAACGCGGACTGGAGATTACCGTCAATTTGATTGTGGAATATGGTCTGCGTATCAAAAGTGTGACCGACTCGGTTGCCGAGAGTGTGAAGTACAACGTTGAAAAAACAATGGGTGTACCGGTCAAACGCGTAAATGTACACGTTCGCGGAATGCGAATTAGTGATATGGATTAACAACTTTTTCGCAGGAGCCTTATGAAGCAATTTTCAACCACCTTACCCAGCGAGGCGGAACGCCACAAGCTGCTGAAATCACCTGTTACAGGGGAAGGATTAATCTTACTTTTTGAAGCCGGTTTAATCTGGCTGACGACCAACCAGGAATACGTCAACGCCTTGAACGTTTTCCCGGTGCCGGATGGCGATACCGGAACCAATATGGTCTTGACCATGCAAGCCGGTTTCGCTGAAGCTGACGCTAATCGCACGAAACATGCCGGTGATATGGCCAAAGCTTTTGCGCATGGCGCATTGATGGGCGCGCGCGGTAACTCGGGCGTCATCCTTTCGCAAATCTGGCGCGGTTTTTCACGCGCTTTGGATGGGCATGCCACAATGGACACGGCTTTGCTTTCAAAAGCTTTGCAAGGCGCGCGTGATACTGCTTATCGTGGTGTTGTGCGACCGGTTGAAGGCACCATCCTCACCGTCGTCAAAGACATGACCACCGCGGCTGAAGGCGCGGCCAAGACCCAACAAACGCTCAGCGATATGTTGGTGACTTTGGTTGAGGCGGCTGATATCAGCGTCCAAAACACGCCTAATTTGTTGCCCCAGCTGAAAGATGCTGGTGTGGTCGATTCGGGCGGAATGGGCCTTTTTTACATCTTTGAAGGCATGTTGCGCATGATCCAGGGCCAGACTTTGGACACCGCAGTTAACAGCGCAATTTCTTTGGCTCAATTTGATCTGACCCATGCTATGGAACAGGTTGAAGAAGGCCAGGATTACGAGGTTATTATCGACTTTGAGCCTAACCAGGGTTTTCTGCTTGAGCAGTATTACAAGGGTTTGGAAGATCTTGGCGTGAGCATCCAGGTGGGTGAGGGTGAAGGCATTTATCGTATGCATATCCACACCGAGCTGGAGCGTCGCTATGAGCCAATCGAATTTACAGAGACGCAAGGCATCATCAAAAAGATTTACATGGAGAACCTCCAGGATCAAATGAACCATCGTCAGGATACGGAAATCAAGTTCAACCCCGTTCACCCAGGTGAAATAGCGGTTATTGCCGTGTCACCTGGTCACGGCCTCACCCGAATTTTTGCTAGTTTGGGTGTGGCGGCAGTTGTAGAAGGTGGCCAGACCATGAACCCGAGTGTCAAAGACCTCGTCGCAGCTTTTGAGGACTTACCCACTGATCAGGTCATTATTTTGCCTAACAACAAGAATATTATTTTGGCTGCCCAGAACGCTGCCAAAGTGAGCGTAAAGAAAATTGGCATTATTCCAACCCGAAATGCACCTCAAGGCTTTGCGGCAATGTTCCGCTTGATGCCGGATGGTGACTTTGAGGAAGTGGTCGAGTCGATGACCGAGGCGATTTCTGAGGTGCATACCGCGGAAATTACCACGGCAACCCGGACTGCCGAAATCGAAGGCGTGAAGGTTACCAAGGGTGAGGTCATCGTACTGTATGACGGTAAGCTGATTTTGAGTGAGAAATCAACGGATACGGCCGTGCAAAAGCTCCTCGACCATGTGGATATGGATGATTTTGAGCGCGTGACCTTGTTCTACGGCGAGGGCATGAACCAATCCGCCGCGAACAACATGGCGGACCAAATGCGCAATGATTATGAGGATATTGAGGTTGAGGTTCACGAAGGTGGCCAACCGCATTATCAGTATATCGTAGCCTTTGAGTAATTTACTTGAGCTAAAACGGCAGTAAAAAAATAGAATTGAAAAGCCAGCCTGTTTGAAAGGGCTGGCTTTTGGTTTAAGGATCGCGCTTTAATTTGGCGGTATGCGTTTTAAATTAACGATAGTTTGCGCATAGCTTATGTTTGTTTTGGTAGGAAACATCATGAGGGCTTTTTGAGAACCCGATTGGAAGTGTGTTCTGATAAAAAGATTGTGGGCTGAATATAGCGCGAAGCCGACTGATTAATGCGCGTAGCCACTAAGTAAAAGTTAAAAATGAAAAGGATAGTTATGGCGACGTGATTTTTAGTGTGTTAACTGAAATAGATACGCGTTGGCCCAATACTGTAGTAAAGGATTAGGCAATCTTTAGTCCTTCTGATTACAGTAATTGCATCATCACGAGGACTAAAGATTACGATAATAAATGTTTATGACTTAGTAACCTATCTGCAAGAAATGGCGATGGAGAGCTGCCAAACCACTTATCCAGTTTTTGAGCTCCACCCTGGCTTTTTCAGCATCGTCAAAGATTCCTTTTGTTTGATGAGCTACATAATTGTTTCTTATGGCTCTAATTTGCTCGATGCGCTCAAAAAGTTGACTATTGTTGTATTGGGAGAATTGCTTTTCAATTGTGGCAAAAACGCCTCCAACGCCCATCGGCCTTCTGGCATACTCTAAGCAAAAGCTCAGAATACCAATTGGCATTCCAAAACTGTTATAGGCCAATGCTTTCTTTAGTGCACCACCATTCCTCTCGAGATTCTTGATATCATGCTCTGAAAGGCCTCCGTAATCTGGTCTAAAGTATGTGTTTTGTTCCTGTTTACCTCGAGGAACCGAGCTTTCTAAATGACCAATGATAAGGGACTTGCAGGCATGGTCAATTGGTCCTAAAAGGGGGGTAAAGCAAGCGGCAAATGATTGACCTTTTTGCTCCAGGAACGCAAATAAATTACCTGCTTCATTAATCATTTCCTGATAATACTCAGGCAACAACTCAAATGTATCGTCTTTGATAAAGCGTTCCCGTTGGGTAACCTTTTCTTCCTCACTGACTTCGTAAAAAGCAAAGGATGGCTGTTGTGTTTCAGCTTCTTTCACCAGATTTTGTAACTCTGGACTACAGGCTCGTGCGAGGGCTTCCATTGAGTTTTCATTAAACCTCTGGAAAATTGCCTCTGGAATATACAGATATTCCCATTTTTCGCCTTTTCTACTGGCAGAAGAACACCAAGCAATAGCAGCTTTAGCTTTTTTAGCTGTTTCTTTCTCTACAGCACCTTTCGTTTCCACCAAAAAGTGTTTGCCAGATTTCAATCTCACGAAGAAGTCCGGCGTGTAATAAGCGTGCCGACTGTTACTGCCTTCATAATCGATACGTAAAGCTTGAGGTCCGGCATTCTTTGCAAATGCAATCACATCATCAGCCCCTTGATCAGCAAATTCCGCAAAGACCCTTTCCAAGTTTCTGTTACAAGGTACTAAGTTAAACAAGGTTTTTTGAGCAGGAATAACAGGACGCTCTTGGGTGGCACTTACTTGGTAGGGTTTCCATTCGCTAAGAGAAACACCTTGACCACTGGCGACACGTTCTTCTTCAACCAAAATGTTTCGATTGATGACCGGTACAAACACCGCACGAACATGTTCGCGGACATCAGCGTCACCCAAACGTGCCACAAGACGTTTGTCATACAAGGTCACTCGTTCTTCAAAAAGGACTTCGGTTAGATATTTTTCTATCAAGGGTGCCAATGTGGTATGCGTTCCTGAGACTTTGCAAATACGCTCCAGTTCCTCCCGATAGAAAGTAATGGCACCGATTCCGCTTTCCAACAGAGGTAAACTGATTTTCATTTGCTCGACAATTTCATTGGTAATCAATGAACGACCTTGAAAATCAAGTTCTACCTGGCGGGCTTCTCCTAAGGTAAGTTTGGGAAAATGCTTCGACTGTTCCAGAATGTCTTCTATGGTGATATCTTCGATCCTTGGCACAATTCTGAAGCTGTCTGATAAACCTGGCAGTTGGATGCCCAGTTGAGTCCAATCCTTTTTATCATCCGGAAAGATGCTCATCGTTGTACTGGTGACCGCGTCAACCGCAACGTTTTCAATAAAGAGCCCTTCTTGTTCGAGTTCGTCGGTATAAAGTCGAACAAAAGAAGGATGTTCAACCACGGTTACCGTTTCCAGTGCTTGTCCGGGAGGGGTGATGCGTCTAAGTCCTCTGCCCAGTGTTTGCTCAGGCAATATTTGTGCCTTAGCAGAATATGGGCGCAAGGGTACGATGGTTGTTACATTGCGCACATCCCAGCCTTCCCGTAACATCAGTACCGAGACGATACAGCGATAAGGACTGGTATTATCGTCCAACTCGCGGGAAAGCTTACGCAAGGCGTTTAAGTCTTCATCACTGATATCGTTCTCGTTTTCAACGAACTCGAATTGATCTTTACTGCCCTTAATCCTTTTGAGTTTACCCTTTAAGTTGGTGTGTAAGTTGATGGTTTTACCATTGAGCATCTCAAAAACAGGGTCAGTGTTTAATCTTTGCGTAATTTCATCAGCAGCTTTGGTGTTTTCACACATAATAAAGAGCAAAGCTTTCTGACCACTTTCTTTCCACTCATCCCATGACTTTTGCCAACGGTTGTAACCTAATCTAAGGTGTTCATCGTATCGCCAAGCGGCGTTCTCGTCAGCCCGGGTTTGAAGGTTAGGCACATGACCAATGATTGGAACCTTCACAATGCCTGCATCCACCGCTTCACCAAGTGGGGAATCGACAACGATATGCCTAAAAAAGTTGCCACCCTGGTCTTTAGGTGTAGCTGAAAAGTCTAGCTGCGCGGTTAAACCTTTACCATTATTGGATTTATAAGACTCGTCTAAACCAAAAATGACGTCATTCCAAGCCGAATCTGGATCCCAAAGGTGGTGGGCTTCATCATTGATGACCATCAAATCACGATGAGAACTTACTCTCTTCCGTAATTCCTCACTCAGATCCAAAGCTTTTGCCTTTGTAACTGCTGGTCCTGCCCAGGCATAGCTTTCTGTGGCTGCGGACCGTCTTGTCCGTTTATCGTATAGTCGGTGGATGTTGGTCAAATAGAGTGTTCCGCCTGTAGGCGCTCCACTGGCTTCATCCTGTAGGACCGTAGTTAAATTCCAATCACCACGCCATGATTCGGGAATAAGCGGATCCTGGTCGAAGATTTTCCCATAAGCGAAATCTTCTTTTAATCGTTCAAAAACAGTTAAGTTTGGTGCGACAACCAGAAAGTTTCTTGACATTGGGCTGTCACTTTCGCGCAAGGCATGAAAATAAGACCACACAATGGCTAAGCTCATCACTTTGGTCTTACCGCTACCGGTTGCCATTCTAAAGGCGTATCGAGGCCATAAATCTTCTTCGGGCTGAATACCTTCCGCTGCCATTGCCATCTGCTCATCACCATATTCGCCAAGCAGTCCTGAGAGCGTTCGGGTTTGGGCGACTTCCATCAAATAGACATAGGTCTCAATTGCTTCTCTTTGGCAGAAATAATAGCCAAACTGATAAAGCTCTCCGTTTGCCTTTTGCATGAGATGGTCTGTCAGAAACCAATGATAAAAAAGTTCACGGGTTGTATCAGATGCGCCTGGGTAAAAATTGTTACGCCAATCATCCAAAAGATTGCGCAAGTTATTAACGATTGGCATTAAACTGGGGCGGCGACCATCCTTAATGATGGCTTCTCCTCCAGCTTTTTTGGCAGCCGCACGGTGTGCTGTTGGTTCTTCCTGAGGCAGGTACAAAGGCATCAGGGACATTTCATTGATGGTTCGCTTTGTCACTTAAATCCTCCCTAGATGGTGATGTCCACTGTTATGGATGTGTCTGCACCGAAAACATCCACCACTTTTACACAGGCAGTGTACTTGCCTGGTTTAGGATAGTGGTAATGTTGGTCCGAAACGGTTGGCAAACTACGGTCACGTCTGGTTCTAAAGGTTTGCCAGTGATGGTTAAACGCCTGACCCGGTTTATAATCAAAATCCACTGCCCAAAAGTCTACAAAATCGATGCCGGATTTGACCGCGCGTTCATTGAGCGCTTCCAGTTCTTTGTGGGGCACGTCGGTGAGCGATGGGATAAAGTTGCTTAGTTTAATGTCCACTTCTCTTTGACCATTCATGGTGCGGTAAATCGGTTCAGCTTTCAATGATGCCATTTCCAGGAAGGGTGGGATCTCTTTGCGGTTCTTTTCCATAATTTCACGTGGGATGGGGATGAGCTTGATTTTGAGTTTGAACTCTTTTTCAAGGTTGTCACAATGCATGCGCAGGTCCATTTCGAATTCCCAGGCCAAACAGTTGAGTTCGCGACCGCCTAAGGCATGCACCGCTTCAGCAACCGAGCGTGCTTCCTGACGGGTAAAGACGCTATCGATTCGGTCCACGTGCACATAAGCGCCAGCTTTCCGGGCATGCAGCAGCGGAGAGGGCGAACCATGCAAAGGTTCGGCGCGGTAAAATTCGAGCACCACACGGCGGTGCTCATCATCGGCACCTTGTAAGGCTTCTTTTTGCCACCATTGGCGTTCATAACGACCCAGGTTGTAAACGTCAAAACTGCGATACGGTTGATTTTCTGCGTGTAGGTCGCGTTGGATTTCGATCATGCGCTTGCGTGTGGTGTGAATAGCAAAGCGACCGAGATCCGCCATAATCCAGCGTCGTCCCAGTTTTTCGGCAACTGCTCCGGTTGTGCCCGAGCCGCAGAAGAAATCCGCCACTAAGTCACCTTCGTTTGAGGAAGCTTTGATGATACGCTCTAAAAGTTCTTCTGGTTTTTGGGTAGGATAATTAATCCTTTCGACTGCCATTGGATTAAGCGCTTGGATTGCCCAAACGTCAGTAGGAAGTTTTGTCATGTCGGTAGTTGATATGCGAGCACCTTTTGGATTCTGAGCTCTTTTCAATGATTTTTCAGTTCTTTTCTCTCTTACATCATCGGGATTAAACGTATACTTGTCTGTCTTAGAAAAAAACAATAATGTGTCATGTTTTCTAGCATAAAACTCACGGCTTGCCCCACCGGTTGCGTAAGTCCAAATGATTTCATTTTTGAAATTGTCTAACCCAAAAATTTCATCTAATAATGCTCTTAAATAGTAATTTACGCGCCAATCACAATGTACATATATACTACCATTTTCATCTAGCAATTCTCCAGCGAGAACTAACCTTTCATACATCATTTGCAGATATGAGGCTGTACCTTGTCCCCAAGTGTCCCGATAAGCGACCATTTCCATCGTACTTTGGTCCTTTGTAACCGTGTCTTTTTCATCGCCAATTTGAACATCCATCGTAAAATCAGCGCCGACGTCAAAAGGTGGGTCGATGTAAATCAGGTCAATTTGTCCTTTGAATTCTTTCAAAAGGGATGCCATAATCAGCTTGTTATCGCCCCAAATCAAACGGTTGCGAAAGTCATCGCGATGCGCTTTTTCAACTTCAAAAAGGGAACCTTGGGCTTCGAGCCTTGAGCGCGGCTCATCCACAGTCTCAATCTTTTGCAAGGGCATGGCTGCACCGGCAACATCCACCTCGCGTCGCAAACCATATTCATCATATTTTCCTTCCCAGATCAATTCGGTTTTGATTTGGGAAAATGGGTGGGGATTGTCAGGACCATAGATGGTTTTGCTCATAATACACTCCTTAGGAAACTGGTTTTTGAATGGCTTTATTGTAACATGGCAAAAGTTTCCCAAATCAGAAAAACAGGTCATCTTTATGGTGTTTTATCTTTGTAGATGGATGAGGCTATGGTGTATCATTAACCCTGTGAGATGACATGAAGACGATGAACAAGGCTACTGAAAAACTTTCGCGTATTTTTAAGCTCGAAGCCCAACAGGGTTTTGAAAACCGGGCGGTGATGGGTGGTTTGGCAAAGCTCACACCAGCCTGGCAGTCCAACGCGCGTGAAGTCCAGCTGGATGAAGAGCTCATCCAATGGGTCAGCCAGCATTTTGCCCGATACCAGGCGCTTAATCCAATCGAGCGGCAAAAAGTCCTCATCGATATCAGTGAACGTTTGGAGATGGGCGAGGCGGTAGATTTAAGTGCCTACCAACCCTCTGCTTTTATTCCACTTGCTACCCAGCAAACTTTGTCTGGTATGTCCGCTTCCAAGGCAGGGTCATCCACAAGCAAGAGTACAAAAACCCAGAATAAAACGCTTACGCCCGCACGCTCGCGTCGTCCTAAAGCACCAACCAGCGCGGCTCGTCCAACGCATAGTGAGGATAGCGCCATCGCCGGCGCTCAAAAGTCATTCGCAGGCCCATCCAGTACCGCGAAACCAGATCAAAAAACGCGGTCAACCCAATTTGGCATCGAAGCACCGGTCACCGTCATTCGAGGTGTTGGCGATAAACAAGCCGAGAACCTTTCGCGTTTGGGTGTCTATAAAATCAAGGACCTGCTCAACTTCTTTCCAAGACGCTATGATGACTATTCCAAGCTTAAAACGATCAACATGCTCTATCAGGGCGATGAAGTCACGATTATTGCCAAGGTGGTCAGCAGTACCATGTATCAAAGTGGCCGTGGACGTAAGATCGTCGAAGTAGTTGTATCCGACACAACTGGCAGTTTGCGTTTGCTTTGGTTTAACCAGGAATGGGTTTTACGCACCTTGCGCGAGGGCATTTTTATTTCCATTTCTGGCAAAGTGGAAAGCTACATGGGGCGTGCGGTTATTTGGCACCCCGAATTTGAGCCACTTGACCAGCAACAACTTAATACCAACCGTATCGTGCCGGTTTATTCGCTTACGGCTAATGTGACCCAAAAATGGCTGCGCCGATTGCAATTCAATACGGTCAATTTTTGGTCGCCAAAGATTCATGACTTTATGCCCCAATCGGTGCAAGACAAGGCAAAACTTATCAAACTTGACCAGGCTTACAGCCAAATCCACTTCCCAGATGATGAAGATCAACTGAAAGCAGCCCAAAACCGATTTGCTTTTGACGAGATTTTCCTCATCCAATTGGGCATTATCCAACAAAAACGCCTTTGGCAGGGTCTCGAAGGGCGTGCCTGGCACGTTACTGACGCGTGGCTAAAAGAGCGATTGAAAAGCTTGCCTTATGATCTCACTGGCGCACAAATGCGCACGGTCAAAGAAATTCGTCAGGATTTGGCGCAAAGCCATCCGATGAACCGCCTTTTGCAGGGCGATGTGGGTTCTGGTAAAACGGTTGTGGCGATGTTGGGCATGTCGATGGTCATTGAAAATGGTGCGCAATCGGCGATTATGGCACCCACCAGCATCCTGGCTGAACAACACTACCGCACCTTTTCACGGCTAATGACTGAAGCGCAAGGTGGACGGGCCTTTTTAGAACATAATCAGGTTCGTTTGCTGACCGGCGACACCAGTACGGCTGAACGTGCGGAAATTTTTGAAGCTCTCAAGACAGGGACTATTAAAGTGCTCATTGGCACCCACGCGCTGATTGAAGACCCCGTCCAGTTTCAGGATTTGCAATTCATTGTGATTGACGAGCAGCATCGCTTTGGCGTGAACCAGCGCGCTAAATTGCGTGCCAAGGGCGACAATCCCCATCTTTTGGTGATGACCGCCACGCCGATTCCACGCTCTTTACAATTGACCGTTTTCGGCGATCTGGATGTGAGTGTGATTGACGAGATGCCCGCTGGTCGCTTGCCCATCCACACGATGGTGGCTTTCCCTAACGAGCGCGAAAGGGTCTATAGCAACATCCGCGCGCAGGTCAAGGAAGGTAATCAGGCTTTCATCATCTATCCGCTGGTCGAGGCTTCGGAAAATGAAGAGGTCAAAGCTGCGGTGGACGAGCACAAACGGCTTCAAAAAGAGGTTTTTCCGGATTTGAAGGTCGGTTTGGTGCATGGGCGTCTTCGACCTGCGGAAAAAGATGCGGTGATGATGGCTTTTCGTGATAAAGAATATGATGTTTTGGTTTCCACATCCGTGGTTGAAGTTGGTGTGGATATTCCCAACGCCACGATGATGGTGATTGAAGGCGCGAATCGGTTTGGTTTGGCGCAGTTGCATCAGTTTAGGGGACGTGTCGGCCGTGGGGACAAGCAAAGTTACTGTTTTCTGATTCCACAAACCATAGATGATGCTGAAAACCGACGGTTGGATGTCATGACCCGCACCAATGATGGTTTCTTGTTGGCTGAAGAAGACTTAAAAATGCGTGGTCCGGGTGACTTTTTGGGCACCAAACAAGCGGGCTACATCGACCTTAAAATGGCAAATCTAATGGACACGCGTTTGATTAATCGCGCGCGGGAAATTGCGGATTGGTTGCTTGAACAAGATCCAGATTTAGAAAATGAAGATAACGCTGCCTTGAAGCTGGTGCTTGATCATTTTTGGGCATCCCAGGATGAAGACGGCAGTGGAGGAGATTTGAGTTAATGACTAAGGTATTATTCCCTGGCACTTTTGACCCGGTTCATTTTGGACATATCGATATTGCCACGCGCGCTTCAAAGCTTTTTAGCGAAGTGGTTGTAGCGGTTTATGATAAACCGCTTAAAAACTTGCTCTTCCCTCCTGAAAAGCGCATCGCGCTCACACGTGAAGCGCTCAAGCACCTGGCTAATGTCAGCGTGGTTGGCTTTTCTGGATTGACGGTCAGTTTCGCCGAAGAGATTGACGCGAGCGCGATTGTGCGTGGTTTGCGGGTTTTCTCTGATTTTGAGTTCGAATTTCGCATGGCACTCGCCAACCGTCGCTTACAGTCAAAGATTGACACCATTGCCTTGATCACCACCGAAGAGAACACTTTCCTTTCGGCATCAACGGTTAAAGAAATCGCTTCTTTGGGTGGCGATGTGAGCAGTATGGTGCCTGCACATGTTTTGGAAGCTTTAAAAACAAGATATCAAGAACTATCCGCAAAATAGGCCGAATTATGCGCTCACTTTGTTGGATTTAGGGTTCTTTATATTATCTAAATTGTTTATTCACGTAAAAAAGTGATAAACTAAATCAAGTACAACAGCGACGGAGGATTTATGGACATCTTACATTTGGTCGACCGCATGGAAGAACTCTTTAACAATGGGAAGCAAGTCCCTTTGACCCGTAATGTCATGGTGGATGAAAGCGCTTTTATGGACATCATTGACCAAATGCGCATTTCGATCCCGGAAGAGATTAAAAAAGCCCAACAAATTACCGCTCAAAAAGATCGTATTTTGGCACAAGCGCAAGAAGAAGCTAACCGCACAGTCGCTTTGGCGCGTGAGAAAAGCGAGAAATTGATTGAGAAGTCCGAAGTCTACCAAGCTGCTCAAGCCAAGGTAGATATGATTACCGATCAAGCCAGCAAAGAAGCTTCGCAAAGCATGATGGACGCGGATCGATACGTCATCGACACGCTTTCGGGCTTGGAGCAGGAGCTCAATAAGGTTCTGGCGCAAGTACGCAACGGGATAAAAGCCCTCTCGCCAGACGAGAAATAAGTCGCGATTCGTGTAGCTTGAATTTCAGGCGTCAGGCTTTACAGAGCCACGCCATTTTTTAGTCCGATTAGCACAAAAGACACAGCCATTTGACTGTGTCTTTTTTTGTTAAGTTTCTTTACCGTTAGACTTCTTTTGTGGGTCCCATTGATTTTTCTGGTTTTTTTGCCATCTTATTCTTGGTTGGGATGGGTTGGCGTTCCTCGCGGTTGTCTCTCTTTGGGCGGGCATAAATGGGCGCTTGGGTTAGAGCTTGCTTGAGTACTTCATCCATGTGATCGACAAAGACAAGGTTAAGTTGTTCAATAACTGTCTTAGGCACGTCGACCAAGTCTTTTTCGTTTTTGGTCGGCAGGAGAATGGTTTTTATGCCAGCGCGATGGGCAGCAAGCACTTTTTCGCGCACGCCACCAACCGGCAAAACACGCCCGCGCAAGGTCACCTCACCGGTCATGGCGACTTCATGACGTGTGGGGATGCCTAAAATGGCTGAGGTCAGCGCTGTCGCCAAGGTGATGCCCGCGCTGGGGCCATCTTTTGGAATGGCGCCTTCAGGAATGTGAATGTGGATGTCCGATTCCTCGAATAAGTCCTTGGGAATTTCAAAAACTTCAGCTTTGCTCTTGAGGTAACTCAAGGCGGCTTGGGCTGATTCTTGCATAATTTCGCCGACTTGGCCAGTGATTTGCAAATTGCCCTTGCCTGGGATGACCAGGACTTCAATTTGCATAATTTCGCCGCCGTTCTCAGTCCAGGCGATGGCGGTGGACATGCCGATTTCATCTTGCAGTTCAGCAGTAATCGGGAAAAACTCTACTGGACCCAGGCGGGTTTCAACCACCTCAGGCGTGATAAGCTTGATGATTTCTTCGCCTTCGGCTTTTTTACGCGCGGTTTTGCGGAGAACAGCGCCAATTTTACGCTCAAGTTCGCGCACGCCGGCTTCGTAGGTGTAGCTTTTGATGATAAAGCGGAGGGCTTCTTCGGTGAATTCGATAACTTCTTCATGCAAACCGTTTTCTTCCAACTGTTCGGGGATGAGGAACTGCCGCGCGATTTCCAGCTTTTCTTCCTCAATGTAACCCGGGAATTCGATCATTTCCATCCGGTCCAACAAAGCGGGCGGAATGCTCATAACCGTGTTAGCTGTGGTGATGAAAAAGACCTTTGAAAGGTCAAAAGGAACCTCCAGGTAGTGGTCGGAGAAGCTATGATTTTGTTCTGGGTCCAACACCTCAAGGAGTGCGGAGGCGGGATCACCGTGAATATCGGAGCTAAGCTTGTCGATTTCATCGAGCATAAAAAGCGGGTTAGAAACGCCAACTTTGCTGAGCGTTTCCAGGATACGACCGGGCATCGAACCAAGATAGGTTCGGCGGTGGCCACGGATTTCAGCTTCGTCCCTCACACCACCCAAGGAGCGACGCACGAATTTGCGTCCCATCGCTTCGGCAATCGACTCGCCCAAGGAGGTTTTACCGGTACCAGGAGGACCAACAAAGCATAGGATGGGTTGGCGATTGCGACGCGGTTTAAGCGATCGCACGGCGAGATACTCCAAAATGCGGTCTTTGGCTTTGGGTAAACCGTAATGGTGTTGGTTGAGGATGTCCTGAGCTTCCTGCATGTCAAGCCGGTCCTGGGTTTCTTCATCCCAGGGCAATTCCAAGAGCCAGTGTAAATAGGTTGAAATCATGCCACTTTCGGGAGAAAGGGCAGGGGTCATCTTGAGCCGTTCGAGTTCTTTATTCGCGGTTTTGATGACTTCTTCAGGATAAGTCTTGGTCTCGAGCATCTCTTCAAGGGCACGGATATCTGGATCGGCGGATTTGCCATCGTTGAGTTCCTGTTGAAGCTTTTCAATTTTTTCGCGCAAATAGATTTCGCGTTGCCCTTGGTCGAGGTCTTGTTGAACGCGGTCATTGAGTTGCGCTTCGAGTTCAAGCAAGTCCACTTCACGGCGCACGAACATTAAAACATTTTGGATGCGTTCAGCAGGATCCACCGATGTTAAAACAGTCATTTGTTGGTCGATGTTCAAATCCATGCTTGAGGCGACCAAATCGGCTAATTCACCTGGGTCTTCGATGCGTTTGGAAAACTCAATCACCGAAGGTGGTAGGTGTTGGGTGAATTTGGCCATTTTTTCAAAGTGCTTAGAAACCTGGCGCATCATCGCCTGTACTTCTTTGGAACGGCGTTTAGGCTCTTTAATTGGGCTTAATTTCGCATAGAGTTTGTCATCTTCCATGAAGATTTCATGAACCTCCAGCCGTCGTCGCCCTTGGACGATGAATGACACCAGTCCATCCTGGGTTGGGAAAGGTTCACTTGAAGCCAATTCAATGGCAAGTGAAAGGAAGTTCTTTTCTTCTTCGCCACCGTCATCAAAAAGGCCAACGAGGGTCGTATTGTTCTCGACTGCCTCCAGGATAGATTGAATCGCCATGGTGTTATCGGGAATCGTGAGAGGAGTCAGCGAATTGGGGATCACTGGATTGTGGGTAACGATGATAGCGGGGCTTGTAAATGTGCCATCTTTTCCTACCCGACGATTGGGTATGTCGTTGACATCCACGAGATTTGAAAAATCAATCGGTGGGGTTATCGGAAAGTTTGGGGATTTAGGATTATTTTGGTCCATGATGTCTCTCAGTTATTGGTAATCTTGTCGCCAGATGGCGCGAATAGCAGCCGCTAAAAACAGACTGCCGGTGGCGATAATGCCTTTGTCATTGCCGGCTAATTTCAAGGCTTTAGCCAAGCCGGCTTCAGCGGTGTTTTCGGCAAAGGTTGGCTTGCCATAGGGTGCCACCATTTTTTGAAGTTCAAAGGCATCAGCCGCGCGTGGATGAATCGATTGCGTGCAAACCACTGCTTCTACTCTTGGGATAATAATATCCATCATGGTCTTTAGACTTTTGTCTGCCGACGCGCCTAAGATGAGAATGAAGGGCAAACCGGGGAAATAGTCATCCAGCGTTTGGCAAAGTTTTTCAATCGAATCGCCATTATGGGCGGCATCGGTGATGAGTGGCGGTTGTTTGCGCAAAATTTCAAAGCGGGTCTCCCAATGTACATTTTGGAAGCCTTGATGGAGACTGTCTGGTGTGATGTTGAAGCCAGTTTCGCGCAAAACCTCCAGGGCGGCAATGGCGGTGGTTGCGTTGTCTGCCTGGTGTTTCCCAAGCAGCGGAACATTTAAAGTGATGGGCAGGAGTGAATCAGGATCTTTTTTGCCGTCATGAGCACTTTGGATTTCAATAATCTGGGCATCCAAAGTATGGGAAGTGGACTGCCACTGAAAGTCTTTTTCGACAACGATTGCAGGTGCGTTTTGTTCATTTGCCATGCGCAAAATTTCTTTTTCAGCTTCGGCTTGTTGTGGCGCAATGACCACCGGACGATTGGGCTTGATGATTCCGGCTTTTTCATGGGCGATTTCAGTCAAAGTGTTACCCAATACATTCATATGGTCATAAGAAACAGGTGTAATCACCGAGACGATCGGGTCAATAATGTTGGTTGCATCCAATCGTCCGCCTAAGCCAACTTCCAGAACGGCGATATCCACCTTTTGGTTGGCGAAATATTGAAAGGCAATAGCCGTAGTCAATTCAAATGTGGTTACATCATTGACTTGTTTGGTGCGAGGGCGCATTTCGTCTGCAAGTGTGACGAGGTCTTCTACTGAAATCTGTTCGCCATTAATTTGAATGCGTTCGCGAAAGTCTTCGAGATGGGGTGAGGTGTAAAGTCCGGTTTTGTAACCCGCGGCACGAAGTGCTGAGGCGATAAACGAGGCGGTAGAACCTTTGCCTTTGGTGCCGGCAACATGCACACACGGGAAATGCTTATTTGGCCAATCAAGCAGTGCCATCAATTTGTTCATGCGGTCGAGTTTAAAAAAGCGATGTGCCTCGTCCACATGGCGGTTCATGCTGAAGTCAATCCAACTATAAATCCAATCCAAGGTTTCTTGGTAACGTGTTTCTATATCTTTCATGTCTCTTTTACAGTTCCTTAACTGATTATACGCGTTTGCTTCTTACAAACGCGTTATTGTTCAGAATGTTTATTTTATTCGGAAATGGGGTTCATGTCATCGAGCAAGACATAACCAATCAATGCATAATCTCCCGAAGTAAAGCTAATTAAGACACATTCGCGATTGAATCCATCGAATTTACGCTCAGACATGGGCATAAGGGTCAATCGTGCCCCCGCAGTAACCCTGCCCACGCCCACATAATCGCCATAACAATCCGAGCGTACCCATACCTGATGTTTTGGTGACACATAGGCAATAGGCGTTGGTGTTGGCGTCAATGTTGGGGTTGGCGATTCATAGACCGTCGGCGTTAGCGTCGGCTCTGGTGTCAAAGTAATGGTTGGCGTGAGGGTGATGGTTGGGGTGCTGGTTACAGTAGGTGTTTTTGCCAGATTCCGTGCCGCAATCCCTGCGCTTAAGCGGCGAATACCAAAGGTTAGCACAGCGATAAGCAGAACGCTGATGATGAGAATCCCAAGAGCGCTAATCGCATAAGTCGGAAAATAATTTCGTTTGAGCTCCAAAACTTCAGGGTCTTGGGGGAAGCGTTTGCGGGCGCCACGGCTTATCTTCCAAGAATCAATTGCGAAGAATTTATTGCCAGTTTCGAAGCTTTCTTTAGCACGTTTAATTGAATCGAGGTTGCTGTCAATTTCTGTTTCTAAGCGACTGATTTCATCTTCGAGTGCGAGACTTTCGGCATCGTAAGCATCCAATTGGCGTAAAAGGTCCAGGTTTTCACGCGCGCCAGCCACTTTTTGTTTGGCCAGGTTGGCCGTGGGTGAGTCGGCAGCTTCTTGTTTAAGGCGTTGGGTGTTATCCAGTAAGTTTTGGATGGTTGCAGGAATCATCAGGTCAAGACGGGTCCGCAATCGGCTGGTTTGCTCGATCTCGCCATATTTCATGCGGATGCGTTCCAGTTTCGCCTTCGATTCTGCCAACATAGCTGGAGGAATCTTGCCACTCATGCTAACCACATCGCTAATCTCGTTTATCGCGGCGATGTCGGCTCGGGTTTCGTTGGCTTTGTCGATATATTCTGGGATAGCCACAGCACTTGCCGCGGTTTGAATCTTGCCGAGTGCGCCTTGCAGGTCACCAATACTGAGCAAGTTGAGGCCTTCTTTGTAGACGTCATAAGCCTGCATCTGGTTTTCAAGGTCATGACGCAGGTCTTCACCTTCGCGCCAGCGTTTGATGCCGGCATCCTCGAGGTGGTCAAAGGCTTCATCCAGATAATTCAAAGCAACCTGGTAACGGAAAACACGCGCCGCGCTTTGGGCTTTACCGTAGGCTTTACCCGCTTCTGGTGGCAGGGCAACGCTGGGAATGTTACCCGAACGCAGATACTCTTCAGCTTCGGCGTGGTGTTCCTGAGCGCGCAGCCAGGAAGGCTCCATTTGGATGACCTTTTCGTAAAGCGGGATGGCTACTTGGTAATTGCCCTTATAAAAAGCCTCTTCAGCCTGGTCCATGAGGCGTTCTGCTTCAGGGTCATGCGCGGATTGGAAAAAGCGTTTGAGCGGGTCGCCATCCATGCCACCCAGTCCTTCACTCTGCAAAATTTGAGAGAAAATAGGTGGTGGCGCACCGGTTTCATCTTGAGCCAGGGTTTGAGCGATGGGCGGTTCTGTTTGGTCTACAGTTTCGGCAGGAACAGCCGTTGGCGAGGTGTCTTCTGAAACAGGCGCAGTTGGACTCGTGACCGGTGTTGTCGGCATTGCCTTGGCGCTTGTGGTCTGGGGTGCTGATGGCATCCCCGCCTGGCGTCGACTAATCTCGCGTTGCAATTCCCGCATTAAGCGTTCGGCTTCTTCAAGGTCGTCAATCTCTACCTTGGCACTGATGCGTTGGGTAGAAAGAGCTTCAAGAAAGGATGAAAGCTCACTTTGGGCATGTAATAAATCAGCATCGCTGGGCATAGCCATGGCGAGCACTTTTTGAGCGGTTTCAATTAAAGGTTTAATCATATTGTCCTCTGGTAAAGCCAAGCAAAACTTAGCGTTTTGCGGCAAGAACGGCTAATTGAGCCTTCATTTCACTGGCGCTTGTAAACCCACCCTGGAGCGCTTTTTCGAGAAAGTTCATCTCATCCTGGTTCAAACGATTTTGGACATCAAAAGAGTAAGATGCTTTGAATTGAGTGGGTGAATTGGCGATTTCGTCGGGACGGTTGCCCCCAACAACAGCCGCACCAGGGGCTTGTTGACCTGTAAAAAGATGGTGCAAGGCTCTCGCGCTGAACTGAAGCATGTCATCGCGGATAACTTCTGGTGGAATATCTTCGCCAAACCATCGGCCGATGTTCCAGTCCAGAATGATCACTTTTTGGCGGGTTTCGTTCCAGTAATAGTGCAAAAGTTTATGGTCCAGGAAGACCGCTCCTTGGGCATGCGCTTTTTCCAGAATGCTGCAAATTTGCATGGCGATATCCAGGACTTGCTTCATGCTCAGGTTTTGGATGAAGGCGCCACGGGTATAACCGGCATCACTGACCATGTAGAGATTATCTTCCCAACGTCGTTCCAGGATGAGGAAAGGTAACCAACCATCTTGAAGGCGTTCGTCGAATTGCTCGAGTAGATCTTCGGTTTCATGGGGTTCAAAGATGGCTAAAGTGCCCTTGATGTTTTGTCCACCACTTTGAAGTTCCAGGATTTTTGAGCTTGGCGCGATTTCTTCAGGCCATTTTGTGCCCGGGTCAGGTTTTAAGAAGCCGCCCAACAACATAGGCGTAATAACGTCATCCATGCCTTTGAGTTTGGAGAGGAGGATAAACTCTTCTCGAAACAGGGGCATCGCGTAGGATAATTTGTCATGACGCATAACCTTAAAGGCAGGGTTCTGGCGCCAGGGCATGCTTCCACTAGCATGTTTCAGCAAAAACACACGCGCCGTAGAGCCGGCAGCTTCTGGCACAGCAACATCACGATGGCCAACACTCAGCCAAGTATCTAAGGCTTCTCCAAGGAAGAAGCCGCTATTTGAATCGAGTTTTTCTTCGCGCACAATAGTCCTCTAGACTGGGTATTTTACCATCTTTGCTGGTCGGGCACTTTGAAGTAGTCAGTATCGCGCCTAAGAAGTTCATCCAACCAGGGTAATAAGGGGTGAATGCTCTCAATGGATTGGATGTTTTCACGAATTTTATCAAGATGACCTTCCTGGAGAAGGTCCAGGTATTGCTGCCGCCAGTGACGATAAAGATTGAAATCGCGGCTGGGTGGCAGGATGAGGTCATTCAGCTGGACGAGCGTGAACATGAGTTCTCCCGCGCTATTGAGCGCCAGACGTGTGCGTGCCATTTGGGACGTGTTTAAGACATCCATCGCGCGCATGACGCTTTGCAAATGGCGCATAATTAAGAGCATATTTTGATTAATTTCACTAAGGATAGGTTGGTAGACCATGGCCAGCCAGCGGTTGGCTTGAACTGAACTGGTATCCAGTGTTTGCCAAAAACGATAATAAGCGCTTTGAGCTTGGCTGATGTGGGCAGACATGTCCGCCAGGCTCTCCTCAAAGATGCCTTGGTTTTCGATTTTTCGCCAGCCTTGGCTAAGTTTGGCGAGATTACGTTGGCAGGTCTGCAAATTCGGGAAAGCTGCTTGTTTAAGGTTGGGGATGCTTTGTGGGTCCCAATCCTTTTGCTTTATTTTGCCAAGCACGGGAAGAATGGTTTCTTGCCATTGCTCCTGAGCGTTTTGGATTTCTGTGATTTGAATCCATTTCTCGCTCATCTCAGGTGATTTAAGCGTAGCAGCGTGCAGTCGGGTTTGCACCGATTGACGCCAGTGTTTGATAAAGTCTAAAACTTTAAAAGCTTCTTCAATGCGGGCATTGTCGGCAGGTGGAAAATCTGAAGCTTGGATTTCCAGGTGTTTTGCGGCTTGTAACGCCCAAGCCTGCTGAAATCGCTCGTTCAATTGCGCGTAAAGGAAGTGGTAATTGGGCAGGTTTGCTTTGACTTGATTTAGCTCCACAGAGGCATCATTTTTATTCGCCAATGCGTGGTGATAAGCCCTAATGGCTGCTTCTTGGGTCGCGGAAAAGGTTGTGATTGCAGAACCCGGTGGCAAAAATTCGAGATTAAGTCCGCTGTAGTCTGCCCAACTAAAAGGCATGCCTACCTGGCGAAGCTGCTCACGCATTTGATTGAGGTCCTGGCATTTTTGAAAACGCTCTGCCATGCTTACCATCGCGCTAAGCCAACCAGGAACACCGAGTTTGAGATGTGCCTTGGGTAACGTTTCCAGCATTTCCTGACCAAAAGCGTTGACCGTTTGCTCACTTTGGGGACCGTCTTTGAGGGTTTCAACCCATTCGCTTGTTTTTTCGATGTCCTCATCGATCACATGCAAATAGGCCAGGTTGGGATCGAGTAAAAAGAGCTCGCGCAAAAGGCTGTGTGTTTGGTCAAGCTCAGCATTTGCCCAGGCACGATAAACTTCGCGAATTTTACTTAAGAGGGCGGTTAAGCTGAGTTGGTAGTTGGGTGGTATGTTGAGACCTAAGGCGGCCAGCTGGGCAAGCACCTCGCGTGCGGCGAGGAGTTTTTCGCCAAGTGTCTCCTTGTCGGCCAAGCTCGGCCATGTGTTCTGAATTGTGCTCAGGTGGTTTTCTAAGGTTTCGAGTTGGGTCATCTGCTCTTGACTGACGGCATTTTGCGCCTTCAAACGCTGGATATTCTGTTGAAGTTCTTTTTGGATGTTTGGAAGAACATCAGGCAAAATGACGGAGCTATCCTTCGAACTATCTGCTAGTTTGCGCATAGTATTTAGTGTTGCGCGGCTGTTTCCTTTAGAAAAATGTTGGTGAAAGTCCTTTTGGAAAGCCCACATGGCTTCTGACCATTTTTCTTCCAAGGTCGGTTTGAGCAAGGATGATAATGTGTCATGTTGACTTTTTTGTAAGCTTCTAAAAAAGTAAATGGCCAATTGCCAATGAGGCGGTAAGGCAAGATTCTCTTCCAGCATTTGGATGAGCTTGTAGCCCGATTCGACATCATCATTTTCCAGGAACTGGTACCAAAGCTGACTGGCACTTTCCAAGATGGGCTCGGTTTGGACTTCGACGCCTAAGCGTTCCAAAGCTTTTTTGAGTTCAAAAACGCTTCTTAAACTTTCCACATCACTGGCGGATTGTAAGTATTTTGAAAAAAGGAGCTGATATTCAACGACGCGCATCGCCAGATGGTTTTCAAGATATTCCACCCGCATTTGCAGGTGAAAGATATCCAAATCAGAAAGCCCTTTGGCAGAAACAGGCCAACCCAGATCCACTAAAAGGTCGGGCGAAATCTGATTTAGAAGCTGACGGCCTTCATCAATCAGTTGTTGAAAGTCCAGGCTGGGGTTGATTTGCCCATCCGGTGCTTCTGGATCGAAACGCAGACCATTACCCCAGTCGATGAAGGACATTTTATTGGCTTCTTCATCCCAAAAAATGTGGTCCATCTTGACGTCGTTCCAAAGAATACCCTTAGCGTGAACTTGTCGAAGCAGATGAAAACTGGCAGCGAGAACTTTTAAAGTCAGAACTTGGGAAAAGGCAGATTCTCCTTGGCGTAATTGGTCGAGTAATTCTGTAATCGAGACACCGCTGACCTCTTCGCTGATCATAAACAAGCCACTGGTGCCAGATGTGCCGGGAATGCTCTGGTCGATGAGCAGGGGTGTGTGGATTTTGATGTTGTTTCGTGAAGAGTCAATACCATTCAAATCGGCTAAGATTTGACCTTCGGCTTCAATTTGCATGGCCTGGCGCATGCTTGTACCACCGGAGACATTTTGTACAGGACGCTTGAGCACGGCGAGCTCTTTGCTGCCTTCAGCTTCAACACGCCATACTTCACCGGCATCACCACTGCCTATTTTTTTCAACAAAGTCCAGTTTCGACTTTCGGTTCTTAGCATTTTTGCCATGCCTTGATTATAAAGGAGCTTGAAACTTGCGTAAAATGTAAAGCTATGCTTTTATGACGGACAATAAACATAGCCTTGGCGCTTAAAATATCGGTAAATTACTACTAAACAAGGTTCATTTTAGAGAGATTCACTTGACCGAAACGGCAATGAAGGCTATGATTTTAGTAGGCCAACTTACTTAGATTTAAGCAGGTTTTGTTCGTGCGCCTGAAGATAACAAGCAAACCAAAAAGGAGATTACCTAATATGAAATACGATCGAATTTACAACTTCTCAGCCGGACCCAGCATGTTGCCAGTGTCTGTTCTTGAAGAAGCCCGCGATGAGATGATGAACTATCGCGGTACAGGCGAGAGCGTCATTGAAATGAGCCACCGCAGCAAAGCCTTCCAAGCTATTCACGATGAAGCTAAAGCCGATTTGCGCGATTTGATGAGCATTCCTGAGAACTATGAGATTCTCTTCATCCAAGGTGGCGCGACCCTGCAATTCTCGATGATCCCCATGAACCTGATGCAAAACGGTGTCTTTGATTACATCGTCACCGGTAGCTGGTCGAGCAAAGCTTCCAAGGAAGCCGCCCGCTTTGGTAAAGTCAACGTGATTGCTTCAAGCAAGGACCGCAACTTTAGCTACATTCCCGATGTAACTGATCTGCCCATCAGCCCAGACGCTGACTACGTGCACATCTGCGAAAACGAAACCATTCACGGTACAACCTACCAAACTCTGCCCAACACCAAAGGCAAAATCCTGGTTTCTGACCAAAGCTCCATGTACCTCAGCAAACCTGTCAATGTTTCTGACTACGGTTTGATTTACGGTGGCGTTCAAAAGAACGTTGGTCCTGCTGGTATGGCAATTGTCATCATCCGCAAAGACCTGATCCGTGACGATGTGGACGCCAGTGTGCCGATTTACATGCGCTACGACACCCATGCAGATGCCGATTCCATGTACAACACCCCCAACACCTTCGCCATCTACATGTGCGGTAAGGTCTTCAAATATCTGAAGAGCCTCGGCGGTTTGGAAGCTGTTCACAAGAACAACGTTGAAAAAGCGCAACCCCTGTATGACTTCCTAGATCAGAGCAAGATGTTCAAGGGTACTGTGGATAAGAAAGACCGCAGCCTGATGAACGTGCCCTTTGTGACCGAAAGCGCTGAACTGGATGCCGAAGTTGTGGCTGGCACCAAAGCTGCTGGCTTTGACAACCTCAAGGGTCACCGCTCAGTTGGTGGTCTGCGCGCTTCCATCTACAACGCCATGCCCAAAGAAGGCGTTTTGGCATTGGTTGAATTCCTCAAAGAATTCGAAGCCAAACACGGCTAAGATTTGTACTTTGCAACAAGAAGAGGCTGGCGAGTGTCAGCCTCTTTTTTTATAAACTTGTTTTTAAGGTTTTCGAGAATGTTTTTTGCAAGGATTTTAAGGCAAAGAATCTCGATACTCTTGATAAGCCTCAAATGGATCCTGGTCTTCATAAATAATCGCGTTTAATGCGTTGCCATATTCCAATAGAATTGACATTGTCGTTGTCACTATTGTTTCAATTTCTGCTCTTGTTGGCAATCCTGTTTCGACCAAGTGAGTAGACCTGGTTCTAATCTCGCCATACATGTAATCCAAAATCAGAAAAGCGTAGAAGTTCTTAAAATTCACCAGTGTTGTAAATATTGCAACTTTGTCTCGAGATTCTTCTGGAATATACCAGTTCACAGGCGTGAGACTTACACTCACTAAATCTTCATAGAGATAAATGGTGCAAAAGAGTTCTTGAAAAACATCGCCAACTTGGTAGTAAAGAAGGAAAGCCTCTTGATCAGGATCATATTCGTAGAATAATTTTTCCTGATCTAAATATTGCCTGACAATGTCTCCTAGTTTTTGAATGACAGCATCAGCATCTTTGGGTTTCTCTTCTGCCGTTGATAGCATGTAATAACCGTCTTGACTGTATGGTGCTGGATTTATGTTTAAAGGTGCTGTTTTGCTTGAAAGCGAAGTATTTTGGTTTGCTAATGGGGTTGCCGAGACACTCGGCAAGAAACTATGGCTTGAATGAACCAAGAGAAGCAGAAGGACTAAAAGAACCAATGTATGTTTTTTCATTTGTATTCTCCAATATTAATGACTAAAGCTTTTGAAGGTTTAAGGAACCTTATTCGAATTGGACGACCGGTGTGACACTTTATTAAGCTCGCCATGCTAATTTGATCCATTTAAGTAAGCTTCATAAGGATCCAGATCATTAAAAGCAATACCTTTTAAGTTTTCACCATGTCTTTCAAGGATATTCATGGCTTCGTGAAGTAATACATCGAAATCTTCTTCTGAAGGAATGGCTTGTTCCACGACATGCGTGGTTCTTACAAAGATATCCCCTGTTTCATAGTCCATTATCAAGAAACCATAATAGTTATCAAGGTTGGCCATGGCCGTGTAATAAGCCATTTGATCGCGACTTGACTCAGGGACAGTGAAGTCACGAGGATAGGCCGAAACCGTAATCATGTCATAGTAAAGCCTGACGATGACTTGGGCGGCTTCAAAACCTTCTCGCAGTGTGAAATTGAGATTAAATCCAACATTTTCATCGTCAAATGTAAAAGTGTAACCCCAGGATTCAAGGTGATCTTCGAGAGTTTCCTTCAAGGTTTGAACGCGGGCACGTGAGCCTACGGGGTCTTCCTGCACATTTTCCAGGTAAGAAAGGGGATCTTGGGGCGTTTCTGGCGTGGCTGGATCTTCAGTGGGTTCCTCAATTGGGTCCTCTGGGATTTCCGTTGGCTCTGGCTCACTAGACGTTCCTGTCTGAGTAGGCTCTGTGACATCTTCGGTAGGGGAAGGGTTGTCAGTTGGGTTGTCCTGCGATGCCTTATCTGACTCTGAGGCGGGCTTCGTTGGGGCGGGTGCAGGTTTTATGCTGCATGCTGTCATTGCGAGAATGACAAAAAACAAGAAAGTCGATTTAAGTATTTTTTTCATGATTTGTCCTCCGACTATTGCATAAATTGTAAAAAGTTGAGATTTAACTATTATATTTTTTATTTTATTTTATATAATCTTTGTACACGCTTTCGTGGCTTTTTCGCGCTTTCTTATTGAATGATTTTATCAAATCGGCCCTTAATTTGATAGCATCCATGAAAATTCACCTATTAAATGTAAACTCAGCTAAAATCCATTGGGTAAATGAAAACGCTGTTGAATGGAGATCGCATGCTCAGAAATAAAACCAAAACATTCCTAACCTACATTTTAGCTTTGGTCGTTTTTCTCTCGCTTGGCTTTTTTGACGCTTCTGTAAAAGCCGCCAATATCAATCCGAATGATAGCTGGTATTTGGTCTGTCAAGTGGAAGAATCTGGAGAAGTTACGATACTTTCCCAAAAAGTTGTTCAGATGCAAACACCCTTAGACTCTTTGAGTGATGCCATGCTCCATGAACAACTTGAAAAAGCGGACCGCCTGAGCACAGCCTGGACGGTACGTTTGGTGGATGACTCTGGCAAGGTTGTCTTCCGCGGCCTTGAATGGCTGGCGAATGATATCCGCGCAGATGTCGCTTCGGTGATGCCTGGAGATGTGATGGAGGGCGTTTAATTTCAACCCAGCGAACAGGGTTTTGTGGTACGTGTGCCCTATGTACCAAATACACATTTGCAACTGAGCAAAGCTGATAGCGACTTTGTTTCTCAATTCGACTTAAATCAGGTTGGTAAAACCGTACCAGAAATTGAAATTCCTGCAAGCTCAAAAATCAGCACTATGGGAGAAAATGGACCCGCCAGCAACCGCGCGGATGTTTTGCTCATGGGTGATGGCTTTACCCAGGCGGAAGAAGCCAGTTTTAGAAACTATGCTTCACAACTCGAAACCGGTCTATATCAAATTACACCCTTGACCGAATACGCCAATTACTTTAACACCATTCATTTGTTTACGCCTTCACCAGAGAGCGGCGCAGATCATCCTCCCTACAACCCAAGTTGCCCAGGCCAAGATAACCCAAATTGCTGCCGCGACCCCCAAATGCAAAATGACGCTTTGAATGGACAAATGCGCAATACGGCTTTTCATGCGCGGTATTGTTGCTATCACATGCATCGCGCTTTGGTCGTGCATAATCCATCAGTTTTGAGTGCTGCGGCTGCCTACCCGGATTGGGATACGATTATCGTCATTGTCAATGACCAGACTTATGGTGGCACTGGTGGCCAGGTTTCGGTTATTTCAACGGCACCGAATGGAATGGCTTCGGTGGCTCAACACGAGTTTGGCCATACCTTCGGAAAGCTGGCTGATGAGTACAGTACACCTTATCCTGGTTTTCCAGGTTGCTCTGATTCTGGCGGTGGAAGTGCTTGTGAAGCGAATGTGACCAACGTCAATATCCGCCAGAACATCAAATGGCGACATTGGATAGATGACAATACGTCTATTCCAACACCACCTGAAGGACAAGGTCCTGATTTTGTGGGTTTGTTTGAAGGCGCGCGTTACTATTCAACGGGTATGTACCGTCCAGGAAGAATGTGTATGATGCAGGCATTGGGTTATCCGTTCTGTATCGTTCCAAATGAGGCATTGGTTTTGCGGTTCTACCAAGGCGGTTGGGGTCAACCGCAAACCGGTATCAAACAAATTGAGCCGGGCAGTGCAGATCCTGTGGAAACAGTTATCAATCTGGAACATCCCGCCACGCAAACTTTTTCTGTGGATGTTTTGCAACCGATTGGCGGGCCAGCTTCAGAAATCCAATGGTTTGACGGCTTATTGCCCATTCCTGGCGCGACAGGCTCAACTTATACTTATGAGACCAGTGGGAACCAACTTGGACGGCATACCATTCGGGTTGTTGTCAAGGATAAAACAGAATTGGTGCACGAGAATGTGGTTGGCAACCATTTGACCAGTCAGCATAGCTGGACGGTAAATGTTACCGGACAGGAAGAACCCACACCTTCGCCAACCGCAACGCAAATGCCAACGCCGACGCCTTCCCCAACAGCTACTTCTGTCCCATCACCGACACCGACCCAAGCACCTGTTGAGAGGCATTATCTTTACGTCCCGATGGTGTTCACCAAGTAACAAGCTTCTTAATCTAAAGAAAACAAGACCGTAGTCTCATCACTACGGTCTTTTCTTAAGTATATTTTGATTAGCGAAACTTTTTTAGCGGTAACCTTCAGCTTGAAGATTGAACAAATGCGCGTAAGGACCGGCATTTGCCATCAATTCTGCGTGGGTGCCTAGCTCAGAGATGCGACCGCCATCCAAGACGACGATGCGATCCGCCATGCGCACGGTTGAAAATCGGTGTGAGATTAAAATGGCAATCTTACCTTCCATCAACTCGCCAAAATGTTCAAAGACTTCAAATTCTGCCTGAGCATCCAAAGCTGCGGTTGGTTCGTCCAGAACCATTAATTCTGACTGACGCATAAATGCCCGTGCCAAGGCGATTTTTTGCCATTGCCCACCTGAAAGTTCCATGCCACGTTCCCATCTGCGGCCTAAACCTGTCTCATAGCCATTGGGCAAGGTTTCGATGAAGTCGGCTGCATCCGCTCGTTCCGCGGCATCTTTGATCATCTCGATATTTTCGACTTCTTCAATTTTTCCAAACCCGATATTCTCGCGAACGCTAAATTGATAGCGTACAAAATCTTGAAAGATGACACCAAAGCGTTCATGCAAGCTTTTGAGACTGTATTCCCTCAAATCGACACCATCTAATAATATTTGGCCCTCGGTGGGGTCATAGAGGCGCGTGAGAAGCTTGATAAGGGTTGTTTTTCCAGCTCCGTTGAGCCCAACCAGGGCGATGCTTTCCTTAGGATGAATATGCAGGTTGATTTTGTTTAGAACAACTTTATCTGAGCCAGGGTAGCTGAAGGAGACATCACGAAATTCGATACCTTTCCTTACTGGATAGGGCACTTGTAATCCCGGGTTTGCCAGTTTTAGTGCTGGTTTTTGGTCCAGGTAAATAAGCAAATTGTCCAGGTAAAGATTGCTTTCATAAAGACTCTTGATCGCTTCCAAAACACCGCCTATGGATGATTGCGACTGGCGAAAAATGGAAAGGAACATGGTCATATCGCCGATGGTGTTAAACCCACCCAGGGTGCGGTAAATGACCCAGGCATAGCTGCCGTAGTATGCGCCATTGGACAGCATGCCCCAAAAGAAGCTCGCAAGCGTGCGTTTGCGTGCGATTGCGCGATCTTCTTCATAAAACTTCGTGAAGAGTGCTTGGTGTCTGTTGAGCAGGTTTTCACCCAAACCAAAAAGTTTGACTTCTTTTACGGTTTCATTGCTGGTGAGCAGTTGTTCTATGTAGTTGAGTAGTCTGGTTTCAGGCGCACGACGGTTGAAGCGGCGGAAGATAATGGTGGCATATTGGCTTTCTGAGATGAAATTGGGGATAGCGGCTACAAAAACCAACAAGGCGAGAACCCAACTGTAGCGGATGAGAAGAATGGTAATGGAAATAAGGGTGATGACCTCTTGGATGACATTTAAGATGGCGTTGACGATTGTTAAGGATGCGGTGTCTGCGATTCTCCTGGTGTTCTGAAGCGAGTCGTAAAATTGTGGATCTTCAAAGAATTGGAGGTCCAAGGTAATTGCTTTTCGCATGACGAGTTTGGAAACATGGTTTGAAAGTTTCATGCGCAGGTTATCGCCAGCGAGAAAAGAAAGTTGTGTCAAGATGGATGATATCAGGACAATGGCAAATTCCATGATGACAAAAGGCAAAACCGCTTTGAACCCTTGGCTTAATGGAAGTTTGCCCTCAACAGAGGCTAATATAGAATCAACGATGAGTTTGCCGACCCAGGCTTGCGCGGCTGGAATGAGTGCCATAATTGGTGTCATCAAGTAATTAACTAAGGCCAGGCCTCGTCCAGCTTCCCAAACGAGTTTGAAAGCTTGTGGTGTATTGCGCAAGGCGTAAAAATTGCCCAGCAAACGCTTTTTAAAGCTTTCTTTTTTTGGGGGTGTTTCGGTTTGTTTTTGAGTCTCATTCATGGGATTTGTTATCCTGATTGGGGAGAGATTTTGTTGTTAGGGATCAGTTAGGCGGAAAAGGTAGATACTATTCCTGGTCTTTTGCACGATACTGCAATGCTTCAGCGATGTGATGTTGCATGATGTTCTCAACACCATCAAGGTCTGCGATGGTGCGGGAAAGTTTGAGAACGCGATGGTATCCACGCGCGGTGAGGCGCATTTGGCGCATGGCTGTTTTCATGAGCTGTTCGCAGGCTTGGTCTAGGGTGCAATATTGGCGGATTTCGGTTGGGGTCATATCGGCATTGCTGATTAGTTGGGTGTTTTCAAAACGCTCAATTTGTTTTTGGCGAGCCGCCTCTACCCTGGCACGAATGGTTTCCGAACTTTCACCTTGACGCTGGCTGCTCAGCTTCTGGAAGTCGACCCGCGGAACGTGAGCATGGATGTCAATGCGGTCAAGCAAGGGCCCCGAAATCCGTTTTTGATAGTTGGTAATCGTGGCGGGCATACAGGTGCATTGACGCAAGTTGTCACCGGCATAGCCGCAAGGGCAAGGGTTCATTGCGCCAACGAGCATGAAATTTGCAGGGAAGGTGAGCGAGCCTTGGGCGCGACTAATGGTAACAACTTTGTCTTCCATCGGTTGGCGCAAGACATCCAACATACGTTGACCAAATTCGGGTAGCTCGTCCAGGAATAGTACACCACGGTGAGAAAGGGATATTTCACCAGGGCGTGGGATGTGCCCACCACCGACCATGCCGGCATGGCTGATGGTGTGATGAGGCGCGCGGAATGGGCGGCTTTGAATGAGGGGCGTTTCCGGCGGAAGCATGTCACAGATAGAGTAGATGCGCGTGACTTCTAAAGCTTCATCGATGCTCAGCTTGGGCAGGATTGAGCACAAAGCACGTGCCATGAGGGTCTTGCCCGCGCCTGGAGAGCCGGACATGAGGACATTGTGTCCACCAGCAGCGGCTACTTCGAGCGCACGCTTGATGTGTTCCTGGCCTTTGACTTCGCTAAAATCAGTTTCACCAAAAGTTTGCAGGTCTGAACCAATATCCCGGGCTGTTGCAAGAGGGATTTGTTCACCACCGGTGAGGTGGTTGACCAAATCGCTCAGGGTTTTGACGGGATAGACTTCAATATCCGGGATAAGAGCAGCTTCAGCAGCATCCATTTCAGGCACAAAAAGCTTCTTGAACCCTTCAGAGCGGGCATGGGCAGCAATTGAGAGCATGCCCCGAATGTGTCGCAAGGAACCATCCAAGGAAAGCTCACCGACGAACATTGCGTCTTCGATCGCACCCTGGGGAATTTGATTGTAGGTAATGATTACACCAACCGCGATGGGTAAGTCGAAAGCGGGACCTTCTTTGCGGACGCTGGCAGGGGCTAAATTGACGGTAATTGGCTTACGGGGAAAGGCTAATTCGCTGTTTTTAATGGCGGAGTAGACACGCTCGCGGCTTTCTTTTACTGCTTCGTCGGGGAGTCCAACGATGGTGATGCGCCCGGGGTTGCCTTGTCCATAGTCAACTTCAACGTCGATGGTGACGCCGTCAAGTCCAATGACAGCACAAGAATATACGTGGGCGAGCATGGATTAAGTTTAGATGCAAGAGAGTGAATTGTCAACGCATTTTTGACAAGTGAAAATGGCTTTGATAAGATTTTTGGGAATTGTTAAGTGAAGGAAAAAGTTATGGATCAAGCATGGTTTAACCATTGGGCAAGTGAATACGACTCGGATGTGATCGAGAGTGATAAGGCTGGAACCTTTCCTTTTGCCGGTTATATGCGGTTAATGAAAGAGATTTTTGATACCGTTAGTGAGAAACCGGGTGCAAGCGTTTTGGATTTGGGCTTCGGAACCGGTGTGTTGACCAAAAAGTTTTATGAGGCTGGTTTGGATGTTACCGGCGTGGATTTCTCTGAAAAAATGTGTGAAATTGCTTCGAAGCGAATGCCACAGGCACGTTTGATATGTGCGGATTTTTCTAAAGGCTTGCCGGTTGACTTGAACGATGAAAAGTTTGACTTTATTGTGAGCACCTATGCATTTCACCATATCCTAGAGCGACAGAAAGCAAGACGTATTCGTGAGCTGATGAAGGCATTGAAGCCGGGAGGCACAATTGTGATTGGGGATATTTCTTTTGCAAACAAGGCAGATAAAGATTACTGCGAACAAACATTTAGCGATTTGTGGGATGAACAGGAAAGCTATATCGTTTTTGAAGATCTATTAGCCGAAATTGAAGACCTTAAGCCATGTTTTAAGAAAATTTCGGTGTGTGCAGGGATATTGACAATAAGTATCTAGATTGACCAGGGGTAAACAGCTTAAAAAAATGTAAGAGGGCGTTTTTTCGTCTAGCTTTACCATGAATTTGATTTAATCGAGTAGAATTTTCACTTGTGTGTTGTTTGTACACACAGTGTGTTCAATTCATTCAATATGGAGAGCTGATGAAATATCAAAAATTCCCCCAATCCCTGCTAAAGTCAATCCTCGTTCTTGTAGCAATTGCTATGGTCTTTGGTGCTTTTTCTCAAAGCGCAAAAGCTCAGTATCAAGAAGGCGATTGGATGCCTTTTGGCACGGAAACTTTCCAAGCTGGTCCAGCAGTTAGTTTAATTAACGCGGATGCTACGGAGATTGTCGTTCAAGCGTCGATGCCTGGTATCGCCGTTTCAGAAGTGGAACTCTTTGGAGAGAGATTCCTTAGTTTTAATTTTGAGGGCTATGATTCAACACAAGAAGTCGGTGCTCCTGGCTTGCCTGTGATCAATCAATTGATTGAAGTGCCCCTTGGCGCAGATGTCAGCCTTGAAGTCTTGGAAGTTGAAAGCCAGACCATTAAGCTCGAAGAGCATGGTTTAAACTCAATGGTTGCCCCTGTGCAACCTGGACAACCCAAGTGTGGTGGTCCTGTTGAAGGTGGCGAGCCTTTGGCTACTTTCTACAATGCTGGTTTTTATCCCGAACTGAAGGCCGTTATTACTGATGATTTCATCATGCGTGGTCACCGTGTGGTACAGGTTCAGGTTCACCCCGTACGCTACAATAGCGCTTTGGGTGAATTGGAAACCAGCTCTACTATTCAATTCAAACTGAATTTGAGCGGAAGTGACATGCCACGAACTTTTGCTGAAGCTGACCGTTTAAACTCGGATACTTTCAACAACATTTTGGCTTCATCCGTTTTGAACTATAACCAAGGTCGCCCTGTGGCATTACAGGACGGGGCGGAACGCATTCACATTATCACAGCTGATGAATGGGATGCCGGGTTAGCGCCTTTTATTGCCCTCAAACAATCTCAGGGCTTTACTGTTACCAAAGCAAAACTTTCTGAAATTGGTGGTAACAACACCACCAGCATCAAGAACAATATCAAAGCCGAATACCAGGGTGCTAATCCTCCGGTTTATGTCATCCTCGTTGGTGATTACATTATTGGCGAGCCGACTGAAGGTTTGACCAACTATACCGGTCGCACTAGTTTGGCTGAGAATAGAACTGACCTTCACTATTTCACCATGGATAATGATACGGAATATGTCCCAGACATTCTGTACGCTCGTTTTCCAGTAAGGTCTTTACAACATTTGGAAAACATGATAAGCAACCTGACTTGGTATCATGAAACTGGTGGTGACGAAGATTTCGTGAAAAAGGCTGAGTTCTTGGGCTCTGATGACACGAGATTTTGGCATGTTGCTGAAGGTACACACAACTATGTT
Source organism: uncultured Anaerolineaceae bacterium (assembly GCA_964484715.1). Classification (GTDB taxonomy): domain Bacteria; phylum Chloroflexota; class Anaerolineae; order Anaerolineales; family Anaerolineaceae; genus Mesolinea. Next base: position 155,898 of record CAZAFJ010000002.1, on the reverse strand, counting down.
ATCGATACCCATTTAACCCACAGAGGTTATACAGGTATTTTCCCGAACAACCCCCAACCGGGCGGTGATAAAATTTATGCCCATACCTATAATGCAACTGGCGCGCATGCGATTACTAGCATGAATGACAATCGCGCGTTTGTTATCTACAGTGGTCACGGCTGGCATGATCTTTGGGACGCACCTCGTGTGAACCAAAACGATGTACGTAATCTTACCGGTTCTATCATTCCCTATGTCGCCTCCCACGCTTGTGTGACGGCTTATTACAATATTCAGGAATCCTTTGGCGATACTTGGGTTATTCAACCCGGCAAGGGTGCTTTGGTTCATGTGGGTGCGAGCGAAAGTACCTATTGGCCTGAAGATGAGACCATGGAAAAAGCCATCTTTGATCACCTTTATGCTGATCCAACAGACGAGATGACCCCAACCATTAGCTCCATGATGAACTATGGCTTGGTCAAGGTTCAAGAATCTGGTGCCAGCAAATGGGATTATTACCGTGAAGCCTACCAATTCTTTGGTGATCCCACAGTAAAAATTGTGAAAGGTCCCAAAGCACCTGGTTTTCGTGTAAATGTTGAACCAACTGAAATCAAAGTCTGCAGCAATGCTACAGCCGAAGCTACGGTTAATATTAGCAGTATTAACAATTTTGCTGATTCGGTTATGATGACTGCCAGTGGCATGACCGGTTTTGAGGCGACTTTTGATCCAACCAGCGTGACACCTCCAGGCAGCACTGTTTTGGCTTTCGCTGGTGACGGAACGGCTGCACGTGGCGAACAAACGGTTGTCATCAAAGGCACAAGTGGCACTTTAGAAAAAGAAGCTGAACTGGTGTTGGACGTATTCCCACCTATCGCTGCAGGTCCCAAATTGACTCAACCAGTTAATGGTGCAAAAGAACAAGCATCCAGCCCAACCTTCGTTTGGAACGAAACCCCCAATGCTGAAAGTTACACATTGCAAATTGCCAAGGACGAAGCTTTTGAAGATATCGTGCACGAAAAAGAAGGTATCGCGGGCTCATCGTATACCATTGCTTATGCTTTGGATACCGATAAGGTTTTCTATTGGCGTGTGATTGCTAAAAATATTTGTGGTGAAGAAATGAGTACGCAAATCTTTAGTTTCCGCACCAAAGCTGGTCCTGGAGATTGTCCTGAAGGCACGACGGCTAAGAAGGAATATTTCACCGATTTTGAGAATGGCACCGATGACTGGACAATCCATCCTGACGCTGGACCTGGCAATCAGTGGACCTTGAGCACAGAGCGTGCTTATTCACCGACTAAATCAATGCTCGCCAAAGTGCCTGCTGGCTTTAGCGATCAACGTTTGGACAGCCCTTCATTCACTGTTCCAAGCAGTAAATATCCGGTTGCCCTGCTCTTTATGCACCGCTGGACTTTTGACAGCAAAACAGCTTGTAATGATGGCGGTGTCTTGGAATTTAGCGAAGATGACGGCGCTACATGGAAGCCAGTACTCAAGCAGCATCTACTCACAAACGCATATAACGGCACCGTTGCTAGTGGCGTTTATAACCCCTTGGCAAATCGCAAGGCATGGTGTGGCGAATCTGACTGGGTACGCACAGTTGTGGATCTTAAAGAGTACGCAGGTAAGACAGTAAGCTTCAGATTCCGCCTGGGTAGTGGCCGCGAAGGTGCTGCTGAAGGTTGGTATATGGACGATTTCAGCCTGCAAACCTGTGTCGATGGCGAGCCTGAAGAACCCACTTTCTTTATCAACTTCCCCTTGATAACCAACAAGGACTAGAAGCTATAAATCGATTGATAGCCTGGTGTAAAAGCCAGGCTTTTTCTTTTGATGTACAATTGTTTTTGAGATGATGACCATGAAAAAACACCTTTATTTGACTTTAAGTTTTATCTTGATTTTTGGGTTTCTTTTAACAGCCTGTGAGCCATTGGGGGAGTTGTTAGACCAAAAAGAAGAGATTGACATTGAGCAAACGCAAGTAGATCCCGAAGCGCTTGAAACGACTGAGCCGGGTTCGCCTGTTGTTGAGACAGAAGTGCCTATTCCCGACCCAACAGCAACACCTGAAGCTATTAAGCCTACACTATGGATAGAGCCCGGTTTGCCTGATGCTTTGACGATGCTCATACCAAATACAGATCAATTCGAAAGGGTTGAGCGTGAAACTGATGCGGACTTTCGCATAGCCTTCTCTGGGGATGAGCTATTAAGCCAATGGGTTTATGCCTTGGTTGCACCCTTTAAGACCGTTCAGGATGTACTCAGTTTTGTTGTTCTTCAAAGTATTTGGCAGGGTGGTGGACACATCCCTGCGACGCTCCTCGTTGTGGATGAGAAAACCGCGGTATCGATGACTGCATTGCTTGGTACCCCAGGTCCAGCAGTTCAAGTTTTGCCGAGTGAGGACTTGTTGTCACACTGCGAACAGGACGACCGTACTTGGGCTATTGTCCCCTTCGAAAACCTGGTTCCCCAATGGAAGGTGATCGCTCTGGATGGTCAATCTCCGATTCGAAAAGATTTTGACCCTGCGGGATATCCGCTTAGTTTGCCGATTGGTCTTAGTGTCGACGAAGCACTAAAACAAGATAACGAAAAAATGAGTACTTTTGAACCAGTTATTGAAGCTTATAAACAAGCATTGGCATTGCAATTGCCTGGGAGCAACCGTCAGGCAGATAAACTGACAACCGTGATGATGACCGGTGTCACCGCCTTGGTGCGTGCTACTGCCAAGCAAATGGAAATGAACGGCGTATTGTATCCGGGTGAAGATGTCCGCGAAGTTTTACGGGAGGCAGATATCACCCATGTCTCAAACGAAATTCCCTTTTACAGCCAGTGTCCGCCACCTCAATGGACCCAGGAAAGACTTGTTTTCTGTTCTGACCCAAAATACATGGAGCTGCTTTTGGATATCGGCACAGATGTTGTGGACCTGACGGGAGATCATTTTGCGGATTTTGGCGCCGAGGCGATGCACGAGACCTTGGACATGTATGATGAGCATAAAATCCCTTATTTTGGCGGTGGACGTGATATTAATGACGCCACGCAGCCTGTCAAATTTGAAGTTAATGGCAATAAAATCGCTTTCTTGGGATGTAATGGCAAAGAGCCTGGTTATGCGCGGGTGAGTGAAACCAATCCTGGGGCGTATCTATGCAACATGGATGATATGGTGAGCCAAGTTCAGGAGCTTGTCGCTGAAGGCTACTTACCGATTTTCACTTTTCAACATGTGGAGTATTACCATTGGGGCGCTGAACCTTACCTGATGAAGGACTTTCGGCGCATCGCCGAAGCTGGGGCGGTCGTCGTTTCGGGCAGTCAAGGACACCAACCTCATGCCTATGAGTATCATGATGGCGCTTGGGTGCATTACGGCTTGGGGAACCTTTTCTTTGACCAATACGGAACTTATGACGATACCGATAAGGCTTTTTTGGACCGCATCGTGTTCTATGACGGCAAGATGATCGGCGTGGAGTTATTGACCGTTCAATTCTTTGATTGGGCAAAACCAACCTGGACGAATGCTGAACAACGTGAGTTTATGCTCAAAAAACTCTTTGAGGTCAGTGATTGGGACTAATTTTTTACCTATGCCATTTTTGGCAAATCGGTAGTAGAATAGCATTATCAGAATATTAAAATGACGAAAAGTAAGCGTTAGGAGAATTATGACAACAGATTTAGACCAAAAAGGTTTCGCAACCCGCCAAATTCACGCGAGTGATGTACGTATTCCTGGCATCAACCCCCTGGCAACGCCCATTTTTGCCACAAGCACTTTTGTTTTCGATGATTGCGCTCAAGGCGCAGCACGCTTCGCTGGAGAAGAAGCAGGATACATCTATTCACGTATGGGCAACCCCAACGTCAACCAAGTTGCAGCCAAAGTGGCCGCGTTGGAAGGCGCGGAAGCCGGTTTGGCCTTGGGCTCTGGTATGGGCGCAGTGGCCACTGCTTTATTGAGCCTCTTAGAACAAGGCGACCATATTGTGGCTGATTCTGCCCTCTACGGTGCTACCTTTACTTTGATGCGCGATGCTTTGCCCAATTTTGGCATTGAAACAACTTTTGTGGATGCATCTCACATTGATAATGTCATCGCCGCCATTAAACCCGAGACCCGCATGGTCTATTTTGAAACCCCTGCCAACCCCAACCTAAAAGTGACCGATATCGCCGAATTGGTGAAACGTGTACGCGAAAAAGATCCATTAATCATTGTCGTTATTGATAACACTTTCGCTACGCCTTACCTGCAACAACCCATTGCGTTGGGTGTTGATGTGGTTATCCACTCCGGTACAAAATACCTCAATGGTCACGGTGATGTGATTAGTGGTTTTATTGCTTCAAGCAATGTTATTATCGACCGCTGTCGCAACATTGGCCTAAAGATGGTCACCGGTGCGGTTCTGGGTGCTTTTGAAGCTTTCTTGATCAACCGTGGTCTCAAAACATTGGATATCCGCATGGAAAAACACTGCAAAAATGCGATGCAAATTGCCGAATGGCTCGAAAAGCATCCCAAAGTGCGCAAGGTCTATTACCCTGGTTTAAAGAGCTTTGAGGGCTATGAGGTTGCCAAGAAGCAAATGAAATTGCCTGGTGCCATCATTTCTTTCGAGCTCGAGGCGAGCAAAGAAGTAACCGAAAAGTTTGTGAACTCACTTGAGTTGATCACTTTGGCAGTCAGCCTGGGTGACGCTGAGAGCCTGGTTGAGCATCCTGCTTCTATGACCCATGCTGGTTATAGCAAAGAAGACCTCGAAGATGCTAATATTAGTGAGAGCCTCATCCGCATTTCGGTCGGTTTGGAAGATGCTGAAGACATCATCGCCGATCTCGAAAAGCACTTGGCTGCTGTTTAGTTTTATTTAGTGCTTAGAAATGACGGAGCTGGTTTAATGAAAACCGGCTCTGTTTTTTTAATGAGCTAGACTTAGGTTGTGCGTAGAAAGAAAAGCTTGCCATTGATGGTAAAGAGAGTTCAGTTCAGGCTTCAGATAGGCTAAGGCTTGGTTTTCAAGGGCTTCAGAAATAGTGTAGTAGGCTCCAGCGATTGAGCCGGTGATGGCGGCGAGGGTATCAGTATCGCCACCAACCGAAACGGCAATGCGAATGGCATCCTCAAATGACTCTGATTCTAAAAAGGCTTGAATGGCTTGGGGCACAGTCTCTTGGCAGCTTTCGTTGAATTGATAAGTAGGGCGGATTTCATCTATGGTGAAATTGAGAGGATAGTATTCAGCGGTAATGCGTTCACGGATGATTGTTTTGCCACGACCTTGCAAGGCCAGGTAAATCGCAAGCGCAGTAGCTTGGGCGCCTTTGATGCCCTCTGGATGGTTGTGGGTGATTGCGGTAACGGTTTCTGCAAGCTGAAGTAATTCATGCTCGTTTCGGGCGATATAAGCAACTGGACTGATGCGCATCGCGGAACCATTGCCATAACTGTTGTATGGTTGGGGATCGCTTTTTTGAATCCAAATCGAAAAATGATTGCCATAGGAGCTTTCAAATCGGCGACCGAGATCCTGCATCGTTTTTATGGTGTTTTTCGACAAAGTTAGGAAAAATCCAGGCTGGTCTAAAGGGTGAGGGCTCGTTTCATCGTTCCCATCCTGTTGATTCTCAAGCTCTTGCCAAGTCAGCATAATGGCTTTAGCAATGGCTAAGGACATGATGCTGTCATCGGTGAACTCACAATCTTGGCTAAAGAACTCAAAGGTTTTGGTCTTGATGTTGTTGAATTCAAATCTTGAGCCGACAATGTCGCCGATGATTGCTCCGAGCATGTCGTGTCCTTTCTTATCAAAAGAAACTATTGTTTCGATTTTCTCCAGCCGTTAGCGACGGCTTCTTCTTCTGTACAGAACCAGCGCTCGCCATAAGCAGGGTTAATGACCGTTTGCGCGTAAAACCGTTGATACGGCATGTGATAGATCTTTTCGCTATTCCTCGAAGAGATGTTGCCTTTGATGTGGCATCCAGGCTTTTCCTCTGTGCAACCATTTGGGCAGCCAATCGCTTCTTCAGTCGGTGTTACGGTAGCTGTCGGTGTTTCCGTCGGTGTTTCTGTTGGCGTTGCGGTTGGCGTTTGTGTCAATGTTTCGGTAGGCGTTTGACTGGCTTCTGGTGTGGATGATGGTTCTGGCGTTGCTGTGTTGCTGGGTTTTGGCGTGTTGGTGGGTTGATTGGTATTAGTGGGAGTCTTGCTGGGTGAACTGGTTGGAGTGGCGGTGTCAGTTTTGATGCTCGTCTGGGTTGGAAAATCGATTTCCAATTCTTGGATCTTCATTTTTTGTCTAGGAACCAGGTAGGTGCAGGCTGCAAGCAAGAAACATAAAATCAAGATTGTGCTATGAAGCCCCAATCTTATGAGTTGAACGCCTCGCGTTTTTCTCCAGAGCCCGTTTCGTTCGTTCATGGTCCTATTATATCTTTGAAAGGGACTAGTTTGGCGATTCTAGTTAACAAAAAAAAGAGCCGATTGTGTCGACTCTTTGGCAAAGTGCCCCTACCGGGACTCGAACCCGGGTTTTAGCCTTGAAAGGGCTGCGTCCTAACCGCTAGACCATAGGGGCGTGAGGCATTAATATACTTGATATTTTCTGTTTGGTCAAGCAAATTGATCACTTTTCCTAAAACAATTTTCTGCTTCTCGTTGAAAACTGGCTATCGGGGACTGATTGCTAAATATTTTCTAAACAAATTGGTGCTAGAATGAAGCAACTTTGACTAAAAAGAGGCCATGACTATTATGAAAAAGACATTAAACCGATTGTTTCTCACCAGTTTGTCCCTGATGCTTGTTTTTGGCATTGTTTTGAGCGCATGCACTGCCCCTGGCAACAAACCTGTGGAGGATGACGCCAAGACAATACCAGATCAAAAACCTATTGAAGACCAAAAAGATGACGCCCCGACGAGCGGTGGCACGCAACCTGAAGGTGCCTTAGCTTCAGTTCTTGCCCCGTTGCACGAAAAAATTAAAAAACACTGGCCCCACATGGATAAGGTTTGGCCGGGTTATGATTACAAAAACCACAACTTGCTCATCTTTGATTACGATGAAATGATGGAAGTTCGCGAAGCTTGGCTTTTGAATGTTGACACCATGCGCAAGCTTGAAGCCAATGAATACGAAAACATCCAGCTGCCCCAAATGGGTGGCTATGCGGAACTTCAGTTTGAAGGCAAGCCTTCCATTTCGATGGGCATCGACTCTCAAAGCAAAGATTTGGGGTTGGAAGACGAGGTTTACAAAGTCGCGACCCATGAGCTAGTTCACTTTTACTATCAATCGCAAGCCAATGTCAGTTTCGAAACCAATCGCGCGTCGTCCTATCCCATTGACCCAACGCCACGCTTGTATCGTCAGATGCTTTTCCATCGCTTGATTGCTGCTTATGATCATCCAGATCAAGAAGCTGAATACCTGGCTAAAGCCAAATATTGGCTTGAAAAGTACAAAAGTGAATTTGCTGAGGAATATAACGCTACAAGATCAACCGATATTGTCGAATCAAGCGCAAGATATTCTGAAAACCTGGCTAATCTGATTGGGGATGACTTGGATCAAAAAGCTTTTGTGGAAGCTATGCAACCCATGATTTTCCGGAATGCTATTTTTGATAGTGCTTCTGCTGAAGGATATGAGATTGGTTTTATAGCCGGATTGATTTTAGACCGCCAGGGCGTTGAATGGAAAAAGGATTTTTACAAGAACGATCAGCTCATCGAGGAAGTCCTTTTGGCTAAAGTTGAAACGCAGGAAGATGCCGCTGATAAGGACTTTGAAACTAAGCTGAAAGCTGAAATTGACAAAGTTAACCAAGAAGCCCAAGCCGCTTTGGGAAGCATCCTGAAGGCAAAAGACGATAAGAGCATTCCTTACCTCAAGCTGGATATTTCGCAATCAATGGCGAGCTTCGGTGCCAGTGGCTCATTGATGTTTGATGGCATGGAAGTGATGACCGGTTATACCTCTAGCTACCAGATTGGTGAACAGCGACTCACGATAAATAACTTGAGTGTCGTCCAAGATATGGAGGGCGAACATATTTACCTGATTATTCCTTTGACGATGGAACACAAGCTTGAAGGCGATGTATTGACCATTGATACACCGGAGCTGAAACTTGATGGTGTCAAGGTTGAACAATCTCAGGAAGGTGGACGCTCTATCTTGACGGCAACCGTAACAGAATAAAAACGAGTTAAAAGCTCGATTTATTGAAAGATTGAACACACAGACAAAGGCCGCTGACCTGTTGGACAGCGGTTTTTGTCTTTAATGTAGCTACCTTTTCAGGGTAGGGAAGAGTTTAAAGGCTATCGCTGAGATTGTCGTCTTAGTTTTGAGTATCCTCTTAAAAAATATCGTTTTACGCATAGGCGTAAAAGGTAAGAAAATCACCTTATGCAATGCCAAATATAAACATTAAAGGACTTTATAATGCAGTCAAACATTCATAGATTTCAGAGAAGGAGACTCATGGATCAAATTTTACCCATCATTTTACAACTTGTTGGCGGTGCCGGTGGCGGTAACGGTATTGGCGCGCTCCTCAAGAAAATCAGCCTCGGACCCATCTTCAATACCATCGTTGGTTTGATTGGTGGTGTGGGTGCTGGTCAACTCATCAAGCTTTTGGCTCCCGCTTTGGGTGGCACTGATATTGGTGGTATTCTCAGCCAGGTCATTGGTGGTGGCGTTGGCGGTGGTTTGCTAACGATTGTCGTAGGCTTCATCCGCAACTTGATCGCCAAGAAGTAAACCTTTATGGGCTAAGCCCAAAATGTCTTATCAGCAAAGTGCCGGCGTAAAGATGTCGGCACTTTGCTAAAGCGAGCTTTTTATCGAGGAAAAACGCGTATAAAAAGTGGTGCGAAAGGCTAAAAAAGCTTGACTCATCTCTGACCATCGTGTACAATATTCTTTCGTTGCCCCAGCGCACGTTGGCTGGGGTTTGTTATGTAGACCAACTTTCCCGTTTTTGGGCGGTCACACGCGCAGAAGATGGTTAAGTGAAGATTGGAGAAAATATGAAATATGCAATCGTAGAAGTCGGCGGAAAACAATACCGCTGCGAAGAAGGCAAGACGATTACGGTCGATCTGATGACTGCAAACATCGGCGACGAAGTCGTACTCGACAAAGTGCTGCTTATCGTCAATGACGAAGCTGCGCAAATCGGCAAGCCTTACGTGTCTGGCGCCAGCATTAAAACGCAAGTGCAAGACCAAATCAAAGGCAAGAAAATTCTCGTCTTTAAGTACAAACCAAAGATTCGATATCGCCGAAAATCCGGACATCGACAAAAATACACCAGACTTCTGGTTGAATCAATTGTAATGGAGTAGTGAAATGGCCAAGAAAAAAGGTGGCGGTTCTTCCCGCAATGGTAGAGACAGTCGCGGGCAACGCCTCGGCATCAAAAAGTTTGGTGGCGAGCAAGTGCTCAGTGGCAATATTTTAGTAAGACAACACGGAACCAAAGTTCATCCCGGATGGAATGTCGGCTGTGGTCGTGACTACACCTTGTTTGCAACTATGGACGGCTTTGTTAAGTACGAAACCATGCCCACTGGTCGCAAGAAGGTGCATGTCTTCGAAACCCCCGAAGGTCCGGTACGAGGCTAAACATGAAAAAAGATATTCAACCAAAATACTATTCAAACGCAAAAGTTTCCTGCGCGTCCTGTGGCGCCGAATGGGAGACTGGTTCAACCTCTCCTGAGCTGCGAACCGAAGTTTGTTCAAATTGTCATCCCTTCTACACTGGTCAACAGGCTCGTATTCTTGACCGCGAAGGCCAGGTGGAACGCTTCTACAAACGCCTCCAGGTTCGCCAAGACTTGGTTGCTGAACAAAAAGCACAAAGCGAAGCCAAAACTTCCCCTGATCGACCCCTCTCAGAATTGGGTCTCAACGCAAAAGCCATCGCTGCTTTGGAAAAAGCCGAAATGCGCGTTGTGGGTGATGTTTTGAAATCCCTCGAAGGTGGCGAGAAAGCTTTATTGGAAGTTGCCGGTTTCGGTCGCAAATCCTTGATTGACCTCAAGAAAGAACTGCGCCGCATGGGCTACGAGCTTCCCGAAGCTGCTGAAGAAATTCAGCTCTAGTTTTCGAATGATCTGAAATGAGCAGGCACATTTTGTGCCTGCTTTTTTGTTAATGTCATTTTCTTGTGTAATTCAATTTGCTAAATTGTTTTAAGCATTTATACTTGAGGCATCAAGAACTTTGGAGGCTTTATTGTGCAATCCTATGGCATTGTTGAAGTGATTACGGGGTCGATGTTTTGTGGCAAAACGGAGGAGTTGATTCGTCGATTGAAAAGAGCAACTATTGCAAGACAAAAGGTCGTGGTTTTCAAACCCGTGATCGATGACCGCTATGCTTACAAAAAGGTGACTTCCCATTCCGGCGCAGACTATGCGGCATTTCCTATCACTCATTCCAGCGAAGTTTATGGTCTCATCGATGATGAGGTGGATGTGGTTGGCATTGACGAAGCCCAGTTTTTTGACGATGGCATCGTGGATGTAGCCCAAAAATTGGCAGATCGTGGCTTGCGTGTAATCGTGACCGGTTTGGACACTGATTTTCGTGGGGAGCCTTTTGCTTGTATGCCTGAGATGATTGTCAAAGCGGATAAAGTAGATAAACTTTCCGCCATTTGTGTTCAATGCGGTGAAGCCGCCACGCGTACCCAACGCCTGGTGAACGGATTGCCAGCCAGATATGATGAGCCGGTGGTCATCGTTGGTGCGGCTGAAATGTATGAGGCGCGCTGTCGTCATTGTCATGAAGTGCCCGGAAAAGGAGAAAAATAATGGCTGTTCAACATTGGTCTGAATTCATTAAAAAGGAATTGGTTTCCGAAGAAGTTTTGCAAGCGCGCATTAAGGAACTCGGCGAGGAGATTACCCGCGATTTTGCCGGCAAAGAAATCCTGGTGATTAGCATCTTGCGCGGTGGCGTCATGATTACTGCGGATCTCATTCGTCATATTGACCTACCGGTGGCGGTGGAGTTTATGGCGGTGGCATCCTATGAACAAGGCATGCGCCAAAGCGATGGCGATGTGCGCATTACCCTCGACTTGCGCACGCCAATCAAAGGTCGCCATGTCCTGATAGTTGAAGATATCATCGACAGCGGGCATACCCTGACCTCCGTTTTGGAATTACTCGGGACGCGTAATCCGGCCTCTATTACGATTTGCACGCTGCTGGATAAATACGAACGGCGCGAAGTCGATGTGGATATCCGCTACACGGGTTTTAAGATCGAAAATGAGTTTGTTTTTGGCTATGGCTTGGACATCGACGAGTATTACCGCAATTTGCCCTTTATTGGAACGGTAGATTTGGATAAGTATGAAAGCCCAAGCTAAGCTTGAGTTTGAGCAAATTCTTCAAGCGATACGTGACTGTAAAAAACCTGATCAGAAGGTTTATTTAGTTGGTGGGGCAGTGCGGGATTTGCTGCTTGATCTTCCGCTAAATGACTTTGATTTTGTTACTGAAAAAGGCTCAAAAGAACTCGCAAAATGCTTGCGCAAAGCTTTGCAAGGTGCCAGCTTTGCACTGGATGACGCGCGTGGTTTTAATCGTGTGGTTTTGAAGGGCGGAACAGCCGAAGAACGCTTTGTGGATATTGCGGAATTTGTTGGCGAAGATCTGGATGCGGATTTGCGCGCGCGGGATTTCACGATCAACGCGATGGCGATTGATGTGGATGAGCCAGAGTCATTGATAGACCCATTGGGCGGGAAAAAGGATCTTGAAAACAGCATTTTGCAAGTCGCTTCTGAAGGCGCTTTTGAAAGCGATCCTTTGAGAGTGGTTCGAGCTGTTCGGATGATGCAAGCGTTTGAATTGGGCTTTGCACCTGGATTTACCGAGCTATTGCGCGTAGCCACTAATCGCTTGGGCGAGGTTTCCAGCGAAAGGGTGCGCGATGAACTCTTCAAAATTCTTAATTTAGCCAATAATGAAGATTCCTTGCGTTTGCTCTGGTACTTGGGTATTTTGAACGAAATTTTCCCTTGTGTGCCGGCTTTTGTTTCGGAACCTGATAGCGAAAGCAACCAGGCTTTTGAACAACGTTTGAAGAGGGTGGCCATGCTCGAAAACAGCCTCTTGCAGATTGACTATCCCCAGCTGGCAGAGCAGGTGAGTGCTTTACATAAGACCGCGCATTTTCCTTTGGATGTTTGGCGGGATGGATTAAAAGACTCATTGGACAAACAAATTACCCGAGGACGCTATACCCGCAATTTGTTGGTTCTGTTGGCTTTACTGTTGCGTCAAGACGTATCTGAAGGTGCAAAAAGTAGCGTACAAGCTGTTATTCGTTATTACAAACTAAGCAATGATGAGTCAAGCTACTTGAGCCGCATAGAGAGGGCATATTTATCCGAATTTTGGAGAATATGCCAAGAGCGGGTTTTGAGTGATTTGGACTTGTATCAGCTTTTGAAATTGCTCAAGGATGCCACACCAGGTTTTGCACTGATTGTTCTGGCTTTCACGGATGCTGACCCTGAAGGCAAATCTCATGAGACCAGACGACAAATGATCCGCGATAATGTGCAGGCGCTTCTCAAGGCTTGGTTTGAGCGCGGACAGGAGATTGTTGAGCCTCGGATGTTGATGGATGGTGTCGCGATTATGGATTACGCTGGTTTAGCGCCTGGACCCATCGTTGGCGAATTGTTGGATCGCCTCGAAGAAGCACAGTTTTTGCAGAGCGTAAAGACTGTAGATGAGGCGAAGGCATTGGTTGAGAATTACATTGCACAAAAGTGCTCTTAAGGTGAACGAAACTGTTCTCAGATGGATGGAAGAAAATGAAAAATGAAGCCATTTTTGACGCAATGTATGCCCGCAGGAGCATTCGAAAATTTACCGATCAAGCCGTAAGTGATGAGCAAATTGAAGCGATGCTCAAAGCTGCGATGGCCGCTCCAAGCGCGACCAATACGCAAGCCTGGCGTTTTTTGGTCATACGCGATGCGGACATTTTAGCCAAAATCCGCAAGGAATTACCCTTTGGCAAGATGATGGCGCCTTTGGCAATTAGTGTTTGCGCGGATATGTCCATTTTTAAACGCCCGATTGTGGACCGTTTTTGGGTGCAGGACTGTTCAGCGGCGACCGAAAACATTTTGTTGGCTGCGGTAGGCTTGGGCTTGGGGACGGTGTGGTGTGGGGTGCATCCCATCCCCATCATCGAAAAACGTATCCATAAGGTTTTGGGGCTTCCGGCGAATGTGAAGGCACTAAACATCATCTTCATCGGCTACCCAGCTGAGGAAAAAGAAGCCCGCACCCAATACGATGCGAAAAAGGTCTTTCGTGAGCGCTATGGCGAGGGGTGGTAGGCTTTTTCCGGATTCCTTTTTTACAAGCACTAAAGGATGTTTAAAAGTCATGGCGAGGACGCCATGACGAACGAACACCAGACGCCCTGACGAACGAACGCCAGACGCCATCATGACGAACGATCGCCGGACGCCATGACCAACGAATGCCGCTGTTCCGAATGGTGTCCTCGCCATTCGCCATCAATAAAACCATCAATAAATGCATGGCCTGCAAGTTAATCAGCCTATAGTGTTTACAATGACGAAAAAGATGGAAATCATTCCACTCTAAACCGAGCGGTTTACGCTGTTATTTGCTCTTCATCAACAAACGGTCTAAAATGATAGCCATCATCAGCTTCCGTGTAAAAACTCCATAAGAATGTGCCTTATAAGTAGAGTCTTCGCCTATAAAATAGACCAATACATGGTATTATTAGCAATTGCGAAAATAACTGAAATGCTGACGCATTTCGATAATCATCTACGGAGGAACAATGACAGATAAAAAATGGGTTTATTTATTCAACGAGGTCGATGCAGCTGAAGAATATACCGGCTCTTGGGACGGTGTGCGTGGCTTGCTCGGCGGTAAGGGTGCCAACCTCGGTGATATGATTCGCGCTGGTATCCCGGTGCCCCCCGGTTTTACCATCACTACTGAAGCTTGTAACGAATTCCAAAAGACCCGTGAATTCCCAGAAGGATTGTGGGAACAGGTCCTGGCGGCTGTTAAAGCCTTAGAAGAACAAACTGGTAAGAAATTCGGCGATGCCGAGAACCCCATGTTGGTTTCTGTTCGCTCTGGTTCAAAATTCTCCATGCCTGGCATGATGGATACCGTCTTGAACCTCGGCTTGAACGAAGATACTGCTGAGGGTATGATCAAACTGACCGGCAACCCCGGTTTTGTTGATGACTCCTACCGCCGTCTCGTACACATGTTAGGTACGGTTGTTTTGGGCATCGATGATGAGTACTTTGAGGAACCCCTCGAAGCTTATAAAGCTCAAAAGGGCTACAAACTCGATATCGAAATGACCGCTGATGACTGGGCTGAGATTATCAAAGCCTATCTCGCCGTCGTCAAAGAACACAAAGGTTTTGACTTCCCAATGGATCCCTTCAAGCAACTTGAATTTGCTGTGAAGGCTGTTTTTGACTCATGGAACTCCCGCCGTGCGATCGACTATCGCCGCCGTGAGAATATTCCAGATGACCTGGGCACCGCTGTCAACGTGCAGTTGATGGTTTTTGGTAACAGTGGTGACAACTCTGGTACAGGTGTTGCCTTTACCCGCAACCCCCAAACCGGTGAGAACGAAATGTACGGTGAATTCCTTGTGAACGCTCAAGGTGAGGACGTTGTGGCTGGTATTCGCAACGCTGATCCCATCGCTGAAATGGAAAAGATTTGGCCTGATGTTTATCAACAATTCTTTGATATTACCGAACGCCTTGAGAAGCATTACAAAGATATCCAGGACGTTGAGTTCACTGTTGAAGATGGCAAACTTTGGATGCTCCAGACCCGCAACGGTAAACGAACCGCCAAAGCCGCGATTAAAATCGCTGTTGACCTTGTGAACGAAGGTTTGATTGACAAGGAAGAAGCTGTCATGCGTGTTAGCCCTGAGCAGGTTGACAACTTGTTGCACCCTCAATTCTCCCAGGCTGCCAAAGACGCTGCCAAAGCTGAAGGTCGCTACTTCTCCAAGGGCGTCAACGCTTCTCCAGGTGCTGCCGTGGGTCGCATTTATTTCGATCCTGACACTGTTCAAAAGAAGAACCAGGAAGAAGGCCAGGATGTCATCATGGTGCGTCCTTTCACCAAACCTGATGACGTGCATGGCATGCTCGCCGCTAAGGGTATTTTGACCTCAGAAGGTGGCGCGACTTCTCACGCCGCGGTTGTAGCGCGCCAATTTGGTGTGCCTTGTGTGGTTGGTGCTTCTGATATCGCCATCGACGCAGAAAAACTTCAAATGTCCTGTGACGGTAAGACCGTTAAAGAAGGCGAATGGATTTCTGTTGATGGCTCGACAGGTGAAGTTTACTTGGGCCAATTGGAAATGAGCCAGGTTGACATTACCGAACAAAAAGAACTGATGCAGCTCTTGACCTGGGCTGATGAAATTTCTCGCCTGCAGGTTTGGGCTAACGCAGACTATCCTGCCGACGCAACCCGCGCCCGCGAATACGGCGCCAAGGGTATTGGCCTTTGCCGCACCGAGCATATGTTCTTTGACGTTGAGCGCTTGCCCGACGTGCAAAAGATGATTATGAACGCTGAAGACACTCAACGCATGCTGGATAGCATCGACGCTTTGCAACGTGCCCATGACAGTGGCCGTCTTGAAGGTCGCACTTTGAGTGAAGAAGAATTGGCTGAACTGCAAGCTGAGATCGAAGCGGAAACTGCCAAGATGCACGAGACGCCGGCTGCCAAGGCTTACTTTAGCGCTCTCGAAACCATTCTGCCCCTGCAACGCGGTGACTTTTATGGTCTCTTTGAAGCGATGGACGGCCTCCCCGTTATTATTCGCCTCATCGACCCACCACTTCACGAGTTCCTGCCCTCTATGGAGGAGCTCTTGGTAGAAACCGCTACCATGCGCGCCAAAGGCGAAACCGAAGGCTTAGCTGAGAAGGAAGCCCTCTTGGCTGTGGTGCAAGGTCTGCACGAAAGCAACCCCATGATGGGTCTGCGCGGTATCCGCTTGGGTATCGTTTACCCCGATATCATGAAGATGCAAGTTCGCGCAATCTTCGAAGCTGCATGCGATGCCAAATTGAACGGCATTGACCCGCATCCCGAAATCATGATCCCCTTGACCGGTACCGTGAACGAGCTGCGTGAAGTCCAGCCCACATTGGTGCAGATCGCTAAGGACGTGATGGCTGAAAAGGGTGTCGAAGTGGCTTACAAATTCGGTACGATGGTTGAAATTCCCCGCGCTTGTGTGACCGCCGACGAAGTTGCCGAGTATGCTGAGTTCTTCTCCTTTGGTACCAACGACTTGACCCAGATGACCTTTGGCTACAGCCGTGATGATGCTGAACGCACCTTCCTGGCTGAATATGTCGATAAAGGCATCCTGCCCAAGAACCCCTTCCAGGAACTGGATCGTGCCGGCGTTGGCGCGCTGATGAAGCATGCCATCGAAAAAGGCCGCGCGGTTCGCCCTGACCTCGAAGTGGGTATCTGTGGTGAGCACGGTGGTGACCCCAGCTCGATCGAATGGTGCCACTTGATTGGTAACAACTATGTGAGCTGCTCTCCCTTCCGCGTGCCATTGGCCCGCTTGGCTGCAGCCCATGCGATGTTGAAGAACGGCTAATTTTTAGCCAATCTTAGGTTATGTAAAAAAATGGCGAGCTTTCGGGCTCGCCATTTTGTCTTAATAGTTAGGGTTTGATTTTGTCGGATAAAACTTAATGTCCATAAATCATGCGGTAGAGGTTGTGGATTTCGGTGATGCGGCGCACGTAAACCCGGGTTTCGAGGAAGCGGATGGTACTGAGGAAGAGGTCCTGGTCAGCATCTTTGCTCAGTTCCTGCCAGCGCATGACGCTACCTGGGCCGGCATTATAAGCCGCCAGTGCCAGATAGGGGTCGCCCCCAAAAACAAAGAATTGGCGGGCTAAATAGTTGGCACCCAGCTCGAGGTTGTAGAAGGGCACATCCAGGTCATCGGCGGTAAAATCGCTCAAAAAACCGGTTTCAGAGGCAATTTGCTCAGCTGTGGCGGGCATCAGTTGCATCAAGCCACGTGCGCCGGCAGTGCTGACCGCTTGGGTGCCAAAACGGCTTTCCTGGTGGATGACACTGAGCAACAAAAGCGGTGAGATCTTGTACTTATCCGCTTTGGCTTGCACCCAGGGCAGGTAGTAAGCACCGTATTCAACATAAGCCAGGTAAGGGGGCAGAATGCGCGCGATGGGGCTCTCGCCATAGCCGGCCAGGTGGCGCAAGGTTCTGGCGCACTCAATCGCCGATTTGTAGTAATAGGTGTCGGTGAAGAGTTTCATCAGGCGGAAGGTATTTGCCGCATCTTCTTTATGCGATTGGCGCAAGGATTCGAAGGCGGTATTGGCTTTGTCGTAAAGGCCTAATCGATTGAACTCGAGGCCTTGGATGTAACGTGGGTCTTCGGCGAGGGCGGAGCTGTAATCCAGGTTGATATCCGGAGGCAAACTGAAGGCGTGTTTCAACCAATCGGCGGCAAGAATGCGCTCATCGTCTAAGTTGACTTTGAGTTGAAAGTTGCCATCCTCAGCGAAAGGCTGCTTGCCTTCAAACAGCTCCCTGGAGCGGATGCCATAATAGCCGTAAGGGTCGGCGTCCATGGCACTTTGCCAATCGATTTTTGCATTCTCGGGATTTCCTAGCGCTTGTTTGGTTTTGCCCAGCCATAGCTGCGAGCCGGCGACTTCAAGTGGCGCTTCGGCAATGAGCAAAGCGCGGTTGAAACTATCAAGGGCGTTATCATATTGTTCAAGTTGATAGTAGAGCGCACCACCAAAAAACAAGCCATTAAAAGCCTGAGCAGATTGTGGATGTTGCTTGCCAATATTGGCCCAAATATCGGCCGCTTTTTCGGGTTGATTGTCGAGTAAGTAATAAGTTCCGGCGGTGTAAAACAGGCCTGGTGCGTAAGGGCCAGCGTTGGGCATGCTGGCAAAGCCGATGGCACTTTCGGATGCCAGGCGAATTTGGCCCATGTAGTTGTTTTGAGTGGCGATGATTTCCTCAATCGCTTTCAAATGAAATTCGCTTTGAGGATAGTTTTCAATCAGTTCGGTCCACAAACTGATGGCTTCTTTGTCATACTTTGTGCCCCCTGAACGGTTATCTGAAAGGCGCTGTTCCGAGGCGAAACTCGCCTGAGTCAGTCCAAAAGCGCGCAGAGCCAAAGCTTTGTAATACAGGGCGACATCTTTTTTCAAACCATCACTTTCGAGGTAGCGGTCAAAGGCTTCGATGGCGAGGTTATGCTGGTTGACATTGAAGTTGATGATGCCTCTTTGTAGTTCGCTGACCTCTTCTCCCGCGTCAATTAAAGCGACCAAAGCCGAAAAAGAATCATAAGTTGAGGGGAAATTGTTAACCGAATCTTGATAATAGGCATAGCCTTCTTTGAGGTTGCCACGCGCGATTTCGATACGTCCGGCTAGTAAATTTATTTGCGATTTCGTGTAGATGTTATCCGTGTTGTTGAAGATGTTGGTGTAGGTCAGGAGGGCGTTTTCGGGTTGACCGGCGAGATTATATACGTTGGCGAGTTTCATGCCCAAGGTCGCATTGATCGATTGGGCAGGTTCTTTCCAGGCCGTCAGATAAGCTTTGAGGGCTTCGTCATAGTTTTTGAGTTGCAACTGGGCGTCACCGATGCGGGTCCAGGTTTCTGTTGTGAGGGTATCGGGACTTTCTTGGAGGTAGCTCTGGTAGAAATGAATGGCATCTTCAGGGTTGTCTTCGTTTTCTGAAATCATGCCCAAAAGGAAATTGCCGCGGATACCAGCAGGCGTTTGAGGATAGCGGTCCATAAGTTGGTCAAAACTTCGGCGCGCTTGGAAAAGATCCCCGGATTTATAGTGCGTGAGCCCTTGTCCAAAGAGTGCGGCAGCTTTGTGTTCCTCGGTATTGGCTGGAGGTGGGCTGCTGTAAAGTTTGAGCGCTTCAGCGTAATCACCAAAAGCGAGTGCGAGGTCAGCTTGTGCAAAGCTCGCTTCGCCATCCGGCGTTTTTTCGATAACAACTGGCGCGCCTTCAGTCGGTGTGGGTGTTGGTAAAAGTGCGCTGGTGGCGGTAGCCTGGGGTACTGGGCTTAAAGAAGGCAGGTTGCAAGCACTTAAAATCAAGGAAAAAGCCAGGAGGATAAACAGGACAGATAATAAAGGTTTTGATTTCATAAAAAAATTATCAACCAAAGCCTTGGGGTTGTCAAATCAAAAAAAGAATCAAAAGAAATCAAAAAAGCTCTCATGAGAGCTTTTTTTGCAGAAACTAATTAGAAATAGACGAGTTGTTATGCTTTTGGGTCTTCTTCCTCGGTGTTGTTATCGATGAGCTGAATGTCTTCGAATTCGCCTGCTTCCATGGCGTGCAGTAGCTGGCGGGCTTCGTCGATTTGTTCAAGAGGAACCATAATGCCAACTTCACCAAGGTCACCGATGGTCAGACCATAGATCGAGCCCAAGGCATCTTGGTCGAGGATGGCTTGAATGCCTTGAGCCTCCAAAAATCCTTTGACAGATTCGGCCATCAATCGGCCTTGAGCTTTATACACGACTTCCATATTGTTGTAAGCGGTCATTCGTACATCCAATCTTCAATATCCCGTTTCCATGCAACCAATTCTTCTGGTTTGAACCAAAGCGCGACTTCAGCCTCGCCATTTTCAACCGAATCGGAGGCGTGCACCAGGTTTTTATTGGCTTGGATGGCGTAGTCGTGGCGAATGGTGCCTGGTGCGGCTTCGGTGCCACGGGTTTTGCCAACGGTTTGGCGGATCGCAACGATGGCATCGGGACCTTCCCAGACCATTGCCATCACTGGCGAAGAGGTGATAAAGGTGATGAGCGACTCATAAAAAGCCTTGCCCTCATGGACGGCATAATGTGCTTTGGCAAGTTCTTGAGGCACTAACATGAACTTGGCGCCAATCATGCGCAAGCCACGGTCTTCAAAGCGGGTGATAATTTTGCCCATCAAGCCACGTTGTACGGCATCTGGTTTTATGAGTACGAGCGATCGTTCCATTTATTCATCTCCTGTAGGTTAATTGTTCAACAAATCATTGGCTTGCCATAATGGGTCAGCCAAATCGTCTAAATTGAGGTGTTTACGTAGGGTTTTACCGGCTTCTGCGCGGAAAGTGGGATCATCCTTGTTTTCTTCTACCAAACTTAAAACTGCTTGAAAATCCTTGTTTTGTAGGTGTGTTTCCAGATCTGCAAGGGGATTAAGAACCTTTGCTTCACTTCCCCAGGTGACGTTTTCATCCAAGGTTGGGGCGACAAAGGGCTCGGCTTCCTCCAATTCGGCTAAAAGGACATCGCGTGAAGGCTCGGGCTGGCTATCCTTAGCCGCCCATTCCAGAATCCAGGCTGGCAAAAGTAAACTTTGAGTCCCATTCTCCTTTTGTACAGCCACGGGTTGGGTGAAATCCTCTTTTGTGGGCATATTCGGTTGGGTATCTTGATTGGCCATGTCGTCGGGCATTGGCTAGTCTCCCAGGTAGTCACGCAGTTTTCGGCGCACGCTGGGGTGGCGCAAGCGGGTGAGGGCTTGGGCTTCGATTTGGCGCACACGCTCACGAGTGACACCCATTTTGCGACCTACTTCTTCGAGGGTGTAGGCTTGGCCATCCAAAAGGCCGTAACGCAATTGCAAAATGCGCACTTCGCGAGGAGGGAGGTCGTTCAGTACTTCGTCAAGATGCTCTTTTAGCAGGTTCAAGGTAGCCAATTCATCTGGTGGTGGCGCTTCATCGTCTTCGATAAAGTCGCCAAGCACCGAATCATCCTCATCATCGGTGGGTGTTTCCAATGAAAGTGGACGGCGCGAAACCTGAATCATGTTTTCAACTTTTTTAGGGGTCACTTCAAGGGCTTCAGCAAGTTCCTTGACCTCGGGGTCACGACCGTATAGTTGAGTGAGTTGGTGTTGGACACGCAAGAGTTTGTTGATTTGGTCGCCCATGTGAACTGGCACGCGAATGGTGCGGCCCTGATCAGCAATTGCACGGGTTACGGCTTGGCGAATCCACCAGGTAGCGTAGGTGCTGAATTTATGGCCACGCTCATACTCGAACTTTTTAGTTGCACGAATCAAGCCGATATTG
Organism: uncultured Anaerolineaceae bacterium; assembly: GCA_964484715.1. Classification (GTDB taxonomy): domain Bacteria; phylum Chloroflexota; class Anaerolineae; order Anaerolineales; family Anaerolineaceae; genus Mesolinea. Next base: position 134,642 of record CAZAFJ010000002.1, on the reverse strand, counting down.
CCTTCCTGAATGAGATCCAGGAAAGGAACGCCACGGCCCATATATTTTTTAGCAACACTGATGACCAATCGTGAGTTGGCGGTAATCAGATGATCCACTGCTTCATCGCCATCTTGAATTTGAGAAATAAGTTCATCGCGTTTTTTCTTGGTCAGGCGACCTTCCTGAAGTTCAGCACGGGCCTGGCGACCGCGCTCGATGCGTTTCGCCAAGACAACTTCTTCCTCAATGCTGTTGAGTAAGTCAACACGGCTGACCTCTTTGAGGTAAAGACCGATGGTATCGTCTGTATCGATATTGGCGAGGTCATCGCCGTCAGCGTCAATTTTTGCAAGTTCTTCAGGATCAGGTTCTTCGTCAAACTCCTCAGTTTCAGAAAGCTCTGAATCGCTGGGCTCGTCATCTCGAGTGGCTTCTTCCACAACGGTGATGCCAGCATTTTGCAAACCATGGACGACCTCATCATAAAGGTCATTTTCCAGTTCCGCATCTGCAAGGTAAGAAAGAACCTCCTCGGCGGTCACCTGGTTTTTCTTTCGTCCAAGCTCAATCAGGCGGTTGATGGTTGATCTGATAGGATTTTCATCCATGTCTGAAGTTTTTGTTATTCTAGCCATTCAGTTGTTACCTTTTCTATAATAAATAGTCGCACGGTTCTAGAGTACAATATTTTAGGACGAAATTCAAGTTTTTAGCAGAAATGATATGATATTCAAATAAACTGCGCGTAGACAAATGGCGCTTTAGCCGGTTATCTTGAGAAATTGAGACTATGGCGTTTGACCCAGGCTTTTCTAACTGATAGAATCTGTATGTTAAGTGAGTTCTTGACATGTATCTAAAAAAGACGGTAAACATTTGGCTTCCAATCCTCATCGTACTGGCATTGATTGGCGCGACGTTTATTAACATGGAACTTTCAAAGCGCTTTGTGCTGGAAGATGGCTTTGCGCCTCGATATACGGCTGCCAAGCATTGGATGCGCGAAGGACTTTCGCCATACAGCGAGGAAACCCATCAAGCAACATTGACCCTCATCGAAGCCCAAGGCAGTCGCCCTGGGAAATTGGATCAAGGCAGGTTTTTAGACCCAGCCAGTTATGTGCTCTTTTATATTCCTCTCAGCTTTATAAACTATCCCATCGCCAAAGCGATTTGGATGACAATCATCGAAGTTTCCTTAGTCCTCGGTGCTTGGCTTTGCTTAAAAATCGCTGGTTTAAAGTTGACCTTAATTGAAACCATCTTTTTATGCCTGGGTGTTTTATTCTTCTATCCCAACCTGCAAATGATTTTGAGTGCCAGTGTCATTCCCTTTTATTTGTTTCTTATGATATGGGGTATTTGGTTGGCGATGAACAAGCAAGGGCGGATGGCAGGTGTATTGTTCTTTTTAGCCTTTGCAATGGTTCCGATCAGTTTGTTTGTCGCTGTTTTCTTTATGATTTGGATGGGTGCTAGAAGAGACAACTCGCTGACGAGCATTTATTTTATTGGCATTGGCTTTTTGGTATTGATCGCTTTGATTTTATTCCCAGGTTGGATCGGTGATTGGTTTGGTGCTTATGTCCGGCTTTATCCCCGCTTTACTTGGATCGATACGTCATTAATGCGCGTTGGGGAACTCTTCCCAGGGGCGAGCCAACAGATCTCAATCGGCTTGCATATTGCAATGGCTATTTATCTTTTTGTTGAATGGTATGGTTTACCGTCACGTGAGCAACGTGGTGTGCAATGGAAAATGGGCTTGACCCTGGTTTTGCTATACCTTGTGAATCCTTTAAAACCAATCACTTATCTCTTTATGCTCTTCATGCCCTTATTCCTGATTTACAAATATTTGAATGAAAAGTGGCCTGTTTCTGGTAGAATTATCACTTGGCTGACCTATGTTGGCATCGGTCTGGTTTATTGGTTAAACGGTAGATCACAAGAAGTTTTTAGTGGGGCAGACTCAAAGTTACTAATCTTGCTCCTGCCACTCATTTGTATGCTCGGACTGCAATACTTCAGGTGGTGGGCCTTGAAAAGTTCGAGCGCATTAATCGAATCGAAATAATGGAGGTTTTTTATGGCTAAAAAACGCATTGGTATTTTTACAGGTGGTGGTGATGTTCCTGGTTTGAACATTGCGATTAAATCTGTTGTTCTTAACGCTTGTGAGGATGACTACGAAGTTGTAGGCATTCGACGCGGTTGGGGCGGCTTATTGAATTATGAAATCGGCAATCAAGCCACACACGATTTGTACATCAGAAACCTGACCCCGCAAGATGTTCGCCGCGTTGACCGGACGGGTGGAACCTTCTTGCACACGTCACGCACCAATCCCTCCCATGTGCGTCCTCGTGAGGTGCCGGAATTCCTCAAAGATTCACCCAAAGGCAAGCTTAGCAATCCTGAAACCGGTGCACTGGATTTTACCGGCCACATTTTGGATGTGCTTGAGCATTTGGGGATCGATTCGCTGATTACGATTGGTGGCGATGATACTTTGAGCTATTCTGTCCAACTGCATAAAACCGGTTTTCCCGTGGTGGGTATTCCCAAAACAATGGATAATGATGTTTTAGGCACGGATTATTGTATTGGTTTTTCGACGGCTGTGACCCAGGCTGTTTCATTGATTACCAAATTCCGTACTTCGGTTGGTTCACATGAGCGCATTGGTGTCGTTGAGCTCTTTGGACGCAATTCTGGCGAGACCAGTTTGATTACTGGCTACCTTAGCTATGTTGATCGCACGATTATTTGTGAAGTGCCCTTCAATCTGGTTGAAGTGAGCGACATGTTAGCCAAGGACAAAAAAGATAGCCCGGCACACTACTCCATTTGTGTTATTTCTGAAGGCGCTGTGACGGATAGCGGGTTGATTGTAGAGTCTGGCGAAGAAGACGCTTACGGCCACAAAAAATTGGGTGGAATTGGCGATTTGCTCTCGGAACAAATCAAGATTTTGACCGGCAATAACACGATGTACCAAAAGATGGGTTATCTGCTCCGCTCCGGTCCAGCCGACATGCTCGACCGCATGGTGGCGATGAACTATGGCGCATTGGCGATGCAAATGACCAAACGTAAAGACTTCGGCAACATGGTTTCCATTATGGATGGCAACTACAGCGAAGTGCCGCTCGAGATGGTTACCAGTGGTAAACGTCAGGTGGATGTTGAACAATATTACGATTCGGAAAACTATCGGCCAAAAATCAAAAATATCCTCGGTTTACCGATGTTCTTGCACTAAAACCAGGTTATAGACGAGGTTTCTGGCTTTTTTATGTCCGCTGAAGAACAAGGCATTGACAGTAAACGCTACACGCTGATTCCCAGGGTGTTGGTGTTTGCTGTCAATGAGTCTGGCAAAGTGCTTTTGCTCAAAGGCGCACCAGACAAAAAGATTTGGCCCAACAAGTGGAATGGTTTGGGTGGACATATTGAACGTGGCGAGTCGGTGTTGGATGCCGCGCGACGAGAGCTTTTTGAGGAAAGTGGCTTATCGGCTGGCTTGCTGCATTACAGCGGTCAGGTGGTGGTTGATACCGGAACAAGGCCAGGTATCGTCTTTTTTATCTTTAAAGCAAAAAAACTTACCGGAACACAAAAAGAGTCAGACGAAGGGCGGATCGCTTGGTTGACTCAAAAAGAAGCCTTAAAGCTGGACTTGGTGGAAGATCTTTATTCTTTGTTGCCGATCGTGATGCGACAAAGACCTGGATCGAAACCATTTAGCGGATTCTATTCCTACGATGCAAAAGGTCAGTTGATGATGTCCTTTGAGGTGCCGTCTAACGGATCGGCCGGCTATTCTTCCTCGTCTTCCCCATCTTCATCATCTTCATAGGGTTTTTCAAAGAAAATAAGCTCTGTATCCCCATACTTACGACGGTCAAACTCAATAAAATGCGTGTAGTCTTGGTCAGACCATTCAATGGGATTGATTTGCACAATAATCTGCCCATCATCATCGAGTAAGTCTGGTTTAGCGTCCAGGAGGCGCATCGCTTTTTCCCACATGTCTTTGTATTGAGGAGGGGCGACATAGATGAGGTCAAACCCAGTTTCGGATGGTGCCTGTAAATAAGTGAAGGCGTCACCACGCATGACTGTGGCCTTGTTTGTGAAGCCTGTGGTTTCGAGGTTTTGCTTGATAATCTTGACCGCCTGGTGACTGGTGTCCAGGAAGAGGGCGTGTTTGGCACCCCGGCTAAGCGCTTCGATGCCAACCGCTCCGGTGCCACCAAAGAGGTCTAATAGGCGAATCTCGTGTACTTCACTTCCAAGTATGTTAAAAAGCGCTTCTTTGACTTGGTCCGTTATAGGTCGGGTGGTATCCCCGGGCACCGTTTTGAGACGTTTGCCTTTTGCACTGCCTGAAACCACTCTGAGTGTTGCCATGTTTAAAGCGCTCCTTCTTGCATTGCTGTGATGGTTTTGCGCAAACCTTCTTCGATGGATGTTCGAGGTTGCCAGCCTAAAATAGTCTTGGCGCGCGTGATGTCTGGTCGGCGCTGTTTGGGGTCGTCACCCAATCCACGATGTTGATAAAAGGCCGTTCCAGCCGGGTTTTGAGTGATTTGGTTGATCAATTCGGCAAATTCAAGGATATTGGTTTCCTGGTCGTTACCGATGTTGACCGGGTAGTGTTCTTCGCTTTGCATGAGGCGGAGGATGCCATCCAGCAAGTCGTCGACATAGCAGAAACTGCGCGTTTGCTTGCCATCACCATAAATGGTAAGGGGCTCTTGTGCCAGGGCTTGTTGGATGAAATTGGGCACAACACGTCCATCATCCAAACGCATACGAGGACCAAAGGTGTTAAAAATGCGAACGATGCGCGTATTGATGCCATGAAAATTATGATATGCCATGGTGAGCGCTTCAGCAAAACGCTTGGCTTCATCATAGACTGACCGCGGACCGATTGGGTCGACATTGCCCCAATAGCTTTCAACCTGAGGGTGGACTTGTGGGTCACCATAGATTTCACTGGTGGAAGCGAGTAAGTAGCGCGCTTCATGGGCTTTGGCAACCCCTAGTGTGTTTAAAGTCCCCAAAGCACCGGCTTTCAGGGTTTGGATGGGCAAATTGGGATAGCCAAAGGGTGACATCGGGTTTGGGCTGGCGGGTGAGGCAAAGTGCAGGACAAAATCGATTTTTTCTTCAACCTTTATAAAGGTTGAGGCATCTTGGGTGATCAACTTGAACTGAGGATGATCTTTAAGATGAGCAATGTTTTCTTGTTTGCCGGTAATAAAATTGTCCAAGCCGATCACTTCATGCCCTTGGGCAATCAGTTTATCGGCTAAATGCGAGCCTATGAAACCTGCGACACCAGTCAGTAAAATACGCATTTTTAACTCTTTCTTTCTCGTTTATCGACCCTTCGGGTATAATCAAAGCGCCCAAAAAGCATTTTTATTATAGCACGGGCATGAATGTGAAAAAAATGGATGATATCGAAAAATTAAAGCTCTTAGAGGCTTTGTTGTTTAGCTCGCCAGGATTGGCAAGTGTGGAGCAGTTGAGCCAAGCCTTGGATGTGAACAAAAAGGAATGTGGGCGCTTGTTGGATCTGCTTAAAGCGCGTCTTGAGGAAGGACATGGCATCCGATTACAGACGGTGCAAGGCCAGTTTCAGCTGATTACCGCTGCGGAATACGCACAGACAATTGAAGCGTTTTTGGGGCTTGAAGTGACCACACGCCTTAGCCAAGCGGCATTAGAAGCTTTGGCGATTGTGGCTTATAAACAACCAACCACACGACCTGAGATTGACGCTATTCGTGGTGTAAACAGTGACGGTGTTGTGCGTACCTTGCTCTCGAGAGGCTTGGTGCAGGAGATGGGACGGTCGGATGCGATTGGGCGTCCTATCCTCTATGGTGTTACCCCGGAATTCTTACAACATTTCGGTTTAGAAAGTCTCGAACAATTGCCCGAGCTCAACTTGGATGAGCTTTTAGAGGCAAAAGTTGCGAGCGATGAAGAAGCAAAGTTATTGAAGGACTAATGGCAGACGAACGATTGCAAAAGATTTTAGCTGCGGCTGGCTATGGCTCACGCCGGGCTTGTGAACTCATTATCGAGGCGGGTAAAGTCCGCGTGAATGGCAAATTGGCGAAGCTTGGTGATAAAGCCGATGCTGAAAAAGATGCCATCATTGTCAATGGCAAGCTCTTGCGGGGCTTGCAACGCAAGGTTTACATCGCGATTAATAAGCCGCGGGGTTATCTTTCGGATTATGATGAAAACTTCCCTCGCCCAACGGTTTTGGATTTAATTGATATTGATGAAAACATCTTCCCTGTAGGACGCCTGGATTTCGACAGCGAAGGTTTGGTGCTCATGACCAATGATGGAGAGTTGTCTAACCGCTTGACCCACCCGCGCTATGAACACGAAAAAGAGTATGAGGTTTTGGTCAACCACATGCCGGATGAAAAGCAGCTGGAAATCTGGCGCAGAGGCGTGGTTCTTGAGGATGGGTATCGTACCCAGCCGGCAAAAGTTGAGTTTATGAACAAAGTGCATAATGGCGCTTGGTTGCGGATTACTTTGAAAGAAGGCAAGAAACGTCAAATTCGCGTGACCGGTTTGCGCATCGGTTTGCCCGTCAGGAAGATTCGACGGGTTCGCATTGGCACTTTGAAACTTGGTACTTTGAAGCCACGTGAATGGCGTTATTTGACCGATAAAGAAGTGGACGCCTTAAGACGCTACGCTGGGTTGATAAAATAGCCCCATAAAATTCGAGATAATAAAAGCCACATGTTATTCACGTGTGGCTTTTTTGTTTTCTGAGTAATTCAGCGAATAAGAGATTAACCTAAAATCGCTTTGGCTTTTTCAATCTCTTCTTCGCTCATTTCGCCTTGTGGATCTTCGCGATCCAAACGGCGGATCATGCGTTTTAATTCTTCAACATCGACCAGCGGGATGGGTGGATCATTGATTTCGCCCAGCTGAGTCTTGTCAGATAGAATGACCATCAATGCTTCTATACGGGGTTGTTCGCTATAAGGCCAGCCTTTTTCGTTTAAGAGGTCTCGAAGTCCTTGCACTTGTGTAGCGATTTCTTGGTCAGGTTTTCCTAATCCTTCCTGCCCGACCAGGCGCATCATAAAACCACGGCCTTTTTCTTTCCACTTGCCGTCAACATAGCTTATGGTACCCGGTGTGGTTACCGGATGAAGCACATAGAACTTGTTGGGTCCAAGTAAAAGATGGGGCACTGGGTTGGTATGTACGTAGAAGCTGTAATCACCACGGATGGTTTCCAAGGCTTTGAGCATGATTTCGTCATAGCGCGGCGAGCGTGAATAGCGGCTTGAAAAGTGCATGCTGAATTGGGTGAGCACAAATCCGATGACTAAAGCCACATAGGACCACAGGATTAGGTTTGGTTTAAAGGCGAAAAATAAGCCAGCACCAAGCACAGCCAAACTGACCAAGGTGAGGGCGTTGCCTAATTTTCGATTTCGTTGGATTTTTCTTTCGTTGATGATTAATCGCATTTTGTCCTCTATTTCTTTATCGCGGATTGGAGTTCTTCAAGCATTTTGGTTTCGATGGCTTTTTTCGCTTGTTTGATGGCACTGACAATAGCCTCGCTGTTGGAGCGACCATGCCCGACAAATACCAAGGCATTCAAGCCAAGCAAGGGTGCTGCGCCGATTTCATTGGGGTCAAGCAAGGAGCGTACATCATTGAAGGCAGGTTTTGCCAGTAAGGCGCCTACTTTCGTGCGCGCGCTTTTCATGAGGCTGTCTTTCAATGTAACCATGATCATTTTTGCAACGGCTTCCACGGATTTGAGGAGTACATTACCCGTAAAACCGTCGGTTACCGCAACATCCACGTCACCGCCAAAGATTTCTTTACCTTCGACGTTGCCCACAAAACCGGGGACGTTTTTGGCCATCAGAGGATGCGCGCTTTTAACCAGGTCGTTACCTTTGTGTTCTTCTTCACCGTTGGATATTAGTCCCACTCGGGGTTGGTCAACACCATTCATCAAGCGACTGTAAACTGCGCCCATTTGCCCAAATTGCGCTAAAAATTCGGGTCTACACTCGGCGTTCGCACCAATGTCCAAAACGAGACAATGTCCGTTTTTTGTGGGGAAGTTGGCGCACAAACAAGGGCGACTGACGCCTTTGATGAGGCCAAACAACTTAGTGCCAAAATACATCGCCATGCCGGTGTTCCCGGCGGTCACGAAGGCTTGGGCTTTGCCGTCTTTGATAAGTTGCATGCCCACATTCATCGTGTTTTGCTTTTTGGCACGGGCTTCGCGAATATCATCGTCCATGGCTAAGACTTCTGGTGCGTGAACGATGCTGATTTTGCTTTTATCCGCTGGCAAGGCGTCTAAACCTTTTTGCAAAGTGCTTTCATCACCGACCAAAATGATATCAATATCCCAATTTGCGGTGGCTTGGATGGCCCCTTCGAGCTCTGGATGGGGGCGTTGGTCGCTACCCATGGCATCTAAAACAATTGTTGTTCTCAAATTCACCTCTATCGCGCGGTTTACTTGACAAGAAACGCGCAAAGTATATAATAAACACTCCATGCGCTGGTGCTGGAATTGGCAGACAGGCTTGGTTGAGGGCCAAGTGCCGCAAGGCGTGAGGGTTCAACTCCCTCTCAGCGCATACGAAAGAGCAACGAAAGTTGCTCTTTTTGTTTAACGTCTCAATTATACATAAAAAAGATCAAGGGAAGGACCTTCTGAGCCAAGTTGCCGGATTAACCGGTGTGCCCTGAATGTCGACTTCAAAGTGCAAATGGGGTCCGGTGGAACGCCCCGTGTTGCCGATGATGCCAATCAGTTGGCCACGCTCGACCATCGCGCCTTCTTCAACAAGAATGTTGTCCAAGTGCATATAGATGGTGTAGACACCCAGCCCATGATCAATAACGATGGTGTTGCCGCGAACAATCATGCCGGGCAGAGCACCGACCACTTTGCCTTTTCCAGGGGCGAAGACATCAGTGCCTTTGCAATAGCCCAAGTCAAGTCCGGTATGGTAATAAACCTTAGGGTCATCGTTGTAAGTTCTGCGGCTGCCAAAGGTTGAAATAACACAATCGGCATCCTGGGCGGGAGAATAGAATAAACCATCCCAGTATTTTACAGGCGTGACCGCAGCGGTCACTTCGCGGAAAAGCTTATCCTCTGCGCGTATGTTTTCGCCATCCAATGTGGCGGGATCCACATTGAGCGGTGGGTCGGTGACATAATTGCCAGATTTAATCACTACCAATTGGTCAAAGCGATAATTAGAGCCATCTTCCCTTGTGAAAGTCATCGTGAGGGGATACACACCGGGCTCGGTTAAAGCGTGAATGCCGGCATAAGCAACTTGTTTGCCACCACCTAAGTCTACAAATTGAGGCGAAAAATCAAGCAGCTGGGATTCGACCTTGATAGGACCAGGGCTTTCCACGTTGAGAACATAAGTATCCCCTTGTCGGAGGGGTAGATTGTCGATGGAAATAGCACCCACACCCGGAATGGTCAGTGAATCGATTTGGGCATCTGTCGTTGGGTAGTAGTAATTATCTTGGGGCAGTGCGTGGTTGGCGTTACTGATCATGTTGCGACGACTGAGAGCCCAAGGATTGCTGTTGTTTTTGAGGGCAAACTCGAGGAAGCTTTGTCCAGTTAATAAAGTGCTGGAAGCGGATGTCTGTTTTTCATCCACATCGGTGAGCAAAATTTCGCGCCCGATGAAGAGCTCAGAAGGGCTCGTGATGCGGTTAAGGCGAATAATTTGGCCAAGTTCGGCTTGTCCGCGGCGACTCAAACTGCTCAGACTGGTCCCTAAACCGACATAATGGCTGCTTAGGATGCCTTGCAAGCCGGGTAGGCTGGGAATTTTAATTTTAGTTCCCGGGAAAATGCCTTCACCGATATGAGCATCGTTGATCATCATGATTTCTTCCAGTGTGGTATTGAACCTTTCGGCAATGCCATACAGGGTATCACCATATTGAATAACATATTCAGGATAGGTTGTCGCCTGGGCAAGGGTGGGTTTAGCCGCGCTCATATTGAACAACAGGCTAGAGACAATGTTAAAAACCAACAAAAGGATAAAGGCTTTCCTGCCGTTGGCGGTTGTTGACTTGGTATAATGCTTCATAGAAAATAAGTTTACCATAGGCTGGAAAGGGCGTTTTATGAAGATTACAACTTTCAACGTGAACGGTATTAGGGCGATTGTCAACAAAGAAGGAACCGATTGGATTCATGAATTGGATTCGGATGTTCTAGGTTTGCAGGAGATTAAAGCCAAACCAGAGCAGGTTCCAGAAGTCTTGCATGCCATCGAAGGCTACCAGGTGATTTGGAATTCGGCTGAACGACCTGGCTATAGTGGCACCGCTGTTTTTTATCGCGGCGAACCCCACGCAGTAAGTTTGGGCATCGATTACCCCATGTTTGACGCTGAAGGACGTGTGATCCGTTTGGAATATCCGGATTTTTTCCTCTATAACATTTACTTCCCTAATGGTGGCGAAGAAAATCGACGTGTGCCAGAAAAACTTCAGTTTTATGCCAAGCTTTTAGAAGAGTGTAATGAATTACATAAAGCTGGCAAAAAGGTCATTATCACAGGTGATTTCAACACGGCGCATCGTGAAATAGACCTCGAGCATCCCAAAGCGAATTCGAAAACCACCGGCTTTTTGCCTGAAGAACGCGCCTGGATTGATACTTATTTAGAAAATAACTTTGTAGATGCGTTTCGGGAACTTTATCCTGACCGTGAAAAGGCTTATACCTGGTGGTCATACCGCTCCGCAGCACGCTTGCGCAATGTGGGCTGGCGTTTGGATTATTACTTAATCAGTAAAGAGCTGATGCCACGGGTGCAGGATGTCATCATCCACGACGACATCATGGGTTCGGACCATTGCCCGGTTTCAATGATTTTCAAAGATTAGACAGTTTTAACAGAGATAAAAAAAGAGGCAGTTTGGATTACACTGCCTCTTTTTTATTAATAGTTTTGATTTAGCCTTGTAATTCTTCCAAAGGGTAACAACACAAGACCAAGTCTTTGGCTGCTTTGAGCTCGTCCGCACGGCGGATGGGGGTGTAATGTGGTGCGTCCTTGAGCAGTTGTGGCTCGGTGCGAGCTTCTTCAGCAATCTGGAGCATCACATCCGCGAACTGATCCAATGTCTCAAGCGATTCTGTTTCAGTTGGTTCGATCATCAAAGCTTCCTTGACGATTAAGGGGAAGTAGTTTGTAGGAGGATGGAAATCGTAGTCCATCAGGCGTTTGGCAATGTCCAAAGCGTGGATTTCGGGCACGTCTTCCCAGAACCCTTCCAAAACAAATTCGTGCATGCAAGATCGATCATAAGGCAAGGTATAGGTGCCCTTCAGTTTTTCTTGCAGGTAGTTTGCATTGAGCACAGCTTTTTCAGCGATGTCGCGTAAGCCTTCAGCCCCAAGCATGGAGATGTAGGTGTAAGCGCGGACCAATAAGCCAAAGTGACCATGGAAGGATTTGATGCGACCAATGGATTTTTCGGGGGTCACAAAACCGTATAAGGGTGGGTTTTCTTCGTCACCTTCTTCAATGATGCCAACGACCGGGTCGGGCAGGAAGGGGAGCAAGCGTTCTGCCACAACAACGGGGCCAGAACCAGGACCGCCACCACCATGAGGTGTGGAGAAGGTTTTGTGGATGTTGTAGTGCAGGACGTCAAACCCGACTTTACCGGGTTGCATGATGCCTAAAATGGCGTTCATGTTGGCGCCATCGCCGTAGACCAAACCGCCAGCTTCATGCACGATTTTAATGACTTCTTCAACGTTTTCATCGAAGAGACCTAAGGTGTTGGGGTTAGTGAGCATCAAACCGGCTAAGCGGTCATCGACCAGGGACTTGAGCGCTTCGAGGTCAACGTTACCGCGGGCATCAGATGGCAAAGGTACGATTTCGAAACCGACCATCGCCGAAGTAGCAGGGTTGGTGCCATGAGCTGAGTCGGGGATGAGCATGCGCAGGCGTTGGTGGTCACCACGGTCTTGATGGTACTTTTTGATCATCAAAGCACCGACCAGTTCACCTTGGGCACCAGCGGCGGGTTGCAGGGTTGCACCGGCAAAACCACCGATTTCGGCCAGCATGTTTTGCAATTGATACATCAAATACAAGTTACCTTGCACGGTGTCGACCGGTTGCAAGGGGTGGGTGTTACCAAAACCAGGGATACGCGCGGTGGCTTCGTTAACTTTGGGGTTGTATTTCATAGTACAGGAGCCCAAAGGATAGAAGCCGTCATCAATTGAATAGTTCAATTGTGAAAGGCGGGTGAAGTGGCGGATGACACCAAGCTCTGAAATTTCAGGGAAATCGAGCTCTTTGCGTTCAAATCCCTGGGGAAGTGCAACTTCGGGCACGTCCACAGCGGGCATTTTGATGGCGCGACGACCAGGAGAGGACATTTCAAAGATAGTAGGTTCAGTCATGATATTCCTCTTCAAGTACATCGATGAGATATTCAATATCTTCTCGGGAAATTTTCTCAGTCACAGCCAGCATCAAGTGGTTTTCAAGTTCGGGATAATCTTGACCCAAATCATAACCACCCAGGATGTCGTGTCTGGCGAGCCATTCCAACACTTCCGCAACGGGGCGTTTTGACTTCACCACAAATTCGTGAAAGAAGGGTGTTTCAGGGAAAGCCAAATTGAAATCTTCAACCTGGCTGAGTTGGTCAGCCGTAAAATGCGCTTTTTGATAGCACAAGTTGGCGACTTCCTTAAAGCCTTCTTTGCCCATGATGGTCATGTAGATGGTTGCAGCCAGGGTCATCAAACCCTGATTGCTACAAATGTTGGAGGTGGCTTTGCCACGGCGGATGTGCTGTTCACGCGCAGTGAGGGTGAGCACATAAGCCAGGTTGCCTTCAATATCTTCGGTTTGTCCAACCAAGCGACCTGAAATCTTGCGAATAAGGTCATTGGTTACGGCGAAGTAACCCAAGTAGGGGCCACCAAAGGATAAGGGGATGCCCAGAGGCTGGCCTTCACCAATGACGATATCAGCGCCAATTTCGCCGGGAGGAGTCAAAAGACCCAAGGCGGTGGGGTTGGTTGCGACAGCGACCAGGGCGCCATGCGCATGCGCGGCATCGATGAGTTCTTTGTAGTCAATCACGCGACCAAAGAAGTCAGGGTATTGCACCAAAACCAGGGCAGTATCATTGTCAATTTGCGCGATGAATTTTTTCAGGTCAGGTTCGATACCGGTTTCAGGATCGTCACCAAGGATTTGAATGTCATCATGGGTTTGGAAGTAAGTGCGCATGACGGCACGATATTGTGGGTTGACCGCACGGGAGACCAGGAATTTGTTGCGTTTGCCCCTAAAATGGCTGTCTGCCAGGATCATTGCTTCGGCGGCAGCGGTAGCGCCATCATAGTGCGAGGCGTTACAAACATCCATGCCGGTTAGTTGGCAAATCAGGCTTTGGAATTCAAAGATAGCCTGGAGCGTACCCTGAGAAATTTCAGGTTGATAAGGGGTATAGGAGGTGTAAAACTCACCGCGTTGCAATAAATTATCAATCGCGGCGGGAATGTAATGGTCATAGGCACCAGCGCCCAGGAAGCTGAGCATTTCTTTGGTGCTGCCATTGGCAGAGGCAATGCCTTCCAACTCGTCACGGACTTCCATTTCGGTAAGTCTGGGAGCGAGGTTTAGCTTGGGATAGCGGAATTTTTCGGGGATTTCAATGAAGAGATCCTCGATTTTTTCTACACCAATTGACTTGAGCATCACCTCCACATCTTTTTGTGTGTGGGGTGTAAACATGAGCTATCGTTCCTGGCAGTAGGCTTCGTAAGCTTCTGCGTCCATCAAGCTTTCGAGTTCGCTTTCGTCAGAGACCTGCACCTTAACCAACCAGCCTTCTTCGTAAGGGGACTTGTTGAGGGTTTCAGGGGCATCAACAACTTCTTCGTTGACCTCTAGGACGGTACCGCTGACGGGGAAGTGGACTTCGGCGGCGGCTTTTACAGATTCGATGGTGCCGATGCTGTCGCCAGCGCTAACTTCGTCATCAGGATCGATTTCGAATTCGACATAAACAACGTCAGAGAGGGCGTCTTGAGCGTAGTCGGTAATACCAATAATGGCAACGCCGTCTTCAATTTTGACCCATTCATCGGTCTTCAAATATTTGAGTTCTTGTGGATATTTCATTGTTTCTCCTTTGGTCAATGTTTGTTTGTAAATTAAAACAAGAGCACATTTTGTGCTCCTGTTATCGAAAAGACTTCAGGAGCTCGTAGGGTCTTGGTACCTGAGAGTTTCACCCATGCGGGTTTGCCCCTTCGGTGCCCACTTTGCGTGAGACTCTTCCCGTTGAGCTGATGGTTCAATTTTAGCCTTTTACAGGCTAAAGTCAAGTAAAAATGGTTCATGCTGTGATGATGCCACTCCCTAAAACGAGGTCGTCTTGGTAAAAAACAGCAAATTGCCCGGGTGTGATATCGCGCAGAATCGTGTGGGACTGAACTTCTGCTTGATTGTTCGCCACTAAGCTGAGATCACACAGGACTGGTTTGGCTTGGTAACGGATTTTGGTGGGAATGTTTTGGGTTTCATTTGGGGCATGCCCTGAAATCCAATTGAGGTCTCTCACTTTAAACCGATCCTCACCAAGGTCGTCAGCCGCACCAACAATTAATGTGTTGTCCGATGGACGCTTTTCGATGACGAAGAGAGGGTGCTTGTATGCTGGCAAGCCTTTGCGTTGACCAATGGTGTAATTGCTCAAGCCGTGGTGTTCGCCGAGGGTGGTTCCATCCAATAATTGAACCTTTCCATGTGGCTCTTGAAACGCGAAATGTTCTTTGAGGAAGTCACGATAATTGGTGCCTTGAAGAAAGCAGAGATCTTGGCTTTCTTCGCTTTTTGTAATCTTAACGCCAAAATCGTCAGCGATTGCGCGTACCTTATCCTTGTCGAGCTCACCTAAAGGGAAAGCGGTACGTGAAATTTCGGCTTGTGTCAAACGACTGAGCATATAGCTTTGATCTTTTTTGGGATCGAGCCCTTTGTGGAGTTCGTAGCTTCCGGTTTCATTTTTTTGGATGCGGGCGTAGTGACCTGTGGCAACATAGTGCGCGCCTATTTGGTCGGCAAAGCTGAGCATGTGTTCCCATTTGATGCGACGATTGCAATCCAAACATGGGCTGGGGGTCTCGCCGGCTTGATAACTTTGGGCGAAGTTTTGAATGACTTCTTTGTGAAAATTCTCTTGAATGTCCAGGCAAGTCAAAGGGAGGTTTAGTTGTATGGCAATTTCTTGCGCTTTAGAGGAGGCTTTTTCATAGCCAGGGCAGGTGATGAGGTATAGGCCATGAACATCAAAACCTTCACGTTGAAGCAGAATGGCAGCAACGGCACTATCCACGCCACCACTCAATCCTAATACGACCTTTTTTGTCATAGCTTAATCATACTTCAAAGAGAAAAGAGGAATAACAGAAATGTGTAAGTTTTTGGCGAACGCCCTTATTTTTTAAGGATTTTGCCAACTTCTTCCACATAGTCCAGTGATTGGTGGCGGAAATAAGTGTTGTAGAGGTCGGCATAGACACCGCCTTGGGCCAGCAAGGCATCATGTGTGCCTTCTTCGATAATGCCACCATGGTCGAGCACAATAATGCGATCTGCGGATTTGACCGTGGAAAGACGGTGAGCGATGAGTACACTCGTCGCCTGACTCAAAATGAGGTTCAAGGCGTGTTGAATTTGGGCTTCAGTAAAGGGATCAATACTGGCGGTAGCTTCATCTAAAATGAAAATGGAAGGTCGGCGTGCCAAGACGCGCATTAAAGCGACCAATTGGCGTTGTCCCATAGAGATTTTAGAACCGCGTTCGCCCACGTTGGTGTCCAAACCGTTAGTGAGCGTCTCAAGCCATTCGCCGTGTCCGATTTCATTCGCCAAAGCCAGGATTTCTTCACGGCTGATATCAGGTTTGGCAAAGCTGATATTTTCTTCAACTGTGCCTTCAAATAAGAAGGGTACTTGGGTAACAACGCCCATTTGCTGTCGTAAACTGTCCACATCGAAATCACGGATATTGGTGCCATCAATGCGGATTTCGCCTTCCTGAAACTCGTAGAAACGGGAAATTAAACGTGCAACAGAAGACTTTCCGGCACCAGTATGTCCAACAATCGCCAGGTTTTCACCAGGTTTGATGTGTAGATTGAAGTTTTTGAGCACTTCCGCGCCAACACCATAATTGAAAGTGACATTATCAAAAACGATATCGCCGCGAAGCCCCTGGGCGGGTAAAGCGGCTGTTTGTTTGACAGTGTGAGGGGCGTCTATCAAAGCAAAGATACGTTCGGCGGCGGCAAATCCGGTTTGGACTTGCGCCCAGTAGGATGTCATGCTGAGGATCGGCATCAAAAAGCGTTCGCTTGAAAGCAGAACCAAATACCAAGCGCCGGCGGTAATCAGACCTTGGGTCACGGTGAGCGCGCCAAAGTAAACCAAAAGCGCGACGCTGATACCACTTAAGGTGCGCATGGTTGGAAAAACAATCGAAAGGACAAAGCCACGTTTAATGTTGACTTTGTACGAGGTTTTGTTGGCACTCTCAAAGTCCTGGTAGATGCTTTCTTCCTGGCGGAAGTTTTTAGCAACGGAAATACCACTGATGGTTTCTTTGACGGTAGCGTTGACATTAGCCATGGCGCGCATGCCGCGGGTAGTGACCCGACGGGCAACATTTCTATAGGATGCGACGATAATGACCACAATCGGAACAAAAATGAAGAGCATCATAGCTAAGCGCCATTCGGTCCGCAACAGGATAATGGCGACGATGATGGATTGCATGACCGAGCTTAGGACGTTCATCGTCAGGCGCATGAGCGTGATGAAATCCTCGCTGTCGCCCGTGATGCGAGAAACGATGCGACCCGAGCTGAGTTTGTCATGGAAGCTCAAATCTTGCTTCATAGATGCGGCAAAAGCGTCTGTAGCCAGTGAGCGATAAATATCGGCATTGACACGCGCCATCAGCCGCTGTTGAATGTAGAAGAAGATGTAACCAAAGACCTCGATAACGATGACGGCACTGACCAGAATAGCCAAAATGCGATTATCGGGCTGTGTCGCGCCGCCTTCGTCGAGAACTTTTGAAACCAAAAGGTATGGAATTGAACCGGTAAAACCTTGCAAAAGGACGACCAAAGCAACAAAGAAAAGTTTAGTTTTGTGGGGCTTGAAGTATGCCAAAATACGTTGCACCAGTGTTTTGTTGCTGTATTGGCGGTCGTAAGCCTCTGCGGAAAGCCCGTGATAAAAGCCCATTAGTCCTTCTTATCCTCCGAAAAGATTCTGCGGTAGGCACGTGAGCGTTCCATCAGTTCATGGTGGGTGCCGATCTCGGAAATGCGACCTTTGCGTAAAACCAAAATCAGGTCTGCCCAGCGGATTTGGGAAAGGCGATGGGTGACGATGAAAGTTGTACGACCTTCAGAAGCGGATTTAATCGCTTTTTGGATTTCGTCTTCGGTTTGGCTGTCGATGGCACTGGTTGAGTCATCCAGGATGAGGATGCGCGGATCGGTGAGGAAGGCGCGCGCCAAGGCAATGCGCTGGCGTTGGCCACCCGAGAGGGTTGCGCCACGCTCGCCAATAATCGTGTCATAGCCATCCTCGAGTTCGGCGATAAAATCTGCGGCTTGGGCTTTGCGGGCGGCTTCTTCGATCTCTTCCCGGGTCGCGCCAGGTTTGCCAAAAGCGATATTTTCAGCAATGGTTTTAGAAAAGAGGAAAATATCTTGTTCGATAATCGAAATTTGACCTCGTAAGGTGTCAAGCCGCCAATCTTTGAGGTCGACGTCGTCGATGAAAATAGACCCTTCCTGCGGGTCGTAAGTGCGGTTGATCAGGCGGATGAGGCTGGTTTTACCTGAGCCGGTTTGTCCAACAACGGCGATGGTTTGGCCCGCTTTGGCTTCAAAATGGATGTTTTCGAGGTTCATCACCTCATCGTCGTATGAAAAACTAACATTTTCAAAGCGGACATTGCCTTTAATTGGTTTCGCGTAGCCATTTTCGTTTTGATCGAGATTGTTTTCGGTGTTCATGATGGTCAGCAAGCGACGTGCGCTGGCGAGGCCAAGCGAAATGCGAGAATATGCCATGACCGAGATATTGGTCGGGAAGCCAAGCATAGTCAAGGCGCTAAAATAGCTGATGACATTGCCTAGAGAAATATGCCCCGTGCGCGCCAAATAAAGCGCGTGCAAAAGCCCAAAACCCATTGCCAGGGACATGAAGAGCAAGGGCAAAAATCGGGCTTCGATATCACCCTGACGAACCGAGGCGTCGCGGAAAGTCTTGATATTCTTGCGGAAAAGATCGATTTCGGCTTGTTCCTGGGCGGCAGCTTTAACGGTTTCGATGCCGTCCATATCTTCAGCAATGCGACTGTTCATGATGCCAAAACTGCTACGCACCTTGCGAGTGACGGGTTGTAACACTTTGAGGTAATAAACGACCGCAATGGTGTAAGCCACAATAAAGGCAACAGGGGTAATCAGGAGTGCGGGGTGGATGCGCCAACCGATGACCAGCGGGATGAACAAAAAGTTGAGCGAGCCAAAGACCATATTGATGCCCGGGCTGAAAATGTAATTGACCTCGCGGATGTCATTACTGGCACGTGCCATCAGGTCACCAACGCTTTGTAAGGCGTGGAAGGTCATCGACTTGCCGAGGAGGCTGGTGTAAAACTCATCGCGGGTGTCGCGTTCGATGCGTTGAGCAGTGACTTCGAAGCCGTAGTTGCGTTGGAATTGCAGAAAACCACGCACAATTTGAGAAATAGCCACAATCGCTGCGGATTGGAGAAAGATCTGCTTGGTGCCGATGCCGCTGGTGAGCGCTTCGAAAACCTTGCCGAATTCAATGGCAGGCAAGCCAGCCATAACAGCATTGCCAACAGCACCGAGCGAGGCGATAAGGAAAATGAGCCAATGATGTTTGACGTGTGAGAGTACCCAACGCCCAGGGCTGCTCCGGTCGGTTTTGTATCGGAAGGGTTTGTTAAACTCGCTTGTAGTGTTCATAAGACATCAGCTGTTTAAGAAATTGTATCTTATAGACGTTTTAATAGTTGAAATACGACAAAAAAACGAATTGCTGCATAATGTACAGTGAGAACAAGTCTCATTTTTTAGCAGCAAGCTTGCATCAACTCTTGTTTAAAATATCTGTTTTTTCGTTCTGGTTCCAATTAATTTAAAAGAGCTTAATTTCAACCTTACATTTATATGACAATTGTGAGTTATTGCTTGACGCATTAGGGGGCATGTCCTATAATCGTTTTAGATTAATACTATTAATCAGAAAATTCGTCATGAACACCGAAAAAAAGCCTTTACTACGCTACCTAGCTGACGCATCAAAGAACGAAGAAGAAATTCCAAGTATTGCGGAACTCAGCTCTATTTTAGGTGTTAGTATTGCAAGTGTACGAGAACAACTTGAGGTTGCCCGACAGCTCGGTTTTGTTGAAGTGCGACCCCGTACAGGCATTCAGGTTAGACCTTTTTCACTCGGCCCATTGCTCAATTTAGGCTTGTCTTATGGGATGCACATTGAACCCCATCTCCTGGCTGATTACAGCAATTTACGCAAGCACCTTGAACTGGGCTACTGGGAAGAGGCAGTAAAAGTGCTCAACGAGGATCAATTTGAGTACATGCAATTCCTGGTTGATGTTGCATTTCGAAAGTTGATGAGGAAACCGGCTATAATACCTGATGAAGAACAAAGCGAATTTCACCTAACTCTTTTCAGACCTTTAAAAAACAAAGTACTCGTCAATTTACTTGAAGTCTATTGGGTGTTAGAAGCCAATAATGGTGGAAAGTTTTTTACAGATCTTGACGACATGCTTTCAAATTGGAGCAAGCGTAAGGTTATTGTGGAAGCTTTGATTGATGGCGATTTTGCAAAAGGAAGAAGCGCATTAGAGAGCTTATTGGTTAGTCCCAATAGACCCAAAGATGCTGAAATTACACTAAGATTCGAATGAAGGAGATAACCAGTAATGGCAGTGACTGAACTTCAATCTAAAACTGACCTGACACCGGTCGTGAATGATTTTTGTATGACCGTTTGCACGGTGAATGGCTCAGGTAGCGCGACGGCAAATAATATTATTTACCGCGCGTTGTTCCAGATGGGTATTCCCGTTTCCGGTAAAAATATTTTTCCATCTAATATTATGGGTATGGCAACATGGTTTGTTATCCGTGTGAACGATGATGGCTTTACTGGCCGCGTTCCTCATGATGACATTGTTGTTGCGATGAACCCTAGCACCTTACTCTACGAAACCTCATTTTTACCTGAAGGTGGTGTGATTTTCTATGCTGACCACATCATGATTCCTGAAGGCCATCGTGAGGATCTTATCTATTACCCCATGCCCATCAAAGAATTGATGAAGACCGTGGACGTACCCCGCAACCTGGTTGCTTATATGGAAAACATGCTCTACGTGGGTATTGTTTCTCAGGTTTTGGGTATTGAACTTGATGAGCTTCGCAAGTCTGTTGACCATCACTTCTCCTCAAAGGTTTCTGTTGCAGATTCCAACTTTGAATTGATTAAGATCGGTTACGAATGGGCTGCTGGCAATCTTGAAAAACGTGACCGTTTCGTGGTTGAACGCAAACCTATCACCAAAAAGTTGATTATGACTGACGGTAACACCGCCGGTGGTATCGGCTCACTCTTTGGTGGTTTGCAATTCTGCTCTTGGTACCCAATTACCCCAGCCACCAGCATGGTGGAAGCGGCGATTGCCAAAGTGGATGATTTGCGTAAAGACCCTGTGACCGGCAAGACCACTTGTGTCATCTTGCAGGTTGAAGATGAATTGGCTGCAGCCGGCGCGGCATTAGGTGCTGGTTGGGCTGGCTTACGCTCTATGACCTCGACTTCTGGTCCTGGTATTTGTTTGATGGCTGAAAATATTGGCTTGGCTTACTTTACCGAAACCCCGATGGTCATTTGGAACGTCCAGCGTGTTGGTCCCAGCACCGGTTTGCCCACCCGCACCGGTCAAGGCGACCTGGCGTTTATGTACAATGTTGGTCATGGCGACATCAACCACATTATCCTTATTCCCGGTACTGTGAATGAGTGCTTTGAATTTGGTTGGAAATCGCTTGACTTCGCAGAGCGCTATCAAACCCCCATCTTTGTGATGAGCGACTTGGACCTGGGCATGAACACCTGGGTGACTGAAGCTTTTGAATATCCCGAAACCCCGATTGATCGTGGTAAGTTGATTTGGGAAGAAGATCTCGAGAAATTTGAGGATTGGGGTCGCTATATGGACATCGACGGCGACGGTATTCCCTACCGCACCGTTATGGGTAATATGAGCGAACGCTCAGCTTACTTTACTCGCGGTACCGGTCATGATGTTTATGGCAACTACAACGAAGATCCCAAGAACTGGTCAGATATGCTTCATCGCATCGAAAAGAAACTGGCCGGCGCGATTGAAAAATTGCCTCAACCCATCATTCACAAAGGCAAAGACGCCAAAATCGGGCTCATCGGTATGGGATCCACCAACGACGCGATTCTGGAAACCCAGGCTACCTTGGCCAAGCATGGTATCGAAACCGACTATATGCGTGTTCGCGCTCTGCCAAGCTGCTGCGCTGTTCGTGATTTCATTGCGGACCATGATCGCTGTTACGTTTTGGAATTGAACCGCGATGGTCAACTCAAAGAAATCCTGATGCTGGAACATTCCGATCTCTCTGAAAAACTTATCTCAATCACAGATATTGGTGGTTTACCAATGACTGCAGTTTGGGCTGTTGAAAACATTATTGCTGCGGAGGAAAACTATGGCTAATCCTGTTGAAAAGAAAGTTGAACACAATCTTCTTGGCTTGACACCCAGTGACTATGCCGGTAAGAAATCAACCTTGTGCCCGGGATGTGGCCACAACGCCATTTCCAACGTTATACAGGCTGCTGTTTTTGAGCTTGGTTTGGCACCTGAGCAAGTTGTCAAGATTAGTGGTATTGGCTGCTCCAGTAAAAGCCCGAACTACTTCTTGAATCGCTCCTTTGGTTTCAATGGTTTGCACGGCCGCATGCCCACTCTGGTGACCGGCGCTTGTTTTGCCGACCACAAAATTGAAATCCTGGGTATTTCGGGTGATGGTGACACTGCCAGCATCGGTATGGGTCACTTCAAACATATCATCCGCCGCAACGTTCCAATGCTCTACATCATCGAAAACAACGGTGTGTATGGCTTGACCAAAGGTCAATTCTCCGCCACTTCGGACCAGGGTTTGGTTTTGAAGCACCAGGGCGAGAACTTACTGCCTCCTTTGGACCTGTGTATGGAAGCCCTTATCAGTGGTGCGGCATTTGTTGCCCGTGCGTTCTCTGGCGATGTCAAGCAAATGAAAGAAATATTCAAAGCTGCCATCAGCCAGGAAGGTACTGCTGTGGTTGATGTGATCAGCCCCTGTGTAACCTTTAACAACCGAGCTGAAGCGATGCAATCCTATACCTGGGGTCGCGCGCACCAGACACCTCTGCAAGAGATCACCCACTTTGGTACCAAAGATGAAATCGAAACTGAAGAGTTCGAACCCGGTACCTTTAAGGAAATCGAACTGCAAGATGGTACTTATCTCTTGCTGAGAAAACTCGATATGGATCATGATCCTTCAGATAAAGCTGCGGCTTTGGATATTCTGACCGAATCCTACAAGAAGAAGTACTTCGCCACTGGTTTGATTTACTTCTCTGAGGTTCCACCAACTATTCAGGAACGCTACGACCTGCCTGATGAACCCATGAACCGCATCGGTATCGAGCGCTTACGCCCGACGCCAGCCATGTTGGATGACATCAACCATCTCTATGGCGTTTAGGGTTTAGAGACTTTGAAATTAACAAAACAGGCTCAGTCATGAGCCTGTTTTGCTTATGGTGTTAATAGCTAAATGTCTTTTAATTCCTTTAGTGTATGCAAAAGGACGAGGTTTGGAATGGCATGCGCACCGACTGGAAAACTGCAAACCAAAACAACCTGTTCGCCACCGGTTTGGGGTTTGCGCTTGATGAGCTCGTTTTCGACATGCTCAAGCATTTCTTCTAAAGTATCTGAACGAGGCACCAGAAAGGGCGTAACACCGCGGCAGAGGTTTAGCCAGCGGTAGGTACTCATTCGAGGTGTAAAAGCATAAATGGGAACAGTCGGTTTGGCTTTGCTTACCCAACGGGCCGAATTGCCACTGATGGTAAAGACACAAATCGCGAATGTGTCTTTGTCATCGGCCATATTTCGTGCTGCAATGGAAACCGTAACCGCGTCGTCATCAATTTCCGCATGACAAATAGATTCAGGATTGCCCCATTCATCAAGATGCCTTTCAGCTTCGACGATGATTTGTTCCATCATGCGCACACTTTGAATGGGGTAGGCGCCAACAGCGGTTTCTCCACTGAGCATCAAGGCGTCGGAGCCATCGTAAATTGCGTTGGCACAATCTGCAGCTTCGGCGCGTGTGGGGCGAGGATTACTAATCATTGACTCGAGCATTTGTGTCGCGGTAATCACTAACTTTCCCCGAATGTTCGCTTTGTTGATGATTTCCTTTTGAATGGCTGGCACTTTATAAGGTTGAACCTCCACGCCCAAGTCTCCGCGGGCTACCATAACCCCATCACAGTGATCAAAGATCTCATCAATATTTTCGACCGCTTCGGGTCGCTCAATTTTGGCGATGATGGGTGGGAGGCGTTTGGAGATACAAAGCTGTTGTATGGTTTCGCGCACGTGAATGAGGTCCTGTGCATTTTTGACGAATGATACAGCGATGATATCTACACCGTGTTTAAGGCTAAAGGCGAGGTCGTTGAGGTCTTTTTCAGTGAGGATGGGTATGTCTAATTTGGAACCGGGTAAGTTGACACCTTTGTGGGATTTTAGCATGCCACCCATGAGTACTTTCGCGTAAATGTACTTTCCATCTAAATGGGTAACTTCGATTTCGAGTTTGCCATCATCCATGAGGATATGGTTGCCGGGCGAAACAGCTTTATGCAACATGGGTACATCGAAGGGGATGAAGACGATGTCTTGGTTATGGAGATCTGCGTCCTGGTTTGCGCTGAGAACGATAGTTTGGCCTTCACTGAGTTGTATTCCAGGGTCTTCCAAGAATCCGACTCGCAATTTTGGGCCTTGTAAATCGGCCAGGATGGCTAAAGGCTTGTTTAGCTCATTAGAAAGCTTTCGGATCAGGTCTATATTGCGTTCGTGTTGCTCTTGGGTTCCATGCGAGAAATTCAAACGAACGACATCCAAACCAGCTTCAATCATTTTACGAAGGGTGTTTTCGTTTGAACTGCCTGGACCCAATGTTGCTACAATCTTTGCAAAACGTTTCATAGCGAGCCTCCGATTTGTAAAACCATTTATAAAAAAACGACCCGGAAAAAACCGGGTCGTCAAAACTTTTTTGAACTAATCCTTCATCAAGGTGTAAAGGATCGCTTTTTGTGCGTGCAAGCGGTTGTGAGCCTGTGGGAAGAGCCAGCTGTTGGGGCCATCGCAAACCTCGTCAGTAATTTCGATGCCACGATAAGCAGGCAGACAGTGCAGGACCATGACGTCAGACGCAGCTTCTGAAACCAGTTGCTGGTTGACCTGGTAGGGCGGGAAGACGGCTTTGCGTTTGGCAGCTTCTTCTTCTTGACCCATGCTGACCCAAGTGTCAGTGTAGATGACATTAGCGCCCTTGACGGCTTCGTGGGGATCGTTGAAGAAGGAGAGTTTAGCGCCGGTCTTTGCCGCGATTGCCTTAGATTCTTCGATGTATTTGTCTTCCATGTCGTATCCTTGGGGATTGGCCATGATGAAGTCAGTGCCCAGGATCGCGGACATGCGCATCAAGGAAACGGAAACGTTGTTGCCATCACCAACATAAGCCAGGTTCAAGCCATCGAAGCTGCCGAACTTTTCTTTGATCGTCAAAAAGTCGGCCATAGCCTGGCAAGGATGGCTGGCATCGCTCAAGCCATTGATGACTGGAACGTTGGCAGATTCAGCTAAACCAACCACGAGTTCGTGGCCAAAAACGCGCGCCATGATGCCTTCGACCATACCGGAAAGGACACGGGCGACGTCGGCGACAGATTCGCGTTGACCCAAACCAATTTCGTTGGGAGAAAGGTAAAGCGCATCGCCACCAAGATGGCGCATGGCAACCTCAAAGCTCACACGCGTGCGGAGGGAGGGCTTTTGGAAGATCATTGCCAGGTTCTTGCCCTTGAGAACGGGTTCGTTACCACCGGCAAAATGCTCTTTCTTTAGTTCAGCGGCTAGGTCCAAGAAACCCAACAGCTCTTCAGCGGTGAAATCAGTGAGATCCAGAAAATCCTTTTTCATTTTTACTCCTAGTAATGTATTTTTTGTTGTTCCGTCAAATTAGACCAGAAGCAGGTTTAGTTTTTATTTAGCCTCTGGTTGTTTTCTATTTACAATTCTATCAGATATTATGCCTTCCCGGGCGACAATGAAGGTATAGACCGCATTAATCATCCAAACCAGGATGATGAGACACAAGATGCTGGTAATAACACTAATCCAAATGATGATTTTCTTTTGAGTTTGAGGCAGGTTTTGTTTGTAACGTTCCAGGTTGTCTAAAAATCCTTGAATAGATAGGCTGGTATCAGACATGTTTGTCTTCATGTCATCAACATTGCCTGAGAGGTTTTCAAACTTATCTTCAAAAGTATCTAAGTCACTGGTGGATGTGGTTAAACCTTTTTCTAAATCGGACAGACTATCAGGAATACTGCCGAAAGTCTCTGAAAGATCCAATAAACTCTCATTGAGTGTTTTCTTAGGCTTATATTCAAAGTTCAGTAAGGGCACTTTTGAGAGAAAGGTTAAGGTGTCATCAACGATTTTCGAGCCCTGAGCCGCTGCAACGAGGGAGTCACGCCCTTTTTCAGCAAGATTGACCAAGTCTGTCCCAACAATTTTTTGGATGGATGAGACGATGGGTTCTATGCCTGAAATATAACCTTTCATCGTTTGTAGCGAGGAGCTTAGCGTATCAAAGCTTTTTGTAACGCTCTCCAAGCCATCATTGACCACAGTCATGGTTGAATGAACACGGTCAATACCCGTGCTGGCGGATCTTACCAAGGTTCTGGTGGTATTCGCCAGGGTAACCGCCAGGAAAATTAGCGCAACGATCAGCAGAATACCCAAGAGTATGGAAAAGCTACTCTTAATGATGTCGATGCGGTTTTTGTTGGTCTTAATGAAACGGGTGAATTTATTGGGCATGAATACTTCCGGTGAGGGGATTTTTGACCGCGACAAGTATTTTGTCTTGTAGCGCGCTCATTTCTTCAAACTCGCTTTTATCACTATGGTCATAGCCACAAAGGTGCAAAATGCCATGAACCATGAGCATTTCAATTTCATGATGTAATTCAGCCCCGGCTTCACGTGCTTGTTTTTGAGCCATTTGTAAAGATATGATGATGTCTCCTAAATAGTAGTCGCCACTTTCCGGGTCATAAAAACCACTGGGGAAGGAGAGCACGTCCGTGGCTTCATCTAAACCCCGATAGGTTCGGTTAAAGGCACGAATGCCTTGATTAGTGGTAATTTTTAGGGAGAAGCTCGCTTTTTTGTGACTCGTGGCTTGCTTAATGCTTACTTTTGCAACCTGTTCCAATCGGTTGCGGTCGACGGTTTCCTCATAGGAGGTTGGCATAAAAAAATCAATCAAGGGTCTCTTCCTTATTGGGTGATTCAGCGTCTGTTACCAGGTTTTGGTCGGGGACACTTTCGCTGTCAGTTTCTTGCTGGTCTGGCTCATCTTCTGAGATTACATCGGTCGTTTTGGGTTTTTGTTCAGGGTATTTAATTCGGGGATGATAGGACCGTTTAATGGTTTCAAAAAAGCTTTGTTTGATGGTATTGAGATCTTTAAGGGTCAGATTAGTGTTGTCAAGTTGACCGGTATCGACGGTGTGTTTGATCGCCGAGTCAATGATGGCGAGGATTTCTTCATCGGTGGTTGGGTTGTTCGCACGTGTGCGTGCTTCAGTACCATCGGCGAGCATCAGGAGCGCGGTTTCACGCGATTGTGGGGAGGGACCAGGATAGCGGAACTTTTCTCTGTCGACTTTGCTTTCATCCCCTCCGGCAAGCTCTAAAGCTTTTGCGTATTGATAGCGGGTGATGTTGTCACCGTGATGCTCCAGGATAAAGTCAATAATTCGGCTGGGAAGGCGGTACTTTTTTGCCAAGGCAACACCATCAATGACATGGTTGATGATGGTCGCTGAGGTTTCGTAAGGATCGCTCTCGTCGTGAGCGTTGACATTGTCTCTGATTTGATTTTCGATAAAGAAACTGGCATTCGCCGCTTTTCCTATGTCATGGAACAAAGTACCAGCTCGGACCAAAAGGCGATTTGCGCCAATCGCGTCGGCTGCTTGTTCAGCCAGGTTGGATACTTGTAGGCTGTGTTGATAGGTGCCGGGTGCGTTGTTTAAGAGCATCTGTAATAAGGGATGATCAGGCCGCGAAATATCCATAAGCTGTAGGGATGTTGGCAGGTCCAGAACGGAAGCGAAAATGTGTTGCAAAAGGAGCGCCAGGGTTGCTGTGGCAAGCCCATTAAAGAGGGATGCTGCCAGGAGCGTGCCCAAACCTAGCCAGTCGGTATAAGAATCGCCCAGCCGGAAGATGACGACGATGGCAGCGGCGAACGCACTCGCCGCAAAGCCAACACCAAAAAAAGTGCCCAAACGTCTTGCGTCACCCAGCATCAGCATTGCAACCAAGCCTGGAACGAGGTAGAAAATCATCAGTTCTGCTTCTCGTCCAAATCCAAAAACGGTCAGGAAAGATAAGATCAAGCTGAGTAGTGCGCCAAATTCAAAGTTGAAAATAATACTAATGGTTAAACCAAACGCGGCAACTGGGAAGAGATATGGCCATACAGTATTGCCCATCACTAAGAAGCGCGAAATGCCCAGGAAAAGCAAGAAGAAAAAGGCAACCAAAATCATCGCCAAAGCCTGTCGCATTTCAGTCGTACTGCGGTACTTGAAGAAGATCAGAATGATGAGCGCGCACACCAAAATAACGATCGCGTTTTTGATGTAGGTGTTAGTCTGGTCCTCGGGTGTGGTGAGACCAAAGATGTTCAGAGTCTCCATGTCGACTTCCGCCAGGACTTCACCGCGCCTCACAATGGCTTCTCCAGCAATTATTTGGCGGATAATGGGTTGCACGTTTGCTTTTGCCAGGTCGCGTGCTTTTTGTGTTTCTTCAGCACTAAACGGGCTGGTGGGGACGATGAGATCCGATACGATAGCAGTGGTAATTTGGGTTTGCTCAAGTTTAAAGTTGAACTTAATGATGTTGGGCAAATTGGTTCGTGCGCGTTCCACCTGGTTTTCTCGAAGGCTTTCACGCAGGACATTTTCAAGCACCCGAGCGGCTTCGATACCAACGGCTTGCCAGTCGCTTGTTTCCATGGCCAGGATTTTGCTGTAATCATCCACTCCCAGATGAAGGTTTTTCATCGCCATGAGGTCTTCAATTTTTTGGGCGTTCGTGGAAAGGGGGTCGTTCTTAATCGAGCTGATGTAAGTTAAGATGGCGTCCAGTTGGTTGAGTTGGTGGCGCGCGATGTTGGGATCCGAGGGGAGGTAAATATCCTCAACTGCGTTTGCGGCGTTTTGTCGGGCGCGTTCGGTAAGGATGTTGGATTCATAATTGATGGAGTAAGGCGCCAGGATGTCTTCTGTCGCGGCTTCACCAATGTTGATTTGAATGCCGCGGCTGCCCAATTGTTCTGGAAGCACCATAAAGGCAAAGGCAATCAAACTACTCACGACCAGGATAATAATGAGCGCGATTTTTCTTGTCTTGGGCTTATTCAGTGAGAACTCTCGTTTTGACATAAGTTACCAACTTTGGCTATGGTTAGTCCATAGAAAGGCACCCTAATTATACATGGTTGTAGGCTAACTTGCCTGATTATTTTTAACCCTCCAAGGTGATACGGTCTTTGATTGTGTTGAAGATAGCAGGCCCAATGCCCTTTACTTTGAGGATGTCTTCCAAGTTTAAGAAAAGGCCATGTTCTTCACGGTAGGCGATGATAGCTTGCGCTTTAGAGGCACCAATACCTGGAAGTAAACACAAGGTATCAAAATCTGCTGTGTTAATGTTGATGAGTGTGCTCTCAACATAACTGATGCCATATCCGCCTCGACTTGGCGACACGTTGGTAGGTACTGCCTCGCCAATTAAGGGTATGTGCAACTTGCTACCATCAATCAAAATGTCTGAAAGGTTGAGCAAGTTTTCGTCAAAACCCTCTACTAAACCACCTGCTGCTTCTATAGCATCAGCCAGCCGGGCGCCTTTGGGTAGGGTTAGCAATCCGGGGGAGTTTACCGCGCCAGTAAGGTGCACGCGGATTTCAGCCAATGTGGATGTGGGTTGTGGTGTTAGATTGGGTGTTTTGGTTACCAAAGTTACAGGCGTGCCACGTTCAGGCAAAACGAAGAGCAACAAAGCCCCAACCAGGAGCAAGATCATCAGCCCAGCGATAGCGAATAGCTGCCAGTTTTTCAAGCGACATGCTCCGTTGTTACCGGGCTTGTTTCGGGCTGACCCTCTTCAATCTCTAATAGACGGTTAAAAGCGGCGATGGAAACTTCGAGCATCTCCAACGAAGGTTCACGTGTGGTCAGTTTTTGAAGGGCTAAGTTTGGCTTGATGAGCCAACGCAAGACGGCTGAGCGGTCCATGTAATTTGCCACAAATCGGATGTATTCATAGGCTATGCCCGCAACGACAGGCAACATCAAGAGGCGCGAAATCAAGCGCCAATGCAAAGGCATCGGGCCTAGCAGGGAATAGATCAAGACGCTGATGACTGCCAGGGTCAAAAGGAATGATGTGCCACATCGCGGGTGTTGGAGGCTTTGTTTAGCCACTTCTTGTGGGCTGAGCTCAACACCGGCTTCGAAAGCATTGATTGTTTTGTGTTCCGCGCCGTGGTAGCCGAAAACGCGTTGGATGTCTTCAACCTTTCCCACGAGAGCCATGTAGCTGAGTAGAAGTGTAATGCGGATTAAACCTTCGACAACATTGCTCCACCAGGCTCCCAGGTTCCAAAGTTTATCCAGCCAGCCGGCGATGAAGGCAGGCAACAAAAAGAACAGCGCGATTCCAATGAGCAAGGAAAAAACGGTTGCCAGAGCCATGCCTTTTTTGTCGATCTGCTCTTCTTCGGTGCCAGCCATATTTGACGAGCGGGTGAGCATGCGGGAACCCAGGCTAAGCGCGTCCCACAGGCCTAAAACGCCACGTAAAAAGGGAATGCGCATCCAATTTGAGCTGTAAATGGCAGGTAGCTTTTCTTCATAGAGCTGTACCTGACCTTCAGGGTCGCGCACTGCCATGGCTAAAAAGCGTTTACCCCGCATCATGACGCCCTCAATAACAGCTTGCCCGCCATAGGCGGGCATTTTTAATTCGGAAGCTTGTTTTTGGCTCACTCAGCGAAACTCAAGAAGAATCGGATTAGTGCCTGAATGCCTTTGGTCCAGGTGGGGATGTGTTGGCGTTCGTTGGGTGAGTGGATGGCGTCATCGGGTAGGCCAAAGCCGGTTAAGATGGATTTGACGCCAAGGAGTTGTTGCATATTTGTCGCTACTGGGATGGAGCCACCTTCGCGCTTGAGCGAGACCGGGCGTCCCCAGGTTTGGGTGAGCGCGTCCGCAAGGTTTTTTGAACCAGGTGCGTCATCTGCCAAATAGGCGGGACCCAATGAATGCTTAAAGAGTTGCGCCTTGACCGTGTTTGGCACCAAGCCAGCAATATAGCTTTGAATGAGCTTGTAGATTTCTTCAGGCTCTTGGTCGGGCACCAGACGACAAGAAATTTTGGCCTTCGCATAGGCGGGGATAATGGTCTTTGCGCCTTCTTCGATGTAACCGGAGTAGAGGCCGTTAACATCCAATGTGGGGCGCGAGCCTTGGCGTTCCAGCATCGTAAAACCTTCTTCGCCATACAGTCGGGGAACACCAGTCAATTGAACATAGGTATCTTCGGGGACACCTGCAGCCGCGATTATTTCTCGTTCTTCGGCACTTAACTGTCGTACTTTGTCGTAGAAGCCGGGGATCGCAACCGTACCGTCAGGATTGTGAAGCTTGGAAATGATATCTGCGATAACGTTGGCAGGGTTGGCAATGTTGCCACCAAACAGACCGCTGTGCAAGTCCATTTTTGGACCGTCGATGCGCAGTTCAAAGTAAACCATACCGCGTAAGCCATAAACAATGGTGGGTTGGTTGGCAGAGATCATGCCGGCATCTGGGTTGAGGATCATGTCACATTTGAGCAACTCGGTATTGTTGGCGAGGAAATCTTCCAAGGAAGGTGAGCCAATTTCTTCTTCACCCTCAATGATGAATTTGACATTGATGGGCAATTCGCTGGTTTTGAGCACACTCTCAAGCGCGAAAATGGAAGCCATGACCTGACCTTTCATGTCCGAGGCACCACGCGCGTAGACGTAGTCTTCGACCTGGGTAGGCTCAAAGGGGGCAGTGTGCCACTCGTGAAGCGGATCTGGGGGTTGAACGTCATAGTGACCGTAAACGAGCAGGGTTTTCGCATTGGGTAGTGTTGAGCGTTTTTCTGCGAAGAGAATCGGGTGCACGTTTGTCGGGAAGATTTCAACTCTATCCATTCCCAGGCTTTTGAAGTATTCCGCAAGAAATTCAGCTGTGCGAACCATATCCGCTTTATGGGCGGGGTCAGTAGAAACAGATGGAATGCGTAGAATATCGAAATACTTACCCATCATCTCTGTTTGATTTTCAATAAAATAGTTAATAGCTATGGGGTCTCTGTCCATACTTACCTCTTTTTCTTGTAATTAGTTAACAGTTATTATATGCTAAACCTAGGTTTTACGTGATAGGATTAACAGAACAAGTTTTACATCAAAAATGAAGCAAAAGATTGGCGGTTTTTGGTCCAGTTTTTTGTTAACACTGAAGGAATAACAATGAATAAAGAAAACCATCGACAACTCATTATTATTGGATCTGGTCCTGCAGGATTTTCTGCTGCCATTTATGCCGCGCGAGCTAATTTGAACCCCTTGTTGATTTCTGGGATGAAATTACATGGTCAACCCTCGAAAACTTCGACCATTGAAAATTACCCCGGTTTTCCTAAGGGTATTGAAGGCCCCGAACTTGGTCAACTTTTTGAAGAACAAGCCCGGGAATTTGGCACAGAGGTTGTTTATGACGCGGTGAGCAATATCGATTTGAGCCAAAAACCTTTCAAGGTCTCAGCTTATGGCGCCGAATACACCGCGGATGTGCTGATTTTGACCATGGGCACCGAATATAACAAGTTAGGCGTGCCTGGTGAGGCTGAATTCCAAGGACGTGGCATCTCCAATTGTGCGACCTGTGATGGTTATTTTTATCGTGGCAAAAACGTTCATGTTGTCGGAGGTGGGGACGCGGCTGTTGAAGAAGCCATTTTCCTGACCCGTTTTGCAGATAGTGTGACAATTATTCACCGCCGAGATCAACTTCGCGCGGATGCGATTTTGGCAGAACGCGCAAAGAAGAACCCCAAGATTAAGTTTATTTGGGATTCAGTCATCAAGGAAATCAAAGGTGAAAATGGCGTAGAGGAATTGGTTTTGGAAAATGTGAAGACCGAAGAACTTACGATTGTGCCTAGCGATGGTTTGTTTATTTACATCGGTCAAACACCGATTACATCCATTTTAGGTGACCAATTAGAACTGGATGAGCAAGGTTACATCATCGTTGATAAACGTATGCAAACCAGTGTGCCACAAGTTTACGCCGCTGGCGATGTTGCCGATCCCTTGTATCGACAGGTTGTCACCGCGGCTGGCATGGGCGCAGCCGCGGCTATTTCTGCAACACATTGCATTGAAGCTTTTATGTGTGATATGGCTCAGTAAGAGCTGTTTGCTTGCACTGTCTTAGCCTATGGCTGGGTAGTGCTGCCACTCCAAATAAATACTCTTGGATCGCTTTGAACACCGGCCTCTTCGTATATCGGATTGGCCGGATCGTTATTAATACGTCTTGCAACGGATACGGACCATTGAATGATATGCGGCGTGGATTCGCTGGGTCTGAAAGTGGCCGGCAGGATGAACTTGGTGTCGGTAACATATTCCACCAGGCTGCGTTCGTCTGTTGACGTCAAGTCTTTGACGAAAACCCGGTACAGCTCATCAGGATAAAGGTCAGCAACAGAAGCCCATTGCAAGGTCACGCCTTCTTCTCCTGGTGGGAAGTAGGCTCCAGAGCGGGGCAAAAGCAAGTTGGGTCCGGGATAAGGCGGTACTGGCGTGGCGGTTGGGGTAGGACCAGGCGTAGGTAGGCGGTAACACAAGGGGACTTCCAGCGACTGGCCAACTTGCACGATGTCATTACTCATGCCGTTGTGGTCCATAATGTCTTTCATAAGGACCGAGTAATTCGCGGCAATCGAGCTTAAGGTGTCGTTTGGCCCCACCGTAATGGGCATAATGTTGGTACAGCGTTCATCTTCTTCGAGTTCTTCAGGTGTCGCAGAAGGAACTGGCGAAGGCGTGTAAGTAGGCAGAGGCACCAAGAGGACCTGGCCTTCTGATACGGTACAGTTTTGGTCCAGCTTATTTTCAAGAATAATGGCTTGGACAGAGGTGTTGTATTGCAAGGCGACGTGTAAACATTGCTGACCTTTGCCTACGGTGTGCGAGACAGGGGGTAAGGGCGTCCAGGTCGGTTCAGGTGTGCTGGTAAGGGTTGGCGTGGAGGTCAGCGTTATGGTTGCAGTCGGTGTTTTTGAGCCTTCAACCTCTGTTTCTTCCTTTGCCGCTCCTCCTAATTTTGAGGTTACCAGTAAGGCGACGATCGTGCCTATCAAGGCTAAAAAAACCAAGGCGAGCACAATCATGCCGGGGAGTTTGAGGTTGATTTCTGGCAATCCTGAGGAATCCAGGTTTCGGCTTTTGGTACTCTGGGTCACATTGCTAAACTGGGCACCACAAACAAGACAGCGTGTGGCGTTATCACTAAGGCGTGTGCCACAAACCGGGCAAACGGTACTTTTTTTACTTGATGGTTCATCAATTGTTGTTTTCTTCATTATGTCTTCCAAATACAATTATTGGCTTACATTTTACACGGTGATGAGAGTAAAATGACTTTATGACAGCCGTTTATATCCACATCCCGTTTTGTAAGCGCCGTTGTAGTTACTGTGATTTTATCACGTATGCTCATTTAGACACTCTACTGCCTGAATATCTGCAAAGTTTGCAAAGGGAAATTGAACATTCAAGTTTCGATGTTGGTCCTGTTGAGACGCTTTATTTTGGCGGGGGGACGCCGTCTTTGATGACTGTTGAGCAGGTGGAAGGGGTTGTGAAGGCAGTCCGTTCGCGTTTTGGAATTCATAAGGATGCTGAAATAACGTTTGAGGCGAACCCAGGCACGGTTGACCAGGCTTATTTTGAGGGGCTTAGGCGACTGGGTATCAATCGCTTGAGTATGGGTGTACAGTCTTTTAATGAGCAAGAATTGAAGGTTTTAGGGCGTATTCACAATAGTTGGGAGGCTTTAGAAAGCTTTCATGAAGCACGCAAGGCTGGTTTTGAAAATATCAGTTTGGACTTCATTTTTGGTCTGCCTGAACAGGATATGGCTGCATGGCGGAACAATTTAGAGAAGATTTCACTGCTAAAACCAGAGCATCTTTCGATTTATTCTTTGATTTTAGAGCCTGGCACATTATTGTCGCGATGGGTGGAAAAAGGCTTGGTGAATCTGCCGGACGATGATTTGGTGGCGGACATGTTTGAGGAAACGCTTTCTTTTCTCAAGCGACAAGGTTATGGCTATTATGAGATTTCGAGCTGGGCATTG
The DNA here is from genome assembly GCA_964484715.1 of uncultured Anaerolineaceae bacterium. GTDB lineage: Bacteria > Chloroflexota > Anaerolineae > Anaerolineales > Anaerolineaceae > Mesolinea. The sequence continues at coordinate 99,543 of CAZAFJ010000002.1, read as the reverse complement.
GGGAAATCGCGGGAAAGCCGGCATAATAAGGTGTATTGGAAGGGACAGGATTACCTGGGATTTGGCGCAGGTGCTGTGGGGAATGTGGGCGGTTTGAGATGGCGAAACACGCCAAATGTAAAGGAATATCTTTTAAAATTAAGCAATATTGCGCGTAGCTATGAGAAAAGCTTGCCTGATTTTGATGGGCAAAACCTAGAACTTCATGATATTAAGCAGTTGCAATTAGGTTCTGCAGTTGTTGAAACAGAAGCTTTGAGTCTTGAAGAACAAATGCAAGAGTTGATGATGCTCGGCTTGCGTATGACGCATGAGGGTGTGTCTGCTGATGCTTTTCAGCAGCACTTTGGACAAGATTTGAAGACCGTATTTGCTGATGAAATTCGGGGATTAATTGAAAAGGGTATGGTTGAATGGCTGCTGTTTGAAGATGGATATCACTTGGTGATGACAAAAAAGGGCGTCTTTTTAGGAAATCAGGTTTTTAAGGTGTTTATTTAAAGCCCAATTCTGGGAAGGTTTTAAGTTCTTTTTATCCAAAGGTGTTTGGAAAACTTACTTTTTGATATGCACGTGTGTGCCGTAACCGTTGGTTGTCCAGACATCTGGTTGGGCAACAGGCGCACACCAGCGGTAAATCCATTTGGCTTCATCTGGACGCATATTGATACAACCCGCACTCATTGGGGTGCCATAGTTCATGTGCCAAAATGCGCCGTGGATGGCTAATCCGATTTTGGTTTCATAGAAACTTGTCCACGGTACGCCCATGAAAATGCGTTCACGTGGATCCTTGGTAAGGACAGCATTACCCATGTGTTTTGACGGCATTTTAATGCGGATAGCATAACGACCCTCTTCAGACAGATTTCCGGTTGAAACCTTGGTCTCAAGAACAATCTCACCGGCTTCAAAAGCTTTTAAGATCTGACGGGAGCTGGATACCTCAATCAATTTTTCGCTTGGCGGGACTTCAGGGCTGATCGGTGCAAATTCTTCATCTGGAATAAGCCGCAGATGTTCTGGTCGCACTGCAGTTTCAGTTTTACCGAGTTCATCATGTACCTTGTACCATGGTGTTCCATCGGGACCTTCAAAGACATCGACAACCCAGTGAGTGGATTTGTAATAAAAGAGCCATAGTGGTTCCCAGCCAGTCCCTCTTCGGTAAATCATTGATCGTGTATACGGGACGGTGACCTCAGCAAGTTGGCCAGTCGCATGTTTTGGTGTGCTTAGTTCGTTGTATTCGTACTTTACTTCGTACAAGTCGCCACTAAAAACATAGCCGCCCCAACATTTGTACCAAATCGGGTTAAATGAGGGTCCTGCCGGGCTTTCAATTTCCTCGTAAACGGTGATGATGTCGTTGTATTGCCATTGGTACATAATGACGCTTTTGTCATTGGGTTCTCTAAAGACACTCGCACCTTGCTTGTTGCCCACCAACATGAAACGCGGGTGGTGGTAGGCACCTTCAGCACTCAAACGCGGAGAAAAAGCTGACCAGGCTAAGCCGTAAAGGCCAGCTTTTAAAAAGTCTCGGCGATTGAATGTTGGTTTTTTCATTAATCGAGCTCACTTGGAACGATATCCGCAACGGAATTGAAGATGTAATTTGGTCCATAGGAGTATTTTTCGATATCTTCTCTGGCAGTGACGCCTGACAAGACAAGTATGGTTTCAAGACCCGATGAAATGCCAGATAAGATGTCTGTATCCATGCGGTCACCAATCATGATCGATTCCTCGGAGTGCGCGTCCATGTGATTGAGCGCGGATCGCATCATGAGTGGGTTGGGTTTACCGATGAATAAAGGCGCCTTGCCGGTCGCTTTTTCGATAAGTGCGGCCATGGACCCAGTGGCTGGAACGATACCAGATTCTGTGGGTCCGGTGGCGTCTGGGTTAGTGGCAATAAAGCGTGCGCCACCCATAATCAGGCGGATGGCCTTGGTTACTTCCTCGAAGCTATAGGTGTTGGTTTCGCCTAAAACGACATAATCCGGGTCAACAGAAGTTTGTACATAACCGATAGCATGAATAGCTTCGGTTAAGCCAGTTTCGCCAATAACAAAGGCTTTACCGTTGGGACGCTGGCGATGCAAAAATGCCGCAGTGGCCATCGCGCTGGTGTAAATGCGATCCTCGGTAATATTAAGACCGGTCATTTGGAAGCGGTGAGCGAGATCACGCGTTGTATACAGGGGGTTGTTGGTAAGGATGAGGAATTTACGCTTTTCTTCAATAAGCGTTTGAATAAATTCTGCCGCACCGGGCAATGGCATTGAGCCATGCACGAGCACGCCATCCATGTCGATTAAATAACTTTTCTTTCTATTTTTCATAATACCTCAATCATAATAGCTTTTTGAAAGCTATCAAATAAACTTGTGTAAAGTGTCTGTAAAAAGAACAGAGCACTGTTGATTCTACCAACAGTGCTCTGAATTTACGAACCAGGTAAATCTTACTTCTTGGTCAGAATGATGCGGGCATCAACCACAGCTACACCCTTGCCGTCTTCGTAGACGATACAGGGGTTGGCGTCGGATTCAGCGATTTCATCCTTCAAGTCGTAAATCATGTAGGAGTAGTGAGCCAAGACGCTGGCGAGTTTAGCCATGTCACGGGGGGCTTCACCACGAGCACCACGCAGGATTTGGGCGCTCTTGATCTCGTTTTGCATAGCCATGGCTTCGGTTTCGTCGATGGGGGCAACGCGGAAAGTGACGTCTTTGAGGACTTCCACGAAGATACCGCCCAAACCGAACATAACGGTGGGACCAAAGGTGGCGTCGTTGACGGAACCAACGATAACCTCGGTTGACCAGGGAGCCATTTCTTGCACAGCCATACCGTCGATTTCGGCGTCGGCTTTGTATTTGAGGGAGTTTTCCATGATGACTTTCCAAGCTTCGCGGACGTCATCGTCGGATTTAATGTTCACCTTAACTGCGCCGGCATCTGATTTGTGGAGGATGTCGGGGGAGACGATCTTCATAACCACAGGGTAGCCGATTTCATTGGCAATCTTGACGGCTTCTTCTTCTGTTTTGGCTAATTCGGTAGGCGTAGCGGGGAGACCGTAGGCCTGGAAGACGTGCTTGGCTTCGACTTCGGTGAGGGCGTCACGACCCTTGGCACGGGCACCAGCGATAATTTCGTGGGCACGTTCGGGGTTGATATCGGTTGGGTGATAGGGCTCGGTGTGAGCGGTTTCACGCATTTTGGCTTCGTTGCGCAGTCTGGAAAGAGCCTTGACAGCGATATCGGGAGCGTCGTAGGTGGGGATGCCTTGCTCGATGAGCCATGCGGTTGCAGATTCACAGCGTTCGCCACCAACGAAGGAGACGGTCACGGGTTTGCCGGTTACGCCAGAGTCCACAATAGCTTTGTGGATGGCTTCGGCGATTTCCTGAGGATTGGTGACTGCGGTTTCGCAATAGAGCACAGCCATACCGTCAACCCAGTCGTGAGCGTAGGAGTACTTCACGCCTTCGTAATAGCCTTTGAGGCCAGCACCACCGGTGATGTCAACGGGGTTCTTTGCGGAGCCAAATTCGGGCATGTGTTTCTTGAGTTCAGCCTGGACCTCGGGTGGCGCAAATTTCAGGGGCAAACCGTATTTTTCAGCGGCATCAGTTGCCAAAACGCCAACACCACCACCATTGGTGAGGATGAGCAGGTTATCGCCTTTCATCTCAGGTTGAAGTGACAGTGCGAGGGTTTGGTCAAAGAGGTCGTTGAGGTCATCAGCCTGAGTGACACCAGCTTGTTTGAAGGCGGCTTCGTAAACTTTCGCGGAGCCAGCCAAAGAACCGGTGTGGGATGCGGCAGCCGCAGCGCCGTGGGCGGAGGTGCCGGATTTGAGGGCGATGATCGGTTTGGGGCAATTGCGGGCAGCTTCCATGAAGCGCGCGCCGTCTTTGATACCTTCGATGTACAGGGTGATGCAGTTGCTGTGGTCGTCTTCAGCAAGGTAGTTCACCAAGTCTGCAAAATCGAGGTCAGATTGGTTGCCGATGGAAAGCATCTTGTCGAAACCAACGCGGCGGGTGTAGGTGGCTGCAATCATGGCGATGAGCAGGGCGCCACTTTGTGAAATGAGGCCTGCCTGACCGTCCATGGGCAATGAAGAAGCGAACGAGGCGTTCATCTTGCCACTGTTTGAAAGCACACCAATGATGTTGGGTCCGATGATGCGCATGCCGAAATCGCGTGCAGTTTTCACAATTTGTGCTTCAAGTTCATTTTCGCCGACTTCGGAGAAGCCAGAAGTGATGATGCTGATACCCTTGACGCCTTTTTCACCACATTCTTGGGTGACACTGTGCACGAATTTGGCGGGCACGGTGATGATGGCGGCATCGATGACGTAAGGAACTTCTGTGACGGATGCGTAGCATTTCTTGCCGAGAATTTCATCGGCTTTGGGGTTGATGGGGTAAATTGCGCCATCATAACCACCGTCAATCAAGTTCGCAACGACTTTGTAGCCGATTTTTTCTGGGTCGGCTGACGCGCCTACGATTGCGATGCTTTTGGGTTCGAGTACTGCATTGATAATTGGATCCACATTTTCCTCCGGAGTGTATTTTGTATTGTTTCCAACTAATTATTATACCACTTAATATGAAAATACGCAGGTTTTAAACCGAAAAAAGCACTAAATCTTCTGATTAATGTGATAAATGGGCTTCTGTTTGATTATGGACACAGTTTTAAGATTTCGATTCCATCCTGATTGTAGATTAACTCGACATTTGGTTGCTCAAGTAACTGATCGATATCAAAATCTTTTTGGGTCAAAGGGTCTTTCTTGCCAGAATATAAATAGTTTAGGCCTAACTGACATAAACTATCTATATCTGTGGGTTTTTCATAGAGTTGATAGACAGCATCGTTTCGTTTTACCAGCATAGCAAAATCTTCGGCGTAGGAAGATAACATTGTTCGGGTGGAGGTATCTCGCTCTGCAAAATAGGGAATCCAATAGCCGGCATCACTGCCATGAAACGCGCCAACAATCCAGAACATTGGGTTTACAGCAAAAATACCATCGTCAGGTGTGTTCGTTTTTATCCATTGCATTGCGCGTTCATCCTCTTGACTCATAAAGTGTCGATAAGGCTCAATGGTATCCGTTCTGTTTACGATAAAAGGAATAGCGATAAAAAGTGTTGCCCAAGTGAGAATAGGCACAAAACTTGGCTTGAATGGTTTGTCTAACAATTGTTCCAAACCATGCAAAAGTACGGCAAACGCCAATCCTCCAGGAAGGTAAGCGAGTATCATCACACCGGTCATATTCACGATAGCCAGCTTTGGAATGTTCAAAGCTGGCAGGCTTCCTATGAGCCATAAGGAAAAGGTCCAGAAGATTGCGATCAGAGCGATAAATCGGGTTTTTTTGAAACATAAGCCGAACAATAAACTCAGCAAAACCAATATAGAAATCCCTTTAGTCAAACCAATGTTGAAAAATTCAGAGTATTCAAATAAATAGAAAGGGATATCCTTTAGTGTTGCGTTAGCATATGCTTGATATGTCTCGTTTAGGTTTTCTACAGCCGTTGTTGTGGGATTGAGGTAGGTGTTAAGTCCAGGTATCAATGCCGGCACCATAAATAACAGGCTTATAAAAGCAATAGCAATTGTTTGGAATAATATGCGTTTTCGTTGATTTGCAGACTTTGATTTTGAGAGGATGCTGAATAAGAATAACAAGATTAGGAGTGGCAAATAAAATGCTGCTACCCGGAAATGGATCAGAGCAGTTGAACTAATAGTCAAAGCTGAAAGTAAGGCAGGAATGACCCAATTAAACCTTTTTGGATCTTTGATTTGTGTGTTTTGTTTTGTAGCTTCTTCCAGTGAGTACCAGAATAATAATGCTGAAGGTAATAATGAGGTTTGTGCTACCAGTTGTGGGAAACGGCCCCAATTAAAATAGAGTGCAGGTTGAAAACTGATAAAACTTACAAAAACCATACCCGCGATGGCAGGTAGCCTACCAAGAATTTTGTCCAGCAAAATAAACACGGCTAACCCAGCCATTGCATTGATAATTTGTGAATAAACGAGCAAAGCATGATGAGGTGTGGTGTTGGCTAACAAGCCAACTGATCCAGTCAAACTGTAAAGACCCAAATGGTACGCTGAAAGATCCCCTGGATCAAAGGGGAGCATGTTGTAGGGTAATTTTCCACTTGTCATGACCAATTTGGTGATGATTGTATGATGTAGACTGTCTGTCCATCCCGGATAGCTGTATTGCAATACAGGGGCAAGCCGGGTAAATAGTGATACGATAATCAGACCAAGAACAATGAGATCGGCTTTTTCAAATTTGAAGTTATCTCGCCAGTCGTTTTTGTTACGCCATAAGGTAAAAATGAGGCATAGCCCAAGGAATAGGTAAATTTTATTCAAGCCAATCTGAAAGCCTGGGAGCAAGACACGAGCGGCATAGAAAATCACAGGATAAGTTGCCATGCCCAGGAAGAAAGCCAAAATCCACCGTTGCAACGCAGACCATTGCTTCTTAAAACCGCCCAAACTCAAAAGAGCCCAACCGGGGATGAGTTGAATGGCTAAGGTGATAACACAAATTTTAAGGATTTCCCAAATGGTCATTTTCGCTCACTATTGTTTTCATGATTAAAGTATGCATATTCTAACTGTAATTGTACTGCTTGGGAACTTATTCCAGGACAATCGCATCTGTTTACTGAGGATAAGCATTAGATAGTTCTCATTTTAGCTCCATTTCATTCGTTTAGCCCGAATGCCTGGTTTTGCTGTTTTATCTAGTTTCAACATGTTGGGTTTCATCATACGCATAATGGTCAAATTAAGGTCGCTTTTTTCTCTTGAATCACAAGTTCTTTGCCTTGATTTAGATGTAATTGGCTTTAGCGGATTTCTGGCTTTTCTGGAGGAAAATAGTGGTGTAAAGGAAAAAGACGCCTAACCGGTAAATGCCAACAGACATTTCCAGTTAGGCTCATTACTCCAATTGAGCTTTTGGCTGTTTAGATCATTGAGGAGAGAAGCAAAACAAACACACCTATAACAGTGTTTGTCAGGAGAATAGCATAGGACACTTTTTGCAGTTTTGCGCTCTTTTCCATTTTCTGCTTTTTATTTACCATCAAACGGGCTATTGCCAGAACAATCATGACTAATGTCAAGATGTGTTTGATTGAAAGTGCGTTCATATAGGGCGTGCCAAATCTAATAAAACCTGTGAATTCTTGCGTTGACCGTCCTAGTAGCATACCTGTAATGGCTAAACCGACTATGCTGATGATTGCAATAGGACGTAGTCGGTCTTGAATAGATTCGACGAGAGGCCAGGGTTGGTCCAATTTTTTGCGTAAACCAGGGATGACGGTTAAGACCATGCTTAGTAAGCCACCAATCCATAAGGCGGTAAACAGATTGTGTAAGAATCGCATGATAATGGGTAGTACTTGAGGTTGCATATTTTTCTCCTATTTTTGTTTTGGTAATGCTTTTTCAAGAAGTGTGATTAAGTTTTCCTTTTCTTCTTGATTCAGTTTTTCTAAGAGGCGCTCAATTCGTTTTGTGCGAAAATCGATGATTTCCTCACTTATATTTTGGCCTTTTGGGGTCAATGAGAGATGCCATGCACGCCCATCAAGCGGATGTGTGGTTCTTGCCAGTAAACCTTTATCCTCTAATGTCCTGATCATTGTGCTGATGCTAGCTGGTTTGAATCCAAAAACATCGGCTAAATCACTCTGTTTACATCCGGGGTTTTTGTGTAAAAAGTCAAGATAGCCCAGTTGAGCAGGGGTCATTTCGTGCTTTTCTAAAGGGGGTAAAGGGTCATCTATTTGATGAATACGGATGAGAAAGTCTTGAAAGCGTTGATTGAGTTTTGAGTCCATATAGTTAGTTTACCTAAGTAAAAAGTATACAAGCATAAATTTAATAATCAAGGTCATTTACAAGCTATCTTCTTTAGGTAAAAGAGAGTGATAAGTTCATCTTCATAAAACATGTTTAAGGCGCGTGGGCGCTTAGTGACTGTATAATTGCCCTAAAGGAGTTAGCATGAAAGAAAAAATCTTAGGTTACATTGGATTAGGCACAATGGGAGCGCCAATGGCAGGGCATTTGCTAGCTGCTGGATTCCCGCTAGTCGTTTGGAACCGGACGCCTGCAAAAGCTGAGGCATTAATTGAAAAAGGTGCGAAATGGGCGGATAGTCCTGCTGATTTAGCACGAGGGTGCGATGTCATCTTCATCAATGTTTCTGATACGCCCGATGTGCTTGAGGTCATTTTTGGTGAAAAGGGTGTCGCCGAAGGCGTTCGCCCTGGAACGATTGTGGTTGATAACTCCACTATCTCTCCTATTGGAAGTCGTGAAATTGAGGCACGATTAGCTACTCTAGGCGTTAAAAGTTTGGATGCGCCAGTAAGTGGCGGGGATATTGGCGCTAAAAACGCTACTCTGACCATCATGGTCGGAGGGGATGCTGAAGCTTTAGAAGACGTGCGTCCTTATCTGGAGGTCCTCGGTTCCAAAATTACCCATGTTGGTGGACCAGGTGCCGGGCAAATCGCGAAAGCGGCTAACCAAATCATGGTTGCGGCGCAAATGGTAGCTGAAGCGGAACTAATGATTTTTGCCCAAAAAGCGGGTGCCGATCCAGACAAAGTCATCGAAGCCATCAAGGCCGGTGCGGCACAATGCTGGACTTTGGATGTCAAGGCACCAAAACTACTCAGTGGAGACCGTCAGCCTGGCTTTAAGGCGGCATTACAGGCGAAAGACATGAATATCATCATGGAAACCGCTTATACATACCAGATGAATATGCCATCGGCGGCACTTCATACCCAGCTATATAACGGCTTAATCGCTATGGGAGATGGCGAGTTGGATAATTCCGCGGTCATTCAGATGCTGGAAGTGATGAATGATACAGCCTTGCAAACGAAACCAGTTGATTTGGGCGAGCATTAGAACCCTGCTCAATTGCAAATTGGATTAATAAATTCTATAATTGGCACGATTTAATGAATGGAGGTTTAAATGAAATTTGAATTGATAAAACCCCTTTTGAAAGAAGACGCAAAAGGTAAGATTGTTATGTTGGTGATGGATGGCTTGGGTGGTTTACCCTTAAGTCCAGCCGGTAAAACTGAACTTGAAACCGCCAAAACCCCAAACATGGATAAACTGGCAAAGGAAGCAGAACTGGGTTTACACCATTCGGTTCCTTATGGCATTACCCCTGGCAGTGGACAGGCTCACTTAGGTTTGTTTGGCTATGATCCAATTAAATATGAAATTGGACGGGGTGTGCTTTCTGCCTTGGGCATTGATTTTGATTTGGGACCCAATGATGTTGCTGCGCGTGGTAACTTCTGCACCGTTGATGAAAATGGTGTTATTACTGACAGACGTGCTGGACGCATTCCGACTGAGGAAGGGCAACGTCTTTGTAATTTGTTGAAAGAAAAGATTGATTTGCCCGGTGTGGAACTCTTCTTGGAACCTGAAAAAGAGTATCGTTTCGTTTTTGTCATTCGTGGTGAGGGTTTGGATGGTCATGTGAACGATACTGACCCACAGGCTGTTGGTAAAAAGGCGCATATCGCAGAAGCCCAAAAGCCAGAAGCTGAAAAAACGGCTGAACTCGTGCGTGAATTCGTGCGCCAAGGTAATGAAATCCTCAAGAATGAAGCCCCAGCGAACAGTTTTGTTTTACGTGGTTTTGCGGGAATGCCCAAATGGCCTAAATTTAATGATGTTTGGGGACTGAATTCGGTTGCTATTGCCATGTACCCCATGTATAGAGGTGTTGCAAAGGTGGTGGGCATGACTGTTTTACACCCAGCCGAGTCCATGAGCCAAGAAATTGACATGCTCGAAGAATATTGGGACAAACACGATTTCTTCTTTGTGCATATCAAAAAGACTGATAGCTATGGTGAAGATGGTAACTTTGATGGCAAAGTGGGCATTATTGAAGAGGTTGACGCGCTTATCCCACGCATTATGGCTTTAGATCCAGATGTGTTGATTATCACTGGCGATCATTCAACGCCCGCTAAGCTCAAAGCGCACTCCTGGCATCCCATTCCAACCATGCTGTGGTCAAAAAATGCGCGTCCAGATGGTGTCAATGAATTTGGCGAGCGGGCTTGCCTGAAAGGTAGCCTGGGTTCGCGTTTTGATGCGAATGACTTGTTGCCCTTAGCCCTTTCGCATGCCTTACGCTTGGAAAAATTTGGGGCATAAGGTCCATTTTGTGTAAATTGATAAAGCGCTCTGGCAATCAGGGCGCTTTTTGTTTCGTGGGTTTGAATGCATCATGCTACAATTTAACGAGAGGATAGTGAGATGAAAACCGATAATAAACACCCGGCACTATTATGGCAAGCTTTGGATGAAAAGCGTGTGAAATGTGAGCTTTGCGCGCATTATTGCTACATTCCTGAGGGTAAAAAGGGACTATGTAAGGAACGCCAGAACATTGGCGGCGCACTTTATAGCCTGAATTATGGACGATTGATTGCCGCGAATATTGACCCCATTGAAAAGAAACCGCTGTATCACTTCCTGCCAGGGAGTCGCAGTTTTTCGATTGCTTCACCAGGGTGCAATTTACGTTGTGTGTGGTGTCAAAATTGGGATATTTCTCAAGCCAATGACCGCAATGATCCTGGACTTATTCCTTTCACCTCACCCGAAAAACTATTTGATGCCGTGTTGAGGGCAAAAGCGCAAAGCATAGCCTACACCTATACCGAACCGACGGTATTCTTTGAATATACGCTGGATGTTTCAAAACTGGCCAAGGAAGCCGGCATAAAGAACATTTACGTTAGTAACGGCTATATGTCCCCTCAGATGTTGGACTTGTATTTGCCCTATTTAGATGCTGCAAATATTGATATCAAAGCTTTTGATGACGCTGTTTATCGTGAATACACTGGCGCGAAGCTCGAACCAGTGCTTGAATCGTGTAGGACAATGAAAAAAGCCGGCGTATGGTTAGAAATCACAACCTTGCTTGTGCCTGGAGTGAATGATGATGAAACGCAGGTACGTGGATTGGCTGAGTTTATTGCTCGGGAGTTGGGTGCTGAAACACCGTGGCATCTTAGTCGATACTTCCCTCAACCTCAATTTGACCAAATTCCTGCAACGAGCATCTCGAGTGTCTTAAGTGCGATGGAGATCGCAAAAGAAGCCGGCTTGCAACATGTTTATGCTGGAAATATGGCGGGGAGTGCGGACACTTATTGTCCTGGTTGCGGCGAAACACTAATTATGCGTGACCGAATTATTCTGCAGAAAAACCGTTTGGAAGATGGTACATGCCCGAGCTGTAAAACAAAACTCGCTGGTGTTTGGTAACCAGCGAGTTATTGATAATCCTGTTTTTTAGCTTCAATCTAGAAAAGCTTAGCGAATTCGCCTTCCCAAATCAAATTATTAACCGTGAGCATGTAGGGTTGGAACCAAGCGTCGACCTCAAAGAAGGGCACATGTTCGCGCACGAGCCCATAAGCCTTGCTTGTTCCATCACCCATGATGGTATTGGGCATGTCTTTTAATCTGAAATCAACTGCTTGACAAGCACTCATGAGCTCAATAGCAACAATCATAGACACGTTTTGTAAAACCTCGCGACAATGCAATGCGGCGTTCGCGCCCATGGAGACGTGGTCTTCAACGTTGCCTGAGCTGGGGATGCTGTCTAAACTGCTGGGGTGAGCCAAAGTCTTATTCTCAGATGCCAGAGCGGCAGCGGTGTATTGCAGGAGCATAAAACCAGAGTTCACACCACCTTTTGCAATTAAAAAGTCAGGGTATGTATTGAATTCAGGTTTGTTATCCACCAGTTTGGCGATGCGGCGTTCAGACATGTTGCCCAGGTCAGCCATAGCAATAGCCAGGTAATCCAGGGCCAAAGCCAGTGGCTCGCCGTGGAAATTGCCACCAGAAACGATGAAGGGTTCGTCGTTATCGTCCCAGAAGAGCAAGGGATTATCGGTGACGGAATTGAGTTCCGTTTCGATGATGCCACGCACAAAAGCGAGGGTGTGCGAGACGGCACCATGCACCTGAGGTACACAGCGCAGGGTGTAGGCATCCTGAATATTGGTGGGGTCGTCAGGGCGGGTGAGGTCGCTGTTTTTGAGCAAATCGCGCAAGGTCGCGGCAGTGTCCACCTGTCCAAATTGGGGGCGAACGGCGTGGATTTGGTGTGTGTAAGCGCGCACAGTGCCATTTTGAGCTTCCAAAGTGATGGCTGCGGCTTGGTTCGCGGCGCGCATGATGTTTTCAGCGTGGTAAACCATCAGCGTTCCAATAGCCGTCATCAGGGTTGTCCCATTGGTCAGGGCGAGTCCTTCTTTTGCGGCCAGCTTGACCGGTTTCAGTCCTTTTTCGTCGAGCACTTCAATGGATGGGCGTAGCTCGCCTTTATATATGACATAACCGTGCCCAATTAAGGGTAAGGACATGTGTGCCAGGGGAGCCAGGTCACCACTTGCGCCCAGAGAGCCTTTTTCAGGAATGAGGGGCAGGATGTTTTTGTTGAGCAGGGTTAAGAGAAGTTCGAGCACTTCCAAGCGGATGCCACTATGTCCTTTTGCCAGGGTATTGGCGCGAATAAGCATAATGGCGCGGGTTGTGGCTTCGTCCAAGGCATCGCCAACACCAACCGCGTGGCTCAAAATAATGTTTTCTTGAAGTCTTTCAACATCTTCAAAGGGGATCAGGCGGTCTTTGAAGGCACCAAAGCCAGTCGTGATGCCATAGGCAATCTGGCCAGTTTCAAGGAAATTAGCCACTGCTTCTGAAGCTTTGTTGATTTTTTCCACAGCTTCATTGCCAAGCGTCACCTGCACTGAAGGGTCATGGGCGACCTGGATAACTGTTTCAATAGTAAGGTTTTGTCCGTCGATAATAATTTGTTTCAAGGAGCTGCTCCTTTCAGTCTATGATTATTCTTCTGTAATTTCTACAGTGTGCAAACTAACTGCTGGCGAGCCTCGCAAGGAGGGGTTTCGCTCAGGGATGGACATTAAGACATCCAAGCCTTCAACAACTTCGCCAAACACGCTATGTTTATTGTCTAACCAAGGCGTGGGGACGTGGGTTAAGAAGAATTGCGAGCCATTGGTATTGGGGCCGGCATTGGCCATTGAAAGGATGCCGGGCTTGTCATGACGCAAGCTGCTGTCGAATTCATCCTTGAATTTGTAACCTGGGCCACCCATGCCGGTGCCAGTGGGGTCGCCACCTTGAGCCATAAAATCGCTGATGACACGATGGAAGATGGTGTCATCATAAAAGCCTTCTCTGGCTAAGAAAACGAAATTGTTTACTGTGGTGGGTACTTTACTAGCAAAAAGTTCAACTTTGATATCGCCTTTATCAGTTTTGAAAGTAGCGAAATATTTCTTTTTTAAATCAAGGGAAAAATCGGGTGCTTTGTTCCATTGTTTTTCTGTCATAGATATCCTCCGGTTCTTGTTGCCTTGATTATAACGTTTTTAGTCATTTTCGACAGCTAAACCAGCAATTCAACTTTAGCCAAAAAGTTAGCTTAATCAGTGGTTGGAAAAACATTCGCTATTCTCTTTTCTGAAATGCATTAACTTGTATAATTAAGCTATGAAAAGTCAAAAGAAAAACAATCTCATAGCCACCATCGCTTATATCATGGCTTTTGTGTTCACACTAACAGTATTTTCACTCCATGCCATCAAGGGCATGCATATTTCCTCTTTTTGGCGACAAGGTGTCGAGCAAATTACGATTGATCCGAGTTTGGTTAACGGTGTAGAAATCAGTTCTTATAAGTGTCCCAAGTTTATGGACGCAAAAGGAAGCACCAGCATTTCCATGTCTATTGTCAATAAGGATAATCGCGAACAAAAAACCGGCGTTGTCCTATTGGTGAGCAAACAAGGAGTCGCCTTTAACCAAGATGTTGAAGAAGAATATATCAAAATGGATCCTGGCAAACGAAGCGTTTTTACCTGGACAATCGATGAATCGAACGTCGTTGATGGAAAGGTATCTGCTCGCCTCTTTTTAGGTAAGTCGCCATACCATCCGATGCATTCGGTGCGCAGTTGCGTGATTTTGCCTTGGAAAGGTCCTCTTTCAACCCAGTTTATGAACACTTGGGCTTATCCAATCCTGGTTCTTTTGTCTATCGTCACTGCTGTTTGGGTTTACCTCAAATCCGGTTTGGATTGGCAGAATAAAAAACGCTTCTTTTTCTTCATTTTTGCCAATGTCATTTTGCTATTGATGTTCTTCTTGCTTAGCGTCAAAATGTACATGGTGGCATTGTTAGCGCTGCCTTTCCTGTTCTTGGGCATTATTGCGACTTTTCAAAGAAGCCCATATATCAGGGCAGAGGAATACAAAGACTACGTCAATTCCAAAAAATAAACACACACAAAAAAACAAAAAGCTCCTAAATTGGAGCTTTTTGTTTTATGTTGAAATTTCCTAGTGTCTAGGTCCAGTCTGATTCAATTACTTTCTTGACAGAGCTAAGGAAGTTATCAGCCGCTTCGCCATCTATCGCGCGATGGTCAAAAACAAAGCTGAGGTAGACCATGGGGCGAATAGCGATCGAGTCATTGCCATGTTCATCGGTGATGACAATCGCTCTCTTTTGCATGGTGCCGGTACCGAGTATACCCAATTGGGGCTGGTTGATGACCGGATAGGCGAAGAGTGAGCCACCGGTCCCATGGTTGGTAATGGTAAATGTCGCGTTACGAACCTCGTCTGGTTTGAGCTGTTTATCGCGAGCCCGGGTGCTCAGGTCGTTGATTGCCTGGGCAATGCCTTGCAAAGACAGATTCTGTGTTTGGGCGATGACCGGGACGATCAAGCCGTCAGTTCCCCGTGCGACTGCCATGCCGATGTTGACGTCATTGTAAACCCACAAGCCTTCATCGGTCCAAGTTGCATTGATGTTGGGATGAAGCTTTAGTGCGTCGGAAATGGCTTTAATGAAATAAGCAGTCAAGGTGAGGTTCACGCCAGCTCGTTCCATGAGTGGTTTATGTTGCTTGCGATGCGCCAAAACCTTGGTCATATCTGCTTCCATAACTGTCAAGACATGAGGTGAAGTTTGTTTGGACTGCACCATATGGCTGGCAATCGATTTGCGTACCGAGGTGTGGGGAATCAGTTTCCCTGCGCCTTGTGGCTTGACTGACGGTGTGCTGGATGGTGGGGTTGGAGCAACGCTGGGTTGAGCTGCTTTTTCAGTTTTGGGTTGGGCGAGGTAAGCCTCGACATCCGCTTTGGTAACCCGTCCGTCTTTGCCTGAGCCTGGGATATCCTGGATGTCAAGCTTGTGTTCGGCCAAAAGTTTTCGGACGAGAGGAGAAACGAAACTGCTACTGGTTGAAACTTGGGGCTTAGCTGGAGCTTCCGCTTTGGTTTCGGCTGGAGGGGTAGCGGGAACTGTTTCGGGTTCGGTTTCAGGCGTGGCTTGTTGGGCTTCGGGTGGGGCTGGTTTTTCATCCAGGCTTTCACCTGGGTCACCAATCACACCCATGCTCTCACCGACTTTAACAATATTGCCGGCGGGAACGTCGATACGCAAAAGCGTGCCGGCTACAGGTGAGGGGAATTCAGTAACGACTTTATCCGTCTCAAGCTCGACGATAGATTCCATTTCTTCGACGCTTTCACCGACTTCTTTTAGCCAGGTGATGATGGTCATTTCTTCAACACCTTCGCCAAGTAGGGGGGCATAAATTTTAGTTGTCATGGTGTCTCCTTAAAAAATCGGGGGATATTGAGCTGGTGCAAATTCATGCATCATCTCATATGCCGCATTGAAAATGGATTCGGTGCTGGGTTTGGTGTAATAGTCACCATCGCTGCCAAAGGGTGGGCGGTGCTCCGCGGCGGTATGCGTCTTGGGCTCAGCATCCAACCACTGGAAACCACCTTGTACTTCGAGGACTTGTTGCATCATGAAGGCGGTAGTGCCACCTGGGACATCCTCATCTACAAAGAGGATTTTGTTGGTCTTTTTGAGCGATTCGACGATCATGCCGTGGCGGTCAAAGGGCAATAGGGATTGCACATCGATAACTTCAACTTCAATACCGATGTCTGCCAGTTTTTCAGCGGCTTCAATCGCATGGCGCAAAGTCGCACCATAGCTGACCAATGTGAGGTCCTTACCTTCGCGCATGATTTCGGGCACACCTAAAGGCACTTTGAACTCGCCGAGGTTGCTGGGAACAGGTTCACGTAGACGATAGCCATTGAGAACCTCAACAACCAGAGCTGGGTCATCACCATCGAGTAATGTGTTGTAAAAACCAGCTGCCTGGGTCATGTTGCGGGGCACCAAAACGTGAATGCCGCGCACCAGGTTGAGGATGCCGGCCATCGGTGAACCGGAATGGAAGATGCCTTCCAAGCGGTGACCGCGCGTGCGGATGATGAGCGGTGATTTTTGTACACCGTAAGATCGCCAGCGCATGTTGGCCAGGTCATCTGCCATAATTTGCAGCGCGTAGAGTAAATAGTCGAGGTACTGGATCTCGGCGATGGGGCGTAAACCACGCATGGCCAGTCCGATTCCTTGACCAAGGATGGTTGTTTCACGGATGCCGGTATCGGTCACGCGTAAGGAACCATATTTCTCTTGCAGGCCTCTAAAACCCTGGTTGACGCCACCCAGATTGCCCACATCTTCGCCGAAAGCGACTAAACGGGGTTCGCGTTCGAGCATCAGGTCGAAAGCCTGGTTGAGGATTTCGAAACCGGGAACGGTTTTGGGGTTTTCATCGTATTGCGCGGGAACGCCTTTAACCTTGAGCGGAGATTTCTCAGAGTTGGAGAAGAAGTGCTCATTATAGTTATCGATGCGTCCCTGATTGAGTTGGCTGATCGCTTTGGCCAGGACTTCGCGGGCAGGGCTGTTTTCATCGCGGGTGAGAACCAACACGTCGTTTCCGGCAGCACTAATGTCCCTGAAGAGGGGATCTGGTTTCTGCTCAAGTTTATCGCTGATTTCGTTAATCTTGGTTTGAGATTTAGAATTGCCGGCTACTGCGCGTAGCTTTTGAAGTGTTTCTGTGCGCAAAGTTTTGATTGGTGCCTGGAAGGCTTCCCAAGCTGATTTGCGGGCAGCTTCAACAATCTTTTTGTCTTCGGCTTCCCATTGTGAAATCTCTTCATCAGTTGCCACTTTGTCAGCAATAAGCTGCTCGCGGAATTTGAGTAAGCTGTCGTGCTCACGTTCCCATTCCAAACGTTCGGCGGACTTGTAGCGTTCATGGGAACCAGAGGTGGAGTGGCCTAGAGGTTGGGTGAGTTCGGTAATGTGGACAAGAGCGGGAATGTGAAATTCACGCGCGTTCTTGGCGGCTTCAGCATAGGTGTCCAGCAGGGCTTGGTAGTCCCAACCCTTGACGCTATAGATGTCATAGCCACGATCGCATTGGTCGGCTGGGCATGGGATGCGTTGGAAGCCGGAAAGAATGGAGGAAATGTTTTCCTTGACCATTTGGAAGCGATTGGGAACCGAAATGCCATAACCATCATCGTAAACACTGATCACGGCAGGCGCATGGAGTACACCGATTGCGTTGACGGCTTCCCAGAACATGCCCTCGGCAGTGCTGGCGTTTCCGATGGTTGCCCAGGTGACTTCATTGCCGTTTTTGCTAAACTGGCTCTCACCTTTGACCGTCTTTAAACGGCGGTAAAGGACTGAGGCATAAGCCAAGCCAACCGCGCGGGGCATTTGGGCGGCCGTTGGCGCGATGTCGCTGGCTGAGTTATATCGCTCGGTATGATTGAGCCAATTGCCGTCTTTGTCAATCGTTGGGATGGCAAAGTGGGCATTCATGTTACGTCCACCGCTGTGAGGGTCAAATTCGGGGTCGGTGTGTGCATAAAGTTGGGCAAAGAATTGTTCTAAAGTGAGGGTTTTCAAGGCCAACATCCAGGTTTGATCCCTGTAGTAGCCCGAACGCCAATCACCTTTTTGGAAATTTCTAGCGATTGCTAATTGGGGAAGTTCTTTACCATCCCCAAAAATACCAAATTTGGCTTTTCCGGTGAGCACTTCGCGACGACCTATGATCGACGCCAAACGCGATTGATGCCCAATTCGATAATCTGCAATCAGGTCTTCATGGCTGAGTGTTTGTTCTTTTGACATGTTTTACCTGCTCTCATTTTTCTTTAATTGTATTTAAAGAAATTGTAGAGGGCAAAACCTTGTACAGGAAAAAATGTTAGTTTGTGTTAACTTTAGGTTAACCTTTGATTGCACCGCCAGTTAAGCCCCGAATAAAGTGGCGCTGGAAGAAAATATAGAGCAAAAGGGTTGGTAAAGCTACAATAATCGCGCCTGCTGCCATAAGAGGGATATTTGCAGAATGTCGCCCCTGGAAGAAGGCTAAACCGACTGGCAGCGTGCGCAAGGCATCATTTTGCACCATAACCAAGGCAAGTAGAAATTCGTTCCAGGTCCACATAAAGAGAAGCACAATGAGTGTGCTGGTGGCAGGAGTGGCGATGGGCATGAGCACGCGCCAAAGGACCTGCCAGCGTGAGCAGCCGTCGATGGTTGCCTGGTCAATAAGTTCGTTAGGCAAGCTTTCAAAGAAAGAGCTCATCCACAAGGTGCCAAAAGAAACGCTAAGGCCGATTTGTGGCAAAATGAGCGCCCAAAGGGTGTTGGTCAAGCCTAGCGAGTGCATCCAGTCGTAAAGTGGGATGATCGCTGCGTCAAAGGGCACCATGTAGCCCAACAAGATGAGGGGCAGCAGAAGCTTTCTTCCCGGAAAGGCCAATTTGCCGAAGGCATAGCCGCTCAAAATGGAGAGCAAAACCGAACTGGTGGTAACTACGATTGCTACAACCAGGCTGTTAATAAAGAATTGCTTGAATTTGCCAACTGTCCAGGCGCGTTGAAAGTTGGTGAAAATGTTTGCGCCATCTGTGGAAGATGTACTGAATGCCTGGCTGACTAAACCCCACATTGGCAGAAATACCAAAAATAGCAAGAGGGCTAACAAGAGGTATTGAGGTATATACCTGCTGCGTTTCATTGCTGGCTCCTTTCACTGTTGCTGAAAAGCCAACGAATGAGAAAGGAAATGAGCAAAATAATCAATGTCAAAATGGTGGCCATGGCTGCTGCGAGATGAGGCTCGTTGAGCACAAATGCCCAGCGATAAATCAGCAATCCAGCAACCTCAGTCGAGCTTCCTGGACCTCCGCGGGTCGTGGCGTAAACCAGGTCAAAAACCCTTAAGGCAGCGATAATGGTTGTCATCAGTGCGACACCTAACTCAGGGCGTAAGCCTGGCAAGGTGATGTGCCAAAATTGGCGAAACGCTCCCGCGCCATCCATGTTTGCGGCTTCATAAAGGTCTTCGGAGATACGCTGCATGCCGGCTAAAAAGAGCACCATGCAAAAGCCATACTGCACCCAAGCCGCAGCCATCCCAACAGCTGGCAAGGCAAAGCTAAAGCTGCCTAGCCAAGCTTGAGAAAACTGTCCGAGTCCGATGAACCGTAAAAAGATATTGACAGGACCAATGTTGGGGTCGTACATCCAGCGCCACATGACGCCGACAACCACCATGCTCAAAACCTGGGGCAGAAAAAAGGCACTTCTAAAAAAGGCTAAGCCGGGAAGTTTGATGCGTGCGAGAAAGCCGGCGAGAAGCAAGCCAAAACTGACAGGCAGGACGCTGTAGAACAGGATGAAGATGAAGTTGTTGGCAAGTGCGCTTAAGAACTGGGCATCCGAAAGGATTTTGAGATAATGCGCAAATCCATAGGATGTTGTAGCGCTGGTTAGCTCATCAACTTGAACAAAACTGGAGCGAAAAGTTTCCAAAATGGGCAAAAAGGTAAAGACAAGATAAACCAAAAGGGCAGGTAAAAGGTAGAACAAACCTGTCCATTTGGATTCACCCGGATAGAGTCTTTGGTCTTTGAGCATGGCTAACAAAACGTTTGTTAACAAAAAGTGGGCACTACTGAAGTGCCCATCTTAAGTCTACTTTTGGTAGGGTTTCCAGTCTTCGTATTCTTTGGCGATGCTGGAAATGAACTCTTCCGTCGTCCAGACGCCGCCAAGTAATTTTTGCAGACCAGAGACCAATTTATCATACATGGTTGGGGTTGCCCAATCGATGTAGTGACCAACCAGGTTGTTGGCGTTAATATGTTGCCAGGCTTCGACGGTATCGGCGAAGAGGGAGCCAGCCTCGAGCTTATATTTCTTTGGCAAAGGCATGGCTGGAACCATACCGGCATCTGCCCAAAGTTCGGCGGCGCGTTCGCTGACCATCCAATCGAGATACTTGGCAGCCAGGTCCTGGTGTTCTGTTGTTGCGCGGATCGCAAATGGAACACCTAATCCGCCAATCGCCAGCGCGTCTTTGTCTTCATAACCAGGAAGCAAGAAGAAACCGAAGTCCTGATCTGTGCCGGTCATCAGTTCTGGTGCCAGCCAAGAGCCGGTGATGGTCATCGCGGCATCTCCTTTTTTGAAGCTTTCATTACTAGCGTCATAACCTATGCCTTCAAAACCTTTTGTAAAGAATCCTGATTTGTGCCATTCATAAAACATTTCAGCTGCTTTTAAGTTTTGATCATTTTCGAAATAGACATTGTTTTTGCTAAACACAAAATTATCCATGTATTCCCGACCAAGCAAGAGGTGTTGAATAGCACTAAACATGTGAATAGCATTCCAGCCATCCAATGAGCCAAAAGAGATCGGGACAATGCCGGCTTCTTGAATCTTGAACATTAAATCCTGAAAAGCTTCAAAGTTGGTGGGGATTTCCCAACCATGTTGGGCAAAAAGGGCTTTATTGTAATAAACGCCAACGACTTCGGCAGTTGGACTGACCCCATAGAGATGTACTTGTCCAAAGAGTTTGCCATCTTCACTGAAGCTATTGCGGGCGAGCAGGCTTCCGGGAAAACGGGATTTCCACAGGTATTGTTCGCTAAAGTTGTCCAGTGGCAGTAAGAGCCCATCCTTTACCAAAGCGCCCATATCGACACGTCCTTGGTTCACTTGAGCAACATCGGGTCCATCTTCATTTTTGAGCGCGAGCTTGACGGTGAGATTGAGGTCCTCGAGTACCTTGACTTCACGCTTAATAATGACGCCAGGGTTTTTTGCCTCAAATTCAGCGTTGAGCTGATCGATGACCTTACTTTCTTCATCCCGGTAGAACTGATCCCAAACCACCAAAGTACGGCTTTCAGAAGGTGCTTTGGGTTGGCAAGCACCCAAGACGAGCATGCTGATAATCAAAAGCGTGAAAAGAACATTGCGTTTCATTGGATCTCCTGTTGGTAAGAAGGTTTTAGCATTTAGGGCTGGGGCAATTATAATCGAGGGCGTCTGAAAAGCGCCTCAGATGTTGTATGCACTGGTATAATGGACATGTAAGCAAAACAATAATGCTTTGAAAGGCAGATTGCGTGTTTAGAAACAGTAAAAAGCCGAATCAGTTCATATTTCACTTAAGTCCAACAAAAGAATATTTAGTTGATGTTGCAACTACATATGTAGACCTGTTTAAGAAAAGGAGATTTTATGGTATCAGCTGAACGAATAAAAAACGACCCAGATCTTTATAAGAGCTTATCTTGGCAATTATTGGAAGTGACCGAAAATGCCGCGATTGCCGCTGCCAGGGCTGCCGGGCAAGGTGACAAGAACCTGGCTGATCAAGCCGCAGTGGACGCAATGCGGCGTACCCTTTCTGCGATGAAGGGCATTCGCACCACGATTAAGATCGGTGAAGGCGAACGCGATGAAGCACCCATGCTTTATATTGGTGAGGAGCTCGGTGAAGGCGCATTCCATTTGGATATCGCGGTGGATCCTCTCGAGAATACCAACGCGACTGCCAACCTGAACTCTGGTGCGGTTTGCGTGCTAACTGCCGCGCCGTCTGGCGGTTTGGTAACCGCTTCGGACACTTATATGGACAAACTTTGCGTAGGTAAGGATGCTGCAGATTATGTGGACATTCGCCTGGCACCCGAAGAGAATGTTTATCGATTGGCAAAAGCGCTCAAACGCCATGACAATCGTGAGTTGACCATCACCGTTTTGGACCGCCCCCGTAATGAAGAGTTGATTAGACGCTTGAGATCTACTGGCGCGCGGGTGCGTTTGATTTTGGATGGTGACTTGATGCCGTGTATCTTCTCGTGCTTCAAAGGCGTTGGCGTTCACGCTGTGATGGGTATTGGTGCCGCACCGGAAGGTGTCATTTCGGCTGGGGCGATTAAGCTCTTGGGTGGCAAAATGCAAGCCATTTGGAAACCCAAAAACGAAGAGGATCGCGAACGATTGGAAGCGATGGGTGTGCGTTTGGATGAGGTTTATACCCATGATGACCTTGCGCCCAGCGATGACATTATCTTCTGTGCGACGGCAGTGACGCCGGTCTTGACGACTTCTAAGGCTGTTTTGGAGGGTGTCAGCTTCTTCCCGGGTGGCGCGAAGACGAGCAGTATCGTGATTACCAAGCACTTCATGAACTTTGTGCCAACCACACACGTGCTCAACCGTGAAACCTTTGACCAAGAAAAGAGTGAGTACAGATTGTACTAAGCCTCTATTTGCTGAGTTTGAATTTTGGACGCGCGCGGGTAGCTCAGTTATCTACGCGCGTCTTTGTCTAATGGTGGTATACTTTCGTTTCGATATTTAATATGAGGTTATGCAATGAAAAAAGCGTTGATTACAGGTATTACAGGTCAGGATGGGTCTTATTTAGCTGAACTTTTACTCAGTAAGGGTTACGAGGTGCATGGTATCATTCGCCGCGCGAGCACCTTTAACACCAAACGGATTGACCATCTGTACCAGGACCGCCATATTTTGGCGGGCAAGGCGCGCTTTTTCTTGCATTATGGCGATATGAGTTCCACCGGTTCTTTGGGTGATGTGATTTATGACACCAAACCGGATGAGATTTACCACTTAGCTGCGCAAAGCCATGTGCGTGTGTCTTTTGATATGCCTGACTATACTGGTGATGTGACCGGCTTGGGCACGACCCGTATGCTCGAAGCGGTGCGACGTTTGGATCGCGGTATTCGCTTTTATCAGGCCTCAACCAGCGAACTGTTTGGCTCTGCCAAACCTCCGCAATGTGAAACAACGCCTTTCCAACCCCAAAGTCCTTACGCCGCGGCAAAACTGTATGCCTATTGGATGGTTAACATGTACCGCCAAGGCTATAACATGTACACCGTCAACGGCATTTTGTTCAATCATGAGTCACCACGCCGTGGTGAGACCTTTGTCACCCGTAAAATCACCCGTGCTGTGGCAGCTATCGTTGCAGGAAAACAGGATAAATTGTTCTTGGGTAATCTCGACTCAAAACGTGACTGGGGTTACGCGCCGGAATACGTAGAAGCTATGTGGATGATGCTGCAAAGCGATGACCCGGATGATTACGCGATTGGAACCGGCGAGTCCCGCTCTGTACGTGAGTTTTTGGAAGAAGCATTCGGTTATGTCGGTTTGGACTACAAGAAATATGTTGAAATCGACCCACGCTATTTCCGTCCAACGGAAGTGGATTATCTGCTTTGTGATCCTACCAAAGCCAATACCAAACTGGGTTGGAAACCTAAAGTGAAGTTTAGTGAGTTGGTGCGCATTATGATTGACGCCGATCTTGAACTGATGGGTTTGAAAACACCTGGTGAGGGTCGTAAGGTTATTGAAGAAAAATTTGATGGCTGGCATCATTGGGATGAACAAGCCATCACGATGGAAAAATAGCATTTTAGAAATAGTTTTGCTATAATGAACCTTTGGAGGAGTAAGGTCAAAACCGCCGGACAGAGAATGGCTTGCTTGTTGAGAGAGCCAACGGAAAGGATGATCTGAAGTCGCCAAGCTGAATGGCCGAAGAAACCGAAAGGGATTAGACCGGTCCGGGAGAGCCCGTTAGCGCTCATCCTGAGTGCGACACAGAAGTGTCGAATTGAGGTGGTACCACGGAACTTTGCTTTCGTCCTCATGTGACGGAAGCTTTTTAATTTAACCCGCGTTGGCATTAGTAACCAAGCGCAGACAGAGGATAAGATGACAGAATTACCAAAAACATATGACCCAAAAGCTTATGAAGAAGCGATTTACGCGCGTTGGGAAGAAAAAGGCTATTTCAAGCCGACCAATGATCCCAACCTCCCTGGCCACGATCCGAGCATTGAGCCTTTTGTCATTGTTATCCCGCCTCCAAATGTAACCGGCGCGTTGCATTTGGGGCATCCGATGTTTGTGACTGTGGAAGATATTATGGTGCGTTACCATCGCATGAAAGGTGTGCCAACCTTGTGGGTGCCAGGTACGGACCATGCCGGTATTGCCACACAATTGCAGGTGGAAAAGTTGCTTGCCAAAGAAGGCACCAGCCGTGAAGCGCTTGGGCGTGAAGCATTTGAAGCGCGGGTTTGGGAGTGGAAGCACAAGTATGGCGGTGAGATTTCTAAGCAAATGCGCCGTTTAGGGGCATCTTGTGACTGGGAGCGCGAACGCTTTACTTTGGATGAAGGTCTTTCGAATGCTGTGCGCGAGGCTTTTGTGCGCCTTTGGGAAAAAGGCTTAATTTATCGCGGCGCGCGCATGATCAACTGGTCACCCGGTTTGCAAACTGCGGTTTCGGATCTCGAAGTGGAGTATTCAGAAGAAGCCGGCAAGCTTTATTACTTCAAATACATGCTCGCGGATGGTTCTGGCGATTATCTGCCAGTGGCGACAACCCGCCCGGAAACCATTCCTGGCGATACCGCCGTGGCAGTCCATCCAGAGGATGCGCGTTATGCCGCTTTTGTCGGCAAGAATGTGCTCGTGCCTAGTTTGGGACGCGAAATCCCCGTGATTGCGGATGATTATGTTGAAAAAGAATTTGGTACCGGCGCACTTAAGATTACGCCTGGCCATGACCCGCACGACCATGAAATTGGTTTGCGTCATAACCTGGATGTCATTAACATCATGAATAAGGATGCGACGCTGAATGAGAATGCAGGTCCATATGCCGGCATGGAACGTTTTGCCGCGCGCAAGGCGATTTGGGCTGACATGCAGGAAGCTGGCTTGGTGATTAAAGAACAAGATTACCAAATGAGTGTCCCGCGCTCACAACGTGGCGGTGAAATTGTTGAACCACTGATCTCGACCCAATGGTTTGTGAAAATGGATGGTCTGGCAGCAGCTGCGGCTGAATCGGTCAATAAGGGTGAGATTAAGTTCGTGCCCGAACGCTTCACCAAGGTCTTTTTGACCTGGATGAACAATATTCAGGACTGGTGCATCAGTCGTCAATTATGGTGGGGACACCGTATCCCGGTCTGGTATTGCCAGGCATGTGATGAGGTAATTGTTGGGCGGGAAACGCCAAGCCAGTGTAGCAAGTGTGGTTCAAGCGATTTGCAGCAAGATAATGACGTCTTGGATACCTGGTTCTCCTCGGGTTTGTGGCCCTTCTCAGTCTTTGGTTGGCCAGAGGAAACACCAGACTTCAAGTATTTCTATCCCATCAGCGTGATGGAAACCGGCTATGACATCCTCTTCTTCTGGGTGGCGCGCATGGTCATGGATGGCCTTGAATTCACCGGCAAGGCGCCATTCCATACCGTGTATTTACATGGTATGGTGCGCGATGACAAAGGTCAGAAGATGAGCAAGACCAAAAACAACGTGATTGACCCCTTGGTTTTGATGGATGAGTTTGGCACAGATGCCCTGCGCTTTACGATGTTGGTCGGTTCCTCACCAGGCAGTGACCAGAATGTGGGTGTCAAGAAGGTAGAAGGCAACCGCAACTTTGCCAACAAGGTTTGGAATATTGGCCGATACGTGATTAACGCGATGGAACGCGTGGAAACCAAGCCTGAAGGTGAGCCAAAGTGGACACTGGCGGATGGTTGGATTTGGGCGCGATTGAAACACTTGGTGAATAACGTCAACAACCTCTTTGAAGCTTATCAATATGGCGAAGCCGGCAAACAGATTTATGAGTTCCTGTGGAGCGATTTTGCGGATTGGTACGTGGAAGCTTCGAAGGGTCAGTTGGCTCAGGGTGGCGATACTGCGGCTTATACCGCGTTTACTCTGGCATTGGTGTTGGATACCAGCTTGCGCCTTTTGCATCCCTTTACACCTTATGTGACTGAGGCACTTTTGGGCTTTTTGAAGCAAGCCGCGCTGGACAGACCTTATGTCTATACCCCTGAAGAAGGTTGGGCGGACGATTTGATGATTGCCAAGTGGCCTGAACCAATGGAGATGCAAGGCTATGAAGACGAATATCTGCGCGGATTTGGGCTTTTGCAAGATATTGCTCGGTCTATTCGTAACCTGCGTTCTGAATACAAAATTGAGCCACACAAGAAATTGAAAGCTGTGATGGTTTCGGCTGAAATGGCTGAATTGCTTGAAGCTCAAAAGGCTGTCATGGCAGATTTTGCAAATTTGGATTTGGAAGCTTTAAAAGTTTCCGCAGAAGCCGTTGATGTGGAAGGATTGACCGCATTGGTGGTTGACCGTGTGGAAATCTTCCTTGAACTGACCAGTGAGGCGGATGACGAGGCTGACCGCGAGCGTCTGACCAAGGAACTGCAGGAAGCTGAGAGCCATATCAAACGTCTGCAAGGCTTGTTGGCTAGCCCCTTTGCGCAAAAAGCACCTGAACATGTCGTGGCTGCCGAACGTGCGAAACTGGAAGACTATAAGGCAACGGCTGAAAAGTTACGTGAACGTTTGTCTTGATGCTGGTTTTAAATATCATGAAGGTCATGGCGTCTCGGCCATTCGCCTTGCCACAAGATGATAAAAAACGCCTGGGCTATTGCCCAGGCGTTTTGTCTTGTATATAGATTAATAGGCGAGGCGACGACGCTCTTGTTTCATAATGCGTTTCAGAATTGCCAGAGAGACGGCGTAGGTCGAGTCCATGCCAAAGTAAGACAAGCCACCTGCGCCAAGGTTTTGCCCTTTGCTGAAGGGTGTATCAGAAACATAGTGCAAGAAGCCCAGGTCAAAGGGTAGGTCATAGAGATTGACAATTTCGTTCAAGGGATGTCGCGCGGGACGGAACATTTCATAGACAGCACTCAGGTAAGGACCAGCTTCCATCTCAATATCTGTGTAACCTTCTCGATAAACGACGTCCATAACCGTGGCGTTTTGTAGGTAGGTACCCAAAACCGTCACCGCCTTTTGGCTGTCCAAAACGGTACCAAAATTGAGGTTATGGCTGACATCAGTGCCTTTAAAACAGTTGGAGAATAAATAGCTATTTTTAGAGTGTTCGTCATAAACGACGTTGGGGATGATCACATCGCCACGCACCGCGTTAAGGCTGGCGGCTTTCCCCATGATATAAACGCCGAGGATTTTATCCACATTCTCGGCAATCTTGGTAAGTAAGTTGTAAGCAGAAGCACCGAGCGGGTAGTCGATGTTTAAGATCAATGCATCGGAATCCCTGAGGAACTCCCAAGACTTCTCATAACCTTCATGACTGAGTGCCAATCGTGGGTCAATCCACTTAGGATCCAAATCCTTGAGCTGGATGATGTTTGCCTCGACGTCAAAGCTGTGCTCACTGGGGACACGGGAAATGCCTTGGGCGAGTTCCAATTGACGTTGTTCCTCGATGAAATGCGCACCTTCTTCTGTTGCGACCATCTTGCGCATGGCGTAATAAAAGAAGTTTTCAACGTTCGACGCTTTGCCGTGTTTGTTGATTTCTTCCCATTCGAAACTTAATCCAGGCTCGTTCTTGGCGATGAAAGCCAGGATTTCATCCTTTTTGGACAGGGCAAAACCGGAAAGTAAGTTTGTCAAACTATGGGTATTGGAAGAAACAAAGTAAATAGGGCGGTTGATGACTTCAGGCACTTTGGCTTGGATGTTATCCCACCATAGAACGGTTGCTTTGCGGTAGTCGTTGAGCGAACCGCTGAGTAAACGCACTTTAAATTCACACCGTTTGGCGTGGATTTTGGCAAGCATTTCGCTAAAGCCATCGCCCCAAAGGGAGTAGAGACGCGCTAAATCTTCTTCATCGATGTTGAGGTGAGTGCTGAGTTGTTTGAAGACCTCATGGTTGGATGGCAATGCCAGCTTGAGGAAATCCACTGGCAAGGACTGCATAAGCATATGGAGTTTATTCCACTCCATTTGCAAAGCAGTCAACGCCGGGATGACGTCATCGATATCGGAGCGGGAAGCAATAAAGCATGCCAGGGTTTCATCCCCATCCCAAAAACAGCGACGACGACGCGCTTTTGCGGCAACATGCTTCCATTTCTCGATGTTGCCATAGCCAAAGTCTTCAAAAATGGAAGCAGCCTGGCCTAAAACAACTTTTTTGGCATCCACAATTTCTTCAGGAAGGCGCATGAGGCTGTAGGTCATCGCCGAGATATCGGGCTTGCTACTGCGCGCGTGGATATGTAGGGTGGAGTTGGTTCCTGCATGAACTTCTTCCAAAGTGCGTATAGACACCTCGTTGTTGGAGCGCAGGAGCGAGTAAATCGTGCGTAAATAAAGATCAATTTCTTCTGATGAACGGATAGGGACTTGTCTTTCCATAATAACCTCTCTGATAACTGGCTAAATTTTATCATGAGCCTTAACAATCGCGGGGCATGCCTTATAATAAACCCATGAAAAAGATCAACACCCTCATTTTTGACTTTGGTAATGTACTCATTCTTTTGCATGAAGAAGAGGAGCTGCGGGCGATTTTGGCAGAACTAGACCAAGAAGCCAGCGGACGCATGGCTGAAATGATTTTGGAGCCAGGTGGGTCAGCTGTCTTTTGGGATGTGATGCGCGGAAAGACCAGCGAAGCCGAAATGTGGCAAATGATGGCGGAAGAGTGGGATATTCCTTTTGAAAAAGCCAAGCAAGTGATGCAAACCATTGCCGCGCCGAACAGACCCAATTTACCCTTAATCAAGTTTATCGAATCACTCAAGGGCAAGTATAAAATCGGTGTGCTGAGCAATGCTGGCGATGCTACCCTGGAGCGCTTGTTGCAGTGGTATCCTTACGACCATTTCGTGGAGGAATTTGTAATCTCTGCCGAAGTTAAAATGGCTAAACCGGATGCTGAAATCTATCAACTGGCCTTAGAAAGTCTGGATGCCAAAGCCGAAGAGAGTCTTTTTGTGGATGATTTGTTTGAAAACATTGAAGCCGCTGAACGCTTGGGCATTACTGGTATTTGGCATCGCGATAATGACGAAACCATCGCACGTTTGAAAGACATTCTGGGAGAAGACTAATGTTATATCTTGTGGCGACACCAATTGGCAACTTGGGAGATATGAGTTACCGCGCAATTGAAGTGCTCAAAAGTGTGGATTTGATCGCCAGTGAGGATTCGCGCCACAGTAGCATCTTGCTTAACCATTATGAAATTAGTAAACCTCAAACGGCGTTGAATAACTTTAACGAGCGAAAAGTGACCCCAAAATTGATTGAACGCATGAAAAGAGGGGAAACGATCGCCTTGATTAGTGATGCCGGGACGCCGGGCATTTCTGACCCAGGTTATTTGTTGGTCAGACAGGCGCTCGATGAAGGCATTGAAGTGCAGAGCATCCCAGGTCCGTCGGCAGGCGTGATGGCGCTGACTTTAAGCGGCTTGCCGATGCATAGCTATATTTTTAAGGGTTTCCCACCCGTCAAAGAGGGGCCGCGCAAACGCTTCCTGGCGATGGATGCGGATTCTGGGCATACCCTTGTTTTTTATGAGAGTCCCTATCGTTTGTTGGCTTTTTTGGATAGCGCGATTGAAGTTTTGGGTGACCGCGAAGCGGCATTGGCAAACGACCTGACCAAAAAATTTGAAAAAATATTACGCGGCAAATTGAGCGAGATCAAAGCCTGGCTTGAAGAAGACAAAATTCGTGGGGAATATGTCATCTGTATTGAGGGGCTAAGCAAAGAAGCGCTTAGAAAGCAAAAGGATTAAGGTCTTTCGGGTCGGTAAATACGTCGATCCCTTCAGATTGTTTCAGCTTTCTTACAGACCAATAAGTCAAAGGTGTGCAAAGCACCTCGACGATGACTTTAAAGAGATAATTGGTGATGAGCAAGGACCAGAAAAGGTCTTTGCTGAAAACTCCGGTAAGGGTTGCAATGCTGACAAAGAGGAGTGTGTCCAGCAGTTCGCCTAGAATGGTGCTTCCGATTGTGCGTGTCCATAAATGCTTGCCTTGGGTGCGATTTTTCATGAGTGCCATGGTGATGGCATTTGAAAAACTGCCGCCCAGATAACCAGCTAAACTTGCCAGAACAATGCCGCCACTGCTGAGCCCGCCTAAAATGAAGTTGAAAGAATCCTGACCCCCGGCGGCTTGCCATTGGCTCTCGCCTGGAAGGAATCGAATGAGCAGGAACATGAGAAAGCTAAAGGCCAGGGCGCCAAAGCCGAACCAAATTACCCGTCGCGCGCGTTTAAAACCATAAACCTCTGTTAAAACATCCCCAATCACATAAGCAATTGGAAAAAAGACGGTGCCGGCATCAAAAACCATGGGAATCTTGCCGATTGAGAAGCCCCAATCGATAAGTTTTGCTGATGAAGCAAAATTGCTGAGGACTAAAACCAGCACAAAAAATATGGACACGAGGTCTAAATGTTTAAAAGAGGATTGGCTTTTTTCGTTTTTCATAATCTTTCTCTGCATTGTTATACTACAAAGAGCGCAAAACTGTTTAACAAAATTCGCCTTTAACATCGAAAAATAGACACATGTATTTTCAAATAAAATAAAAAAATAAGCTACAATAGTGTCATGCAACGATTCTTTATTGACCCAAGGTATATTGACGGGAATGATGTGACATTCCCGGAAGAGATCGAAAGACAAATTCGAAAGGTCTTGCGACTCGAGAGCATGGATGCTGTGGTTGTTCTGGATAATACTGGCATGACCTACTTGGTTGAATTGGAAGTTAAGCATGGTCAACCAATTCGGGGCATAGTGGTAGACAAAGAACCAGGGCGAGCTGAGCCAAAAACCGGTTTGTGCTTATGTTTTAGCTTGAGTAAGAAAGAAAAGCTGGAATGGATCTTCCAAAAATGTACTGAAATTGGTGTGACCATCTTCCAACCCTTTATTTCAAGCCGAAGTCTGGTGCAGGATGCGGATAGTTTCGAGGCAAAGCGCGATCGCTATACAACTATCGCCAAGGAAGCTGCGGAACAGAGCATGCGCTCTGTTATGCCGATTATCATGCCTGTGAAAAGTTTTGAGGCACTTGTCGCTGAAAAAACAGATGCAAGCAAAATCATTCCCTGGGAAGGTACTGCAACCGTGATGCGAATGCAGCGAGAGTCCATTTGTTGCCCGAAAGGGGACAAACCGCGAGAAATAAGGGTTTTGATTGGTCCGGAAGGCGGTTTTAGTCGGGAAGAAGTCGAGCAAGCCGAAGAATATGGCTATCATCAGGTGTCATTAGGCGAGACCCTTTTGCGGATGGAAACAGCGTGTGTCGTTGCCACTGCAGTTATCCGCCACCTTTGCGAGACAGGCTAATTTAGGTTTAGAGTAAAAAACGATGGGGGAGCAAGTTGCGCAATCTTTGTGCGCTCCATTTTCCTGCGCCTATTAAGATATCGTGTTCATTTTTTATGGCAATGATGCCAGGTGAGCAAGCTGGTGGTAAATCCAAAGCGCGCAAATCATGACCTTTTAACCAAAGGTCTAGATATTCTTGAGGCATTTTCCAAGTGTTCTGTGTAAATAGCATACCAAAGCGGCTGACAAATTCAAAGCCTGGCTCAAGGGTATTCTTGATTAGTTTGCCTAAAGGCATGCCCATTGCATGGTAGGGTAAGGTTTGAAAGGTTTCGAGATAAGCTTTCGGGATGAAGTGAAGATGGGTATCACGTTGCCCGATTTCAAAGTCCTGCAAAGTCATTGGATTGAGCCCAAAACGGTCTTGAAGCTGCATGAGGATAGCTTGGCTTTCCTTGTGGTTTAGGATGTCGAGACCCGTGCTTGAAAATGGCCTTTGGGGTATTTGAAGCGGGTTACTCTCAATTGACGCTGTTTTGATGAGTTTGGATGCAAAGAAGCCATTAGTTGCGTATAGGTGAGGCCAAACGCGCAAGGTATGTTTCAAACTTGGATCAAAATGTTGGCCTTCAAATTGGGTCAAGCCGTAGCTTTTTGGGTCTTGATTTTCAATGCGCGCGATTTGCACCGCGAAAGGGAACCGGTCTAAAAGGGCGTTAATAACCGCTTCATCTTCTTCAGGTGCCATGGTACATGTGGAGTAAACCAGTTCACCACCGACTTTTGTGGCTTTGAGCGCGGAAATCAGCAAGGCTAATTGGCGTGAAGCAAGTCGGTCACGCTCAGAAACGCTGATATCACGGAAGGGGTGGCTGTCAGAAACACGCAAGCTTTCCATGCTACAGGGCGCATCCAAGAGGATTTTATCGAAGGTTTCTGGGAACCAATCCCCAATTTTCTCGCCGGCAAAATTACTGATGGCGCCGTTTGCCATGCCCCAACTTTGGGTTACGACACGTAGGGCGGAAAGGCGTGATGCACTGGAATCGTTGGCCATGATAAAAGCTTTTTCCAGACTGCGGTCGATAAGATGCGTGGTTTTTCCGCCGGGTGAAGCCGCCATATCGAGAATGAGCTCGCCTTCTTGAACGGGACTAAACAAAGCGACTGGGAGCATGGAAGCGGCATCTTGTATGTAGTAGTAGCCAAAGCGGTGTTCGGTTGTTTGGCTGGGAGGAATTTCGGAGGCCAGGACTTGCGCGGCATGTTGCCAAAATGGAACCGCTTCAGTTTGCCAACCATATCGTTTTTTCCATTCTTCCATGGCTTTTTCAGGCTCGGCGTTTTTGAGCAGGTTTACCCGAACGGATAATGGTGCGTTAATATCTGAGGCTTCAAGGAGTTTCTGAAAATCTTCAGGGGAGAGATAAGGTTGGTATCGCTTTAAAGCCTCGTTGATCATATCGTTTTTGCCTTTTTGATAAAGTAGAGAAGTTCGGTGCCCACTTGTGTTTGACTGACTTGGACATCCAACCCGGAAACAATCTTCTCCAGGAGTCCATTATGATAATCAAGCAAGGAGTGATGACCGCGCAGGTCACTGGCAGGTAAACTGATGACGATGTGCTGAGCATTGAGCCTTCGGATGAGCTCGCGAGTGCTGCCAGGTTTGCGTTTTTCCATGCGGTGGGCTTCTTTGAATAGGAAGACGCAATCAGTTTGGAACTCGATTGGCTCGGCAATAAAGTCTTGGTGGATTGTCCTGGCAAAGGAAAAATGGTTTTCAAAGAAGGTTTCAAGGAAATTGAGGCGCGGTTTGTGGATATCCACTGCGTAAAAAGATTCTAGTTGCGGATTGTCAAACCAAGGCAATGCGAGTGGATCAAGCGCGCAAGCGAGGTCGAGGATCCTTTTGGGCTGACCGATGTGCTGCCAAATCGTGGCGTAAAAGCTTGTTAGGTTGGGTAAACGTTCGCGGGTTGAGGCGTGTTTGCGCATGATGCCTTTAGCCCAGGTTTTGAGTTGGTCGATGGTCATCTCCTGACTGCTTAGTGAGATTAAACGATCGGTTTCAAGCGGATAATCGATATCCTCCAGGTATGGAGCAATGACTTCATGCAGCTTTTTACGGAAGGCTTCTTTGAGGAGGCGTTTGTTCTTAGCCTGGCTAAGCTCTTGGTCGATTAAATTCTGTAAAAAAGCCGATGGCAAGGCTAACTCACGGTATTTTTTTGAGTTCTGTACGTCACTTATAAGGTCCTGAATGTCTTGCTGGCTAATCATGATGACTAATTATAAAGAATAGTTCGTTGGGAAGGACGTATTCTTGAACCTTGTAGGCTTTATCAGCGATGAGTGATTGGAATTGAGCACGATACGTTTTTTCCATGCCTTTACTGTGTTTACCAAGGCTTTTAAGTGGATAGGAAATGATGAGATGTCTGAATTGCAAGGTATTCAATAAGCTTTCAGGGGCATGTTTATCAATTTGGGCGAGGAGCGGCATGGTTTTGAGCAGATAAACGAGATCGAATGTTTGAGAAGGTGTTTGACTGGCAATATCCTGGGTAAAAATGTGGGTATTAGGACGAAAAACAGCGAAATAGTCTTTGAGAAAATCAAGCATGGGTATGACGATATCACAAGCATGATAGCTTGTTTCAGTATCAATGGGCATCCAGGGGATGGCAAGCGGGTTGAGCCCACACGCAAGGTCGAGGATGGAGTTAGGTTTGGGAAAGAGGGTAAACAGGTCGTTGTAAACTTTTTCGAGGAAGGGTAAGCGTTCTTGTGTTGAGGCATGCAAGAGCATGAGTTGCTTGAGCGTTTCTCGGTGTGCCTGAGAATTTATTTCGGGGTAGCCTTTTAAAATATCCAACCACTTCGCGTAGGCGATGCGTTGTGTGATGAAAGCACCAGCTAAACGGTGTAACCGGGTGCGGGTTGACTTGAGGGCTTTGGCAGGACTGCCTTGGTTCTTGAGTTCTACCCTGGCGATTTGTTCAACAAGATCGCGCGAAAGCATCGCGTACTTCGCTGAACTTTGTACTTCGTCGACAAATGCTTGTAAAGCGTCGATCTCAGGCATGCATCGCTCGAATGTCATCGGTTAGTTGGGTCATAAAACGCAAGTTGTGCATGGTTGCCAGCCGTTGGTAGTTGGCATCGCGTTGGCGGTAGAGGTGGTACAGGTAACCCAGGCTGTAGTGTTGACATGCCAGGCAATCGCAAGTGTCCGAAATCGGTTCATCTGACCGGATGTAAGTTTCGCTATTGATATAGACGAATTTCAACCAATCACCTTTTTCATCCAAACTGGCAGTGGCAGAACGCCGTGCGTAGAGGCGTCCATGGCGGGCATCGCGGGTGGGAAGCGCGCAGTCAAACATTTCATAGCCTATGCGATATGCCGCCACAATGCTCACTGGATGACCAATACCCAGAGCGTGGATGGGAAATTGGCGTGGGATGAGTGAACGGGTGTATTCAAGAATGTCGGTAATCAGATTCGATTCATTGTCCAAAGGCCATCCGCCAAACCCAAAGCCGTCAAAGCCGATTTCCAGCAGTGCTTCCGCACATCGTTTACGCAGGTCCAGTTCGCCACCACCCTGGATGACGCCAAAAATCAGGGGACGCTCTTCTTCGGACCAGCCCCGGCTTTTGACGAGTTGGTCATAGGTTTTACGGGCACGTTTTGCCCAGGCGATGGTGAGTTCAACAGAGCGCTCTTGTTCTTTGCGGTCTGCATCTACGTGGGTACATTCATCCAAGCACACCAAAATATCCGAACCATAACTCATCTGCAGTTGGATGCTTTTTTCTGGTGTGAGCAGCAGTTTGCGGTTGCTGGCTTCTGGAAAAAATGTGATGCCTTTCTCGTTTAACGAGCCAAATTTGGGGTTTTGGTTGATGAGTGAATAGGCTTGAAATCCGCCCGAATCGGTCATCAACACACCTGGCCAGGATGCCATTTTGTGCAAACCTCCCAAGGCATTAATCACAATGGAACCGGGTTTTTGCATCAGATGGAAGCTATTCATCATCAAGGCTTCAAGTCCAACAGCTTGTAAATCCTGGCCAGTTAAGGCACGCACATAGCCGTAGGTGCCATCCGGCATAAAGGTTGGAAATTGGAGCTGCTTATCGCGGACTTTTAAGCTGCGGATTTGGGTCATCGTGATCGCCTTCGTTGGGGTTTATCGATGATTAACATAAACTCGGCTTTAGTGTTTTCAACTTTGGCCAGGATTTCTTCGATGGTTCCAAGATAAGCCCGTTCTTTCTGGAGGGTTAGGTCACAGGCAAGGAAGATGGTTTGCTTTTTACCAAAGACTTCGGCACATTCGTTGAGCAATTTGCTCAAGCGATAGGGTGTGTCCATCAAAATCAGCGGATGGGGCGTGTGGGCGTAGCTTCTCAAAACCGAAATACGCTTCTCGGTTTGAGGCGGTAAAAAACCGATGAATGTAAATTGATCCAGGATTAAAGGGCAGATTGAAATGGCAGCGCTTAAGGACGAAGCTCCCGGGACGGTGCGTACTGGGACCGATGATTCATAGAGAATTTGCAGTAGTTTTCGCCCAGGATCTGAAAATACAGGTGTGCCACAATCGGAAACGAGTGCCATACTCTTTCCGTTGAGTAACTCTACCAGAATGTTTTGCACCATTTCACTTTCGTTGTGTTCGTTCAGTGGAATGAGTTCATTTTGGATTCCCAAGCGTTTGAGTAAGGTTGAACCCTGGCGCAGTTCCTCACAAATGACGATATCAACTTTACTTAAGATATCAATCGCTCTGTGGGTGATGTCTTTCATGTTTCCAATCGGTGTGGCAACGATATATAAAGTTCCGGTTTTTTGTGTTCGCATAGTTCTGCCTCTTTATGGATTATAAACAATCTTTCCCCGATTTGCTTAAATCAGAATTGTGGCATAATTGACGCTTGATATGGAGTGACATGAAAAAATTAAGCAGACTTTCAAGAGTATCTCTTTTACTGGCTATTTTATTTGGCTTTGACAAATTGCTAAGCGTTGTTCGCCAAATGCTGATTTCAAAAGAATTTGGCCTTTCAGCAGTTTTGGATGTGTATAACGCGGCGAACAACTTGCCCGATATGCTCTTTATGCTGATTTCGGGTGGCGCCTTAGCGATCGCTTTTATTCCGATTTTGACCGAAGTTTTGGGCAAAGAAGGACAACAGAAAGCCTGGGACTTATTCTCAAATATCCTAAACATTGGCTTCTTGATTACTGCGCTCATGGCGATCGTTTTTGCGATTTTTGCTCGTCCATTGATCGAAAACGTCATTACGCCGGGGTTTACCCAAGAGCAAATTCTGATCGCTACCAAATTGATGCGCATGAACTTGATTTCGACGCTCATTTTCTCGCTGAGTGGTTTGGTGATGGCCGGCTTGCAAGCCAACGAGCATTTTTTGCTTCCTGCTCTGGCGCCAGTTTTCTATACCCTGGGTCAGATTTTTGGCGCACTCATATTGGCACCTGAGAAAGGCTTGACGGTAGGACCTATCACTTTTCCAACGCTCGGTTTAGGTGTTGAAGGCTTGGTGTATGGCGTGATTATCGGCGCTTTGTTGCATTTGCTGATTCAAGTGCCTGGTTTGATTAAATACAACTACCGCTGGCGACCCATTGTCAATTTTAAAGAACCTTATACGCGTAAGGTCTTCAAGGTTATGGGACCACGCTTGATTACCATGTTCCTTATTCAAATGGTTTTCCTTGCACAGGACAACATGGCTTCGGGTCTGGAAGAAGGCGCTATTTCAGCATTAATGTATGGCTATTGGATTATGCAAATTCCCCAAACTTTATTGGGTACATCGATTGCGACAGCAGTATTGCCGACGCTTTCAGAATTTTTTAACAATAAACAATTCGATGCTTTCAAAGACAAGATTGAACATGCCACAAAAGTCATGCTTGTTCTCACAATTCCAATCGCTGTGATAGCAGCTGTGGTCGTGCAACCAGCTGTCGCAACCTTCATTAGAGGTTTGGATGCGGCAGGTGTTGCTCGTGTGGTGCTTGTTTCACGCATCTTCCTGGCGGCGATTATTGGTCATTCTCTTGTTGAGCTTTTTGCCCGATCGTTTTACGCCCAGCAAAAACCTTTCATTCCCATGCTTGGTGCGGGTGTGACCTTAGCTATTTTTGTTGGTGCTGGGTTTGGTTTGATGGCATTATTGCCCAAGTGGGGCATTGCTTCAGAAGCGGGTATCGTAGCCGCCAATCTTTTGGCTTATAGCGTGCAAGCGGTCTTGCTCTTTGTATTATTGAACCGCCGTTTGGTGTTCCAGTTGGATACAGGCGCATTGCACACTGGCACGGTATTCGGCAAGGCAATTTTAGCTGCAGTCCTAGGCGGTGGTTTGGCGTTCGCGACATTTAACTATTTGCCCCGCTTTGCCCACAGCTTGATTGGTGCTGTTATCGCAGGATTGCTTGGATTGGCAATCGCGGTGCTTGTCATAAGAAAAGAAATAGTATTGGTTAGGTCCCTTTAAGGTGAGTTTAGTCGTCTTATTATAAGTGGCATGGTTTTACCAAACGCAATAATGCGAAATTGACTTAGTCAATTTATGTTAGAATGACTAATTAGGTTTTTATATAGACTAAAAAACGATTTGTTATTAGAAAGATACTATGAGCGAAACAACCGAAGTAAAAATTGAAGAGACTGGAACAGAAAAACCAGAGAAAACCAGCAAAGTAAAACCTTGGATGGTTATATTACTCGTCCTTTTGGGATTGGCTTTGATTCTTGTGGCCCTTTATTTCAGTTGGTTTAAACCCATGATTTTAAAGCCCTTGGGCGCGACATTATCTGTACCACAAATATCTGTTGCCACTAATACTGTTGCTCCGATTCAGGATACAGCAACGAATGTGCCAACTGTTACCAATACGCCAGAACATACTCCAACGCCCACGAAACCACCCGTTTGTGGAGAAGAAGCGGTTTGGCACGTGTTAATGGTTGGTACAGACACCTCAGGCTATCATTTTAGCGCTGGTTTAGCGGATGTCATTCGGATAGCACGAGTTGACTTTACTGAGATGAAAGTCGACATGCTCGCCTTGCCCCGTGACCTTTTGGTGAATGCTCCCGAGGGATTATTCAAAGAAGAAAACCCCATGAAAATCAACCAAGGTTATTTGTTTGGTACTTCCGGATGGACAGGTTCGCCGGAAGGCAGCAATGGTGCGGTCACTTTAGCTCAGGTCATTCATGCGAACTTTGGCGTGACCATTGACCATTACATGGTGGTCAATTTCACCGGTGTTGAAGAGTTTATTGATGCGATTGGTGGTGTAACTGTGGATCTTCCGCAAGGCGTTTATCCTCCTAACCCGTCTTTCTGTTGTTTTGACCCAGGCTTACAAACACTTTCAGGTGAACGTGCACTCGACTTGATGCGCATTCGCGAAGGCTATTCAGATAGCTTCCGTGTTGGCAACCAGTCCGTTGTGATGAAAGGTTTGCTCAAGCAAATGTTGGATCCTTCAATGATTTTGAAGATTCCTGATCTTATTAAAGCTTTCAATACCTCCTTCTTGACCGACTTATCCATCGAGCAATTGGTTTCGCTTGGGACTTGTTTCCTGAAAAATTTTGAAACTGATAATCTGACCTCTGAACAAGTTCCTGAAGACTTGATTACAGCAGATTGGGAATACATTCCTACTTTGTTTGGTAATAGCTATATCTATCGATGGGATCAAAGACTAATTGACTGGATCCACAACATTGTGCCAGCCAAGTAGTTCAACGAATATTTACCACGAATAAGCAAGTAATAGAAAGCATCTGAAAAGGTGCTTTTTTTATTAGTTTACTTGAACCCCAATCAAATCATGAGCTGTGGCGGAGCTTATCTCGACGCGGGTCATCATGCTTTCGGTCTGTTTACCCTCAGCAATGACTAAGCCATCTACCTCTGGCGCATCTCGCCAGATTCTGCCGGCGATGATGTTGTTTCTTGGATCCGCCCCTTCAATGAGCATGTCGAAGGTTTTGCCAACATAGGCTTGCGACTTCTCGAAAGCAATTGTTTCTTGTAGCGCCATGAGCTCAGCCAAACGAGCTTCTTTTAGTTCATCAGGTACCGGGTCAGCTAAAACCTGGGCTGGTGTGCCCATTTCTGGGGAGTAGACAAACACGCCAACGTGGTCAAAACGCATTTCTTTGATGAAAGTTTTTAAGTCCTGAAAGCTTTTTTCTGTTTCTGTTGGATACCCAACGATGAAGGTTGTGCGTGTGACCAGTTGAGGGATACGTCTGCGCATACGTGCAATCAAGTCATGCACCCAGGCGATATCTGGTGGACGGTTCATGGAGCGGAGAACAGCGGGGTCGGCGTGTTGCAGGGGCATGTCAAGGTAGGGTAGAAGTTGGTTCTCGTCGACCATGAGATCGATCAGCTCGTCAGTCACCATGCCTGGATAGGTATAAAGCAATCGCAACCATTTGACATCTGGAATTTGGGGCATGAGGTCTTTGAGCATGGTTGCGAGGGCGTTTCGCTCTGGTCTATCAAGCCCAAAAGCTGTGACGTCCTGGGCAATGAGGTTGATTTCTTTGACGCCTTGTTTTTGCAGATAGAGCGCATCTCGGATGACCTGGCTATTCTTGCGGCTGACCAAAGTGCCCTTAATATTGGGTATCGCGCAGAAGGCACAGTTCCTATGGCATCCATCAGCAACTTTT
Source organism: uncultured Anaerolineaceae bacterium (assembly GCA_964484715.1). Classification (GTDB taxonomy): domain Bacteria; phylum Chloroflexota; class Anaerolineae; order Anaerolineales; family Anaerolineaceae; genus Mesolinea. The sequence continues at coordinate 59,191 of CAZAFJ010000002.1, read as the reverse complement.
AGATAACTGCTGGCGCCTTGGATGAGGGTGTTGTGATAGTCACCAGGGTTTACCAATTTAGGGATGTTGATGAAATCGCTGCTGAGGTGTTGAACTTGTCCAGGTTCGGCAAGTCGGTCGATGATGCGCCCCAAATCGTTTAGGTCTCGTGTTCCGATGACCGCGTCGATGCCGGGCATGTCTTTGAAGAGTTGCTCTTGGTAACGTTGGGATAAACAACCAGCAACTATGATTTTTTGACCACTGGATTTTGTTTCGATAAAACCCTTAATAGCGTCAACCGACTCAACTCTGGCATCGTGGATAAATGAGCAGGTGTTGATGATGACTAGTCCAGCGCGTCGCGCTTTATCGACAGCGTGGAAGCCTTTTTGCTGAAGCATCTGCTCGAGGACACTTGAATCGACGAGGTTTTTTGCACAACCCAGTCTGTGTAAATGGTAGGTTTTGTTTCGAAGGCTCATTAGGGGGCTCCTGGTGTTGGGTTAAGGTCGGGTGCTTCTTCCACATCAAATAAGGGGCGTTCTTGCATACCGTTTTGGTTAAAAAGGAACCTCGCGGGTGTTCCAAAAGGCCGGCTAATCGGTTCGATTGCGTTTCCTTGGAAGGCTATTTCCAAGCCTGAAATATTGCTTGTTTCCAATCCAAGACCTTCATCTGCAGAAAAACTTTTCACGTCTCCAGCCGCCAAGCGTCCTTCATAAGCCAATTTGTCATCAGCATAAACGCGAATCCAAATGTTTTGACGAGCGAGTAAAGTTAACGAAAAACCTTCCTCTGGTCTGGCCTGCACAAAGAAAGCCGTCGCGGTGGGTATGGCGACCTCCTCGACTTCTTCTGGTTCGGGTTCGTGTGTTGGCTCACTGGCGGTCGGGGTTGTGAGGATAAAATCTATGATTGCGGGAATAGTTTCGGTAGCTACGGGTTGCTCATCACTTCGTTCACGCATGTTGGAAATGCCCCAAATGAGGAAACCTAATATGCCCAAAACGATAAACATGCCAAAAAATAAATCCAGGGTGAAGAAACGCCGAATGGTGAGTAAGACCCGAGAAGCTGGCTTGGATGAATCGCGTTTTATGCGCTTGGCGGGTAAGTTTTCATAATGGCGTTTTTGTAGCGCTTCGGCGTACTGGACCATGATCGATTCGACATCCAAGTTTAGAAAGCGAGCGTAGGTCTGGAGGTCTTTTCTGAACTCCAGAGGGGCAAAAAAGGCGTCCAAATCGCCATTTTCTAAGGCGCGCAGGGTATTCCGATGCAGACGGGTTTGTTGAATGATGACATCCCATTCAAGGTTGAGATAGCGACGACGTGCAGAAAGCTCACGGCCTAACTGCGCCAACATTTTTTGCGATTCAGTTTCTTGTTTCGGAGTCGCCTCTTCTTCTACAGCTGTAGGATCGGGGATGCTTTCAGCTTCTGTGCTTGGGGCGACTTCAATTGGCTCTTTAACTGCTTCTTCTGGTCGTGATGGAGACTCTGCATTGGTTTCAGCATCTGAATCTTCAAGTGACGCTTTGGTTTCATCGGCAGAGGCTTTTTCGACATCGCCATCAAGAGGGTCCGAAGCTTGTTCATCATCTTGGTTCAAGCCTAAATAGTCAGCGTAAATGCGTAAAAAGCCTTTGATTTGCGCGCTGGAACTGAGTTCAGAATATTCCTCATCTTCCAAATCTTGCAAAATGGAAAGGCGAATGCGTGTTTCGCTGGCAACTTGTTCCAGCGGAATGTGCATCTCTTCGCGTTTTCTTTTTAGTTCTGAACCGGAAAACTCAGCCATGCCCTAATTCTAACAAAAAAACCGACCCTGCACTTTAATTAGACAGGGTCGGTTTAATGGTTTCGAAAAGAAGATTATTCTTGAGCGTTTTCTTCGATAGCTTCTTCAACAGCTTCGATTTCTTCAACGATTTCTTCAACTTCTTCGATAATGGTTTCTTCGATCTCTTGGACGGCAACACGTTTGCCAACTTCACCTTCACGGACCACAATGACGGTCACTTCGGGAAGCAGGTCGAGGGTGAGGCTGATGGGTACAATATATTCGCCCAGGTTGCGGATCGATTCGGTCACGATTTGCGTGCGTTCGATTTCGATGTCTTTGAGCTCTTTGATCTTATCAGCGATCATTTGGGGACTAACCGAGCCATAAAGCTTGCCGGTTTCGCTGGCGCGCACACCAAATTCAACTTCCATACCTTGGAGGATTTCGGCCAAGCCTTGGAGTTCTTTGTTGAGGATAGCGCGGCGTTCGGTCGCTTTTTCGGCGATGCGTTCGGCGAGTTTAACGGAGCTGTCGGTAGCGGGGAGTGCGAGGCCTTGGGGGATCAGGTAGTTGCGTCCGTAGCCATCAGCAACTTTCTTGATGTCACCAGCGCGGCCTAATTTATATACGTCTTTCAAAAGTAATACTTTCATGTCAAGCCCTTTCATAACTTGTTGTTGTCTTTTTGCTCTAACTGAAGGGTACAACAGTCGAGCCAGAGCATTCTACCACAAAGAAATGGAAAAGTGTCAAACTTAATTTCAAGAATGCTTGTTAAAAATCAATGGTTTTAGCCGAAAAGGGTCGCTATTTGATATACTTATAGACATCAGCAGAAAATTGTAAGGAGCATTATGGACGACAAACAACTTTATGAAGAATGGCTCGGAAAATGTTATGACCCTGCATTGGCAAGATTTCCGGAAAGAAAGAAAAGTTTCAAGACAACTTCTAATATTGAATTGCCTCCGGTTATCCCCGCAGAAAAGATTGTATTAGACCGCGAAGCAGATTTAGGCTACCCAGGACAATATCCCTTTACCCGTGGTGTTCAGCCTACCATGTATCGTGGTCGTTTTTGGACGATGCGCCAGTATGCTGGTTTTTCCAGCGCCAAGGAATCCAACGCGCGTTATCGCTTCTTGTTGGAACAAGGCCAAACTGGTCTTTCGGTCGCTTTTGACCTTCCAACCCAAATTGGCTATGATGCGGATGACAAAATCGCCATGGGTGAGGTTGGCAAGGTTGGTGTCTCTATTTCTTCTATTGAAGATATGGAAATCCTGCTCAAAGACATTCCCTTGGATCGCGTTTCTACAAGCATGACGATTAACGCACCTGCAGCAGTCCTATTGGCGATGTATATTGCCGTGGCTAAGAAGCAAGGCGTTTCCTCAGATAAATTGCGCGGCACCATCCAAAACGATATCCTGAAAGAATATATCGCACGTGGTACCTACATCTTCCCACCTACGCCAAGCATGCGTTTGATTACGGATATCTTCCAGTTCTGTAAAGAACAAGTGCCCAACTGGAATACGATCAGTATTTCTGGTTATCACATCCGTGAAGCTGGCTCAACAGCCGCGCAGGAAGTCGCTTTTACGCTTGCTAATGGTATTGCCTATATTGAGGCCGCGACCAAAGCCGGCATGGATGTAGACGAATTTGCCGGTCAGCTTTCGTTCTTCTTCAATGCCCATAACAACTTCCTGGAAGAAATTGCCAAATTCCGCGCGGCGCGCCGATTGTATGCCAAGATTATGAAAGAACGCTTTGGTTCACAAAAAGCGGGTTCACAAAAACTACGCTTCCACACACAAACCGCCGGTTCAACGCTCACCGCGCAACAACCCGAAAACAACGTGGTTCGTGTGACCTTGCAAGCCTTGGCTGCTGTTTTGGGCGGTACGCAATCCTTGCACACCAATAGCATGGATGAAGCCCTGTGGCTGCCAACCCAAAAGGCTGTCCAAGTGGCTTTGCGTACGCAACAGATTATTGCTTATGAAAGTGGTGCTGCGGATACGATTGACCCCATGGCAGGCTCATATATGATTGAGTTCCTGACCGATGAGATCGAAAAGCAAGCTGCTGAATACATTCGCAAGATCGATGAAATCGGTGGCGCAATGCGCGCAATCGAACAGGGTTATATGCAAAACGAAATCCAAGATGCTGCCTTCTCGGCTCAGCGTCGCCTGGAAGAAGGTGATGATGTGGTCGTTGGTGTCAACCGCTTTACGGTGGACGAAACCCTCGAACTCGAAGCGCTCAAGATTGACCAAGCCATTGAGCTTGAACAACGCGAACGTTTGGCTCAGTTACGTGCTAATCGCGACAAAGCTAAGGCAGAAGCATTGCTCAGTCGCCTTGAGGAATGTGCCAAGGGTGATGCCAATATGATGCCAATCATCATCGAATGTGTTGAAGGCAAGCTTACCTTAGGCGAAATTTGTGGACGATTACGTGAAGTTTGGGGCGAATACCGCGCACCTAGCTTCCTCTAAACGGAACTATAAACTGGAATACAAGGAGAAACTATGGCAGTAACAAAAATTAATCACGTTGCGATTGCAGTGAAGGACATTGAATCCTCGTTGGATTTTTGGGAGAACAAATTAGGCTTGAAGCTGGATTACATCGAGGAAGTCCCCTCGGAACATTCTCGTGTAGCTTTCATTCCAATTGGCGATAGCTTGATTGAGCTTGTGCAACCCACTTCACCAGATACTGGTATGGCTGCGTTCCTTGAGAAACGCGGGGAAGGTATCCATCACATCTGCGTTGAGGTTGAGGATATTGACGAAACCTTCAACATGCTCAAAGAAAAGGGTGTGCGCTTGATTAACACCGAGCCGCAAGTCTTGCCAGGTCGGAAGATGGCTTTCGTGCATCCGAAGTCTGCAGGCGGCGTGCTGGTTGAGCTTTACGAAATCACCGGCGAATAAGCACGGTGCCAAAGCCAGGTTATTGCAACCTGGCTTTTTCTTTATTAAAATGGTTAGTTAATCTCTAGTTGAATTGAAAGGACTATCATGTTAATTACGAACGGACCTATAGTAACTTGGGGTAGTCCAAATGACATTTTGGAAGGGCACGCTTTATTAATTCGTGATGGCAAAATCGCTGCCATTGGACTTGAAAGCGAATTGCGAACGCAGTACCCGGATGAAACGATTCTGGATGCCGAAAACCAAATCATCATGCCAGGCAACATCTGCGCGCATACCCATTTTTACGGTGCTTTTTCGCGCGGTATGGCTATTCCTGGCGAGCCAGCCACCAATTTTGCTGAAATCCTGGAGAAACTCTGGTGGAAATTGGATAAAGCTTTGGATGTCGATGGGGTGTATTACTCCGCACTCACGCTGTTGATTGACGCGATCAAATATGGCACAACAACTTTGTTTGACCATCATGCTTCGCCAAACTTCATTGATGGCTCATTGGATGTCATTTATGAAGCGATGTTGGCTTCGGGCTTGCGCGGCTCTTTGTGTTATGAGGTCACGGATCGCGACGGTGAAGAACGCGCCTTGGCTGGTATTCGTGAGAACGGGCGTTTTATTAAACGTGTTCTTTCTGGGGATTCAGATCCGATGGTTCGCGCTCATTTTGGTCTGCACGCAAGTTTGACTGTTTCTGATGAAACCCTGGATAAATGCTTGCTTGAAAATGCTGGTCGGGCTGGTTTCCATTGCCATGCAGCAGAAGGAATCGTTGACCAGATTGATTCGCTTGAAAAATATGGCGTACGGGTGATTGAACGCTTCTATCAAAAAGGCGTTTTGGGACCAAAAACGATCATGGTGCATGGTGTGCACGCCGATGAGCTTGAAATTGCCCGTTTGGCAGAAACAAAAACCTGGCTAACACATCAACCACGATCCAATATGAATAACGCCGTGGGCGTCGCTCCGATTGAGGAGATGCTGCGCCAGGGTGTGCGAGTCGGTATGGGCAATGATGGCTTTTCGAATGCGATGTGGTCAGAGTGGTTTGCGGCCTATACACTACACAAAGACAACCAACGTGACCCACGCGCGATGGGTGGCTACGATATCATCAAAATGGCGGTCGAGAATAATTCGGAGCTTGTCACTGAAACTTTTGATGGTTTGCGCATAGGTAGAATTGAGGAGGGCGCGGCAGCTGATATTATCTTCGTCGATTACGCCCCGATTACACCCATGCATGCTGGAAATCTACCCTGGCATATCCTGTTTGGTTTCCGCGACGGGATGGTCACGATGACCATGGCGAATGGTCGGGTTTTGATGAAAGACCGCCGTTTGGTGTTCCTTGATGAACACGAAGTGGCAGCGAAATCACGCGAGGCAGCAAAACGTGCCTGGCAAAAAGTTGAAGAGATGTGAGGATAAATGAGCTATAAAATTGGCATCATTGGTGGTACTGGTCGCCAGGGGAGGGGCTTGGCTTATCGTTGGGCTCAGGCTGGCCATGAGATATTAATTGGTTCGCGCAAAGTAGAAAGCGCAATTACCGCAGTAGAAGAACTGAAAGAAAGGCTGCAAGGTGTCGGAAATGTTACCGGCATGAGCAATCTTGAAGCAGTTCAAACCTGTGACATCGCCGTCCTAACGGTTCCGTATGAAGCGATGCGCACAACCTTAGAAGAACTAAAGGATGTTTTGCAAGACAAACTGTTAATCAATGTTTGTGTGCCCTTGGTTCCACCGAAGGTGGCGCGGGTGCAGATGCCCCCGGAAGGTAGCGCGGCTTTGTTGGCACAAGCTATTTTAGGCGAAAAGGCAAAAATTGTGGATGCTTTCCAAAATGTTTCTTTTGAGCATTTACTCTCTGGCGAAGAGATTGAGACCGATGTTTTAGTGGCCGGTTATGACAAAGCAGCCCGCGAATTGGTCATTCAATTAGCTGCGGATATGGGTGTAAAGGCCTGGGATGCTGGAGTCATTCAAAACACGATGGTGGTCGAAGGTCTGACCTCTATTCTGATTGGTCTCAATATGCAATACAAAGTACCCTCATCCGGTATTCGTATCACAGGTGTCCATGAATAAGCCAAAAACACTCAGTTTTACAACACTCCCCGGCATTCCAGTCATTAAAGAGGGAGATGATTTAGCAGAAATCATTTTACGCGCGCTGAGAACGGCTGACATGTCATTGGAAGACGGTGATGTTTTGGTTTTAGCACAAAAAATCATCTCAAAAGCTGAAGGTCGCATGGTGAATTTAACGACTGTTGAGCCTTCAAACGAAGCTATTGAGTTAGCAACCTTTTTGGACAAAAGACCTGAGTTGGTGGAGCTTATCCTCCAGGAAAGCAATGAGGTTGTTCGTAAACGCCCGGGAACGGTTATTGTGGAGCATAAGAAGGGCTTCATTTGTGCGAATGCGGGCATTGATCATTCGAATGTGAAAGGTTCTTGGGGTGATGATGCTGATTGGGTGCTTTTGTTGCCGGAGGATTCGGATGCTTCCGCACGAAACTTGCGTCGGGATATCTTTTTGAGGACTGGAAAAGAAATTGGCGTTTTGATTATAGATTCACATGGTCGGGCATGGCGCAATGGTGTTTTAGGCACCACGATTGGTTTGGCCGGCATTCCCGGATTGTTGGACATGCGCGGTGAAGAAGATCTCTATAAATACAAACTACGTGTGACAACAATTGGCGTCGCCGATGAACTCGCCGCTGGGGCGTCATTGATGATGGGGCAAGCCAGCGAAGGCACACCAGTCGTTTTGGTCAAAGGGTTCCCTTATCCAATGCGTGAAGCTCATTCGAGTGAACTCCTAAGACCAAAGGAGCGTGACCTGTTCAGATGAGCCGAAAAACAGAAGACCTGAAAGTTGTTGCTTTAGCGGGCGGTGTCGGGGGTGCAAAACTCGTTTTGGGCTTGGATCGCGTGCTTACACCGGGCAATCTTTCAGTGATTGTCAATACAGGTGATGACTTTGAACATTTTGGCTTGAAAATCTGCCCTGACCTTGACACGATTTGCTATACTTTGGCAGATTTGGTTGATAAAACCCGCGGGTGGGGCTTGGCGGATGAAAGCTATCAGGTGAGCAACTATCTCGAGAGTCTCTATGCGCCAACATGGTTTACCCTTGGTGATAAAGACATCGCCGTTCATCTTGAAAGGACTCGATTACTCAGCGAAGGCTACACTTTAAGCCAGGTTACCCAGCATTTCTGTAAACTTTGGGGAGTCAAGACCAGAATTTATCCAATGAGTGACCAGCCTTCACCTACCTTGGTGAATACCAAAGAGCATGGCCTTTTAAGCTTTCAAGAATATTTTGTTAAGCATCACTTTCAACCAGAGGTGCTTAATTTAGACTATCAACGCACCAGTGAAGTGAGACCAACAGAAGAACTGCTTGCTGCAATGAATGAGGCTGATTTGGTCGTCATCTGCCCTTCGAATCCCCTTTTAAGTATTGCACCCATACTCGATTTTGATGATATTAGGGCAGTTTTAAAGCAAAAGCCGGTTATTGCAGTTTCGCCAATCATTCAAGGGCAAGCGTTAAAAGGCCCTGCAGCCAAGATGTTCAAGGAGTTAAATGTTGAAGCCAGCTCAATGAGCGTGTTAGAAGCTTATCGTGATGTGTTAAACCTCTATGTTTTTGATAAGTTGGATGAGCTTGAATTCGAAAACTATCACAATACGGATATAATTGTTTATAAAGCGCAAACCATTATGAAAACCGAAGCTGAAAAGATCAGGTTGGCAAGAGAACTGATAACTCAAGGTTTAAAACTGCTTGAGGTTGCTTAGGATGAGCATCTTAGCTATCGTTCCTGTCAAGCCGTTCTCAGAAGGAAAATCTCGATTACGAACTTGTTATAGCCTTGAAGAGCTTTACCGTATTAATCGTAATAGTTTGAGTAGAACTTTAAAAACACTTCAATCATGTCCGGAAATTGAGCAAATATGGGTTGTATGTCGTGATGAGACGGTGCTAGACCTGGCAAAAACCGAAGGTGTGGAGGGGTTGCTTGAGCATGAACCCTATTCTTTGAATCATGGATTGGCTCAGGCATTGGCTCATGTCAATGGACGTCATACACAGCGGATATTGATTATTCCGACCGATTTGCCTCGATTACAGACAGAAGATATTGAATGTCTCATTGCCAATGGGCAAAATCAAGCGAGTATTACATTGGTTCCAGATCATAATCAAACCGGGACCAATGCGGTTTTATTGAATTCAGTTAAAGGATTTGAACCACAATTTGGGCGTTATTCATTTCAAAAGCATACCAATCAAGCTTTGAGTCTAACGCGCAACGTGACAATAAAACTTATTGAAAATATTCAGCATGACCTGGATACATCTACAGATTTAGACATGCTGGACGCCATAGTGCTTGATGAACTCAAGCTTAGAACATGAAAGGATTATTAAGATGATAGATAAGGTTGCTTTGTATTTACAAGACTCGCATGATTTGCGCGAAGGCTTGGATATCGTTCGCTATGCCGAAGAAAAGGGCTTTTACGCGGTATACCAGGCTGAAAGCCGATTGGTGCGCGACGCTATCGTACCCATGGCAGCTTATGCTGCGGTGAGTGAACGGATTCATATTGGCTCAGGCGTCATCAATAACTGGACACGGAATATTGGCTTGCTGGCGTCAACGTTTTTGACTTTGGATGATCTTGCCCCTGACCGCATTATCTGCGGCATTGGTGCCTGGTGGGATCCTTTGGCGACAAATGTGGGCATCAACCGAACCAAACCCCTCAAAGCAATGGAAGAGACCATCACAGTTCTTAAACGCTTGCTGAACATGGAACGTGTGTCCTTTGATGGCGAATTTGTCAAAGTCAAAGATATTGAGCTGGATGTAGTTCATGGAAGACGAGAGCCTCGCAATGTGCCGATTTATATTGGCGCCACGGGCAATAAGATGATTGAAATGACCGGTCGCATCGCCGATGGTATTGTGATGAACTATTGTGTACCAGTTTCTTACAATGACTTTGCGATTGAGAGCTTGATAAAAGGGCTTGAACAGGCAGGTCGAAAATTGGAAGACTTTGACCGTCCCCAATTGATTGTCTGTTCCGTAGATGAGGATCACGATAAAGCGTTTGATTCCACGCGCGAACTGCTCACCCAATATCTCGCCCAGCAACCGCACATCGCCATGGCTTCTGGCGTTTCTATGTCCATCGTTGAAGAAATTCAATCCATTTTAGGATGGCCGGCGACGCATGAACAAATTCAAGCCGCAAAACACCTGGTGCCGGATGATCTTATTCACCGCATTACAGCCAGCGGCACACCAGAAGAAGCCAAAGCCAAGGTCCAGGAATATATTGATCACGGCTGTACTTGCCCGATTCTTTATGGTGTTGGTGGCGATACAAAACTGCTGATTGACACCTTCTCGCCGCTCGGCGCATAGGTGTTGGGATGGTGGGCAGCTTTTTGCTGCCCCTTCAATTCTTGAACAAAACCTTCAGCCAAGGCTGATTTTTGGCGTGCCATCTTCTATTGGAGGATAAAAATGGGAACATCTGATATCAACTATTTCAGACCACAGAGTCGTGAAGAGCTGGAAAGGCTCTTAGCGGAATTTGATGATGCCTATTTGTTTTTAAGTGGTGGTGACTATAACGTTAAAGGTTACCAAGCGGGCGATGTGCTCATTGATTTGCAGGGGCTCCAATTGGATTACATCAAAGCAGATGATGAGGTACTAGAAGTGGGTGGCTTGACCCCTTTGGATCGGCTGTTTGCAGACGAACCCTTATGGGCAGATTTTAGAGAAGCCTTGAGTATTGAAGGTGGATGGAATATCCGAAATGGCTTGAGCCTGGATAATTTCTTGCGCGTAGCCAATGGCAGGTCGCCATTGTTGACATGTCTAAGGGCTCTGGATATTACTGTCTTGGTACAGCCGGGTGTAGGCACCATCGCTTTGGATGAATACCTGGAAGAAGAATACAACGGACGGGACTTTTTTATCGAACAACTGAGCATCGGCATGCCAAAAGCGGTAGCTTATGAGCAGGTTGCCCGATCGCCAAAAGATTTGCCCATCGTCAGTGTCGCTGTGGTTCATGATCAAGACGGCAGCATCATCGTCACCGTTGGGGGACATGAGGCTATTTTGGGCGGATTGGTGATTGAACCCGGTGAGCAGATAAAAAGCGAGGCTATACGGGACCTGTTTGAAGATTGTGATGATGAATGGGCTTCGTCGGACTATCGTCAGGATGTAGCCGAGAGTTTATTGAAACGTTGTTTAGCTAAACTTGGACTGAGTTAGTGGAGGGCTGCCATGAAGATATGCCTTGAAGTTAATCAAAAGCGTGAAACCCTTGAAGTACTTGGAAACGAAAGCCTCTTGGATGCGCTACGTTCCTTGGGATACTTTAGTGCAAAAAGTGGGGGCTGTTCTCGAGGAGAATGTGGCGCTTGCACGGTTTTGTTGGATGGCAAACCTGTAAACAGCTGTATGTTCCTGGCTCTTCAGGCCGAAGGTCATCAGATAGAAACCGTGGAAGCTTTTGGTGAACAGGCTCAAAAAGGTTGGAAGAAAACCGAAGGTTTTGATCCGCTGCAAACCGCGTTTATCGAGAGTGGCGCGGTGCAATGTGGTTATTGCACGCCAGCCATGTTGCTTTCGGCGAAAGCGCTTTTGCGTGAAAATCCCCAACCGAATGAGGTTGAGATTCGTGAAGCGATGAGTGGCGTGATGTGCCGCTGCACGGCTTATGTCAAACCAGTGCAAGCTGTGCAACGAGCCGTAGAAATCATGAAACAAACGCATGATGAAGAGGATTTAAGCCAGTTTGAACCAGAAATGCGCCAGGTTGATGAGATTCCTGAAACGGATACGATTGGCAAGTCTGATCGAAAGGTTGATGCGGCCTCATTGGTGCAAGGCAAGCCAGCTTTTACTGCTGATTTGGCTTTGAAGGATACGCTGGTCGCCAAGGTACTGCGATCACCTTATGCGCATGCACGGATTCGTTCGATTGATGCCTCAGCTGCCAGAGCGCTGCCAGGTGTCGCGGCTGTGTTGACCTGGGAAGATATCCCGCGGGTCGTGTATTCTACGGCTGGGCAATCAGATCCTATTCCTGGACCATTGGACATGTTCTCCCTGGATAACAAGGTGCGTTTTGTTGGTGACCGGGTGGCTTTTGTAGCTGCAGAAACAGCGGCGATTGCCGAACAGGCACTCGATTTAATCGAAGTGGATTATGAGGTTTTAGACCCGATCTTGGATATGCGGGACGCGATGAAAGACGGCGCGCCTATTTTGCATGACCAAGAGGAGTATGTTAATTTTGCAGATTCTGACCCAAGTATCAATTTAGCCGCTAAAATTCGCATAGATATAGGTGATGTCGACAAGGGTTTTGAAGAGGCTGACCAAATTTTCGAGCGGGAGTATGTGGTTCCGAAAGTTCAGCAAGCACACATTGAACCACATGTGACTTTAACTTATTGGGATGAAAATGACCGTCTTGTGGTGCGCACGAGTACTCAGGTGCCATTCCATGCGCGCCGCATTATTGCCCCGGTGCTTCAGTTGCCGGTGAAGCAAATCCGGGTTATTAAACCCCGAATTGGTGGCGGTTTTGGTAATAAGCAGGAAATATTGATTGAGGATATTCCTGCGCATCTCACCATCGCCACAGGGCGACCGGTGCTGTATGAAATGAACCGTGAAGAAGAGTTTATTGCTTCACGTTCCAGACATCCCATGCGTGTCAAGATGCGTACTGGTGTGATGAAAGACGGCACGATGACTGCCAATGAGATGGTTGCCCTGTCTGATACCGGGGCTTATGGCTGTCATGCTTTGACCGTCACGGGTAATACCGGTCAAAAATCGATGGGGCTTTATGTTGGTGACGGAAAGTACCGAGAAAAGCCCAACATCCGTTTTTATGCGGATATTGTCTATACCAACACGCCGCCCGCGGGTGCTTACCGGGGGTATGGTGTTCCCCAAGGCTATTGGCCCTTGGATCGCCATATGGATTTCATCGCTGAGAAATTGGGGATGGATCCAATTGACTTCAGAATGAAAAATACGGTGCGGTCAGGGGAGTTCCAACCCTTTAGCACGGCTTGGAATGAAGGCCGTGAACCAGTGCCAGAAGTATTGCAAACGGTTGGTTTGGCGGAATGTGTGGAGCAAGGACGAAAAGCCATAGGCTGGGATGAAAAGTTTAACAATCCTGATTGGCAAAAGGTCCCAAGTAAGCCCCATTTACGTCGTGGTATCGGTGTGGCGACTGTGATGCAGGGCACGGCGATTCCCTTCCTGGATATGGGCGCGGCGAGTCTGAAAATCAATGATGATGGCTCATTCAACCTTTTGGTTGGTGCAACAGACTTGGGAACTGGTTCAGACACCGTTTTGGCGCAAATTGCGGCTGAAACACTCGGCGTTCCCACGGATGACATTATCGTTTTGTCTTCCGATACCGACACAACACCTTTTGATGTTGGTGCTTATGCCTCTTCTACCACTTATGTGTCTGGCACAGCAGTACTCAAAGCGGCTCAGGAAGTCGCGCAACAAATAAAGACACGCGCTTTGATGATTTTTGCAGATAAAGGCTTCGATTTTAGTGTTGAAGAAATTGTTTTGAAAGATAAACATGCTGTAGCGCCCAATGGTGAAAAAGTGAGCCTGGCAACGGTGGCTTTGGACTCCTTACATTGGCGTCAACAAGAGCAGATAATGGCGACCGCATCATATGTTTCTCCCAATTCTCCACCACCTTTTGCCGCACAGTTCGCAACCGTCACGGTGGACATTGAAACCGGCGCGGTGACTGTTGACGATTTGATTATGGCGGTTGATTCTGGGGTCATCATTAACCCGATTACAGCCTCTGGTCAAATTGAGGGTGGCATCGCCCAAGCCTTGGGTTATGGCGTTTGTGAAGAAATGGTTTATGATGAGAACGGTGTCGCCCGTGAAGTTGATTTAGTCGATTATCATATTTTCAGGGCTGACGAAATGCCAAACATCAAGTCTCTCTTCGTGGAGACTTACGAAAAAACGGGACCTTATGGCGCTAAAGCTGTAGCGGAAATTCCCTTGGATGGGGCAGCACCGGCTATTGGCAATGCGGTTTTCAATGCTTGTGGCGTTGATTTGCTTGAAATCCCCATCATCCCAGAAAAAGTTTGGCGTGAACTAAAACATGTTACAGAGGAAAAGGATGCAATATAGCGGATATTCAACAAGTAGATCAGACAGAATTTTTGTAACAGGTCATATTAATCCAGACACGGACTCCATCGCAGCTGCGATTGGCTATGCGTGGTTGTTACACGAGCGTGACAACCTGCCTACGGTGGCTTGTCGGGCTGGGTCGGTGAACCTACAAACTGCTTGGGTGCTCAAAACCCTAGGGTTGGACGCACCGATGTTACTCACCGACGCCTCACCTCGTTTTGAATCGGTGATGCGACGTTTGGACGTTGCCACGCCTGATAAATCCTTGAATGAAGCCTGGTCCATCTTGACCCGGACGGGCGGTTTAGCGCCGATTGTAAACGCTGATGGGACGCCTTACGGCATGGTGACTGGGCAAAGTGTGTTTGACTTTTTGCGGCGCATCATTGGCCCGCACCCTAAATATCGCGATATGACCATCTCGGAACTTTTGGACATCCCCAGTCGCGAAGCTGCAAAGCGCGACATCCCCCGTTTTCAACCTCAAACACGTATCAAAGACGTGATCAACCGTTTATTACGCCATGAGTTCACCGAATACTGGGTGGTGGATGAATCTGGGCGTTATTTAGGCATCGTCCGGCAAAGTGATTTGCTTAATCCGCCACGCATCAAAGTAATTTTGGTTGACCACAACGAACCCCAACAAGCGATTGCTTCCCTCGAGGAAGCTGAACTTTTGGAGATATTGGATCATCATCGATTGGGCAATCGCTCCACCCATGCACCGATTAAATTTACGGTAGATATTGTGGGCAGTACCTCTACTTTGGTATCTGAACAAATTGTGGAAGCTGGTTTAAGCGCACCGCCTCAAATTGCAGGCATGCTTTTGGCAGGTTTGCTTTCAGACACGCTCATTTTTCAGTCTCCCACAACGACCCCGCGCGATAGTGCGGTCGCAGAAAACCTCGCGCGATGGGCATTTGTGCCTGGTTCTCCACTTGCGACTGAAACCATTCAAAGTTATGGCGAGAAAGTCGTCAGAGCTGGAGCAGGTCTGCTGACCCGTGACCCAGAAAGTATCGTCAGTGGCGATATGAAAACCTATGAAAGTGCTGGGCTTAAATTTGTTATTTCACAGGTTGAGGTGGCTGGTGTTTATGATCTGGGAGATATTTTAGGGCAATTACGTCGCGCTTTGATTAAGCTCAAAGAAGAAAATGGCATGGATTTCGCGATGTTGATGATTACGGATGTGGTGGAAGGTTCCAGTCGCTTGTTGATGGTCGACCAACCTCCCGCGATGGAAGAATTGCCTTATCGTCTTTTACGTGACGGTACTTTTTCGGCTGAGGGCGTTGTTTCCCGCAAGAAACAATTATTGCCCTTAGTCCTGTCTTTACTTGAGGAATGATGAACGATATCTATATTGAACTAGCGAAAGCAATACAGGAAGAACGCCAGGTCTGTTTGTGCGTACTCGTTGAAACAAGTGGCTCGGTGCCTTTACCCGCCGGTGGCAAGATGTTGGTTTTTGCCGACGGTCAAATGATGGGCAGTGTTGGGGGTGGATTGATTGAGTCGCGGGTGATTGATGAGGCTTTTGAGGCTATGAAAACTGGGCAGACCAAGCTCTTGGAATACTCGATGGAAGCCAATGTGGAAGGTTCGGTAGGCGTTTGTGGTGGATTTGCCAAGGTCTATCTTGAACCGCAGATCGGACAGCCAACTCTACTCATTTTGGGAGGTGGACATGTCGGACTGGCTCTAGCGAAAATCGCCAGCAAGATGGATTTCCGAATCATCATCAGTGATGACCGCGAGGTTGATTTGGGTCAGTTCGGTTTATCTAATCGGGTGGACTTCATCTTAAGCGACATGGCCGATTTGCCGAATAAGGTCAACATTACACCAATGACCTATATCGTGGGTGTTTCACGCGATGCCCAATTGGATATTGATGGTTTTCCGGCATTGTTAGAGACCGATTTTGCCTATTTCGGCGCGATTGGCTCAAGAAATCGTTGGGCCCATACGCGTGAGTCGATGATTGAAGCCGGCATAGCGCCTGAAAAAGTGGAAGTCATCAAATCTCCGATCGGTCTTCGCATCCATGCGGTAACACCAGATGAGATTGCCATAAGCATTTTGGCTGAAATCATCCAAACGATGCATAAAAAGTAGGAGCTTTAACAACTATGTGGAAGCATTACCATATTATCGAAACGACTGAACAACTTGCTGAATTGTTGGCTAAAGCCGAAGGAAATACCAAAATTATCGCTGGTGGAACCGACATGATGGTTGAAATCATCCACGATAAGTGGCCTGATTTAGACACCGTTTTAGACATCTCTCGGGTGGTCGCCCTGGATAAAATCTGGCAAGATAAGCACGACAATTACCATATTGGCGCGATCGTGACCCATAACGACGTTTTGCACTCACGCTTGTTACGTGATGCGGCTTTTCCTTTGGTTCAGGCTTCTTATTCTGTGGCTACACCCGCCTTGCGTAACCGCGCAACCGTGATTGGCAATTTGGTAACCGCCTCGCCGGCGAATGACACCATCCCAGCCTTAATGGCGATGGACGCACAACTGGTTTTGGCGAGTGTGCGTGGTGAGCGGGTTATTGCCCTGCGCGATTTCTATAAGGGGTATCGCCAAACAGAGCTGCAGAAAGACGAGTTTGTGAAGGAAGTTTTCTTTAAAGGTCTGAAACCCAATCAAAAAGCATCCTTTAGAAAACAGGGTTTGCGCAAAACCCAAGCTATTTCCGTCTTGAATTGTTGTGTATTGTTAACCTTTGATGGTCAGATGGTTGCGGATGCAAAAGTGACCATGGGTTCAGTTGGACCGGTGATTATGCATGCTCCGAGCGCGGAACGATTCCTTATTGGAAAAGTGCTTGACGAAAAGACTATTGAAGAAGCTGGCCAATTGGCAGCGTCTGATGCAAAGGCGATTAGTGATTTGCGAGGTTCGAAAGAGTTTCGGGATTACATGATGAAAGAACTTGTCATCGGCGCTTTGCAGGATATCCAAAACAAAGATTTACGCATTACAATCCCCAGAAAACCAATTAGCTTGAATACTAAAGACGATTGGTCGGGTGTTAAGGACGGTGAATGGGATGGCGATACCATCCGAACAACAATAAACGGGGAAGAATATGTTTTAAGTGGCGCTAGTGATTTGAGTTTGTTGCACCTCTTGCGCGACAAGGTTGGTTTGACGGGCTCGAAAGTTGGCTGTGAAGAAGGCGAATGTGGCGCGTGTATGGTCTTTTTAGATGGACGCGCAGTGGTGAGTTGCCTCATTCCCGCACCACGTGCACACCAGGCGACGATCACTACGATTGAAGGCATTGGTGAAAATGGCGAATTGGATCCAGTGCAGCAGGCATTCATAGATCATGCGGCAGTCCAATGCGGTTACTGCACACCCGGTTTTATCATGTCTGCGGTAAAGCTTCTACAAGAGGAGCCCCATCCGAATCGGGAGCAAATTGTAGCTGGACTTTCAGGCAATTTGTGTCGTTGTACCGGGTATAAACAAATTATTGACGCAGTAGAGGACGCCAGTCGTCCTTAGGAGAATACTATGAGCGGCATCGGAAAATCTGCAAAAAGGCTAGACGCTTTTGACAAAGTCCGCGGGAGGGCAAAGTATCCCGGCGATTTCAATTTTTCTGATGAGCTGATCATGAAGATTTTATTTGCGGGGGTGCCCCATGCCCGTATCCGCTCGATTGATACCAGCGCTGCTGAGGCGCTTGAAGGCGTTGTGGCAGTTTATACCGCAAAAGATGTTCCATTAAATGAATATGGTTTAGGTTATCAGGACCAGCCTGTTTTATGTGGTCCCGGCTCAGAAAAAGAGGGCGGGGATGTCGTGCGCTTTGAGGGTGATCAAGTTGCGGTGGTGGTTGCTGAGACTGAGGCGATCGCAAAAGCCGCCTTAAAAATGATTAAAGTTGACTATGAACTTTTACCACTTATTGATAGTCTCGAAAAAGCGACAGCGGAAGACGCCTTTGTCATCCATCCTGGGCTTGATTCGAATGTCTTTCATCGTAACCGCATCCGATTGGGTTCAACTGAAGAAGCCTTCAAGACCTGCGATGTGATCGTAGAAGGACATTATCATACGCCGGTGCAGGAACACGCCTATTTGCAGCCTGAAGCTGGCGTGGCGTTTTATGATGAAGAAGATCGCATCACGGTTATTGTTGCCGGACAATGGACTCACGAAGACCGTAAGCAAATAGCCCATGCGCTTAATTTGGAAGAGGAGCAAGTTCGCGTCATTTACCCTGCTATTGGCGGTGCCTTTGGCGGGCGCGAAGACATGTCCGTGCAAATTGTGCTTGGGTTGGCAGTGATGCGCCTAAGAGAGAAAGGTATACATCGACCGGTGAAGATTGTTTGGTCTCGTGAGGAGTCAATTATTGGCCATCACAAACGCCATGCTTACACTATGTATGCCAAATGGGGCGCGGATAAGGAAGGGCGCATCTTAGCTATTGAGACCCAAGTTTGGGCGAACGCCGGCGCTTATGCCTACACGTCAACCAAGGTTTTGGGCAATGCGACTTTGTTGGCAACTGGGCCCTATGAGGTGCCTAATGTCGCCGTGGATGCCTATGCGGTCTATACCAATGACATTCCGGGTGGTGCTTTTCGTGGCTTTGGTGGGCCTCAAGCGAACTTTATGGTTGAAAGCCAAATGGATAAACTGGCGGAGGTCTTGGACATGGATCCAGTTGAGCTCCGCTGGCGAAACTTGTTTAAAGAAGGCTCAATCATTTCAATGGGGAGTGTCATCCCTAAAGGGGTGAGTATTCGCGAAGTCGTTGAAAAATGCGCCTTAAAAGCCGGCTGGACTCGGGATGAACAGGGTTGGAAACGACCTTTGGCTCCTGAGAGTCAAGACCCGGATATTAAGATGGGCATTGGCTTTGCTTGTGGCTATAAGAATATTGGTTTTTCCTTTGGGGCGAAAGAGAACTGTGGTGCCACAATTATCCTGGAAGGGGATAAAGAAATTGAAAAAGCGCACCTTTACCATGCTGGAGCGGAAGTCGGTCAAGGCGCGCACACAGTCTTTAAACAATTTGCTTGTGAAGCTTTGAGCTTGCCGGATGAGAAGATTGAGGTTCATTACTCAGACACGGCGAATACTTTGCCATCAGGGAGTGTTTCTGCCTCAAGGATGACCTTTATGGCTGGCAATTCCATCATCGGCGCGGCAAAACTGGCATTGGAAAAGTGGGATGAAGGGAACCGGCCAGCGATTGGCTCTTATGTCTACCGTCCGCCTGCGACGACGCCCATGTCACCCGTGGACGGTTCGTCGTATCCTAATTTTGCCTATGGTTATGTGGCAGAGGTCGCGGTTGTTGAGGTAAACACACGCACCGGAAAGGTGGATGTTAAAGATTTTTATTGTGCCAATGATGTGGGTAGGGCAATTAACCCCAGCTTGGTTGATGGGCAAATTGAAGGCGGTGTTTTGCAAATGTTGGGTTATGTTTTGTTAGAAAACTTCAAAACCCGTGAAGGCAAGACGCTTTCAAAGAACTTTGCCACTTATTTGATGCCGACCATTATGGATATTCCCGGGCGGGTCATCCCATTGGTTTTGGAGTATCCTGACCCAGTCGGTCCTTATGGCGCGCGTGGCATGGGTGAGATGCCTTGTTTGCCGGTTGCGCCGGCAGTGTGTAACGCGGTTTATGATGCGGTTGGCGTTCGTTTTGATGATTTCCCCTTAACCAACGAACGCGTTTTACGTGGCTTGGGCAAGTTTTAGGACTGATGAAGTCTCTTCAGGAGAGTCAGAGAAGTAAAATTGGGGCTATTATCCTGGCTGCTGGGGCATCCAGTCGTTTTGGCTCGCCGAAGCAGCTTTTGCAATGGAAAGAAGAAAACTTTGTTGATACCTGTATTACAGTGGCGAAGCAAGCTAAGCTTTCACCAATTATCCTTGTTTTAGGCGCCGTAGCCCAGCCAATTAAATCCCAGATGCGGCATACTCAAATTCAAGTTGTTGTCAACGAGGCTTGGTCCGAAGGGCAATCAACCTCTCTTAAGAGTGGCTTGAGTGCCTTGTTGGAACGCTGCCCAGAGGCTCTTGGTACCCTTTTTATGTTGGTTGACCAACCTCATACGCCTTCAAACTTACTTGAAGCGATGAAGGACAAAGCTTTCAGTGGCGTGCAAATTGTTTTGCCAACCGTTGATGGACAATTCACAAACCCGGTTTATTTTTCGCAGGCTTGTTTTGACGATCTAATGACCATCAAAGGTGATCAGGGTGGGCGTGCGATATTCTCAAAATATCAGGTTGAAACGGTGCCATGGCAAGATAGAGGACAAGCCCGGGATATTGATACACCGCAAGATTATGCCGAGCTACGTGCTCTGTATGGAATCAATGACACGCATCTAGTATAATTCCAGCATGGAAGATACAAATTATATTGGCGTTCAATTCGCCTCTGTTGGTAAACATTACCATTTTTCAGTTCCTTCTGGTCTAGACGTCCAAGAAGGAGATTTTGTTGTTGTTAACACCTCCCGGGGTATTCAATTAGGAAAAGTTGCTCAGAAAAACGTCGAACCACGTAATGATGGTGGACAGATACTTTCTGTTGAACGGATTGCGACGGCTGACGATCATCAGGCTTTCGAAGAAAACAAAGAAAAGGGTCAAGAAGCAGTTAAAATCATCAATCGTTTTTTGAAAGACAACGAATACGGTGAGATTAAAGCGGTTGATGCCGAATATACCCTCGATCGTGCGAAAATGACCATCTATATGACATATGAGCAGGATGTTGATTTTGATATCCGAAGCTTTTTGCGAGAGGTCTCTAAGCATTTTTATGACACACGTTTAGAAGTTCGCCAGGTTGGACCGCGGGATGTGGCTAAGATGATCTCAGGTTTAGGGGCTTGCGGTATCGAAAAACGATGTTGCTCCAGATTTCTTTCTGAGTTTAGTTCGATTTCGATCAAGATGGCAAAGGCACAAGACATCTCTTTAACACCGTCTGAAATTACCGGTATTTGTGGTCGACTGCGTTGTTGTTTACGCTACGAAAACGAGACCTATGAAGCGGCTCTTAAACAATTACCCAAACGCAAGAAAATGGTGATGACTCCCTTAGGTGAAGGGCGTGTTACACAAGTTTTACCGCTTAGCGAATCGGTGATCGTGAACTTGCCTGAAATCGGGCCGCGACACTTCACACTTGAAGAATTAGAAACCGGTGTGATGCAGGTTAAGCCTGTCGTTTTTGAAGAAGAAAAGTCGCAATATGACTTAGGTCAGACGGATGTTGAATTCCTCAAGATTGAAACGGATCGCCAGACAAGACATAAAAAGTCTTCAGGCAGAGGAAAATCTGGTCGCAGTGGAGAAACGAAAGAGCAAACTAGCTCAGAACCAACGCGTTCAAGCCAAAAGAAGCGTGGCGAGGGGTCGCGACGTGGTGGTAAAAAGGATGGCCGTCCTAAAAAGGACAAGGATTCATCAAAAGCGAAATCCTCAGACGCGAAATTAAGCAGCCGGAGCAAGAAAACCCGGGGACCACGTCCACCGCGGAATGCCAAGCCCGCAGCGAAAGATAACTAATCTTTAACATACAGACGATGAAAACAGCTTTTGAAGAACTTAACTGGCCTGAATCCACCAAGGTTTTAGTCATTTTGGCGCATCCAGACGACCCAGAGTTTTTCATGGGAGGCACTCTGGCTTACTGGCACTCATTGGGTTACCACATTGATTATCTTTTGTTGACCCAAGGAGGGCGAGGGCAGAGCGAGCGCTATCCGGATGAGACAAGCCTAAAAGAAATCAGGAAAAAAGAACAACGGGCGGCAGCCAATGTCTTAGGCGTGCACGATGTCACTTTTTTTGACGAACCAGACGGTTATCTCGCCAATGGTCCTGAACTCCAAAAAAGGATTGTGCGCCATATCCGAGCACTAAGACCAGATATTGTGGTCAGCTCGGACCCTTTGTTGTATTATCGTGGGACACGTTTGAACCATCACGACCATCGTATGGCCGGTGAAATTACGGCACAAGCTGTTTTTCCTGCTGTACGCAACCGCGGTTTCTTTCCTGAACTGCTTCAGGAAGGCTATCCTCCGCATCACGTCAAAGAGCTCTGGTTTAGCCTCTGCCATGATCCCAATATAAGCCTGGATGTAAGTCTTTTTTGGGATGCGCGCATCCGAGCTTTGAAGGAGCACGTTTCGCAAATTGAAGATATCGCGCAATTAGAAACCTGGCTTAGGCGTTTTGCAGACGAGTTGCATGGCGAAGGCAAATATCTTGAAACTTTTCGCCGACTGGTGTTTTAGGTGATTATGTCCACGTATGAAAAAGCTCTGGCTTTGGCCGATTATACAGCTTCAGTTCGCAGACACTTGCACCAAATGCCCGAACTTGGACTAAAAGAGTTTGAAACATCCCGGTTTCTTTCTGAAACTTTGCGCGAGCTGGGTTATGAGCTTCGCGAAGGCATTGCTAAAACGGGTCTGTATGCCCTTTTTGATAGTGGAAGACCAGGCAAAACGGTGCTTTTACGTTTTGATATGGACGCTTTACCGGTTTTAGAAGAAACTGGCTTGACGTTTGCTTCTAAAAATGACGGATGTATGCATGCATGTGGCCATGATGGCCACATGGCGGTTGGACTAAGCCTGGCAAAAATCATAGCTGAAAATCCTGAGCTTATTAATGGGAAAGCCGCTTTTGTTTTTCAGCCTGCTGAAGAAATTTGTCTTGGTGCGAAAACGATGATCGAAGAAGGTCTTTTGGACGAAATCAAGCCAGATTTTGCATTGGCTACGCATCTTTGGGCTGAAAAACCTTATGGTTGGGTGGGTGTTCGCGATGGCGGTCTGATGGCCGGTTCCTCTGACCTGACGATTAACGTGCATGGTAAAGGCGGCCATGGTGGGAAGCCAGAAAACACGATTGACCCCTTGCTGGTTGCCGCGCATATGATCGTCGCCCTGCAATCGGTCGTTTCGCGTAGCTTATCTGCAAACCAAGCCGCAGTTTTGAGTATAGGCAAAATTTCTGCCAGTGACCAATACAATATCATTGCCAACAAAGTATCGATGAAAGGCACGATTAGGTGGTTTGATGAGGAAACGCGGGCGTTGATGCACCGTCGTATCCTCGAAATTACCCAGGGAATCGCGCAAAGTTTTCAGGCCACCGCGGAAGTCGAGGTGTTTGGGACAACCATCCCAGTCAACAATGACCCGTTGGTAGCAGGCGCTTGCAGGGAAGGATTGCAAACCTTAATTCCTGATATCCCTGAACTCGATATCGACAGTCAATACCGAACGATGCTCTCCGAAGATTTTTCTTATTTTGCTCAAAAATTGCCAAGTACTATGTTGCTCATCGGTGCTGGTGACTGGTCTAAAGGTGAGCCATTCCCTCACCATCACTCGCGGTTTGATATTCAGGAAAAAGCAATGACTTTGGCGGTTGCCGCCTTACTTGAAAGTTTAAAGCAATTGACCAAGATGGACGTCGAAGATGCTTGATGAAAAACAAAGCTTACTAGAACATCTTGAGGCTTTGCGGAAAACGCTTTTGTTGAGTCTGATCGGCTTGGTTGTTGGCGTTATCGCAACTATCTTTTTCGCCAGACCGATTATTACCTTCTTGGCTCAACCAATTGGTGGGTTGGAAAATCTGCACGCTATCGAGGTAACTGAGAGTGTCAGCGTATACATGCGTGTAGCATTGTTGGGTGGCTTAATCATCGCTTTGCCTTGGGTTTTTTATCAGCTTTTTCAATTTATCGGTAAAGGCTTGAAGGAAAATGAACGCAAAGGCATTTTGATTGCTGTGCCTTTTGCGACACTGATGTTCCTGGGTGGGGTGACATTTGCGTTTTACATTATGTTACCGGCTTCACTCGAGTTTTTGATGGGTATTTTGGGGATTCAAACGCTGATTAGGATTAAGTCCTATTTCAGCTTTGTCAGCAACCTGCTTTTTTGGATTGGGGTTAGTTTTGAACTGCCGTTGATCGCTTTTGTTTTGGCACGGTTTGGCATCCTTAAGGCAAAAGTGATGCTCAAAAGCTGGCGTATTGCCATTGTGGTGATTGCGGTTTTGGCTGCCATCATCACTCCTACGGGGGATCCGGTCAATATGGCCATTTTCATGATCCCACTTTTTGTATTATATTTACTGAGTATTGGTTTAGCCGCGCTCGCCGAGAAACAACGCGCGAAAACAAAGGCGGCAGAAACATCGGAGGTTTAGATGCCACATTTAAGTGTTTGGGAAATATTGATTATTGTTTTGGTGATTGTCATTCTTTTCGGCGCCGGAAGAATTGCCAAAGCCGGCGGCGAACTTGGCAAAGGCATTAAAGCTTTTAAAGATGGCTTGCAAGGCAAAGACGAAGCAAAAGCTGAGGAGGACCAAGCATCCAGTCAGGTAGAAGATGTCAAGTTTGTTGAAAACGACCCGTCTAAGCTTGATCAGTAGTTTTTATTGAAAGATGGAATTCTTTAATATCGGTGGCTTGGAGCTTCTGCTCATTTTGGTGATTGCCTTGGTTGCCCTTGGACCTGACCGCATTGTTGAGGTCGGGCGCAAGCTGGGCACCTGGCTGCGCAAATTGAATAAGAATGTTTTGTTTCGTGAAGTTGTTCAGACCACCGATGAAATCCGTAATTATCCCCGAAAAATCCTGGATGAGGCCAAACTGGATCCAGAAGACCTGGACTTTTCAAAGCAAATCAAATATGAGTATCAAGATTTGAAGACTGAGTTGGATGACATGCAGCTTAAGGCGAAAAACCCGAAAGATGAAAAATCTGAAGGTGCGTCACATGATCCTTTAACTCAGCAACCCCATAAGGATGGAACTTCAGCCCGAGATAGCGAAGATGGATGGGATGAACCCCAAGGACCGATTGGTCCATAATAATCTTAATACTTATTTCTCTATTTTTTCCAAAAATGACATGTTTAACAGAGAAAACAAAAAAATTTATTAACTAACCCAAGAAAGAATAAGCTTTAAAACCAAAAAGACCCACCCCCTTAGTCCCCCTCCCGAGGAGGGGGCGAATACTGTTCACTCATCAGTTTATTTGCCTCTTTTTTGTATATTCTGCAAAGCTATAATTTAAGTAGTCTGGAGATTATCTAAATAGACCATTCAGAGTCTATGCATCTAACGTTTCGTTGGAGTCCTCGGTAACAGTTATTTGCCTCTCTCTGGGACTGCTTGGGTGCCGAGTCTCTTTTGCGAGGTGGTGGGGTTGGGGTGTGGAGTTTTAAGTATTTTGTATAATTAATTGAGCAGAGTTATTCACTTTGGAGGCAATGTCAACAATAATAGCTTGAATCTTTAATAAGATAAAAGAAAAAAGCTGTCCGATTGGACAGCTTTTTTGGCGGGAGCGACGGGATTTGAACCCGCGATCTCGGCCTTGACAGGGCCGCATGTTAAACCGCTACACCACGCCCCCGAGGAACAATAGTTTATCACAGCCATTTTTTTATGTCAAGCGCTTTATCAGACTTTTGTTGTTAGAAAAAATGTTGCTTGAGTATGAAAAGTGATGGGTCAATATCCTTGCAAATAGCTGGTTTATGGTAATATGAACATATCCAATCATTTTGACAAAAGCAAGTATTGCTCATGTGAGGAACCGGGTATTTTCGGCAACGGCTTTCCGGTGATCATGCAAAAGCCCTAACGTACTTCTAATAAGAAAGCCCGTGGTGTAACTTTTTTCAAAGGTAACCTTTAAGATTAAGAAGAGCGCAGCCTGATTAGCTACGCTCTTTTTGTTACGATTTTTTTGTTGTTATAGTCATGTCTGAGGTAGGACTCAAAAAAAGTGCCAACCTCTTGGCTGGCACTTAGATCTTGACTGATGATGTAGGTTTAAGCTGCCTTTTTTACTTCTTTCACAGCTTCTTCTGCGCTATCTTTGATTTCGCCAGCAGCTTTTTCGATGGGATGCACGATGCCTTCGACCTTGGTTTTTACTTGTTGGCCAAAATCGGTGGCTTTTTCTTTGGTTGCTTCGGCGAATTCTTCGTATTTGGCAACGGCATCTTTGTAGGCGATTTCAGCTTTACGTTTGGTTTCTTCGTAGCTTTCGGTGCCTTTTTCTTTGAGTTCGATCGCGCGATCTTTGATCAGTTGGCGGGTTTCTTCACCAGTTTGGGGTGCCATGAGTAAAGAGACAACCGCACCGGCCAATGCGCCAATGGTGAAGCCCATGATGAAAGTTCCAAAATCATTTCTGTCAGACATGTTTTACTCCTATCTTGTTTAATCTCTGATTATCTTGAATAGTTGACCAACTCTTTTGAGACTGGCCAAGGATTCGTTAAGTTTGATGACCGGTTCGGTGAGGTTTGTGCTCAAGAATCGGACCGTTCCTTTTAAAGTATTAATGGTATCGGTACCACTATCCAACATGGGTTTGATATCGTTTTTGAGGATATTGATCAAGTTGGATATTTGCAGGATGAGA
Source organism: uncultured Anaerolineaceae bacterium (assembly GCA_964484715.1). GTDB lineage: Bacteria > Chloroflexota > Anaerolineae > Anaerolineales > Anaerolineaceae > Mesolinea. The sequence goes on along the minus strand of CAZAFJ010000002.1, from coordinate 32,707 downwards.
ATGACCATAGCCACGCCGATTACCACCAACATGAGTGCCATGAGGATGATAAAGATATCACGTACCGCACCAACAGCTTGAGGCGTTTGAAAGGCCAACACAATTGAGCCTGCAATAATGATTGCAAAAAGAAGCCCAACGGCAACCAGTGCAATCGTCAAACCTTTTCCGCGAGCTTCAGTTTCTTCTTGTTCCGTTTCTTCTGGCTCCGAAACAACAGGCTTAATTTCACTTAAATCAATTTCTTCTTGCGTGATTTCTTGTTCATCCATAATATTCACTAAGAAAATTATAACACTGAAAACTTACAAAACGTGCCTACCGTGTATAAAAATTTCGCTAGAAATCTAAAGTTCTCCGATTTGCACTTCATTTTCAAGCACGTGATAGAGTTTTTCATTGGCTTGGAGCGTGATATCGGAGAAAAGATTGTCTTGTTCGGTCGTAATCATTTCTTGCTTGACCAGTTCAAGGATGGCGAGGAAGAGTACGATGGAATCCAGGCGTGAGGGGGATTCACCCAGCAAGGAAGAGAAGCGGATGGTTGAATCCTGGCGCAAGATGCGCATGACATCGTGCACTTTTTTACGCAAAGTCAGGCGCGGGATGGCAATTAAACTGCCTTCCTGCAGGCTTTGCTCCTGAACGGCAATTTGCTCTAGCGCGCGTACGAGGTCGGCCAGTTCAACTTTTGAAAGGTCGAGTTGGACATTGACTGGATAGGTGCGCGCTACGTGTAAATAGCTGCGCAAACCTTGTTCGGCGCGCTTGGAAAGCCATTGGCTGGCTTTTTTGATTTCACGGTAGATGATCAGTTGGCGCGCCAGGCTTTCGCCGATATCTTCTTCATCTTCCATGCGGATGGGTGGGCGAGGTAGCATCGCTTCGGATTTGATCTGCACGAGTTTGCTGGCAATAACCAGGAACTCTGAGCTGAAGTCTGGGTCTACATCTTTGTGCGCGGTGACGTAAGCCAGAAACTGGTCCGTGACTTTGGCCAGGGCGAGTTTGGTGATGTCTAGCTCGGCTTTTTGAATGAGGTCAAGGAGGAGATCCAGAGGACCAGAATAGACTTCTGTTTCAATTTCGTAATCGTCATAGGCGCGATGCCATAATTTGCTCATGCGCCTTATTATAGCTTGAATTGCGGGAATAAAAAGCCTCTCTTGGTATAATTCAATGAGAAATGACCCGATATTATTGTTTATCCTGTGGAGCTGATTATTCCAAAAATGGCTTAGTCCACTTGTGCCCTGATTGTGGTGGCGTGTTTAGTGTGAGAGAACTCGCTTATACACCCGAAAAATTTCAGTTGAGCGAACTGCCTGGCATGTGGCGGTATCGTGCGCTGTTTGGTTTGGAAGATGATGTTCCGCCTTTTTATTTGGGAGAAGGCAATACGCCCTTGCTTGAAAGACAATTTCAAGGCAAATCGGTTTTCTTCAAGTGCGAACATCTCAATCCAAGCGGGTCTTTTAAAGACCGCCAAAGCGCGGTTTTAATGCCTTTGGTGCAATCCCGGGGCATTAATGCTATTTTGGAGGACTCTTCTGGTAACGCGGGGGCATCGGTGGCGCAGTATGCGGCTGGGGCTGGTGTGAAGGCGAAAATTTTTATCCCTGGCTCGAGTTCGGGTCCAAAACGACAACAAATTGAAATGAGCGGTGCGGAAGTCGTCTTGGTGGATGGACCCAGAGCCAATGCGGCCCAGGCGGTCCTGGAGGAGCATGCCCGAACAGGTCTGCCTTATGCCAGCCATGCTTTGTTACCCTTCGGGTTGGCGGCATACGCAAGCATTGCCTTCGAAATCTATGAAAAGATGGGCAGAATGCCGGAACAGGTGATTGCGCCGATTGGACATGGATCTCTCTTTTTGGGGCTTTTATTGGGCTTTGAGGCGCTTTCTGACTATCACGGGGAGCCAAGGCCAAGCATGATTGGTGTGCAAGCTGAAAACTGCGCGCCGGTGTACCAGGCATGGAAGGGACTGCCGACTGAACTTGCAAAGCCGACGCTTGCGGAGGGGACGGCGGTTAGCGAACCGGTGCGGGCGCGAGAAATCATAGAAAAGCTCATTCGCGGTAAAGATGACATCATACCCGTAAAAGAAGAGAGTATTGCGCGTAGCCAATTAGCTTTAGCAGGAATGGGACTCTATGTTGAGCCGACCGCAGCGATGGTGTGGTCTGTTGCTGAGAGTGTGTTAGAGGATCGTGGCCATTCAGCTGGAGAATTAGTCCTCATATTAAGTGGAAATGGGCTAAAATCAATGAGATAAGAAAAGGATTTGACGAATCGTTTGCTGTTAATGGCTTAACGTCAAACTATTCTGCAAATCAGGAAGAGGACATGGATGATCAATCCGATTGCAGAGCAGCAGCTCTTAAAAGCTTTACCAGAACGTTTTAATAACCTGGGCTTATTGCGCCGGGCGATGTGTCATCGTTCCTATTTGAACGAAAACTCAGATATGAGTGAAGACAATGAGCGCCTTGAGTTTTTAGGCGATGCGGTTTTGGGCTTAATCGTTGCCGAATGGTTGGTTAAGCATTTTCCAGAAAAACCGGAGGGTTTTTTAACCAAAGCGCGTGCTTTATTGGTGCGCACTGAAAATCTCGCCAAGTATGCCCGCAAAATTGACCTTGGACCAGCGCTTTTGCTATCTAAAGGTGAGGAACTGACTGGCGCGAGGGATCGGGATGCGGTTTTATGTGATGCCTTTGAAGCCTTGGTGGCGGCATTATATTTGGATCAGGGTTTGGATGTTGTCAAATCTTTCGTTGAACCTTTTCTCACCATAGAAGAAGATACGATTATGGACCGCTTTGATCTTGAACCCAAAAGCCGATTGCAGGAATGGGCGCAAGGAATTGGTCATAAGTCGCCGGTGTATGTCTTGTTAGCGGAAACCGGGCCAGACCATGACCGCGTGTTTTCGGTGCAAGCGCTGGTGGATGACAAGCCTTTGGGTATTGGAAAAGGAAAGACAAAGCAAGCTGCAGAGAAGAAGGCAGCGCAAAATAGCTTGAAAATGTTAGGAATTCATTCATGATTAAACTATCTTCACTCAAAATGCAAGGCTATAAAACTTTCGCCAGAGAGACCGAGATGGGTTTCCCAGCGAGTATCACGGCGATTGTTGGCCCTAACGGTTCCGGAAAGTCGAATGTGGCGGATGCCATCCGCTGGGTTCTGGGCGAGCAGAGTTTCTCTTTGTTGCGCGCTAAACGCACCGAGGACATGATTTATTCAGGTTCTGATAGTCGTGCCAGAGCCGGGATGGCGGAAGTTTCGATCCACTTTGATAATCAAGATGGATGGTTGCCCATCGATTATTCTGAGGTGGTCTTAACGCGTCGCGCCTATCGTGATGGCCAAAATGATTACCTGATCAATAACCAACGCGTTCGCTTGAAAGATTTTGGCGAGCTTTTGTCAAAAACTGGTTTGAGCGATCGCACCTATACGATTATTGGTCAAGGTTTGGTTGATGTCGCACTTTCGATTCGTCCGGATGAACGGCGGAAGCTGTTTGAAGAAGCGGCAGGTATCGGCCTTTATCGTTCGCGAAAAGAAGAAGCCTTGCGACGGCTGGAAACCACCAACCGCAACCTGGATCGCGCGACAGATATTAGTGATGAAATTCGGCCGCGTTTGCGCAATCTTGAAAAACAAGCAGCGCGAGTCAGCGAATACAAACTGGTTAAAGAAAGCCTGCGGGCTAATTTGCTGGAATGGTATGGTTTCCATTGGTCCAAAGTTAAGCAAGAAGTTGATCGCTTGACTCTGGAATTGAGTAATGCCAGCCGAACCCGGGATATCAGCCAGAAGCAAATTGCAGATGAAAAGCAAACGCTTTCTCAGGTCAAGCAAGAAATTGACAGCACCCGCTTAGCTATTCGGGACTTACAGGACAAAATTCGGGGCTTTTTGGATGCTCAACAACAACACAATCAAGATTTGGCCATCCTTGAAGACCGCAAGATGAACGCACTGGCAGCGATTGCACAATTTGATTCTGACCTTGGTGCGCTCGAAGAGACGGTGACTAGTGGACAAAAGAGTTTTGAGTCTGCAACTGCTGAAGCTGAGAGATTAAAGAACGAATTAAAGACAATCGAAACCGATTATAACCAGGCTAAAACTGATCTTTATAACGCGCGAAGAAACAGACACTCCTTGCGCGAGAAACGCAATCAACTGCAAGGGCAGCTTACCGATACCGAAAAGAAGGGAATCCAACTCAATTCTCATCACAGTGAGCTCAAAGAACGGTTGATTACACATCAAGCCGAATTGAAGCAAAACGATAAGATGATCGCAGAGTTGAACCAGTCGCTCGCTGAATTAGCCGAAACACAAAAGCAAGCAGAGCGTGAGTTGCAGAATAAACAGACCTTGTTGGACCAAGCTGAAGAAAAACGTGCTGCACTTGAAGGTGAATTGCAGCAACTGAAGGCGAGCCTGGAGGAAAACAACAATCGCGCACATCAGTTTGAGCTTGAAATTAATAAGGTTTCAAACCAACTCGCCTTGTTGAGCCAGGCTCAGGAAAGTTTGGCTGGTTTTTCTGAAGGTGCGAAGACCTTGCTAGAAAAAAGCCGCAAGAAGAGCCTTAGCAATGAATTTGTCGATTTGGTGAGTAAACTGAATGTGCCTGAAAAGTATGAAACCGCCATCACCGCCGCTTTAGGCGACGCAATTGACGTCTTGGTTTTGAAAAATGCCGATTTGAACGTTGAGAGTATCCAACAGGTTTTGGATGCTGTGGATGACCGCGTGGCGCTTATTGACCAGTCTGCATCTAACGTGAAACCCAGGCAAGACCTGGTCAAGGAAGCAGGCGTGATTGGTTGGGCGAATGAGGTCATCAAGCAACAAGCCGAATTTGACCAAGTCATCACGGCTTTGTTGGGCTCCTTTGTGGTGGTTGAAGATTTTAATACGGCCCAAAAACTGAGACGGAAAATTAAGAACGTTCATTTCGTTACGTTGAAAGGCGAAGTTTTCTTACAAAATGGCTTGGTGATGTTAGGTAAAAACCGCGGCAGCAGCAAGGTGAGTTACCAACGATTGAGTAAAGGCTACCAAAGTGAATTGGAAAGCCTCAAAAAATCGCTGCAAGCCTGCCAGGAAATCAGTGAGAGTATTCAACCCGAGATTAAAAAAGCGCAGGAAAATATTGTTATTTTTGAGCAAGAGCAAGCGCTCGCCCGAAAGGCATTGATGACTGCTCAAGCTGGGTTAAATGAACTTAAACTCAAACGCGCCAAATTTGAAGAACAACAACAATGGTTTGTCAATCGACGGGAAGATACTGGACGCGCGATTTCCAGGACGACCGATGCGATTGCTGATTTAGCCACACAAACGAAGAAGAATAGCGACTTGATTCAAACTTTGATGACGCAAATCAAGGAACAGCGCGAAACCGAGGCGAAAAGCAATCTTGAGGATCTCGAACAACGATTTGTTTATCTTGAGACGGAAAACCAAATCCGCAGTCAATCACTCAATCATCACAAAGCCAGTTTTGAAACGCTTAAAACACGCTTAAAAGAAGATAGTGATCGCTTAACGATGGTTAAATCACGCAAAGCAAGTCAAGAAAGCCTGGTGATGAGTTTAGATAAGCAAATCCAATCTCTTCGTGAAGGACTACAAACACTCAAAGGTCAGTCAGAATTACTGCAAAGTGGTGATTTGGAAGCCAAGGAAGCTCTGCTAAGCCAATTAGAAGCACAGTACCAATCGCTTTCGGACGAAGATCAGGAAAAGCAAAAGTCGGTTAGCATGAAGGAGCGCCAAATAACGCATTTGCAGTTGGAATTGGTGCGCCAGGAAGAAAAGTTAGCGACCTTACGTAACCGCCTGGAAGACGACTTTGGATTGATTGAAATGGACGTGCGTAGTGAAACCCACGATTCGACGCCCTTACCATTCCCGGATCTAGTGATTGAATCTTTGCCCGAAACCATTAGTTTGAGCGAAGGGCTCGAAGAAGTCATCAAACAACAAAAAGCGCAAATGCGCCGTATTGGTTCGGTAAACCTCGAAGCTGAGCAAGAGTTCCAGGAAGTCAAAACCCGATACACTGAGTTGGTTAGTCAAATAGAAGACCTCAATTTGGCGATCAGGGACATCCATGCCATGGTAAAAGAGTTGGATGAAGTCATGAAGGAAGCTTTTTTGAGGACTTATGAGGCGGTGAACACGCAATTTACGGCCATGTTTACACGATTGTTCAACGGTGGTTCAGCAAAGCTGGTTTTGGTTGACGAAGAGTCGCCGATTGAAGGCGGTATTGAAATCGAAGCGCGCTTGCCCGGTAAGCGAGAACAAGGTTTGGTTTTGCTTTCGGGTGGTGAACGTAGTTTGACCGCTGTGGCTTTGATTTTTGCTTTGCTAAAGGTCTCCCCGACGCCTTTGTGTGTCATGGATGAGGTTGACGCCATGCTTGACGAATCCAATGTTGGGCGCTTTATTGACCTTTTGCGCGAACTGTCTGAAGAGACTCAGTTTGTTTTGATTACCCATAACAGAAACACGGTTTCGGCTGCAGATGTTATCTATGGTGTCACGATGGGTAAAGACTCCGCCAGCCAATTGATTAGTTTGCGGTTGGATGAGGTCGACAGCAGCTACATGACCTCATAGAAGAGAATGGTCAGAGATTAAATCAGTAACTAGTAGGAATAAAAAAAGACTGTCCTTCATTTGGACAGTCTTTTCTTATGTCTGTATTGCTTAATTGCCGGTTGGGTTCATGATTGCATTGTAGAACTGAGCGGGGATTTCAGGTTTGGTTGGCATGGATTTCAGCCAGTTTTCTGAGAGCTGGATGTCAGTTCGTTTGTTGCGAAGTTCTTGAAGCCAGTTTTCAAAGAAAGCAGCCTTCAATCGCTCATGGTCTTGTTCACCAACGGAATTAGTGCCCTTACCGATCAATTGGATAATGTGCCAACCGTGATTGGTGTTGATGGGCTCGCTGATATCACCGATGTTTTCAAGTGCATAGCTGGCTTGTTCGAACTCTGGGACCATGCGGCCTTTACCAAACCAACCGAGGTCGCCACCATTATCCTTTGAACCGGGATCAGTGGAGAGCTCTTTTGCCAGTTCTCCAAAATCCTCACCGTTGTTTAAACGTTCAACAATCTGATCAGCGACATCTTTGCTTTCAACCAAAATGTGGCGTGCCCAAACTTGTTCTTCCTCAGCCGGAAGGTCAGCAGTGATGGCTTCCATCATTTTTGTGCGGAGCACGGCACCGCGCAAAATGCGGCGAACATCTGATTTCGAGACGCCATTTTTGCTCATTGCGTCAGCATACTGTTTGAATTCTTTGTCAAAGAGTCGGCGCGTATAAGGTGTGGGTGAAGGTGTAATCGTTGGAACTGGTGTTGCAGTACCTTCTTCAGTAGGTTCAGTTTCAGGCGTTTCTTCAGCTTCAGCTTCTGGTGTTTCAGCTTCGGGTGTTTCAGCTTCCTCGACGGGTTCTGTTGCTTCAGTTTCCGCTGGTTCTGCGGTTTCTTCTTCACTGGGCTCAACAGGGGTCGCTTCAGCTTCACCAGCTGGCGGTTCCGCTTCTTCAGTAGCAGGAGGTGCAATTAAGGTCTCTTGCTGACTGGAAACGGTGGGCGTGTTGAAGGGTGTTGCTGTGTTGGCTGGGGTTGGGGTGCCATCCGCAAAGAAACCAAAACGCTCTTCAATATAAGCATTGAGTTCTTTGTCTGAAACGGTAATGCCCATTTTCTCAGCTTCTTCAGCGATCAAAACGTCATCAACCATGTCGTTTAAGACGCGATTGCCAACAACGTCACCTTGGTTAAGCTCAACGGCGTTCCGTTGGGCAATGGCGAGGAATTGTTGGGCATATTCCGGTGAAAAGCTTTGGAACTGCATGTAGTTTGAGTAATATTGGCTGGCTTGTTTGAGCATGTTGTCACGCGCGTAGCGCACATTTCGATCAAATTCTCCAGCTCGGATTTGGGTTTCACCGACGGTGGCAACCACAGTACGAGGTTTGATGATGTAGTTATCAACCAAAACATAAGCCACAATCAGGAGAATAATAGCCAGGATGATACCGGTAATATTCAAGGCGATTTTAGCTTGACGTTCTTCACGCTCTTTGCGAGCAATGAATTTGTTGGTTGTTAACTTTGGCGAGGTGGGTGTTTTAGCCATTGCAAACCACCGATTTAGTACTCAGCCCAGAAGTCACCCTCGAAAGGAATCAAGGCGATGTGACGAGCGTTTTTGATAGCCGTAGCAACTTCGCGTTGGTGTTTGGCACAAGCGCCGGTTTGGCGGCGAGGGCGGATCTTACCGGTTTCGTTGATATAGCGGCCCATCAGCTCCACGTTTTTGTAGTCAATGTGCAAATTTTTATCGGTGCAGAATTGACAGAATTTGGGGCGGGAAACAAAGCGTCGGCGTTCACCACCGCGTTGACCACGATCAGGTCGTTCGCCACGCGCGGGTCGTTCGGAGCGTTCCTGGCGTTCAGGACGTTCAGTGCGTTCGGTTTTTTCCACGGGTTGTTGTTCTTCGATAGTGTTAGGTGTGTTGTCTGTCATGATTACTCCTGCTTAGTCCAAACGTACAATGATGTAGCGTAAAATTTGTTCGTTGTAGCCAAGGGTACGTTTGATGGCGGCAATTTCTGAAGGTTCTCCATCAAAAGTCATATAGACATAATAGCCTTCAAATTGCTTTTTGATTGGGTAAGCAAGCTTGCGCTTTCCCCAATGGTCAACTTTGGTGACCTCACCACTGTTTTTGATGAGGGTTTCGATGGTTTCGACAGCAGTTTTTAAAACCGCTTCGTCCAGGTCTGCCTGGAAAACTAATACTGTTTCATATTTATTCATGCGCTCGAGGCTCCTTTCCTCGGGTTTGCTGTTGGTCTGGGCCGTGGGCCCGCCAAGAGCGGAAGGTTGAGATTCAGGATTTATTCCTGTTTAACAGGCGTAAGTCTATCACAAAGGGCGTTAAATGCAAGACAAACACCTGAAAATGACGCGTTTTAACGAGTAAAACGTCGTTTTATGAAGTAATGGTCAATAGACCTTCTTAATTAATTGTCGTCGTTATCCCGTTTAGATTTTCTTTTGCCGACTAAAAGCATATCCGCGATACCGATAATGACCGATCCGACCAGAGCAGGCCAGAAAGAAGTTACGGAAAAACCGCCACCTAATAATTTCGTCGAGATGGTTGAAGCCAACCAAAACACCAGGGCATTTAGAACAAGGTTGAACAAGCCCAAGGTCAGCACGACCATGCCACATGTCATGGTCTTTAATAAGGGTAAAAGGCTGGCGTTCAAAATCGCCAGGATCACAGCCATGACCAAGTAATGGGTCCAGCCATTTTGGGTGATTTCAAAGCCATTCATATTGCGCATTACAAACGCTGCAAGGATGAGGGCTAAGGCAATAACCAGGACACGTTTAATAAAAGTCATAAAACACCTCAACTTTCGAGTGATTAACTATAAATATAACGGAAAAAATCAGGAAGCGCCAATTATGGGCTGGATGGTTCCAGGCTTTTTTCTTGTGCGGGGCAGTTTGGTAAGCACTTATAAATGCCTTCCATGGTCGCATCGACGCGTTTTTGGGCATTATAAGCTTGCTCCAACAATGAGGACGTCGAGAAGTTTCCACCATACATGCTCACGGTTGTAACCCGATGCATCAACGTGAAATATTCGATCATGTCTTCGCGGATTGGCTCGAAGCAAGGCGGGAGGTAAATGCTCTCCATCATATATTTTTGAAGCATTACAGTAGTTGCGCCTGTGAATGGAATAAAACCATGGTCTTGCACCCGCATAACTTCATAACGTGAGTCAGCAATAATCTTTTTGACGCGCAGGTAGTTTGTCCGTGAGCAGGCAGCAGTCGTGATGGGTTGTTTGATATAAGTGTTGTAAGCCAGTAATCCAATGGCGACCAAAAGAATGAGGATAACCGCGATGCGTCGTTCTGAGTATGGGGTGACTTTAGGGTCGTAGGGGAATTCCTGACCACAGCGTTCACAAAAGCGGATGCTATTATCAAATAAGGTTTTGCAAGATGTACATTGTCTCATAGTTTGTTATCTCGTGAGGATCGTTTAAGGTCAATTCTTGTATCGTCTAAAGCGGATTTTAATAATTTAACGCCCCCGCCGCGACTCGAACGCGGAACCTACGGTTTAGAAGACCGGCGCTCTATCCATTGAGCTACGGGGGCAAGAGCATCTATTGTACTCGTTTTTACACTGGGCGTATACCCTTATAAACTTTTGTTGTACCGATGGTTTTGAGGATGGTGTCCGCCGGGCGTCCAGTAATGACTGCCAGTTCTTCAGCGTTCATAGCTTGGTTTTCATTGACGAGGAAAATCTTGAAAATGCTGTCTACCAAGGGACCGGTAGCGCTCAAAAAGCCCTCTTCCTTTGCGCAATGATGGGTAAGAATGTCCAAAAGCGGATCGCCTTGGGTCACTTCACCTGTTTCGAGGCTGACTAAGTCGGCGCTCGTAGCAACTTCGTGATTCTTAAAAAAAGGTTGGTGATCTTCACATAAAAAGCCTTCAAGCGCGTTTCGCCAGTTTCTATCCTGGGATTTCCACCAGTCAAAATCAATGCGAAATTTCGTTGAGAGGGTTGGTTTTATTAAACTCGGCAATTTATTTAACATCATTTCCTCGGTTAGGCTTGGCTTAAGTGGTAGTAATTATCACCGATATGGGTGTATTCTTCGTTGTCGTTGAGTGTAAGGTAAAGGTCTTGAGGTGAAACGCGGCGAATGACATTGATGCCGGCGTAGAGGTCAACAAAATGGACATGCGCTTGGCTGTTTAATTTGGATAGCTCGTGCATGAGTTTGGTAACGTCAGTTTTGAGAGGGATATCCTTATGTGAACGGGCTTCCCAAATTTGGTCCAATGCTTTAATGTCTGGAACGGCGATAGCCATGCGATCATAAAAGCCAGCATAAATAGATTGGCGTAACAAAGCAAACACCAAACCGCCATCGGCACCAACTAACACTGTTTTTATCCATTCTTTGTTGGAACGTTTGCGTTCAATGTTGATTTTGATGACACCTGGATCTTTGGTGCTGGAAATCTCGATAATGCTTCCTGGAATGAGGTTTTGCTCATCATACCATTCGCGCAAGCCGGTTACATATTGATGGGAGCGCACAACCCATGCGGGCACGCGTTGTTTGGTGCTTTCATCGATGAAATCGATTTTGATGCGCTCACTCTGCAAAGCGCTGGGGAAGATGGTGTAGGTTTCCGGTGTAATAGGTAAACTGCCCGCGCGCCAATGGGGGAAGCTGAGCGGTATTCGCACTTTGTTTACCTTTTCGTAATCTTCTAAATGGTCAATCTTCCATGTCAGTTCATCGGATAACTCGGAGAAAAGCTTTTCAACTTCGGGATCGAAACCTTCACGCTCGAGAGCTTGACTGTCGCTTTGGAGATAAATGGGGATCTCGAGAACAGATTTTGGCTCCAGTCGTTTTAAGAACCAAGAGAAAACACCGCTGGATCCAACCTCGTCAAATCGAGGGTCTTCCTGCAAAGCGTAGTTGAGGGAAAATGCCATCAGATTACTGTTTTCCTGGTCGCCGAGTTCGAGTTGTTTCATGAGGTCATCAATATTCATTGGTCCACCCTCAATTGAGTCGAGCACAGCCTCAGCGATATTCAAATCGCCAACACCAATGTCGATGAGCAAAGATTTGGGGAACCAGGCATGACCAATAAGCACAAGTTCGTTTTGATTCTGAAGCGCTTGAGCGAGTTGTCGTTTGATTTGCGTACCAAACTCTTGCATGATGTTTTCAGCGCTGAGCTCACCATCCGTATTGGTGATGTAACTTTTTTCGTTAAGCGGATGTTCATTTAACTTGCAGGCGAATTCTTTGACATCACCATTTTCCAGCTTAACAGTAATGACCGAAAAGTCGCCATATACTGGGTTTTTGCCTTCCCGAATCGCGCTAACAACGCCGGTAGCCCAATCTAATTCTGGAAAAATGAGTTTTGTATCCAGGGCGTAGTCCTCATTGGGATGGTAGAAAAAACCAGCTTCTTCTTGTTTCAAGGCTTCTTCGGCTTTAATTTCTTCGAGACGGTTTTTAATCAAAACCATCGCCAGCGAATCAATCCTCTCCGGTGTTTCACTTTCGAATAAATGATTTGTTAATGCATTGATGTCGCTTTGTTGGATGCTTAAGTTTTTCCAATAATCCGCGAGTTTGTTTTTAGAATGCAAAGCCATAGATACCTCACAAGAAGAATTCTGTATGATTATACATTAAAAAGCTTCTTGCGGATAAGGTTCGCCGTTTCTAAGTGTAATTATAAAAATACAACCCGCGTTTGCAGGTTGTATTAGGAGGAGGAAAACTGAACTTCAAATTAGAAGCGAGATTAAAAATCCAATAATTAATCCCACGCTGGCGAAGGCGATCAAGGTCAATGCCATATGCTTACCAAATTCCAGTTTGTCTTTAAGGGGCACTTCTGGTTTGGTCTGGTCAATGATTTTGTTAAAGCTTTGCAAGACACTGTCTTTTATATCCAAGCTTTGTCCTTCGATCATGCTCATCTTAGCCTCTTGAAATTGATTTTTTGGCGACTTTACCCTTATTATCGACCACAACGCGCAAGGTTTGCCGGATGGTTTGATTGCCCGGCATGGTGTCCGTGTATGAAAAAACGAGTAAGGTGCGGCCATCAGCTTGTTGACTGACGGTAGGAGAAACACCCCTGGTTTTAGGGTAAGTCGCGTTAATTGATTTGATGACTTTTTGCAAACTTGTGCTATCCATTAGGACCTCTATTTTTGATTACCACGCCTGCGTAAAAAGGCTGGTACAGACAAATCGTTGGATGTGTCTATGTTATGGGACATTGGTTCAACCTCAAAGGATTTTGCACTTTCTTGAGCTGGTTGGGAGGGTGTTTGGAAAGGTTCGATGGTCTCTTGCGAATGATCGCTAAAGTCATTGATTGTTGAGGTTTGCGTGTTGAGATGAGGAATGCTCTCAGGGTTATTCTCAGAGATTCCGGTAACGATTAGGATAAGTTGGATGGTATCACCCATGCGTGGATCAGTAATGATGCCTGGGATAACATCGGCATGGAAACCAGAAGCTTCTTGAAGCATTTGCATGGCTTCGGTAATTTCTTTGAAGGACATCTCAGCTGAACCGGTAAAATTGGCGATCATTGCTGTTGCGGAGAAAAGATCGATATCATCCAATAAGGGATGGTGTAGGGCTTTGTTGATGGCTTGTTGGACCTTGTCTGGTCCGGATCCGTGACCAACCGCAATCAATGCTCCGCCACCACGAGTCATTACGTTTCGGATATGCGAGAAGTCAACGTTGATGACACCGGTCTCGGTGATTAGCTCTGAAATACCTTGCACACCCTGGCGCAAGATATCATCGGCGATGGTAAAAGCCATTTCGAGCGGTAAATCACGAGGAGCTACCTCAATGAGTTTATCGTTTGGAATAACGATGAGGGTATCGGAAAATTCTTTGAGTTTCTCGATGCCTTCTTCTGAGTTTTTCTGGCGACGACCAAGTTCGAAAGAAAAAGGTTTGGTAACAATAGAAACCGTAACAGCACCACTGGCTTTGGCAACTTTGGCAGCAATGGAAATTGCGCCAGTACCTGTGCCTCCACCCATGCCGGCGGTCAGGAAGACCATGTCTGCACCACGCAAGTGTTCGGCCAGCTCTTTGGTGCTTTCCTCGGCAGCTTCTTCACCAACTACCGGGCGTCCACCTGCACCCAAGCCACGTGTTGCTTTTGGCCCAAGTTGGATTTTGATTGGAGCGAGGCTTTTTGCCAAAGCTTGTGCGTCGGTGTTGGCTGCGATGAATACGATGTCATGCATGCCGCTTTCAATCATGCGGTTAATCGCGTTGGAACCGCCACCACCAAGCCCTAAAACAACAATTTTGGGCAGGTTGGGTTTGTTCATTCGGTTAAATTGAGATGTGTCCATTTTCCTTCTCCTAAAAAACTATGCTGAGATTCCCAGGCTGTTGACGATATGTTCATCGATAATGCAGCCCGCCTCTCGTAATGTTTGAATATCTTGTTCAGTGAATGCGCCATTTTCATTCCATACGGTCACTTTGCGCGCATTACAGGCTTCCGTGATTGAGAAACCGATAGTCGGTCGAGATTCGGCGATGATGGGTCTTACCCGGTCCAGGGTATTGACTGGCACACCCCACTCGTATGAGGGTAGCAGCAAGTAATGGTCAATGGCAAAGACCCAATCTGCGAGGCTTTCAGCAACTTTGAATTCCGCAGTTTGTTTTTGCGTTTCTTCGACTTTAGCTTGTAAATCTTCGATCCATTCTGGTTTGGTTTCGTTGTTGGTTTCAAAGAGGGTGGTTGGCGTGGTATCTTGTTTCTCACGCTTGGTGGGTGTGTTCATCAACCAGAACAAACAAGCAATCACGTTTTTATCGATTGAGAAATCGTTTTCTTCAAAGGGTTCATCATTGATGACGAGGTCAATCAACTTGTCATAGTTGAGCTTATCATCCATGGTCTTGGTGCGCAAATTTGAAGCACCCATGTAGAGCATGATGAAATTCGGGTTGCTGTTCAGGGTTTGTTTGGCGATTTGGGCGTACCATTGATAGGTGTTGATGCCAAAGTGGTCCTGCTCACCAATCTCGGTTTTGGCGTAAGGTCTTGGCATGCGCCATTTGGTTTCGCCGCCGTGTCCCCAATCGAGAGGATGGGAGAAGCTTTGCGCGCTTACGGCCATGTGAAGTTTCGCGCCAAATTCCAAGGTGCGCCGTTGGCTGGCAAGCTGGAAAGTTTTTCGGAGGAAGGAGAGATCCCAATAATCGCCACCCGGTTCAAGGGGAGGGAAGACTGGGGTAATGCCATTTTGCTCCGCCAAGCGGACGAAAGGCAAATAGCGATCCAAAAAGCGTTCGACTAAATCGCCTTGAGACCAGGTGCCTGGCATCCACGCCGTTTTGGTGTTGGGTTTGTCAAAGAAAATGACGTATTTAACACCCCATTTGGCATATTGGGTTAGCAAGATTCGAATTTCCTCAGGTCGAATACCAGAATTGACCTGGAAATCAAAATGGATGATGGGTTGTACCCCACCAGCTACCAAACCTGTGATGAACTCTTCTGGAATAGCCACCGTGTGTGGGCTTTTTAACAAGAGCCATCGGCTTTCCAATGACTTTAGCTCAGGCAAAACTTGGGCCAAGTCTCTGTCCAAGTAATGCAAAGTATCTTGAAAATAATGAAATCCTACTCTTTTGTTCATTTTACATCCAGCTTCCTCATTTGCTTACCCTATTAAGTGCAAGTAATATGCCAAAGAAAGGGAAAAATGCTATAATAAGGCTATGATTTTATTGACCGGTGGCACAGGTTTTATTAGTGGCGTTATGCGCAAACAGCTTGAAGTATTGGGCATGCCATATCGTCTTTTAATCTCTGCCAACCCTGAATTTGAGGTCTTAAAGAAGGGCGAAGCTGTCAATGTGGCGGTGAGCTCTTCTGACGATGAACGCGGCTTAAGGGCGGCACTCAAAGATGTGGATGTGGTCTATCATTTAGCGGGTGTGGAGCGGATTGGCGCGCGAGAGGGATTGTTCCAAAAGGAAGTCAAAGAATTAGAACTTTTGGTAAAGGTGTCGAGTGAACTTGGTGTCAAACGCTTTTTTTACCTTTCGCACCTAGGCGCGGATCGAGCTTCTGCTTTTGGGATGATGAAAGCGAAAGGGATTGCCGAGCATCATCTAATGCAATCGGGTTTGAATTACACCATTATTCGAACGAGTTTGGTGTATGGTGCAGGCGATGCTTTTACCCAAAGTTTAGCCAGTCTTATTCGCTTTTCGCCCTTGCTGGTGCTACTACCGGGAGATGGCAAGATGTTAACTCAGCCCTTATGGGTCAATGACCTGGTGACGAGTTTAATCTGGGCCCTGGACTTGAAACAAACTGAAAACAGCGTACTTTCAATTGGCGGGCCTGAGCATCTGAGCTTTTTAGAAGTGATGGAGAGCATCGCAAAAGTCATCCGGAAAAAGCCAAAATTTATTAGTTTCAATCCGGTTCAATTGGGCCTTCTCACCCAAATCCTGCAGGGAATCATCAAAAATTTCCCGACAAACACTTTTTGGATTGATTACCTGGCTGAAAATCGGGTGTGTTCTCTGGACTCGATGCCTCGCCATTTTGGCATCAATCCTGCAAGATTTAGCCAAAGCATTGATTATTTGATGAAGGGTAAATCCAAAAAAAGATGAAATATATTGTTCACGGTCATTTTTATCAACCGCCCAGAGAAGACCCAATTACAAACCAAATCCCAAACGAAAAAGGCGCTTTGCCCTATCAAAACTGGAACGAACGCATTACTGCGGAATGTTATACGCCTAATGCTCTGGTAGGTAATTTTGGCAAGATTAGCTTTAATGTGGGTCCTACTTTGTTTGATTGGCTCGTCGACCATGCGCCCGAAACAGCAGCATTAATCGTTGCTCAGGAACAAGAAACTTTTGAGAAATGTGGTGTGGGCAATGGCATGGCACAAGCCTATAATCATTCGATCTTGCCCTTGCAATCAAAACTGGATAAAGTCACGCAAATACGTTGGGGCATTGAAGAATTTAAATATCGTTTTGGGCATGCGCCTGAAGGCATGTGGTTACCCGAAACTGGCGTTGATCTGGAAACCCTCTGTGTGCTTTCGGATTGTGGTTTGAAGTTTACGATTTTAGCGCCCTGGCAAATCAAGCCAGTAGATAGCCAGCTTGAAGACGGACCGTTTTTGGTTGAATTGCCCGGCGGACGCCAACCCTTTATTGTCTTCACCTATAATCGCGAATACAGCACCATGATTAGCTTTTTGCCCAAGTCGACTGAGAATGGTGACCGTTTTCTACAAGGTGTTTTGCGTAAAAATGGTGGAAAAAAGGGACTGACCCTGTTTGCCAGCGATGGCGAACTTTATGGTCATCATCAACGTTTCAGGGACCTTTTCCTGAGCTATATTCTCGGATTGGGTGGTAAGTCGAATGGTGTGCAATGGACATACCCAGGATTGTTTTTGAAAGAAAATGATGTGCAAAATTTCGCTACCTTGGTGGAGCCCAGCTCTTGGTCCTGTCTGCATGGTGTCGGGCGTTGGGCGCGCGACTGTGGCTGCACGCCTGGTGCATGCTGGAAGGAACCCATGCGCAGAGCCTTGAATGCTATCGCTGATTGGGTCGATGCTTGCTATGTTGAAGCTTTTTCTGGATTAGAAGCCGATCTTCCAGAAGTACCAGACCAAATTTGGGAATTGCGCCACCGTTATATTGACAAGATCTTGGGGTTGACAAGCCTTGACGCTCTTGGCGAGGACGTTTTTGGGGACAGCTGGGCAAAATTGGATTCCAAAAATATCGCCGTGTTAATGGAAGCGCAGTTAGAACGCCAAAAGATGTTCACCTCTTGCGGTTGGTTTTTTGAGGATTTCAATCGCATTGAGCCGGCAAACAATATTGCGTATGCGGCAAAGGCGGTTTGGTTGTGCCAAAAAGTGAACCATCGATCCTTTGATGGAGCTATCCTTGAATTGCTGAAAGAAGCAAAAAGCCCGAAAACCGGACTAAATGCTGAGCAAATCTTTATCAGGACCTTAGAACGTGCTGAGCGAGAATTGGCTAATTAAGCCCACTCATCAACTTTTCAACTTGATACTCAGACTGAGCTTCAGACTCAGTCAAATCTGTTATGAGTTCGTCCAGGATGGTGAGGCTCTTATCCATGGCTGCTTGGGGCGGCTTATGTGCGAGCAATTCTAGCGTTGGGATGTAGCGCATGTGCCAAAGCATGGTCTGGAAAGCTTCCTTATTGAACCACTCAATCCCTTCGTGTTCGTTGATGACCAAAGCCAGTCGGAAATCATTATTGTTTAGCTGTTTTTCAAGGTACACAGGATGGTCAGCCATTTCAGCCAGGCTCATCGTATGCAGTTGGGCAATCTGCCAGCGCATATCGACGAAATATTCGTGGATCTTGTCTATGGGCAAGCCGATAGATCTGAAATGCTCATAAATCCTTGACCTGACTTGTTCTTTGTTCAACAAGCTGAGGGTTTGTTGGACGCGGTTTGGGTCATAAATAGAACCACAAAGACGGCTAATAAAGGCATAGCTGAGTAAATAAGCTCTTTTGCTTGGGGTCTTAGTTATTTCTTTTGAAAAAGATTGAATGAAGGGATCGCTGATTTCTGAAATCTCAAGCTTGTTTTCTTCTTTTTCTTTTTCTTCGTAATATTTCAGGGTTTTGAGTGCTTCAATGAGAGCTCTTATTTCTTGCAAGACAGGCTCTTGATCATCATCCACTATACCCATCACGGACTGTGAAATCCTGTTCAAAGTACGCCAATGGTCGACGGATTGTTCGATGAAAAGCACCTTTTCATCCACATTTTGGCTGTGGTAAACATTCCCAAGATTTTGTAAAGTGGTATCCAAAGCATGCAAAAGTGGTTGCAATTGAAGGTCATCCAAGCTTGCTTCAAGATTGTCAACGCCTCTGCCTTGTAAATGGTGATGCAGTTGGGCGTATTGTTCCCCATGAGCTACATAGAAATCGGTCAATACCATGCGTTCATAGGCATTGAGCGAAAAGAACAAGCCTTTTTCGTGTACTTCTGCCATGGGACGAATGAAGCTTTTGCGGCTCACTTGATCGCGCATGACCAGGAAGCCATCGTATTTTTCAGATAGGTGTAAAGCCTGGGCTAAGTTCTGGGTGTGAAGCTGTCCTTCATCACCGTCTTTGACTAGATAGGGCGCAGACGTTTTGATCCAGCCAGCCGAGGTCTCATAGTGGTTGTTATAGATGACCAAAGCCGCCTGTCCATCAACGGCGTTACTGTAGGCAAAGACGTTTTCATCAACTTCGTGCTCGTTGGGTTTGAAGTCGTATAGACGGAAGTTGTCCACTTCCGCGAAGAGCTTCCGGCGGTGTAATATTGGGAAAATATTGTGGCGGTGGGCCTCAATCAGTCCCAGGTCTGGTTGTTCATCCCAATAAGGACGATAGTATTCCATGCCATATTTTTCGCTGTAGCCTTCTATCTGTCCGTGTCCGAACATCGGCAATCCGGGCATGGTTGCCAAGAGCGTGCAAATGCCAAAATATTTATCGCCTTTACCAAATTGCTCAACTGCGGTTTTTTCGTCTGGGTTGTTCATGAAGTTGACGTAGCGTTTGAGGATTTGGGGGTCAAAAACGAGCGTGCTTTTGATGAGTTGGCGGTATTTGGCGTTTTCTTCGTTGCGTAGCATGTTCATGAAGGCGCTGTTGTAAACACGGTGCATGCCCAGAGAGCGCACAAAATAGCCTTCCATCAGCCAAAACGCTTCGGCTAAAAGCAGTGTGTTAGGCACTTCTACCGCAACCCGATCGACCACCTCGCGCCAGAACTCTTCAGGCATGGCTTGGTCGAAAGCTTGTTTGCTCATGGCGTGTTCAGCGCGGGAGGGGATGTCGCCACCTGAGCCAGGTTGGGGGAACCACAGGCGTTGAAAGTGTTTCTTAGTAAGCGTCATAGCGGCGTCAAAGCGGATGATCGGGAACTGACGCGCGACATGCAGAATGGTTTGGATAGCCGCTTCGCGTACTTCTGGGTTGAGGTAGTTGAGTTGCGCTGTGTCATTCCAGGGCATGTTGGTGCCGTCATTGCCATGGTAAATGTAACGGGTTCTACCGGAGGAATGGTCATAATGTTTGAAGACGACTGCCGCATCGGTGCGAATGTAATAATGGTCTTCGAGTTTGATGCTTACTTTGGGGCTACTTGAAAGCTCGGCACCATTGAAGGTGTAGGCCGGGTAGGGGCTTTCATCAAGGCTGATGAACCAGTCGGGATGGTCGTGCACCCAGTCGGAATCGATGCCCATATGGTTGGGCACCATGTCTGAAGCCAGGCGGATACCACGTTGGGCACAACGCTGACTAAGATTTTGGTAAGCCGCTTCACCGCCTAATGCAGCTGCGATTTGGTAGCGTTCCAGGGAATAAGCTGAGGCGACCGCGTCGGGGTTGCCGCACAGTTGTTTGATGGTTTGAGAGGCTTGGCTGCGTTCCCAAAGGCCGATGAGCCAAAGCGCGCTAAAACCCCATCGCGCCAGTTCGTCGAGGGTTTCATCTGGAATTTGGTCAAGGTGTTTTATTTCGCGGCCATATTGTCGGCTCAGTTGATTGAGCCAGACAAAGCTGTTTTTTGCCATCATGACGACTTTGGGCATCCAATCGCTGTCGGGGCTGTAATTTTCAATATTTTCGAGGTCGGCTTGTCGTTGTTGGTCAGCCCAGAAAGAAGCGGAATAGTCCGGCAAATAGGTTGGCGCATTTTCATCCTGGAAGGGTACATGGATGTAAAAAGCTTTGGAATCTTCAGCGATGTGATCGATAGCGCTTAAGATTTTACTTAGGCGTTCCCCGATGTGTTCTGTCCAATGACTGGAGATGTAGTCCAATTGGTCGCTCAATGAGTTGGGGAAGAGGATGGCGGGTTGACGTAGAAAGCTAATCAGATCCAGGTTTTCGGCGCCAAACCCAGGTTGTTCTTTGAAATAGTCCTGGACGCTTTCAATAAGTATTTGGTAATCACTGTTTTGAATAAGGAAGGTATCGGTAAAAAGCTCTTGGTAAGGATTGGCGGCTGGGTTTTGATTGAGCAGCCAGGTAAGGATGAGTTCTTCCAGAATGAGTTGGGTGTTGGGTGTCTCGTCGGTTTCACCAAGGTAATAATCGATGGTGGCGATTTTGCCACGATAGACATCCAGGGCAGGGAAAAGTTCGCTGTAAGTGAGGAGGGTTTTCTTGACTTTGTAAGGTGCCAGATCGTCTTCGAGCGCCTTGAAAAGCTTAGCCTGAAGCGCTTTTCCGTGCAAGTCATAATAGCGCTTGAAAATGATATGCGAGATTTCATCCAAGAGTCCAAGCGCATTGATTTGACCAGGTTGAATGTAAGTGCTTGGATCTTCAGGATTTTCGCGCAGGGCGTTCAGTTTTTGGGTGAAATTGCGCACCGCTTGAAAGTTGACAAAGACGAAATTGCCATCGAAAGCGAAAAGTTGCTCGTCAAATTGGTATTTATCCCTTGCTGAATTGATAATGTGGAAATCCATAAAGCCTCCTGGTCAGTTGCTTAGTGTTTGATAATTCTATCATTCTAAATGCAAAATTGGGGATGAAGGATGAGCCCTAAGGATAAGTTTGAAGGGAAAGGTGATCAATAAAAGAAAAAAAGCCAGTTTTCGCTGGCTTTTTTCTTGTTAAGCCTTTAGGCAGTCGAGAACGCGAAGCGTTTGAGACAAAGAACCACCCGCTATGCGGGTGGAGAAAGAGGGTTATACCCAAACCAAAATACCTTTCCGATAGAATGTAAGCGTTCAAGCTACAAACAAAAAAAGGAAAGGTATTTTGTATGGCCAAAAAAACAGATAGTTTGGCACACACAAAGTGGATGTGTAAGTATCACATTGTGTTTGCCCCAAAGTATAGACGGAAAGTAATCTACAATCAAATTCGCAAAGATATAGGAGAGATACTGAAAGCGTTATGCAAGTATAAGGGGGTGGAGATAATCGAAGGACATATGATGCCGGATCATGTGCATATGCTAGTGAGCATACCACCCAAGTACAGCGTATCGAGTGTCATGGGATATCTGAAGGGAAAGAGTGCGCTCATGATCTTTGAGAAGCACGCGAATCTGAGGTACAAGTATGGCAATCGGCATTTTTGGTGTCAAGGCTATTATGTAAGTACGGTGGGATTGAATGAAGCTACAATTCGGAAGTATATAGAAGAACAAGACCAAAGAGATCAAGCGGTAGATCGATTGAGCGTGAAGGAATACAAAGATCCGTTTGGATAGAGAAGAGTAGAGTAGCCCCTTCAGGGGCGGCGAAAGAGACAACTGCAAAAGGGCTTGAACGAAGAGAAAGCCAGCGCCTTGAGGCGTTGGCTAGAGAACAAGGCTTATAGCCTCAGTGCAAACCACCCGCTATGCGGGTGGTTATGATTTGTGATTGTTTGGGAATTTGTTACTTCACGATAACTGGCAAGTGAAGCATAAAGGGCGTGAACTCATAAGCACCGGAATCGCAAAAATTATCATCACGAGGCATGCCTCTTTGGTCGGTTTCGAGTACCTCGAGTTCCGGATCTGAGCCACCACCTTTAGCTGAATGAAAATCATAGTATTGGCAATTTCCCATGCGTAAATCCTTTGCCGGGGAATTTGACAGAAGGGCTCTGGTTGGTGTTGGTCCGCCATAATTTGCCAGGTCGAGTAATCCGACTTGTTCATGGCTAACTTGAACATCACCATTCAGTGTATCTGGGCTACAAGAGTCGTTGGTTACGACATTGCCTGATTTTGAGGGTAGATAGCCGTCGTCCATACGGCAGTTTTTGCCCGTATTGCCTTCATCATCAGGAAGGTTAACCAGGACGCTGAAATATAAGCGCAAGCTATACCTGTTCCAAATGTTGTCTGAACCACGTGCCATTAGGGTGGAGTGTTGAATCCACAAATCTGTATCTCCATTGATATTCATTCCTGACTTTGAACCATCTCCGGCGATGTTATCACTCATTGTGCTGTTGACCATATTTAATCGTTTGGAAGTCATAATATGGATAGCGTATTGTGGGTCGGTAGTGGCGATGTTATGGTGAATGCTTGTCTCTTTTATTTGATCTGGATCTTTATATTTCGACACAGTGCTGGAGTAGGCATATATTACAGATCGGTTTTCGGCTTTATTATGGTCTAGCTCACAGTTATAGAGATAAAACTGGGAATCAGACGTATAAATGGCACCGCCTAAACCAACATCATGACCAACTGGGCGGGCTTCATTGTTGGTCAAGCGCACAGTATTCAACGCCAATACTGAATTCGTGAGACTGATTGCGCCACCAAGTGACCCGTCTCCATCTTCAACCAGACCGTTTTTTAGCACGAGGTTTTGCATCCAGACAAGACGGTTGCTTCCAATTTCCAGGATGCGGTCAATTTGGTTTGCGTCAATAATCGGTCTGTTTTTAAGGTCACCTTGTCCACTGATGATAATCAAATTACCTTTTCCCTCGGCGGCGTCATGGATGTCGAGATCGCCAAAGGTGCGCTCATGGTTTTCCGGGTGAGAGGGCTCGGTGAGGGTTAGTTTATAGGTGCCAGATGGAACAATGATCTCAACAATTTGGTTATCGAAAAAGGATGCCTCAGAAATGGCAGCCCGCAATGAACAGGGTCCACCTGTAATTGATCCGACACTGCAAACGCTGTTTATGGCAAAATCTTCCCATCTTCGAATGTGTTAACTTCGATGGTCACATCAGGCACGACTTGTGTTTGATTGGCAGAAACAGGCTGAACAGAATTATTCAG
The DNA here is from genome assembly GCA_964484715.1 of uncultured Anaerolineaceae bacterium. Taxonomy (GTDB): domain Bacteria; phylum Chloroflexota; class Anaerolineae; order Anaerolineales; family Anaerolineaceae; genus Mesolinea. Next base: position 9,226 of record CAZAFJ010000002.1, on the reverse strand, counting down.
ACCTCCCATTAGTGTAAGGACAATAATGGTAGAAAGTAAAAAATAACATGTTTTTTTCATCATCCCTCCTTTAAAGAATGAAATATCAATAGGTTCTTTTAATTATAAGGAGATAAATCAATTTCATACAAGTTAAATTTACCTTTTTCTGAAGAGAAAACGCTTTTTTGGGAAAACCTGTCAGCAAAACGGTAGAAAGCTATCGTTTGCTTAAATAAACCGTATAATTGACCAAGAGGTTCGTATGAAAATAATCGATATTTCTGTAAACGTACAAGAAGGCATGGTTACCTGGCCAGGGGATCCAGAAGTCAAGATAGATTGGGTGGCACGGATTGGCGAGGGAAGTGATGCCAATATCAGCGCGCTTAACTATGGCTTGCATACCGGAACGCATATCGATGTCCCCTTGCATTTTGTGAAAGATGGCTGGAGCATGGACGAGCTTGACTTGGGCGTGTTGGTTGGTGCTTGTGAAGTGGTTCAGGTGCCAGATGACTGCGATTTGATTGGTCGGCAAGATCTGGAAGCTTTGGAGATTGAATGTTTTGAGCGGGTGTTGTTTAAGACGCGCAATAGCCACAGCTGGCCAAAAGATGCGCTGACTTTTGATAAAGACTTTGTGGCGCTGGGACCGAGTGGGGCGGATTATTTGGCGGAAAAGGGTTGTAAACTGGTGGGGATTGATTACCTGTCAATTGCCCCTTTTAATGACCCGCCAACGACGCATAAGCGGTTGTTGGAAGCCAGTGTCGTGATTTTGGAAGGCTTGGATTTGTCAGATGTTGAACCGGGGCTTTACGAGTTGATATGCTTGCCGGTTAAGTTGTCAGGTCGTGAAGGCGCACCGGCAAGGGCTGTTTTACGTCCCCTAACCGATTAATGCGCGTAGCCACTTATTGGGTCTGAAAAATAGAGAAAAGGTGGTAATTAGGATATATTTATTAGTCCAATGCGCGTAGCAATAATGTGGAGTGGAAATCAAAAGAACAAGAATTTTTGAATAGACCCTAAATCAATGCGCGTAGCCACTAAGCAGTTACGAAGATTATTTTTTCTGACGGAATAATCCGTTTGATAAATTGGCAAATTAATTCTCAAGTCTCTCTTTGCTGGTTTAATCAATTATTCTGCTAATCCTCAATCACCGGCATGGTCAAGAGGTGGAAGGCGAGGGTTTCGAGGTCGCGGGCTTTTTTGCCATCTCCCAAATCTTCGATTATACGCGCCAATTTCTTGGTGATTTTGGGGTCATCCTGCAAATAGAGCAGGGAGCTTTCATCACTCGATGATAAATCTGCCAAACCGAGCTTTTCATACAGCTCACTCACCATGCCATAGCTCCACTGGTCGGAAATCTGGAGTTCGTCTGCCAGGTCTCGGCGGCCAATTGAGTATATAATCGCCATGCGGGCGATTTCTTTTTGTCTGGCAGTGATACCAGTATGCACACGTCTTTTTAAGATAAGCTTTTCTTCGGGAATGTTTAGTCCCAGATCGAATGCCAACTGATAGGTTGAAGGCGTAAATACTTGTTTGTCATCCGCAATAAAAGTGATTGCCCAGCCCAATGAGGTGCCAATCTCGTCTTTCAAGAGATAGCCAGCGAAAAGCTCTGGTTTAATGCGTGAGAGAAAACGCGGCTGGGGTCTTGAACTGATGCCCAAAATTTTGATTGGTTTTGCCTCAGGCTTTTGAGCATTTAATCTTGTAATTAATCCAGGGTTGGAGGGCATCGAATCCAAATCGACTACCAACAAATCACAACGCAAATTATTCTGTTCCAGATAAGCATATGGGTCTTGTTGGCAGTTCAATTCGATTGTTAAGCGAGTGCGCCAATCGCGAACGATGAGCAAAGACATCCAATTTCTGGCAAAAAGGTCGTCACACATAATGGATACTAATAAATCTTTGGGCATAAGGGTCTCCAATCGTTGATGCGTGAATTATAATAGCTAAAGATTAATTGATGCAGAGGTTCTTATGATACAAAGAATTGCAGTTTTAACCAGTGGTGGCGACGCACCCGGCATGAATGCCGCTATTCGTTCTGTTGTGCGATGCGCGGTTGCCAAGGGGTGGTCAACTTTTGGCGTTCGTAACGGTTACCAGGGCCTGATTAATGGCATTATGGAACCTATGGGAACGCGTGAAGTGGGCGGCATCTTACAACGCGGCGGTACTGTTTTGGGTTCTGCTCGATGTGAGGAATTTACGACTGTTGAAGGTCGCGAGCTTGCCATTCGCAACCTGAACCAAAAAGGCGTTGACGCGCTTGTGGTCATCGGTGGCAACGGGTCTCAAGCCGGCGCGAATGAACTCTATAAAATGGGTTTTCCGACAGTTGGCATCGCTTCCACAATCGATAATGACTTAGTGGGTTCGGATATTACGATTGGTGTGGATACCGCACTTAATATTGCGCTAGAAGCGATTGACCGACTGAAAGTGACAGCTTCGAGCCATCAACGTGCTTTCATTGTGGAAGTGATGGGCAGGAATTGTGGCTATATCGCGCTGATGTCCGGCCTAGCGGGTGGTGCAGAAGCGATTACCTTGCCCGAAGTCCAAACAGACCCAGAACTTTTGGCTGAAGAATTGCGCAAAGCCTACGAACAAGGCAAGGCGCATGCCATTATTGTGGCTGCAGAAGGCGCGGAATACAACGCCAAACGATTGACCGAGTACTTTACCGAAAACCGCGATCGTTTGGGTTTTAGTATTCGCTCAACGACCTTGGGGCATGTGCAACGCGGTGGTGAGCCTGGCGCTTATGATCGTATTCTAGCGAGCAAATTGGGTAAAGGTGCGATTGAAGCCATCGATCGCGGCGAGTTTGGTGTCTTAGTGGGGCAAAATGGCAACAATATCATCACCACACCTTTTGATGCGATTGCTGGAAAGATCAAAACACTTGATACCGCAACCATCGAGTTGGCGAGAATATTGGATTAACGTTTGTTTTGTTGTTTAATTAAGCGAAAAAGCTCAGTTTAGCTGAGCTTTTTGCTTTAAGCTGGCTTCAATAAAAGCTTGTAAATCGCCATCCAAAACGGCTTGGGTATTGCCGGTTTCATGTTCTGTGCGATGGTCTTTGACCATTTGATAAGGGTGCAGGACATAGGAGCGGATTTGGTTGCCCCATTCCATTTTTTTGAACTCGCCTTTGAGGTCCGAAACGGTGTCTGCGCGAGCTTCTTCCTGAATGCGGAAAAGCCGAGACCGCAAAACCTTCATCGCGCTCTCACGGTTTTGAGTTTGCGAACGTTCGTTTTGGCATGTAACCACCAGCCCAGTTTCGTGGTGAATAATCCTGACCGCGGTCATGTTCTTTTGCACATTCTGCCCGCCAGCACCGGAGGATTTATAGACCTCAATGGTGATGTCTTCGGGACGAATGATGATTTCATCATTGTCCTCAATCTCGGGTAGTACTTCCACTAAGGCAAAGGACGTGTGACGTCGATGAGCGGAATCGAATGGCGAGAGACGTACCAAACGGTGAACGCCAATTTCGCGGCTGAGATAGCCATAAGCAAAGCGACCTTCTACCGCGATGGTTACGGATTTGACACCAGTTTCCTCACCCGGGCTACGTTCCAATATCTCGGTTTTGAAGCCTTGGCTCTCTGCCCAACGCAGGTACATGCGCTCCAACATTCCCGCCCAATCCTGTGAATCTGTCCCACCCGCGCCAGCGTGAATGGTGAGCAAGGCGTTACCTTCGTCATATTCATCAGAAAGCAGCAGTTGAATCTCTTTCTTCTCAAGCTCTTTTTCAAGTTTATCCAACTGGAGTGTAATCTCCCCCGTAAAACTACCGTCATCCAGCTCAAATAAATCTGAAAGTCCGCTTAGCTCACTTTCGATAGCGCGCCAAGCCTGAACATCCCGCTCGAGGCTGGCAATTTTCTTCATCTGTGCTTGTGCGTTATGGGGATCGTCCCAAAAATCTGGGGCTTCAGACGCTTTTTGGAGATTTTCTAATTCTGACTCTTTGGAAACGAGGTCAAAGATGCTCCAAGAGGGCATCGAATTGCTTTTGTAAATGGCTAAGTCGCTCGTTTAGGTCAGACATGTTTACTCCAAATTGTCGTTTGCGAAGATACCCTCAATAAAGGAATCGCGGTTAAACAATTGCAGGTCTTCAACTTTTTCGCCCAAGCCGGCATAAATCACAGGCAGGTTGATTTGTTCTTTGATGCCAAAGACCATTCCGCCTTTAGCAGAAGTATCCAGCTTAGCGAGGATGGCACCGTTGAGGTCAACCGCCTCGCTAAAAGCTTCCGCCTGGCGCAAGCCATTTTGGCCGGTTGTGGTGTCCAGCACGATCCATGAGTAGTGTGGCGCGCCTTCCAGGGCTTTGCCTGCTACACGATGGACTTTTTTGATTTCTTCCATCAGATTAAAACGGGTGTGCAACCGTCCGGCGGTATCGATGAGCACCACGTCAATATCACGCGCGATGGCAGCTTTAATGCCATCAAAAGTCACCGCGCCAGGGTCACTGTCTTGTTGACTGGTAATGATTGGGACGTCGACACGTTTCGCCCAGACTTCAAGCTGGTCGATCGCAGCCGCGCGGTAGGTATCCGCGGCAACTAAAAGGACAGATTTGCCCATTTTCTTGTAGCGGGCGGCGAGCTTACCGATAGATGTTGTTTTACCCGAACCGTTGACACCTGCCACCATGATAACAGTGGGTTTGTGCAGGTTAAGGTTGGGTTCCTCAGGCTGGACGATGAGTTTGCTCATTTCCGCTTTGACCACTTCGCGAAGCTGCTCGGTTTTGGTCAAGCCTTCTTTTTCAACAGTTTGTTGCGCGATAAAGATGAGGTCGAGCGTGGTTTTCACGCCAACATCGGCTTGAATGAGCAATTCTTCGAGGCGATCCCAACTTTCATCGTTGATTTCGGTTGCGCCAAAGTAGGTCGCAATCTTTCCAAAAGTTACATCACGTGTTTTTTTAAGGCTGTCACGCCATTTGTTGAACATGTTTTCCATAGGCTTCAGATTATATCACTTTGATTTTATAGAACCGGCGAGTTGTCCACAGCCGGCGTTAATTTCAATGCCTCGCCTCAAGCGAACCGTTACACGCACGCCATGACTGACTAAAATGTCCCTAAAAGCTTGCACACGCTCATGGGATGACCCAGGGTAAGGGTAAGCTTTGCTCGGATTGAGGGTAATCAGGTTAACGATGCTAAGCATGCCTTTGAGCAGTTTGGCAAAGGCGTGGGCGTGCTCAGGCGTGTCGTTGATTTGGTCGATGAGCGCGTATTCAAAGGTGACTTTACGGTTGGTGTCGGCGATGTAATCCCGACAGGCTTTCATCAACTTATCGAGCGGGTATTGGTGATTGGCAGGCAGTAGTTGACTGCGAAGCGCATCATCTGGGGCATGGAGCGAGATTGCCAGGTTGACCTGCGGATGGTCTTCGCCAAATTGAGCGATGCGTGGAATGATGCCCACCGTGCTAACCGTGATGCGCCGCGCGCCGATGCCTAATCGCTCTGGGTCTGAAAGGGCGTGAAGGGAATTGGAGACATTGTCATAATTGAGGAATGGTTCACCCATCCCCATGAAAACAATGTTGCGCAGGGTATCATCCTTTTTACGCAATTCACGTTGAAAGTGGATGAATTGCCCCAGAATTTCTCCCATGCTCAGGTTGCGGGCAAAACCTTGCTGACCTGTCGCACAGAAAACGCAGCCCATTGGACAGCCGACTTGGGTTGAAATACAGAGTGTATTGCGGCGTTCGAAGCGCATGAGTACCGCTTCGATGAGGTGGTGATCATAGGTTTCAAAGAGCACTTTTTCAGTATCGCCACTCTTCGAGAACACTCGACTGTGCAGTTTTAGTGGCGTCATTTCAAATTGCTCTTCTAAAGATTCTCGCAAAGCTTTGGGTATAGCGTCAAATTCATCAAAGCTTTCGTATAGCTTATTATATAAGCCTTGCAGCATTTGCTTGGCACGGAAGGTCGGTTGCCCCAATACTTTCATTTCATCAGCAAGCTGCCCACGGGTGAGGTCGTAAATAAAACGTTTAGTCATTGAGCAGCTCCCAGAGATTATTAGATATCATGTCCATTCTGATAGATGAAGCTTTTGCTTCTTCTAAAGTTGTCACTCCCGAAAGAACCAATGCATTTAAAAGACCAGCGTTTTGCGCGCCAAGAATGTCGGTCTCCAATCGATCGCCAACCGCCATGGCTTCATGCGGCTGGATGCCCATGCGATTTAAGGCTTGTTCAAACATAAAGCGCTCTGGTTTGCCAATCATGATTGGCGTTTGTCCACTGGCGACTTCCACAGCTTTCACGATTGTGCCGGCACCAGGAATGAGCCCACCGGGAATCGGGAAGGTGGCATCCGCATTTGTGGCAATAAAACGCGCGCCATTGCGAATGAGTTGGCTCGCATAGCGGAGCGTTTCATAGTTCAAATTCTTATCCAATCCAACGACTACCGCGTTTACCACTTGCGATTCATCCAAGTTGAGGACCTCATAACCATGGACCATGAAGCGCTTTTTCAAGGAATCGCTCCCGATGACAAACACCTTGGCACCTTCTAAAGCCTCATCTTTAAGATAAGCTAAAGTAGCCATCGCGGAACTCAGGATGTGTTTGGGTTCGAGAAAAACGCCAAAACCAGCCAACTTTGCTAAATATTCATCAACGCTTTTGCTGGAGTTATTGGTTGCCAATACAAAAGAAAGCCCCAGCTCTCTGATGGTGTCAAAAGTCTGGGGCAAGTTTCCAATGGCTTCTTCGTCGCGCCAGAGGACACCGTCCATGTCAAGCACGAGCCCTCTTAAGCGCGGGAATCTGTCCGTAATCATCTGATCGATTTACTTCTTGGGTGGTTGCAGGACCTTGTCAATCAATCCGTAAGCCACAGCCTGTTCAGCACTCATAAAGAAGTCCCGGTCGGTATCGCGTTGGATGACTTCCAAAGGTTGTCCGGTGACATCGGCAAAGAAGTTATTCAGCGAGGATTTGAGGCGCAGGATTTCTTTGGCCATGATTTCGATATCCGAGGCTTGACCTTCAGTACCGCCCAAGGGTTGGTGCAGGTGGATGGTGGCGTGGGGCAGGGCGTAGCGCTGGCCTTTTGTGCCACCGGCCAATAAGACCGTGCCAAAGCTGGCAGTAACACCAACCGCAACGGTGCTGATGGGATTGCTAATCATGTTCATCGTGTCCAAAATGGCCAAGCCGGCGTAGATAGAGCCACCAGGGGAGTTGATGTACATCTGAATGGCTTTGTCGGGGTCGGTTTGGTTCAGGTAAAGCAATTGCGCGACGATGAGGTTGGCAACCTGGTCATTGATGGCAGAGCCAACAAAAACAATGCGTTCCTTCAAAAGAAGCGAGTAAATATCATATGCGCGTTCGCCGTGAGCGGTGGGCTCAACGACCATCGGGATGAGTGATCTAAAGTTGTTCATGTTTTTTCCTTAACTTGTTTTGCCAAAAGCATAACAAGGGAATGTTAGAAGAATATTTATTCTTGCGGTTCTTCCTTGGTTTCTTTCTTAGCCTTTGTAGCTTTGGGTTTGGCTTTCTTTTCGACAGCTTCTTCAGCGACGGGTTCAGTTTCTTCTTTTGCTTCCGCTTTTGCTTTGGCTTTTTTAGCTTTTGGCGCTTCAACCTGGATGACATCCGGGTTGGCTAAGGATTTCAAGAGTTCAAACTGAGCCTGACCCAAGGCACGGTTATAGGCTTCCATGGTAACGTTCTGAGAGAATTGCTTGGAGCCAAGGCTCTTTTGTGCTTGCTCAAGCTGTCCTTGCTGAACCATCGCGCGAATAACATTCTGGATTTCAGCTTCAAGGGTCTTTTCATCGATTTGAACCTCATGCTTTTTGGTCAATTCGTTCATAATCAAGGAGCGTTCAAGACGGTTTTTGGCATGGGGTTTGATTTCTTCTTCGATGTAGGTTTCTTTGTCAGTCTTGCGCAGTTTCAGCATCAGTTCAAGGTCCATGCCTTGGTGTGAAAGCTGGTGTTCCAATTGATGAAGCATGTCTTCTTCTGCTTCTTCAAGCTCTTGAGGACAGTACTTGATGGTGGAATTTTCACGCAATTGATCAACCAATTCGGTGAAGTAATTGTCATCATATTCTGTGTTTTTGCGGTTTTCGAGGAACTTCTTGATGTCTTCACGAAGGGCTTCCTCAGTTTCGTAACCGCCAATTTGTTGCAACATTTCCTCAGTCAGTTCAGGGATTTGTAACTCTTTGACTTCCTGAATATTTGCAGCAAAGTGGATGGTCTTGCCGGCAAAGTCTTCATCACGCGCATCTTCGGGGTAAGTGTGGTCAAACTCGATGGTTTTTCCAGCTTTCTTACCGATGAATTGGCGATTAAAGCCCTGGAAAGGCCATTCGCTGGGGCGAGCAACATCTTCAGCTTCGATGAGCAACTGTTGAGGGGTATCCTTGATGATCACGGCTTCTTCGCCATCAGCCGCTTTGGGGTCAGTGCCTTCGAGGGTCAGGAAGACAACGTCGCCTTCCTTAGCAGCACGGTCGACAGGGACAACATCAGCGTAGTTACGTTTGATGTTGTTGAGTTCTTTTTCGATTTCTTCATCCGTAACTGGTTCGGGTTTGTATTCTTTTTGGAGCTTGTCATCACCAATGAGGGTCACTTCAGCTTCCAAGGGAACGATAAACTCGAAGGTCGGCGGATCGTAGCTGCTGATATTTTCCAGTTGGCCAGGACCAAAGGGTTTGATTTCTTCTTGGTCAAGAACTTTTGGATATTCCTCTTCAAGGAGCAAGTCAATCGCTTCTTGGATGACGCTGGCTTCGCCGACGTGGTTGAGCACCATGTTATAGGGGGCTTTGCCAGGGCGGAAACCGGGGATGCGTGTGTTCTTCGCGATTTTGCGTGCCGCGCGGCGCTTGTATTGTTCAAGCAAGTCCTGTTCGAACTCAGCTGTGATTTTTACCTGATGGTCGTCTGTATATTCTTTGGTTGTTTTCAAGGTATACCTCATTATTTCTTTATGTCATTATGTGAAGTGGGGAAAGAGGGGCTCGAACCCTCACGCGTCTCCGCACATGATCCTAAGTCATGCCTGTCTGCCAATTCCAGCACTTCCCCTCGGCGGTAAATTATAAGCGTATGGGGGATAGACGTCAACAAATCGCATTAGTTCATCTAAAATGTTACTGAAATGCTATCGTTAGGTCAAAAGAAAA
>CAZAFJ010000001.1:0-219229 GCA_964484715.1 uncultured Anaerolineaceae bacterium | reverse complement strand
AACAGTAAATCACCGGGATAGGCGCGCCCCAATAGCGTTGGCGGCTCACCAGCCAATCATGCAGGCGATAGTTCACCGCGCGTTCGCCAATACCATGTTCTTCAACATAAGCCAACGCGGTTTCAAAGCTTTCTTCAGCCGGCGTACCGGTTAGGGGGCCGCTATTGACCATCGCGCCACTGGCTTGCACCGACTCGGTCATCTCCTCAGGGGCGGGCAATTCAAGCCCCTCCGGTTGGATGACGATCTTAATCGGCAATTCAAAAGCGCGAGCAAATTCAAAGTCGCGCTGGTCGTGCGCCGGCACGGCCATAATCGCGCCGCTGCCGTAGCTCATCAACACATAATCGGCAATCCAAATTGGAATATGCTCGCCAGAAGCGGGGTTGACGGCATAGCCACCGGTGAAAACGCCGGTTTTTTCGCGGTCGGTCGACTCGCGCTGCATGTCCGATTGGTTTTTAGCCTGAATTTGGTAAGCTTCCACTTCGGCGCGCTGGGCGTCCGTAGTCACTTTTGCCACCAAGGGATGCTCTGGCGAAAGTACCATGAAACTCACGCCCCACAAAGTGTCAGGGCGGGTGGTAAAGACCTCGATCGGGTCGCCGGCTTCGGTGTGGAAGACGACGTTGGCGCCTTCAGATTTGCCAATCCACTTGCGCTGCAAGGTCTTGACATGCTCGGGCCAGTCCAGTTGGCTGTAGTCCAAAAGCTCTTCGGCATAAGCCGTGGTTCTAAAAAACCATTGTTTGAGGTCCTTGCGGATGACGGGCGTTTCGCAGCGTTCGCAATGGCGGTCTTCGCCTTGCACCTGCTCACGCGCCAAGGTGGTGTTACAGCTGGGGCAAAAGTCGACCGGCGACATGCGTTGGTAAGCCAAGCCGGCTTCCAGGAATTGCAGGAACCACCACTGCGTCCAGCGGTAATATTCGGGGTCGGCGGTGATCAGCTCAGCACGCCAGTCAAAACTGTTGCCCATCATGCGCAGCTGCTTATCCATGCGTTCGATGTTGGCATAGGTCCACTCTTTGGGGTGGATGTTACGTTTGATAGCAGCGTTTTCGGCGGGCAAGCCAAAAGCGTCGTGTCCGATGGGAAAGAAAACATTATAGCCACGCATGCGCATAAATCGCGCGCGGGTATCAGGCGGGGTCATGGCATACCAGTGGCCGATGTGAAGGTCGCCGGAGGGGTAAGCAAACATGGTCAGCGCGTAATGCTTGGGCTTGTTGGGGTCCTGGTCGGGTTGGTAAAGCCGGTCAGCCTCCCATTGGGCTTGCCATTTGGGCTCGATTTCTTCGGGCATATAAGCGGGTATGCTGGTTGGGTCGATCATTCTTGCTCCTTTTGGCTTTTTGCGTTTTGAGTTGGGCAGCCCTAATGATGTGTGTGGCTACCCGATGGCGCGAAAAGCGTTTGTTAAATAAAAAATCCCTGCATGCAGGGACCAAGGGTCTTGGCGGTACCACCCTGCTTCCCGCATCTTTGAGGTATTGGCTCGGCGGGCAGCTCATGGGGGCGATAACGAGCCCGGACGTTCGCGGCTAAAGGACATCACCGCGACCACGGCCACCGGTTGGGGTGGCGAGCAGGTGAGGACGGCCTAAGGCGCTCCACGGGCGCACATCCGGGTTTCAGCGTACCCCGGCTCTCTGGTGGATGGCTTATGGTCTGCTATCGTGTTTGTGCGTGGAGTATATCACGGTGGGGATTGAAAGCGCAAGACCTGGGGTAAAATTTATGCTGCTAAGCCCATTGCCACGCCTACATGCCTATCCACGGTCACACTTGTGTTGCCTAAATAGTCGCCAAAGATGAGGTAATAGGTCCCTTCCACCTACATGTCAACAGTTCGTTATACACCTGTTGAAAAAAGGTGATTCTTCTTTTAATGATCATAAAACCTTGAAAGGCAATGATTGTTTGCCTCATTTATAATGGAAGTATGTCAAATCCAAGTTTTGATACCTATCGATCCCTGGTATTACCAGGACTTAAACGCCGACGCGTGGATGTCTGGTTGCCGGGGCTGTATCACCAAGACCCATCCATCCATTTACCGGTACTTTACATGAACGATGGCCAAAACGCGTTCACCCGTAGCCCCTATGTTGGCTCGGGTTGGATGTTGCATGAGCGCATCGCGGTTTTAGCTGAGGAAGGCAAAATTGTGCCGCCGATTGTTGTGGCAATGACCAGTACGATGAACCGTTTTGGCGAATACTTGCCCCAAAAGCCACTGGCATACCCAGGCGCTTTGGAGTACTTGAACGAAAACAAACCCTGGCGTTTTGACCCCGCCAACGTTCATTCGGACCAATATTTGAGGCTGATTGTCGAAGAGATCAAACCAATGATTGACAGTCGTTACCGGGTGCTGAGTGATGCCGCAAATACAGCGATTATGGGATCGAGCATGGGCGGTTTGATTTCGCTTTATGCCCTGTGTGAATACCCTGAAGTTTTTGGAAAGGCGGCATGCTTAAGCACGCACTGGACAGTCTTGGGCGATTACATGATTGACTACGCGCAAGAATTCTTGCCCAGAGCAGGGGACCATAAGCTCTATTTTGACTACGGTGGCAAGGGCTATGACCGACAATATGCGCCCTGGCAGAAGGCGATGGATGCGCTGATGGTCGAAAAGGGCTACCGCCAGAACCTGGATTTTGAAAGCTGGGTTTTTGAGGATGACGATCACAATGAGCGTTACTGGTCCGCCCGCCTACACTTGCCCTTAGGTTTCATGTTTGGCAAGCAGGACTATTGAGCTTGATCGTTATAACATTATCGTCCTAATCGGCAATTTGATAAAAGCCAATATCTTCTAAGTCGAATCCTGTTTCTGTTATCCAAGAATTATTATCTAATAAATTAGATAGTGCCTCGTTAAAAGTTTTTCCGGAACCGACGCCTAGCACCTGGAAGCTTTCAATTTCATCACCATTAGGAGAAATAGTAATTCCTTCTCCTGAGTAAAAAATGTATTTCTTGTTCATATTTTTCTGTATTTACCGTTCCCCAAGAACTCGATTGCACCTTTGTCTCTTAGAAACTGAAGTTGCTGTCTTATTTTGGCTTTAACGTTTCGGTTATTTGGGTGCTTTTGTGACAAGTAATCTTCGAACTTATATACATCAGTTAGAGAAAACTCAATACCAATAATTTGGTTAACACAATGCATTACATCAAACAACCATCCTCTGGATTCAATGTTGTTAACTTTAAACTTGTCTGAGTAATGCATCTTTTCTACAACTAATTTCGGGTTATGGTAAGCGCCATTGCTTACAACTGAAATTCTGCCTTGTATTGGGATTCTATTAAGCAAGATATTACAACCAACCCACCCAGCACGCTTTGCGGTATCTTTTAATGGATTTCGTTTTTCGATTACGTCCGGGACAAAAAAATGTTTCGGTACAATTAATAAGTCTCTAATCATTAGTTTTGAGTATGAATAATTCAGGAAGAAAAAATCAGGATTATTATCGCTCATAATCCTTTGAATCATTGTTTCGTACGCACCATCAAGAATTTTGTTCTTAATCGTTCCATCCTTACTTTTTAGCTCATATTCAGCCGAGCAACTAGGGCAATAAAAGTCAGCAACAGGTCTGTTATTTTCAAAAAGATTAATCGAAAGGTGACCACATCTCGGACAAAACATATTATTAGCCACCCAATTTTCAGTCATCACTCTCGCCAGTTGGGACTTTGATTTATACTTTTGCGTAAATGAGGTTTCAAGACTAAGGTTCATAACACTTTCTTCTAAGTTTATCGATACTTGAACTGTTTTTAGAGAAACACCTAAAAACCGGTTCGCTTTAACAAATTATATTCTACAATCTTAGTTGAAAGACATAATATCCGGTCATTTGGAGTAAGTGAGGTTAACTAAGCCACATGCGTTAACAAAACAAGTCTTCGGCAAAATTGCCGAAGACTTGTCAGTTCAAGTTACTAAACCGTTATTCTTCAATCTTCTTCAACTGTTGGCCGAGCCAGTAGGCGCCTTCGCGTTGATAGCGTCTAACGACCATCACGCTCACCGGGCTTTCTTCCATCAGCGTGTCGGCAAAGCTGCCGAAGAGCTCATCAGACTTATACGCACCGCCACCTGCACCAAGCACAAACAAATCGTAGTTCCCTTGTGTCAATTCGTCCAAGAAGACATCCACACCATGCTCTGATTCAACCAACTTGATGTCCACTTTTGCTGGGCTTTGACCCATCATTTCATCCACGAGCAAGTGCATTTTGGCGAGTTCATCCTCACGGTGTTCCTCATCCAGCGTATCGCGCACCACGCGCATCGCCACGATTTCCTCATCCTCATGGTCAAGCATGTCACGCACCAGTTGCAATCCTAAAACAGCGTTTGGCCCGGTGCCCAAGGCGACCAGAACCCGCTTCACCCTCGAAGGCAGGCCCTTATCGCGCACGATGGCGACATCACGCTGTGCGGTGACTAATATTTCTTTGAGTACGTTATGAGGTAATCTGGCTTTTTCTGGGTCACGCGGGAAGCCTAAAAGCAGCAGCTTCACGTCATGATGGGTTTGCAGCTCGCGCATAAAACCTTCTTCAACCCGTGTTGCAGGCACCAATTTTGTGTAAATGGGGAAGTTTTTCTGAAGCGCCAATGAGCCAACCTGAGCCATGGTCTTGAGCTGCTCTTCTTTTTCTTTGGCAATTTGCGCTTCAATCTCGGCAACCGGCAGGGTCAACGGCGTTTTGACGACCCTAAACAAACACACACCGGTATCCAGCTGCTCGCCGATCATCTGTGCAGCGAGTTCCACCAGGCTTTCCGGAGCACCATCTCGCTTAGCGCCAATGAGGATGCGTCCACCGCCCTCTTGCTGTTCCAGGGCGGCCAAGGCTTTACGTCGCTTTTTAAGGTGCACACTTAAATAGTAAGCCATGGTCAATACCACCAAAATCGCGCCCAAAAATGCCAAGGCTTTTTTATCTGCAAAGATGATAATAATCAAGCCACCCAACAATGCGAGAATAACCGTGAGCGGATATAAAGGCACCTTGAAGGGTCGCTTGGCATCCGGATGCATTTTGCGCAGCTTGGGTAAAGCCAAAGTCGCCCAAAAGAGCACAAACATGTAACCCGCGCTTGAAATAAAGCTAAGGAAGTCGACCAAACCAATCGATGCCACCAAACCACAAACGACCATCACAAAAAGCACTGCCACATAAGGCGTGCGCCAGCGACTAAGGCGAGAGAACATGCGCGGCCAGGCTTGGTCACGGCTCAGGGTAAAGGCTTCACGCGTGGCAGAAAGCATGGCGGCGTTCATGGAAGTAAGCGTGGCGATAATACCCGCAAAGCTGAGCACTTGCACACCGATGCTGGGCCAGAATTTGGCTGCAGCTTGGGTCAGTGCGGTTTCTGATCCAGCCAGTTCGTTATAGGGCACCGTACCAATGGTCACATAAGCCACCGAGCTGTAAATCACGGCAGTCAAAGCCAGGCTGGCCAAAATACCGATGGGGATGTTTTTACTGGGGTTGACAATTTCTTCGGCGTCATCCGCGATGACCTCAAAGCCCACATAAGCGTTATAAATCAAAGCAATCGTGGTGAGCATTCGCGCCATATGAGCTGCCGTACTTTGATTTTCCAGAACCGCGCGGCCAGAATTGAAGACCTCCTGGCTAAAACCAAACTCACTGGTAAGCCCTTTGACAATATAAGTGATCAGAACAGTCAGCAAGAACATACCCAAAATGAGCTGCAAGTTTCCGGCTTTTGAGACGCCGCGAATGTGCAAAATGCCCATAACGGTGATGACGGTGAGGGCTACCAGTGTAATGGTAAGGTGGTTTTTAGCGACACCGGGCACAAGCACAGATAGTGAATAGGCAAAACCGACCGAGCTTAAAGCGGCATAAAAAGCACTCGACAGACAATCCAGTGAACCCACCACAAAATGCAACCAACCCTTGCCAAAGGCTTCGCCGATGTAGGTCATCGCGCCACCACTAAAGGGAAAGAAGGTCGCCAGTTCACAGTAATTGAGGGCAATGCTCAGGGTTAAAAAGCCGCCGATGATCAGCGCGAGCACCGTCTCGGGGCCGGCGATGCCAGCCGCATGACCAGTGAGCACAAAAATTTCCGCGGCAATCGTCCCGGCAGCACCAAGCATAATCACTTGGCCAAGATTGAGTTGGCGTTTAAGTTTTCGTTGAGCCATACTAACTCCCAAAAGGCCTTGAATGAGGGTCTTTCCTTGAAATAAGTTATCGTAATTTTACTCTGATTTATTTCTTTTGAGGAGATAATTTTTGACCATAGTTATGCTGGATAAGCAATCCTGCACCTTTTCTTTACAGACTGAAACGGGCACAATCTCCTCTTTGTAGGAGATTATTTAGAATCTCCCTATAACAGGAGATTAATAAAAATCTCCTCGTTACAGGAGATTAACGAAGTCTTAAGGTATAATGCTTAGTAGGATAGTTTTTGAAACAGGAGGAGCGTATGAAAAACACACCAAAAAAATATATAGCCCTCATTGGCGACCTTATTGATTCCAAGAAAATAAAGAATCGCAAAGAAGTGCAAGTTCAGCTCCTCGATGTGTTTGATAAAATTCAGCAGCTGTATGGCACACAAATCGTGTCAAAATTCACCCTGACAGTAGGCGATGAGTTTCAGGCATTACTCATTCCCCAATCTTGCGTATGGAAACTCATCGACCATCTCAGCATCCTAAGTCCCAGCCCTTTTAGATTAGGCTTGGGATTAGGCGAAATAATCACACAAATCAACCCCAACATTAGCCTTGGAGCAGATGGAGAAGCCTATTGGCGCGCGCGAGATGCAATACAATTTGTGCACAAAGACAACTGGGGTGGCAAATCGCATATCCTTTTCAAAGGACACAATGACCATCAAGACCAGGTAATTAATAGCCTGATTCTGGCTGGTGAGACCATAAAAGCAAATTGGTCCCAGGTTCAGAGAGAAACTTTTGATAAATTGGTTGCGATTGATATTTATGAGCCAGACTTTACTCAAAATGAGGTTGCGGACCGTATCGGGATAAGCGCTCAAGCCCTCTCCAAGCGTCTTATAACGGGTAATATCAAAATTTATTTCCAAATCAGGCAAACTTTAGGCCAACTCTTGGAGGACTATGATGACCGCGCTTAACGACTTCAGCATTTTGCTCCTATTGGCGCATTTTTTAGGCGATTACCAACTGCAATGGGACGCGCTCGCCAAAGAAAAAGCCCATAAGGTCTCTGGATTACTCAAGCATTTTGGCATCCACTTTGCCCTCCTGGCAGCACTTTTTGTTTGGGGTCTGATTCAGGGCTTAGGTGTGGCACTCCTATGGCCCCTTTTGATTTTGTTTGCCGTGCATATCCTCTTGGACGTGCTCAAGTTCCTCCTCAACCGTGCGTTCAGGAACAAAGCCAAGCACAACGCGCGCATTGCCACTTATGTTATCGACCAAGCCCTACACCTTTTGGCGATTTTGCTACTTAGCCGAGTGTTTTTCGCAGGTGCGAGCAAACAGTTTGAACTGGGTAGCTTTTTGACCCGCGAGATGCTCAATTGGATTTTATTGGTCACACTCATCACCAAACCGGCCAATATCAGCTTTAAGGTGCTTTTTGAAAAATATCAATCCAAGCCCGAAAGCAACGGCGATTCCAAAGAGGATAAAGACCAAAGCGACACCATCATGCGGGTAGTTGTGGGACTGGATGAAACCCGCCAACCCAAATCAGATCCGACCAGCCCGCTCCAAGACCTCGAAACGCTCGTATCCGTGCCTGGCGCAGGGGCGATTATCGGCAACATGGAGCGCATGCTTTCGGCAATTTTCCTTTCAGCTGGCCAATGGGCGGCGATTGGCGTGGTCTTCACCGCCAAATCCATCGCGCGCTTTAAGCAAATCGAAAAGAATAAACAATTCGCCGAATATTATTTGATCGGAACGCTTTATAGCATCCTCTTTGTCGTGCTGGCTTACTTTTTGGTCTTTAAAATCTAAGCTTCAAATAACTCAACCAACTTAAAACCTCGGCTAAAATAAGATTGCATCTTAGATTTGCCGTTTTTTCAACCATAACGATATCAAACTCAATAAACTAATTTCCCAGAGCCTCTAGACTTAGGCTATAATTTCGTCATGCGCTACACACTCTCTCCAGAATGGGACATTGAGGTCCCCGAAACATACCAACACCGCGTTGAAGGCGAGCATGTCATCTTTTGGACCAGTGGCAGCACTATCCTTTGCACCCTTTTTGCCTATAGTGGCGAACGCGGCCGTGAAACGCTTTTGGCCAACTTGCGCGCACGTGCCGAAATTAAAGAGCTGAAAACGATTGAAGAGGTCGAAGGGGATATCGTGCGCTTTGGCTATCTTCAAACCGAAGAAACCCAGCCGGGCCATATCCGCCTGGCTTTACACGCCTTCACCACCGCGCCATTTGCTTGCTTGCAAACCTCCTTTTATATGGACGACCCCGCAACCATGCAAGACCATTTGAGCATCTGGGCTTCAGTCAGGTTTCATGCTGAGAACAACACAAACCAAGAAGCTGAAACCGTCTAATAAAGCGTAGTCAAAATCTCCGCGCCTGTTCCCGCGCGTATTGAAAGGAATTTAATATCATGAGCCAAATCCAACCAGAAATCGGTTTTATCGGATTCTTTGACATCCTTGGTTACAGCCAAATTATGCTGCATAACAACATCCACAAAACCTCCCAGTTTGTGTCTGACACCTTAATGAACATCCCCAAAGATTTAATAGGCCGTCTTCGTGGGCTTTACAACAGCGAGAATGGGGAAACATTAGAGGGAAGGCCTTATGATTCGGTGGAATGGCAACGTATGCTGGACAAAATCCAATGGATTATCTTTTCAGACTCGATTTTGATTTCCATGCCCATGAGCCCCGGACTGGATACCCTAAGCCAAGCCAACCTCTACCTTGCCTTCTCAAAGGTTTGCGCGACCCTGCTCAACCAAACTTTTCTCGCCGGCTTTCCTTTGCGCGGCGGCATCTCGATTGGTGAGTTCTTTATTGAAGACCGTTGCTTTGCCGGCCGGCCGATTATCAACGCCTATCGTGTGGCGCAGGAACTGGAGATGTCCGGTGCAGTTTTGGACGAGAACGCAGACGCCTTCGTTAGCGAGTTGCGACGAACTTTGGTGCAAAACCAATATACCGAAGCGCTTAACCGTTTAGACCAGACCACCATTTTGTACATCCCACCCACAAAAACGGAAGAAGATGGGCGCGCGCGAGCTATCAATTGGGTCAACCTCGATCATATCGGCTTCGAACCCTTCCGAGATCACGTGCGTGATGTCACATTGCGCGCCTTCTTGATGCACAATAAAATTGCTGTACCCTCCGTGCAAGGCAAAATCAACAATACCGAAATGTTCATCCGTCATGTTTTGACCAATTTGCAGGAAGCGAACGAATAGCTTAGGCTGAACTAAACACGAATTAAAAACGCAGCAAAAACCGCGTTTTTTACCTTTTATGGCTATAGGCTATAGAATCTGAGTCTCCCAGTTTCAATGATAGGAAACTCCGAATAAAGGATTATATGTTATTCAGATCACTTATAGGCAGGTTAGGCTAGCGTTGGCATGAAATCGCGACAACAATTGCATCCAAGACCCACCCCCCTAGCCCCCTCCCTGGGATGGGGGGAATTCACGACTTAGCAATCTTAGCCTAAGAATTGTTAACCTGGAATAATCGCCCTTGGATAAACACTTTATGTTTTCGTCATTCAGTAGTTTTGAAAGGATAATTTCCCCCTCTCAAGTGCAGCGGTAATTATCGAGCCTGTTTTCCAACACGAAAGCAAGCTGCACGATGGGAGAGGGTTGGGGTGTGGGTCTTTAAAGCAATTTGTTTAATCAATTCGAACAAAGTCATTCAATTTGAATGGAAGGATATTGTTCATAACATGAATAGTAGGGCACTTAAAAAATTAGTTGAAGTGAAACTATTAGCCATAGAAAGCCCTAAAAAACAGCCCAATCGAATTCGCTTATAATGCCCATATGAATGACTACTTTACATACAATTACAAGTACTTTCTAATTGGAGCCTTAGCATTAGTGCTCCTTTTCCGCATGATTCGGAGTGCGCGTTACAAAAATGTCAACATTTGGCGGGAGCTATTCATCCTCGCTTTGGTACTTTATGTCGCTTTTCTCAGCATTCAAACCTTTGAGGGTTTTTACATCCGGGTAAATGGCTTTCATCCTCGCTATAACCTTGAACCCTTCAAAAGTATCAAAACGATGTTTACGATCGGCATGAAGTATAACGGCCCCGAAACAATGCACCTTCATATTTCCACAATTTACATCAATTTGCTCGGCAATGTGCTCATCTTTGCGCCGGTTGGTTTCTTAAGCGCGTTTCTCTTTAAAGAGCCCAAGTGGTATAAAAGCCTTTTAGCCGGGCTATCCCTCTCTATGACCATCGAAATAGTTCAACTCTTTTTACTGACACGCAGTTTTGACGTCGATGACCTTATCCTCAATGGTTTTGGCACCCTTTTAGGCTACCTATTCTTCAGACTTTTGGCATTGATGCCTTGGTTTAAGCGCTTTACATCTAAGACTGGTAGCAGCGACCGGCCTCAGGGCTGGCAATGGGCAACAGTCCTCATTCTCGCCATCGTCGGCTGGGCGCTGGCAATATTCTTGCAACAATATAGAGTGTACCTAAGCACGCCTATTGTCGGTTGATGGGAACATTGTGCCTGGGCTTAGCGTCTTAGAATAAGTCACGCATGCGTTTTATTGCGCATGGAAATGAGGAAACATGAAAAAGAACTTTTTATTGAGTATCAGCATCTTATTAGTTGCCGTTTTGGCTTTATCTGCTTGTCAGGGCATGACAAAATCTCCTGAAGCCGATCCCGCCTCGCAAACCCAGGTGGCTATCTTCGCGCAAGCAACGCTCACTAAGTTTGCCGAGCAACAGCCCGAGCCAACCCAAACCAGCATCACTGGTTTTCCAATTACCATAACGACGACTGAAGTACCCACCGAAGAACCCGTCGATACGCCCGCAGAACCTACTGAAGAAGCGCCGACCGAAGTTTCGCCAACTGAGGTACCTGCCACAGCAGTGCCGACTGTGCAACCCACTACCATCCCCCAACCCACAACGCCAGCCAACCTACCCCAGCCACCAAGCGGACACGAGCGCATCAAGTTCGAGACTGGCACCACCAACGCAGTTATCAAAGGCTCGGTTGAAGCCAATCAAAGCAAGCGTTATGTCTTGTGGATGACAAAAGGGCAAATGATGAGCCTCGGTACCTCTGCCGATAATGCCGCTTACATTTCCGTTAAAACACCAAGCGGTAAGGTCTTAGTGTCCTTCGAGAATCGCTGGTTATGGTACCGCGACTTCGCCCAAGAGACCGGTGATTATGTCATCGAAGTTTCCGGCATGGCTTATAAGAGCAATTACGACTTACTGGTGAGTATTCCCCAAGTCTTAAATTTTGAACGTGGCACATCGACTTTGACCGCACGCGCCACAATCCCAGCCAAGCGCGGGCATGACTTTTCATTTTGGGCTAATAAAGACCAAAAGATGACCATCACCTTGAGTCAACCAGAGAAGTTTTCACTCTCGATTTATACTTCGGATGGCACTGACATTCTGGTTTATGACGGCAAAACGAACAGTTTTGATGGCACTTTGCCTAAAGCGGGCACCTATGTCGTGACCGTGCATAATCTTGGTGATGCTTCTGCGTCGGTTGATTTCAACTTGACCATTAAATAGGAAACTTTATCTCTTTAGCGACTAATGGATCGAACGATTGAAACAGCCCCGATGTGTTTCGGGGCTGTTTGTTTTTAGAACCTGGTCAGGGGACCAGGTCCGAACGTTATATTATCTGTTCGCGCATGTGTCCCCAGACCATGCGCTCATCTTTCCCCTAATTGCGCTGGCGGCTTCGCCGAGCGCAACAAACTATGATTGCTTATACTCCCGCACGAACTGCTTTTGCAAGTAGGTATCTATCGCCCAAGGGATATACTGCCGAACCCAATCAACAGACTCGTCAGCACTTAAGCCCAAAACATCCTGAGCCAAACAAGCCACAAACATGCCTGTGCGCCCCAAGCCAGCGTGGCAATGCACGACAATGTTCTTGCCCGCTTCTAAAAGCGCAATCACTTCAGCAATCGTCTCATCCCAGTGGCCTTTTTCTGGCGCGCTAAAATCCTCAGTTGGGGCGTGGATAACGGCAATGCCCGCCTCTTCATAACGCTTAAAAAGATCCCCGCCCATATTTCGCTGGGTTTCATCCTCAGGACTCAAAACCACGACGACATCAATATCCGCCTCAATAAAATGTGGGAAAACGGCATCCTCGGGGTCAAACATCCTGCTGCCTGGCATGGGTGAACGGTAAAGCTTTCCGGGTAAACCTAAGGGTAAATGGGTAAAAACCGGCGCGCCAGGGAAAGTCTCTTCGGGAGGTAAAACGCGCTTGCCATCAGCATCAAAAAGCACCTCAAAAGTCCCTGTCACGGCTTCAACTGGCAATGTGCCATAGATATGTGGAAAGAGCATCATGCCAACTTCAAGGTTTTCATAAATAACCGGCGCATCCAACTTATCGGTGTCAATTTTCAGGCAAATTAACTCTGGCGTGGTTGGATAAAAGGCATTGGCAACGCGCTTGAGCTGGTAATGATCAGAACAATGGATAAAACCTTCGGTCGGAAAGCCCTTGGGTAAATAAGTGCCTTGCTTCTGCGCGGCTTCCCATTCTGCTTTGGTGGTGAGGTGATAAATCATGCTTGTCTCCTTTCGCTAAACCTTTATTGTTTTACCATTAATGCAAAATAAATCCAATTCCAGGTCAAGCTCAGGCGCACAAAGTTACCCTACCCGAGAGGATTTCTTCGCCTAAACTCAACCGGCGCAAGGGCTTAAGATAATCCTATTTTTTTCTAACTAATCGTGCCTATTAATACTTTTCTAACCCTTTTATAAACCCCAGTTTCTTGACTTCGGGGTATAATATGGGCTGAAGAGAAAAGGAGTTGGCATGAAAGCAAAAGTTGACCAAGACTTGTGTATCGGATGTGGCATCTGCGAAGGTGATTTGCCCGAAGTTTTCGTGCTCGGTGATGCTGGCGTGGCTGAGGTCATCATGGACCCCGTCGAATCCCGATATCACGACCAACTCAAACAAGTTGTTTTAGACTGCCCCACCACTGCAATTAGCACTGAAGAAGATGAGGCTGAGCAAAACTTAGTCAATACAACACACGAAAGCTGTTGCTGCGAAGACAGCGAAGGTGTTGATGAAGAAACAACCAATAATAAGACCGAAAGGAATTTGAAAATGAAAGTTAAAGTCGTCGAAGATCTGTGCATCGGTTGTGGTATCTGCGAAGGTATCGCTCCTGAGGTTTTCAGCCTTGAAACCGAACCCTACGCCGTTGTTCTTTTGGACCCAGTGCCCGAAGAATTCCACGCTGCCACTCGCGAAGCTGCCGAAGCATGCCCCGAAGCAGCCATCGTTATCGAAGAGTAAATTCTCTGAACAGTATTAAGGCACACCGTCTTACATAAAAACGGTGTGCCTTTGCATTTTAATCCCCATAATCTCAAGGTAAAATGAGTCCAGCCCCCTGCTCATAACTCATATAAAGGCGAACCATGCTCTCTACCCATCCACAAACCTCTAAACGCATCCTTATTATTACCAGCGATGCTGGTTTTGGCCACCGACGCAGCGCGCAGGCAGTTGAAAAAGCGCTGATTCAGCTTTTTGGTGATGCCGTCAAGGTGCAAGTCGTCAACCCGATCAGTGACACCGAGAAAGCCTTGCTTCTCAAATCGGTCGAGAAAAATTACAACACAAGCGTCAAAAACACGCCGACGCTCTACCGCCTTGGCTACCAACTGAGTGATAATCGCCCAGTGAGTGACATGATGGATGGCGCCTTAATGCTTGCCCTTACCGCAAGCTTGAAAGAAGTCATTGCCGAGTTTAAGCCCCAAGCCATCCTCAACACCAATGAGATGTTTAACTCGGCGATTGGTGCCGCATTGGACAAGTTAGACATCCATATACCTTATTACAATCTGGTCACTGATTTGGCGGATGTTCACGCACTCTGGTTCAACAAAGACCCTGACGCCTATTTTTTGGCATCCGATTGGGTGCGTGTGCGTGCCATTGAAAACAATATACCCAAAGAAAAACTCATCGTGAGTGGCATTCCTGTTGATCCGGGTTTTGAAGAAAGGTTGGAGGATAAATCAACCTTGCGCCAAGAGCTGGGCATTGACCCGCACAAAACGACCTTACTTTTTGTAGGTGGTGAGAGGGTTGAAAACGTCCTCGAAACTATTCAGGCTTTAGACCGACTAGAGCAGGACTTTCAAGTCGTAGCCATCGCAGGAGGCAGCCAAAAGCTCCAAGCCGATTTACTAGACTTGAAGCCGCGTTTTCCGCTGCAGGTTATCAACTTTACTAAAGAGATGTCCCAGTGGCTCCAGGCAGCCGACATACTACTTACCAAGGCTGGGGGTCTCATCCTTTCCGAAGGTCTGGCAGCCGGCCTACCCATCGTCATCATCCACTATCTGCCCGGACAGGAAGAAGGCAACGTGCGCTATGTGCTTAGTTTTCAAGCTGGTGCACATCCAGCCAACCCTGACGAAACCCTGGCTCTGCTTAACTACTGGTTGAGCAATGAAAAAAGCGCGCTTAACCTGGTTACCCAGGCGGCTCAGAGACTTGGTAAGCCAAAAGCAGCCAGTTTCGTAGCCCAAACCTTGTGGGACTCAATCAAAGACTGAAGCGACATCTGGGAAAATCAAACCCATGGCGGTGACAATCGCCATCAATGCATAAAGCGTTTCACAGCGAAAGGTAATTTGCATATTTTTTAACCGCGCGCGGACGGTTCGCGCGCTGATATGCAAGTACCAGGCACATTGATCGACACTCAAGCCCGAACTCAAAGCCTGGAGGATCTGAAAATCACGCGCGTCAAGCTTAAATTCGCTAAATTCCTCAGGCGTTTGGGGGTTGAGAAGTAAGACCGATTTACCCACCTGTCTCGCCTGCCAAGCCTGGCTGGGGTAAGCCTCATAACCCAAATAATCCTCCCAGAAACCTTGGTTGACCCGCTTAACAATCTGATCAGCACGTTCGTCCGCTTCCAATATACGCAAAGGTTCTTTATCACTGAAAACAAAAATCTGGGTCACCACGTCTCTCTTTCGGACTAATTAGAACTTACGTTCTATATTATCGCTAAAGATGTATGAAAAGTCAAGCAAAAGTTCTTGTTTGGTTTTGGATGTTTTGGATTGGACCTGGTCAGGAGACCAGGTCTGAACGACTTGTTTGCGGTTCGCGCATGTGTCCCTTATTACTCCAAGCCGAAAGGCTTTGGAGCAAACCATGCGCAATTCCCCTCGTTCACGCTGGCGTCCTCGCCAAGCGTAATTAAAAAGACCTGAGCATGAGACCAGGTCTTAACAGCATTCTTTAAATACGAAATCATTAATCTTTCAAAACCAATTCGATTTGCTTCTTTTGATTATAGCGGTCAAGACCCCAAAACGACAACACAGCCAGCACGCCAACCATCGAAGCGAAGTACCATGGCGCGCTGATGCTAATCGTGTCGCTCAAATAGCCCCCTGCCAAAGGTCCCACCGACATCGCCAAAGGCCAGGTCAGCGAGAACATCCCCAAATATCGCCCGCGTTTCTCAATCGGTGCCAAATTCGCTACGTAGGCCGAAGCGGTCGGCGAAACGATCAGTTCACCAATGGTAAGGATGACCATGCCCAGCAAAAAGCCCCAAAAGCCTTTTGAAAGCGCAATCACAAGCATCGAAACAGGGTAAAAAGCCGCGCCCCACGGCATCACTTGCGTATCGCGCCAGCGTTGGCTAAAGCGCGTTATGGCCACCTGCAAAAAGATGACCATGAGCGCATTGGTTGTTGGAATCCAGCTGTAGGTCTCCTCGGTAAAGCCAAAATTAGTCTTCATGTGCACAGCCAACACCACCCAAATCATCGTGGCGCAAATTTCCATGAGCGTGTGCGAAACAATCAGCCAGCTAAAACGTAAATTTCGTAGCGCTTCCATATAGATACCCAACTGCTCTCGCAAGCTCTCCGATGAGCGATCAGAAATCAAGGTTTCCTTTAGGAAGACAATGGCGATGATGCCATACACCAAAAGTGCCGAAGCTGCCGCCAAAAAGCCGATGTTATAAGATTTCCCCAAAACCAAGCCACCCAACAAAGGACCCAAAGCCACACCAACATTACGCCCCATACGGATGATGCTGTAAGCATGCGCGCGATTTTCGGGGCTAACCACATCCGCTACGGTTACGTCGGTACCCACGCGGTAAAGCGGGCTAAAAAGTCCCGCGAAGATAAGCAAAATGACAAAATGCCAGTATTGCGTGGCAACGATATATCCTGCATAGACTCCAGCTGCACCGATTAAGCCAATCACCATAATGATTTTTCGGCCGAAACGGTCAACTAAAGCGCCACCTAAAACCGAAGCGATTAAAGCCGCGATGGAGTTAAAACTCATCAAACCCATAATGGCCGCCATAGGCATGCTCAGCTTTGAGCTGGCATAAATGGTCAAAAAAGGCCAAATCATGGTTGTGCCGGTTGATGAAATCACCAAGCCAACAAACATCAACCAGAACTGCCGGTTGTATCTGGGACGGCTTTGAATTCCTGGTCCAGGTTTGGCTTGGATCAAGGTTGCTCCAAGGGGAAGGTAGAGATGCAAGTAAAGCCCATGGCAGCCAAAGGTTGCGCGTAGCTATAAATGTCGAAATAAATCAGAACCGGTTCAGAAAGACCCGCATAGCTCACACTATAAACATCCACAACACCGCCCTTTTGATTCAAAATAGGCTGTTGGCGTTCAAAGCTCAGTTCTTGCCCTTCTGGACCGCGCAAGGTTTGCAAGTAAAGCTCCTCGCGTGTTTTACCGTCCCGAATATTCGTGTTGCCAATCTGGATGGGTTTTTCGACATTCTTGCCATACTCGGGATCATCCGAAATCTGACAGGTTGGCATGGGTGGCATCGTGTCAATCTTAATAGATTGAAGCATGGCATTAAACAAAGCTGCGCCCAGGTTCTCGTTGGAATGACCGCCTTTGGACATTTCTTCAGTATAGACAGCCATAAAGACGTAGCACAGATGGTTTTGATAACTGGCTATCAGGCTCCCCTGTGAGGTACGTTCTTGCAAAACACCCTTAAAACTTAGCCCAAGGCTATTCAGCGGATATGCCGCAGGCTGGATGGGGTCATAAGAAAAGTCGACCCAATCGTCTTTCATTTTGTTCAAGACGGGGTTCAAACAGCCTTCGTGGTCTTGCACCCCAGAGACTTCAGAGTAGCTAAAAGAATAAAATAAAGATTTATCGGCGTTATGCAGGGTTAAGCGATTTTCCTCGATGTGGCTTTCCAATTCGGGCACATAGGGCATGTAATCCTTTACCGGCATAATAGAAAACCACGCTTGGGGAAAGTCCGCCCTGGGTGAAAAGTTGATAGGAACCATGATCACAGGCGTTGCTTCATCAACAGGCTGTATCGTAGCAAGCGCGCTTTCCACCGTGAGCTGTACCGGGATGGAGAGGTCAGGACGGTTCACGGGCATGCATGCACTTATCAACAGAACACTCGCCAGAAAGAGCATCCAAACAGACCCCTTAATTAAAGACCGCCTACGAAACATTTTATTCCTCACCCAACTCAGGCTTAATCTTAAAGCCTGAAACCATTTTATCAAAGGTGCGCACATTAACGTTCCATTCAGCTTCCGAAGCCATGGCAACAAAACCAATCGTATGCGTCGGATGGGTCACAATAACGACTCGTCCTACCATATAACTCTCATCAAGCGGCTTGGCAAAATCCAAAGCCAAAGCCGGGTTTTTATTGACCCTAAAATCGTTCTTGTTATAGATTTCATAATCGTCGCTAATGAGCTCCGCCATCCAGGCTTCCAGGCGAGTGCTGCTTTCTGCCATATTGCCTTCCAAACTCCCGCTTTCGTTCCTGGAGAAATAGAGATGGACACGAAAATCTTCCGCCTTGCCATTGTATTCAGCGGTTTGAATAAAATAGTGTGGTGCGCCTTTCTCGGGATCTTCTTTTAGGGACCAGCCTTCGGGCAATGCAATCTCAAAAGGTAGGCTTTCATCCTCCCAAGGGGTCAAGGGCAATGCCTTGGCTTGCCTGACACAAGCGCTAAAAGACAGCAGGATTAAGAGAAGCAAAAAGCTCAAAAACAATCGTTTTCGCATGCATGCATTGTACTCGAAAACACGGTTATAATGACGCCATGCCATCAACTACGTCAACAGATCAGCGGCCCCTTGAATACCGAATTGAACGCAGCAATCGCAAAACCATCGAATTACGTTTCCTGGATGCCAACACTCTGCTCATCAAGACGCCCATGCGAACAAGCCAGGCTCGCATCAACGAAGTGCTCCAATTAAAGGCAGCTTGGATTGCCAAAACCCGCAAGCTAAAAGCTGAAGTTTGGCCCGTCCCCAAAATGGTAGACCGTGAGCCGATTTTGTTTCTGGGGGAATGGCATCGCCTGCAAATTATCAACACAAATGGCAAAAAACCAGACACCCAAACGCCGGGCATCATCAAAATCAGTCCCGCCTTGGCAGCCAAAGGCACGGCAACTTTGATTCAACTTTATCGCGATACCATGCGAGAGTTGAGCCATCATTACGCGGACATTTACGCAAAGCGATGGAATCTCAGCCACAATGGCATTCGGATCTCCGGTGCGCGAACGCGCTGGGGCTCTTGTGGACCCAACAACAGCTTAAATTTTTCGTGGCGCCTGGCAATGGCCCCTTTGCTCTCTATCGAAAATGTCGTCGCTCACGAGCTCGCCCACACGGTTTACCGCAACCATCGCGCCGAGTTTTGGAAACTGCTCAAAAAGATGATGCCGCGCTATGAAGAAGGGCAAGCCTGGCTCAAGCAAAACGCCCATAGATTGCCTGTCTTCCCGGACTAGACACATGAGAATCACAAGCCGCTACTATGCGTTACAATTATGCTATCTTGGACTAACGTGCATGGAGGTTTAAATGAACCCTATTCTTTTAATTGCAATCATCATCGTTGTCATTCTGGCAATCATCGCGGGAATCGCTCTCTATAAGGCATCCCAGTTTTCCATCCACATCGAGGAACCGGAACCCATCGCGATGCCCCAAATTGACGGCGAGCAAGTCGCAAAACATATCGGATTGGCGCTGCAGCTAAAAACGATCAGTGACGCAGACCCCAGCAAAACCGACCCACATTCCTTTGTTGGTTTTCGGCAGCTTTTGCGCACGCTTTATCCCGCTGTTTTTGATTACCTAAAAGAGGAACTCATCAACGAACATGCGCTTTTGCTCACTTGGCAGGGCTCAGACCCAAGTTTGGATCCCATCGCCTTTGCCGCGCATCAAGATGTTGTACCGGCGGATGATGGCCCCGATTCAACCTGGACCTACCCACCCTTTAGCGGCACCGTCGCCGAGGGTTATGTCTGGGGACGTGGCGCTTTGGACACCAAGGGCAGTCTGATTGCCACGCTTGAAGCGGTCAACAATCTCTTGCGCGAGGGTTTCAAACCCCAACGCACCATTTACCTCGCCTTTGGACACGACGAAGAAGTTTCCGGCACTTATGGCGCCAAGGCAATTGCTGCTCTGCTTGAAGAACGCGGTATTCAATTAGCCTTTTTGCTTGACGAAGGTGGCGCGATTAGCGCAGGGGCTATCCCCGGCGTGGAAGAACCGGTTGGATTTATTGGCGTGGCTGAAAAGGGACATGTCTCGCTGAAACTGCGAGCCGAAGTCAAAGGCGGCCACAGTGCTTATCCGCCGGCTGACACCGCGATTGGCGCGCTGAGCCTGGCGATTGCCACCCTGGAATCGAATCCCTTCCCACAAAGCCTTGAAATGCTCGAGTTTATGATGAGCTTCGTTGGCGATGCCCTACCTTTTAAAGAGAAGTTGGCTCTGGCGAACCCTTGGCTCTTTGGCAAATCGGTTAAGCGTCGCTGTGCAGCAAACCGCCAGCTAAACGCAATTACCCGCACGACGCTCTCGCCAACCATCATCCATGCCGGAAGCGCTGAAAATGTTTTGCCCTCTGTCGCAGAAGCGATTGTCAATATCCGCATCATACCTGGCGAAACCCTCGCCAGCACCTATGAATACGTGCGCGACCTGGTCGCCGATGACGTGGTCAGCGTGCTTCCCGCGCATGGCGATCAACTCATGGGCGAACATGGCTGGGACCCGGTGGACATTTCGGATATCGACTCACCTCATTTCCACATGCTCTATCAAATGATTCGCGCGACTTTCCCTGGCACGATGGCGACACCTATCCTCATGCCCGGTGCTACCGATGCGCGCCATTATCACAAAGTTTGTAAGCGCGTCTTCCGCTTCTCACCGATGGTTATCAGCATGGAAGAATCCAACCGCATGCACGGTGTGGATGAACGCTTATCAATTGAAAATGCCGGACGCATGGTTGCTTTTTACCAGGTTTTGATGAAAAACATGAGTGCCTTGAGTGCCGAAGCCGACTTTGCAGAAAGTTTTGAACCCGAAGAACTGGAAGAAGACATGGAACAACGCGCGATTCGTGAGTTGAACGAAGTCTTGCCCACCAAACCTTTGAAAACCAAAGTGTTTGATGAGACCGAGCCCGAAGTCCGAAGCCTTGAAGTCGAAGAAAAACCTTCCGTAACGGAAGAGTTGGTAGAAACGCCTGAGATGATAGAAAACATCACGGAAGAACTTGACGAGAAAGAAATCGATACCTTCCTTGAAGAATACTTTGATGAAGATTTCGATGATGACGCCCCACTCGAAACTAAGCCCCTGAAGAAAGACTAACGTATGCAATTACCTCAAAAGAATAAGAACCTCACTGCCATCATCATTGTTTTGGCACTTGTTTTTGTCGCCCTGATGGCGACGATAGCCTATATTTTAACGACTGGTTTTAGTCGATTTGCCCTTGGACCCAAACCCACGGCAACAGAGCAGATAGTCGAAGCGACAACTGTCCCCGCAAGCCCCACACCTGAAGCGGAAGCGAGTGAGGAGCCAGAAGCAACACCCGTAACCGTCAAAAACACCCCAACACCAAGTTCTTCGCTGGACCCGCAAACTAACGCCATGCTGGATAAAATCGAAGACCAAGTCCGCCAGGTGCGCAAACTAAGCATTGATGAGACTGTGCCACGTCATGTCTACACGCCAGAAGAACTGCGCGACTATGTCAGCAATGAAATGCTCGAAGAGTTTGACGAGATGGAGTCAAAAAATGACTTGCGGCGACTTGCTTTGCTCGGTCTGATGCCTGACGATTTGGATTTGCGCAAGCTTTATGAAGACCTCTATTCTGAACAAATCGCTGGCTTTTATAAAATAGAAGAACGCGAAATGGTGGTCGTGAGTGGTGAAGAACTAGGCATTAACGAGCGTCTAACCTACGCGCATGAATATGTCCACGCGCTGCAATATGCCAATTACGACTTTGAAAACGAGCTTAACTACAATGAAGACGGCTGCAGGGAAGATTCAGAACGCTGTATTGCCATCAAAGCCCTCATTGAAGGCGATGCAACCATGAGTCAATTCAAGTGGTTCGAAGCCTTTGCCACACAAAAAGACGTGCTTGAACTCCTCGCCAGTTTTGAAGAGCAAAAAAGCCCAGTCCTCGACTCTGCGCCAGTCTATCTATCCGCGTCAATGATGTTTCCCTATGAACAAGGTGCTGTTTTTGTGGAACATCTTTACAATATCGGTGGCTATAACGCCATCCACACCGCTTTTACCACAACACCTCCGCTTAGTTCAGAGCAAATCATGTTCCCGGAACGCTATCCCAACGATTTACCCGTCCGGGTTGAGCTCCCTAATCTCACCGCCACTTTGGGCGCAGGTTGGGAAAGTGACAGCGAAGGCGCAGTAGGCGCTTGGGACATCTACATGATGCTCACAAAAGGCGCGGATGAAGGCTATCGCATCGGTGAAGATACCGCCAAGGCCGCCGTTGAAGGCTGGGGAGGCGACAGCTACGCTTTCTTAAGCAACGAGGATAAAGACGAACACCTCTTTGTGATGAAAACGGTTTGGGATACAGACGAAGACAGCGAAGAAGCCTACACTGCCATGGTCGCCATGTTGCGCCAACGCTTGGGTCAGGTTTCCGCGGAAGGCATCTTTGGACAGACAGATTATTTCGCGCGCATTTTCAGAAGCGGCGACAATGGTTTTGTTTTGATCATTTCGGAGACCCTCGATAGCCTCAATCAGGTTTATGAGGTTTTTACGGAATAAGTCTACCCGCTGAAAAAAATGGTTAAGCATACCGAGGCTTTCAAATCGACACTTGATCGCGACATAATTAAGGCGCTTCTTTTCGACATCGATGGCACCCTTTCGGATAGCGATGATGAAATGGTTGCCTCAATTTATGCGCGTTTGGCGTGGCTAAGCCCGCCCGTCAAAGAAGAAAAGTTGCGCCGCTGGGTGCGCAAATGGGTAGGTATTTTTCAAGCACCTGCCAATCGCTTTTTAGCATTCCTTGATCACCTCGGCATCGACAGCCATCTGGCACACTTCCTTGACCGACGCGCGCGAAAGAAAGTGACCGTCCCAGAAGATTTCCCCATGATTCCTGGCGTTGTTCCCATGCTGGATGCACTCAAAGGGCGTTACCCCTTTGCGGTGGTTTCGGCGCGGAATGGTGTGACCGTGCAAAAGTTTTTGCAAAGTAATGGGCTTGAACACTATTTTGACATCGTGGTGAGTTCCCAAACCTGTGAAAAGACCAAACCTTTTGCTGATCCTTTACTGCATGCCGCCAAGGAACTGGGTGTGCCGATTGAAAACTGCTTAATGGTTGGTGATACCTTAACCGACGTGCGCGCCGCATTGGCGGCTGGCGCGCAATCGCTTTCAGTTTTGTGTGGGTTCGGCACAAAAAAAGAGCTGCAAAAAAGCGGCACTCATCACATTTTAGAAAGCACCAGCCTTTTGGCAGCTCATTTGCTTAGCCACGACGATTAAAGCTGTTCTTCGATTGTTTCCATTTTTAAATCTGAAAGCAACATACCACCAGGCTCCTGGTCGTCCAGGCTCGCCACGGGCTTGTATAAAAGCGCGACCAATGCTATAAGGACGTGATTATTTCATTTTTTGATTTGTAGCATTTTCAACGAAGCAAATGAAGAAACTCAAAACATCAACACAAAAAAGTAAGCCAATAAACACAAAAAGACCCACACCCCAACCCTCTCCCAGGGAGAGGGTGAATGTTAGTGATTGAGAATCCCGAGGAAACGTATGATACCTAAACGATATATGGGCTTATACAATTTAATGGGCATGTTATCCTGAAGCTTTGATTAAAGCATGTTAAACACGCAATTGACTAATGAATTAATAGTCTTCACCCCCTCCTCGGGAGGGGGACTAAGGAGGTGGGTCTTTTCTTTGTAAATTGAAAGCGCCAGTCATAATGAGAAGCAACAATTCATTTGTTTGAGAACTAACTATTCAGTTAACTAAAAAACTCAAGGGCACCAGCCTTTTGGCAGCTCATTTGCTTAGCCACGACGATTAAAGCTGTTCTTCGATTGTTTCCTTTTCTAAATCCGAAAGCAACATACCACCAGGTGCTTGATCATCCAAGGTTGCCACAGGTTTATACAAAAGCGCGACCAGTGCCATCAGGAAACAAAAGCCACCTCCAATAACAAACCAAGCCCCGATGCCAATCGTTTCAGCAATTGGCGCGGCAATGACCAAGCCAATCGGCACAGTCGCCGTAATCATTGAGCCCATCACGGTAAAAACACGCCCTTGCATCTCTGGGGGAATTTTATCTTTCATCAAGGCGTTTAAGGGACCATTCGTAATCACGACCATAATCGCTGTGAAGATCATCACAGCAATCGCTACAAAAAACGCAGTTGGTGGCAAAAGACCAAAAAAGATCAACCCAAAGCCCATACCGAAAAGTCCCAGAATGATGGTTCGCACTTTCTTCTTAAAGCCGCCCCAAACACCTAGGATAAGACCGCCGACTATAATGCCAACCCCAAACGAGGAACTGAGCGCGGCGTATTCTCCAGCCCCTCTTTGAAAATGGTTTTGCACATGCAAAGGCAACAGGCTAAAGGCTGGCCCAATAGTCATGTTGATGAACGTGCCAAAAATTATCAACATCAAAATGCCACGCCAGCCGATAACGTATTTAAAACCTTCTTTAACGTCCATCAAGATTGTTTTTGGCGTAACATGAGCGACATCATCCACCCGTTCAGGTTGTGGCACTTTTACCGCAAAAATGAGTAACAAGATGGCAATGACGGCAGTAACCGTGTCCACTGCCAATACGCCTTGAATGGGCAAAAGGCTAAAGAGCAAAGCCCCTAAAACTGGTGAAACAATCTGAATAATACCGTCAACTGCCTGTTGAATGCCGGCAAAGCGCGTGTAATGCTCACGGGGGATCATCAGCGTAAGCGAAGCAGTTATTGCCGGGCCCTGGAAGATACCCGCGAGCGAGCGCACAAAAAGGATGGCGTAAATATGCCAAACCTGGATGAACCCTGTCGCAAACAAAAAGACCAGCACCAAAGTCGCCAATGCCACTAAACCGTCCGAAATGATCATGGTCAGCTTACGGTTCCAGCGGTCTACCAAAGCACCTGCAAAAGGACCCAGTAAAACCTGAGGCAACGTACCCGTAAGTGTTGCTGTCAACAAGGTAATGGCTGAACCAGTCTCTTTGGTGAGATACCAAACCAGTGCAAATTGCACCAAGGCGCTCCCCAGCATCGACAAAACCTGGCCAATGCCCATGGGCAAGTAATTGCGCAACCAATTCTCAGGGGGCTTAATCTGGCTTTGTGCCTGGATTGTTGAGTCTTCAGTTGCTGTGCTTAAAGCATGGCCGCTGATTGAGACTCCATTGCTATCTTCAGCAAAGCCTTCGGGGATATTTTCTTGGGTTTTCGCATTTTCAAAATCTTGTTTCATTGTCTCTCTTTTCTGGACTCTGGTCATTGTACTTTAATATGTTTTTCCCATGTCAGAAGAATTCAATTTTTGCACCTTTTGTCCATTTTTTGATACCGGCATTATTCTTGTTTTTTCTCAACACCATGACCATACAACAAAAAACCCCGATTAAGGGGGTTTCATCTTGAATTGCCGTATTTGCGACCTAAAAGGTCTACCAGTGGCTACTCTTGAGAGCTTTCCTCCTCGATTGAATTCAATACCATGCCATTTGGACCCTGCTGGTCATCAAGCGTTGCCAAGGGTTTATAGAGCAAACCAAAAACGCCCAGAGCCAGGCACACACCACCCCCAATCAAATACCAGGTGGAGATACTCAACAATTCAGCAATTGGTGCAGCAATGATTAAGCCCAGGGGAACCGTCGCCTGAACCATCGAGCTCATCACGGTAAAAAACCTACCTTGCATTTCGGGCGGAATCTTTTCTTTCATCGCGGCGTTTAGCGGCCCACTGATCATGACGAACATAAAACCAATCAAAACCATGATGCCAACCGAGAAGAAATAGCCATTACGTGGTAAAAGCCCCAAAACAAACATGCCCGTGCCCAATCCAAGAATGCCCATCATCACCGTCATGATGCGCCGCTTAAAGCCACCCCATAAGCCCAGGCTGATGCCACCGATAATCGTGCCGATGCCAAGCGCTGAATTCAAGCCCGCGTAAGCGCTGGCGCCTCTTTGAAAATATTCCTGAACAAACAAAGGCAAAAGGTTGAGTGCTGGCATCGAAACCATATTGATGATCGTGCCCCCAATCAGCAATAAAAGCACACCTTTCCAGCTGACCACAAACTTGATGCCCTCTTTGACATCACGCAAGACCAACTTGGCGGTAATCAGAACCCGGTCTTTACTACGCTGCGGCTGGGGCACCTTGACCAAAAACAGGAGCAAAAGGATGGCGATGGTCGCGGTCACCGTATCGACTGCCAACACCGCTTGCATCGGCAGATAGGCAATCAGCAAGGCGCCAAGTGGAGGTGCCACAATATTGATGATGCCATAAACCGATTGTTGCATACCCGAATAGCGCGTGAAATGCTCTTTGGGTATCATCAGGGTACTCGAGGCGTTCAGGGCTGGTGCCTGGAAGATGCCCGCCAGTGAGCGCACAAACAGGATGATGTATATATGCCAAATGGCGATGTGATTGGTCGCGTACAAAATGACCAAAACCAATGTCGCCAGCGCCACCAAGCCATCTGAGAAAATCATGGTCAGCTTTCGATTCCAGCGGTCCACCAGGGCACCCGCGAAAGGACCCAGAAAGACGGCTGGAAGCGTGCCGGTGAGCGTGGCGGTCAATAGTGTGAGCGCTGAACCTGTTTTTTGGGTGAGATACCAAATCAGCGCAAACTGCACCAAGGCACTCCCCAACAGGGAGAGGATTTGCCCAATACCCATCGGTAAATAGTTGAGCAACCAGTTCTTTGGCGGTTTGGGGATATCGTTCGTATTTAAGAGGGGTGTGGAGTTTTCTTGCTGTGTGTCGATAATATCATCCTTATTATGGCCGTTTTATCAATATGGTGATTCTACCGCAATTCTTTTTTAAGGATTTTTGGCAAGCTGAAACATCGCTGAACAAGTCTCAATTAGTTAAGCTTTTGCCGGCTTTTAGAGGCACATAGGGTAAAATTGTGATAAACCATGGAGGGCAGACCATGAATGTGAAACACTCCCGAAATAAACACCAAGACAAAAAACTGTATCCCCGCTATCAACATCGACGGGGTTTATTACGCGCAGGCATCAACTTTTTAGCCTGGCTCCTTTTGAATTACAAGGTAGAAGGCAAAGAGAATTTACCTAAAGAAGGGCCCCTGTTGGTTGTGCAAAACCACTTCCACTTTTTGGACACCATCGGGCCGATCCACGTCACTCGCTACCCTTTGGAATTCATCGGCGACGCGCATATGCCCATGGCACCGGGAGCGGTTAAATTTCTGCCCCGCCTTTGGCGCACCCTACCCATCGAACAAGGCACAGCAAACTTTGAGTCCATGCGTACCGCAGAAGGCATCCTCGCCCAAAACGGCATTTTGGCGATGATGCCCGAAGGTCATGTCAACAAGCCCCCTTTGCGTGAAGCTCTGCCCGGCGCGGCATTTTTAGCGCTGCGCCTGGGCGTACCCATTCTGCCCATCGGGACCTATAGCGAAGATAATTGGGATATTTTAGGAACCATCCGCAAAAAGGGACGCAAAGCACGTATCATCACGCGTATCGGCAAACCCTTTGGTCCGCTTAAACCAGAAAAGGAAGGTGAACGCCTCAATCGCGATGACGTAAACCGCGCCAGGCACGAGATCATGAGCCAAATTGCCGCGCTTCTGCCACCCGAGACACGCGGATCTTTTGCTTAAAAACCCACATAGCCGCCTTGATATTAACGCGCTTTATACATTAATTAGGTATGCTATTAAGGTTGCTGCAAAGGCAGTAAGAGGACCTTATTATGGAATATAAAGATTATTACAAAACACTGGGCTTGGATAAAAAAGCCTCAGAAGACGACATTAAAAAAGCTTACCGCAGCCTGGCGCGTAAGTATCATCCCGACGTGAACAAAGACCCCAAAGCCGAGGAAATGTTCAAAGAGGTCAATGAAGCTTATCAGGTACTTTCGGACAGCGAAAAACGCCAAAAGTACGACACCCTGGGCTCTGAATGGCAACAATATCAACGCTCCGGCGGTCAACCGGGTGGCTTTGACTGGGGTCGCTGGCAACAACAACCTGGTCAAAGTGGTGCTTACCGCACCGTCTCGCCCGAAGAATTCGAGCAAATGTTTGGTGGCAGCGGAGGAATGGGTGGCATGGGTGGCTTCTCAGACTTCTTCACCTCTATTTTTGGTGGCGGTTTTGGCGGTTTTTCAGGCGCTCCGGGTGCGGATGCCGGCTACGGCCAGGCTGGGCAAAGTTACCGCTCACGTCCTCCTATGCGCCGTGATGTGGAGCACGAAGTTGAGATCACACTCGAAGAAGCCTATAGCGGCACCACGCGCATCTTCCAATTTAGCGATGGGCGCAAAATTAACGCCACCATCCCAGCCGGAGTGGACAATGGCTCCAAAGTGCGCTTGAGTGGCCAAGCCGATGGCGCGGACCTTTACCTGGTGATTAAGGTCTTGCCCCACAAAACTTTTACGCGTAAGGGCAACAACCTTTTGCTCGACCTGCCGGTCGATTTTTACACCGCTGCTTTGGGTGGTGAACTGGAAATCAGCACGATGGGCAAAGCGGTCAAGCTGAACATTCCCGCCGGAACCAATAGCGGAAAAACTTTTAGGCTGAAAGGTTTGGGTATGCCCATTTTGCGAAAGAAAGGCGAAAAAGGCGATCTGCTGGCCAAAGCGGTTATCCATCTCCCTAAACCGCTAAGCCAGGCTGAGAAAGAAAAGCTCCAAGCCCTGCGCGATGAATACCATAGCTAGCCTATAAAAACACTAAATCGACCAGTCACCGCTTGTTTATAGCAAATAAGCGGTGTTTTTTGTCAGTTATAACTGACACTTTTCACTATTTCACCCATTCTGTCAGTTATATCTGACACTTTACTTGATTTTTAGTCTTTTGTCAGTTATAACTGACAATACATGGGATAACAAGCGACACTATGGGACAAAACATGCCCACCGCTCGGAAACTCTATTTGGCCACCTAATCTGGTGACAGGCGCCCTGTTCTGTCAGACTGGAGAAAAGAACATGATCATTCGCCATACTTATCTTGATCGCATCAAGCCTTTTATAGACAAACCACTCATCAAGGTTCTTACTGGTGTGCGTCGAAGTGGAAAGTCGGTCCTCTTACAACAGATTCAAGGTTTGCTCCTGGAAAAAGGCGTGCCCCCTTCCCATTTTTACGTCATCAACTTTGAATCTTCTGAAGCCTTACATATTCAGAACGGGTTGGACCTTATTCAAGACATCCGCCAGAAGCATGGCACACCCAAAGACAAAATTTATATTTTCCTTGATGAAATTCAAGAACTCCAGGGTTGGGAAAAGGCCGTAAATGCCCTGCGTGTTGATTTTGATTGCGATATTTACATCACCAGCTCAAACAGCACCTTGCTGTCTGGCGAGCTTGCCACACATATCGCCGGCCGCTATGTTGCTTTTGATGTATACCCTCTTTCTTTTAAGGAATTCCTGGAATTGTTTCGTCAAACAGACCCTGTCGTTAGTGAACAAAAGGCTTTTGAAAAATACATTAATCTGGGTGGAATGCCCTTTTTACATCATATTAACTTTGAAGAGGAGCCTTCAAAGCAATATCTCGAAGACCTTTATGCCTCCGTGCTCATCAAAGACGTAGTTAGTCGAAACAACATTCGTGACGCCGACCTTTTGCAAAGGCTCGTCCTGTTTTTGATTTCAAACATTGGCAACCCCTTTTCCGCTCGTAGTATTTCGGCATACTTAAAAAATGAATACCGAAATGTTGCTACAGAAACCGTGATTAACTATATAAAAGCATGCGTGGATGCCTGCTTGTTTTACCCTGCAAAGCGTCAAAATCTGCTTGGCAAAAAAGTACTTCAAATTGATGAGAAATACTACTTGGTCGACCATGGCATTCGTGAAGCAGTTTATGGTGAAAACGCACGCGATATTCATTTAGTTCTTGAAAACATCGTGTTCATGGAATTACTCCGCCGCGGTTATCAAGTTAGTGTGGGAAAAATAGATGATAAAGAAATTGACTTTGTCGCCCAGAGTGGTTCTGAAAAGCTCTACGTTCAAGTCTCCTATTTAATGGCGGATGAAGCAACATTTGAGCGCGAGATTCGTCCACTCTTAATGATTCAAGACAACTATCCCAAACTCATTATTTCGATGGACCCTATCAACCGTAGCACGCAAGGCATCAAGCACTTGCCAATCGTTGATTTTCTACTCAGATCTAACACTTTATAGGTACAATAGAGCCATATGGAAATTAAGAATGTTATTACTGTTTATGCCGGGTCGGCTGATGGCCTGCCCGAAAACCACATACAAGCCGCACGAATACTAGGCGCAACAATCGCCAAACAAGACCGCCAAATAGTCTACGGCGCCGGCTCTACCGGCCTGATGGGCGCGGTGGCTGATGGCGCACTTGAGGCTGGCGGAGAAGTCTTCGGCATCATCAATGAAGCGCTCAACCTGGATCACCTCATTCACGACAAGCTCACCGCCATTGAAGTTGTAGAGGACATCCACACCCGCCAGGAACGCATGCTTGAACTCGCCGACGCGATTATCGCCCTGCCTGGTGGCTATGGCACTTACGCTGAAACCATCGAAGCCCTCACCTGGGCACAGATTGGTTTACACATCAAACCCATCGGCATGCTCAACATCGAAGGCTATTTTGACCCCTTCATCCAAATGCTCGACCATAGCATCAAATTGGGTTATATCTATCCCGAACATCGCGGACTTTTTGTCGTCTCTGAAGACCCTGAAGAGCTGTTACGCTTGCTAGACGACTTCTGTCCTCCAAAAAACATGAACAGGTGGCTAGACCGCGAATGATGCCTAAAATCGACATCCTGTTAATCGACTTGGATGATACTGTATATCCAAGTTCCTTAAACCTTTGGCCCCTTTACACCGTCCGCATTCAGAGCTACATTCGTGAAAAGCTAAAGGTCCCTGCTGAACAGGCTTTTCCGCTTCAGGAGCGGCTCTTCAGAGAATTTGGCACAACCTTGCGTGGTTTGCAACACGAATACGACATCGACATGCATGAATACTTGGATTGGGTGCATGATGTGGACTTATCGCAGCATCTGTTCCCTGACCTGGAACTCAGAAAAGCGCTGATGAGCCTGCCCCAACCCAAGTGGATTTATACCAACGCCAGTGTTGCGCATGCCGAAAACGTTTTGGCACGCATGAATTTACGCGACCTTTTTGAAGATCCCATTATTGATGTTGTGGCAACCGCGCCTTATTGCAAACCACAAACCGAAAGCTATGAGATTGCACTCAGCCTGATTGGCAACCCAAACCCAGAGACTTGCCTTTTTCTTGACGATCGCAAAGAAAACCTCGACACCGCCAGAACTTTAGGCATCCATACCCTTCAGGTCAAGCCCAATCCAAATGGCAATCATCCAGCCATCTCAAAACTCACAGATTTACCGGCTTTCTTAAAGCAAAATGGCGCCTTTTAAACCTACCATTCAGGAATGCGCAATAGACCTTTTTGGCATCTTCTACTTCTAACAAAAATATTAACACGCTTATGGTATTCTTAAGCATTACATGACCCTTTCGCGCTTTGGCGCCTTGATTTTGGAGGTTTTTATATGGAAAACAGATCTTCACGTACCGTGTTAACCATCATTATGATCATACTCATCGTCGTCACCTCGTTTGCCACAGGTTTAACGGTGGCTAGTGTTGTGCGCCACAACCCCATCCGTCAGGCCTTGGGCTATGACAAATACGAAATCGTCAATGCGCCTGGTGGGCCTTGTGTTTGTGAAACCGCTGTTAATGAGTGCAATTGTGAAAACCAAACGCAAAGTGAATGCCCTGCCATACGCTTTGGTGAAGACGCGGGAAAATGCTCAGAGTACGTTAGCTCCTCTACACCACGTGAACTCAAAGAGCTCTTTACCCCCTTCTGGGAAAGCTGGAACCTCCTGCACAAACACTACGTTGACCAACCCTTGGATGATGTCACCTTGATGCGTGGCGCTATTCAAGGCATGTTAGCGGCAACAGGTGATAAACACACCTCTTATATGGATCCAAAAACATACGAACAAGCGAATGCTGAGATGGAAGGTTCCTATACCGGCATAGGCGCCTGGGTGAATACAACAGGCGAATATGTCGAAATTGTTTCCCCGATGAAGGGTTCACCAGCTGAAGAAGTTGGACTCAAGCCCAAAGACATCGTTATTGCCGTGAACGGGAAAGACGTCAATGGTGTTGCTGGCGATATCGTCTTGAAAGACATTTTAGGCCCTGCCGGCGAGGTGGTCGTGCTGACCATCAAGCGTGGGGACGAGGTTTTTGAAGTCAGCATCACCCGTCGCGTCATCGAGATTCCCGTTGTCGATTACGAGATGAAGGAAAATAACATTGCTTATATCGCGCTTTACACTTTCAACGATAAAGCCGTGGAACAAGTCACCAAGGCTCTAAAGGAACTCATGCCCCAAAACCCCAAGGGTCTCATTTTTGACCTGCGTGATAATGGCGGGGGATACCTTTACGCCGCAATTGATATCTCTTCGATGTTTATCAAAGATGGCGTTGTCCTATATGAAGAATATGGCAATGGCGAGCGTGACACTTATACCGCGAAAGGCGACATCCTCGCGCCAGATGTGCCCATGGTGGTTTTGATCAATGGCGGTTCCGCGTCGGCTTCCGAAATTGTGGCGGGTGCCCTCCAAGACCGCGGGCGCGCCAAACTCATGGGTACTGTCAGCTACGGTAAAGGGTCAGTGCAAAGCTGGATTGACCTCTCCAACGAGCAAGGTGGCGTGCGCATCACCATCGCGCGCTGGTTGACTCCCAATGAAAATCAAATCGCCGAAATTGGTCTCACACCTGATATTGAAGTTACAATAACCGAAGAAGACATTGAAGCGAAGAACGACACCCAACTTAATGCCGCAATCGAGTATTTGAGTAAATAGGGTTTTGTCGATACTGGAAAGGATAAAATCATGGGCTTTTTCAACATGAACTACCTCCTCTTTATGATCCCTGGCTTTTTGCTGTCCATCATTGCCAGTTTTGCGGTGAGATCCGCTTATAGCAAGTGGAGCCAGGTGCGCAACAGTCAGGACGCCACCGGGCTTGACGTTGCGCGACTCCTCAAAGAACGCAACGGGTTGGACAATTTGCAACTGGTTCAAACCCAGGGCACACTCAGTGACCATTATGACCCGCGCAACCAAACCCTGGCACTCTCTGAAGGTGTGGCAACCCAAGCTTCGGTTGCTGCAATGGCGATCGCCGCGCATGAGTTAGGCCACGCCATGCAAGAAAAAAACAACTATGGTCCCATGAAACTGCGCCGCGCAATTGTACCCGTGGTGAATATTGGTTCAAGTTTGGGCATGATTCTGGTGATGGCCGGCTTATTTTTGAGGTTGACGGGCTTGACCACCATCGGCATTATCCTCTTTGCCAGCACGACGCTGTTCAGTTTGATAACCGTGCCCGTCGAGCTGGATGCATCCCGACGCGCGAAAGCGATGCTTGAAGAAAGCATGTTCATCCGCAGTGATGAAGAGCGTAAAGGTGTGAAAAAAGTGCTCAACGCGGCCGCCTGGACCTATGTGGCCGGCTTGGTCACCTCTATCTTGCAGCTCATGTACTATATCAGCCTGGTGGGTGGTGGCCGCCGCAGGTCATAAACTTTGATCTAAAGCATTTGATGAAGACAAAAACGCTCTCTTCGGAGCGTTTTTTCTTAAGTCACCCCTCTGTTAATAAT
The DNA here is from genome assembly GCA_964484715.1 of uncultured Anaerolineaceae bacterium. Classification (GTDB taxonomy): domain Bacteria; phylum Chloroflexota; class Anaerolineae; order Anaerolineales; family Anaerolineaceae; genus Mesolinea. Next base: position 185,562 of record CAZAFJ010000001.1, on the reverse strand, counting down.
CTGCGTTTCCATTTGGGCGATTTATCGATTTTGGCATGATCAACCGCGCATAGGGCAGACAATATGCAAGTTTCTGTTTCGATAACTGTCTAACTTGGTATAATTTTGTTATCTTTAACAAACTGGAGATCACTATGACAACAACACCTCCCCGATGGGACCTTTCTAACATTTACACTGGCCTCGATGACCCCAAACTCGCCGAGGACATTAACGCTCTCAAAACAATCACTGAAGACTTAAGTGCCTACTACGAAGAAAAACTCGCCCCCGCCCTCCAAACTGAAACCACACCCGAAGCATTGAGCGAACTGCTCAACCATGTTATCGACACACGAAACATACTAAGCATCAAAATCAATGCCGTGATGGGCTTTTTGGGCCTGACCCTCAGTGTTGACTCCTTCAACAAAGAAGCTGAACAACTTTACTCCAAGGTGCAAATTGGCCTGGTGCCGCTAAGCAACCTTGGCAACCGCCTGAGCGCCTGGTTGGGCAAACTCGATGATCGCCTGCCGGCAGCCCTGCAAGTCCCCGGTTCAGCACATGACCACGCTTTCGCACTACTCGAAGAAGCCGAACAAAGCCGCTATTTGATGAGCGAAGCCGAAGAGGAGCTCGCCAACGAACTCAGCCTTTCAGCCAGCAACGCCTGGGAAAACCTGCAAGGCACACTCACTTCTCAAAAGAGTGTGGATTTCGAACTCGACGGTGAGATGCAAACCCTACCTCTGCCCGCGCTGATTAACCTGCGCAGTCATCCCGATGCCGACACCCGCGAACGCGCTTACAAACGCGAAATGGAAGTCTTCGAAGAAATGAAAGAGCCTCTCGCCGCCTGCCTCAACGGCATCAAGGGCGAAGTCAACGTGCTCAACCGCAAACGCGGCCGCCAGGATTGCTTGCACAGCTCCCTGGACATGGCACGCATCGACCGTGAAACGCTGGACGCGATGATGGGCGCGATGAAAGATTCTTTACCCATGTTCCGCGATTACTTCCGCGCCAAAGCTAAAAAACTGGGCTACGAGAAACTGCCTTGGTGGAGTCTTTTCGCACCAGTCGGCAACGCCAACAAAACCTACACCTTCGACGAAGCTCGCGACATTATTTTGCAAAACTTCGGTCGTTTCTCACCCGAACTAGCCGCTTTCGCGCAATCAGCTTTTGAGAAAAACTGGATTGACGCTGAACAACGCTCCGGCAAACGCGGTGGCGCATTCTGTATGGGCGTGGACGGCGTTAAAGAAAGCCGCATCATGAGCAACTTTGATGGCTCGTTCGACCAGGTGATGACCCTGGCACACGAACTCGGGCATGGCTTCCACAATTATTGCATTTACCAAGCCAACAAAACCCCATACCAAGCCAACACACCCATGACCCTCGCTGAAACGGCTTCGATTATGTGTGAGACCATCGTGCTCAACGCGCTGCTCGAGAACCCTGCCGACGCTGAAGAGGAATTGGTCCTGCTCGAAACCGCTATCGGCAGCGACGCCCAAACCATCGTCGATATCATGTCACGCTTCTACTTTGAGATGGAAGTCTTTACCCGCCGCGAACAAGCCACTTTGGCTGCTGATGAAATCTCCGAGATCATGCTCCAAGCCCAACGCGACACCTATGGCGACGGTATCGACATGGACGTGATGAACAAATTTGCCTGGACCTGGAAACCTCACTACTACAGTGCCTACCTTTCCTTCTACAACTACCCCTACGCCTTTGGCACGCTCTTCGCGAAAGGTTTGTATGCCATTTATCTGGAGAAAGGTGAAGCCTTCCTGGAAGATTACAAAGCGCTCCTCGCTAGCACTGGCGAAGCCAGCGCGGCTGACTTGGCTGCCCGCTTTGGCATCGATATCCGCGATAAAGCCTTCTGGCAAGGCTCTTTGGATGTGCTCAAGCCAATGATCCAGCGCTATGTCGAACTCTAGTTCCTCAGCGCTATATTGAGATTCTAAAACGGTCTTGCCAACAAGGGCAAGACCATTTTTTTCTTACATGGTCAGGGGACCATGTAAGAACGCTTCAGGCTCTCGATTACACAGTTTCGCCCTCTCCAGTTTTTTTACTGCATGAAATGAGTGATTGTGAATGGATAATGCATCGATGCAGTAAAAAATCGGAGGGAGAGGGGTAGGGGTGTGGGTCTTTTAAGGAACTGTATTACTATTTCGGACAGAGTTATTTAATTTGGACAAGAAGACTTCGATAAAGGATTGTTGCCTAGGGCACCAAAACCACAGATAATGACTTTTTGATTACATGGTCAGGGGACCATGTAAGAACGCCTGATGAACAATTACTAGCTACAATTAACTGACGAAGGGTATCCCACCATTCGCATAAAATGATATGAAACTATTCCGGAATCGACACACTAAAGTTATCAAAGCCCACGAGCAAGCCTGCTTTTTCAGCACTCGCGGCGTAAAGACCTGTCAGCCCGGGTACAAAATCAGGATCCACCAATCGCGCCAGAACCGTGCCATTTACCGCCAGCTCAAGGGCTTCAGCATTACAGCGCGCGCTCAGCCGCAAAGGACTGCGCGTATCAATCACCGGGGAATAACGCCACTCGCGAAGATAACGCATCTGCTCACCCTGCATCTTCCAAATCGCAAAGTAAGCATTTTCGCTTATCGCAAAAACGGTCATATCCTCGCCATTGACACCACACAGCAAGCCGATTTCGCCAGCACCAGTCCCCTCCAAAACGCGCAAATCGGTCTCCACCAGCATATCACCATAGGCAAAATCAACCTTCGACCACAAACGCGTGTTGTGCTCGTTCAGCCTAAAGAAATACATACCCCCCAACAAACTCTGCTCGCCAGACTGGCTTTTTTCAACTTTCCACTTGCCGTGGTTGTCCGAAAAGTCATCCAAACCGGCCAATATGCCGGGAGCTTGCTGCAAACCCTCATTATGGCCCGTGCTTAATACTTTGACCTCACCACGACGCGCGGCATCAATCATCGGCAAGGCCACATGCACCGGACGCAAAGTATCAATCGGCAAACTCACCCGATGACAAGGGTCCAGGTCATCAATCCGACCATCCCGGTTGCCGTCCACGAGCGCTTTGCAATCCGCTGTATTCGGGTCAAAGGTCAATGGCGATTTGTGGATAGGAACCGCCACCAACTCTCCCGCTTCGTTCAAGACAGGCGCGCCATTTTTACCAGCAGGAACCGCCTGCGAAGCATGGATAAGCACCTTTTCGCCAAAGGGGAATTCAGCGCCAAAATCGTTCACAAAAAGCTTACTCCCTCGCAAAAGCGACTCATCTTTGATGCCAGAATAAGCCAAAACCCGAAGCTCTTCTCCATAGTCCAAAAGCATTGAATCGCCTATGGGGATCGCCGGCAAATCCAGCATGGCATAATCCAATACTTTCCCGGCGATTGTGGCATGGGGCTTGATAACAGCTAGCCCTAAATCCAAATCTGCCTGTACGATTGCGGCCTGATACGTGGGCACAGGCGCGGTTTCCGGGTCAACGGTCAAAGAAACAATCAACTCCGAGATTTGAAAATAACGATCCGAAAGCACCAAGTCAGCTGAGGTGAGGATGAGCCCATCCGGACTGATAATCGTGCCATTTCCACTCCAAACCATCATGCGTTGATTATTTACTTCAGCAATCGCCTCGACTTTAACCACACTTGAATGAGCAGGAACTTCGCTCGCCGCACTGGGTACGGGTTTGGCAGCGCCTGGTTTCCAGCCCATAGGATTGACGCCAACAACCGATAGGTGGAGCTCAAATACCTCCACACGCTCTTTGGTTATGACTTCTCCTTTGCCATAAAACCGTCCACGGCTGACGGTTTCAAAGCTAAAGATGACTTTTTCGATTCCCTGTGGCGCGATAGTCCGCTTAAATTCAAAGACCCAATCGCCGTCGCTATTAATCGTGCGGGGCATGGCAGGTTGGGTACCCAGCAGGTTGACCGCCTCAACGAAGGTACTCGGCAAAACAATCGACTCGACATCCCGGTTATGGATGCGGTTATTCTCAAGGCTTATCTCAAGGTTAAAACGATGCCCCTGGGAAAGCGTTTGGTCGGTCAAACGAATGGTAAGGAAAGTATCCTCTTTTTGTGGTCGCTCTGAACCCTTAACACAAGCGCTCAACATTATCGCAAAAGCGAGTGTCAAGCTTACCAGGATTAAAGAGGATTTTCGTAACTTCATAAATGATGTTATTGTTTGAGCTAATTTTTTGGTTCCGCGGGCCAGTCAACGCCGTCCGGTGCGTACCAGTCAATGGGGTCGATGCCCGTTAGATGCTCACCATCCTTGAGTTCAATTTGAACCAGGCTATGGTCCTGCTCGCAAGTGAGGTTACACTTGGCATAGACAGAATAGCCAGCTTCCAAGACATGACCGCCCAAATTGACATAAGCCATGACCACATAGGTCCCAGCCGGCAGGTTTTCAAGCTTATAGCTGCTAGACCCGTCACCAGTCCGAACCCAGTAATAATAACCAGTATTCACTTCAAAAGCCACCACGCGTTGGGGAGGAATGTGATCTGATGGATAGATTAGTCTACCCGAAAGACTCGCCGTGCCCGCTTTTAACGTGGGCGTAGGGACCGGACTTGGCTCTGTAACCGGTGCCGGACAGGTCGGGCATGACGGCACAGAAGGGCATGGTTCGGATGTTGGGCAAGGTTCAGCACTTGGGATGACAGCTTGATTGGCAAGCGCTGTTTTCAAAGCCTCATTTTCTTGGGCTTGCATCGTGAGCTGCACATACATGCTTGCAAGCGTCTGGACAACACCCTCCTGGGCGTTTGAGCGGTTCAACCCCTCGCAACCACTCAACAGCAAGCTAGCTATAATCAATAAGACAAAGGGCAGTAATCTTTTATTCTTCATTGTTAATCCTTTTGATTGTCTGCCTTGCTACTGGTTATTCAAGCGGCAAAGCTTCAGACTTGGAACTCCTTTATTATACAGTAAATGGTCTTTTTCCCTGGAAGTTATAACCGGACCTCTCCCGACCTAACAACGCTTAAGTAAATAAAGCCCTTCAGAATAAGGGCTTATTGAAAACGATTTTGATTAGATTTTATGTGCCGGGTTCTTTTGGCCAATCGACACCAGAAAGATTGTACCAGTCGATTGGATTGATATTTTCCTTGTGTTCCCCCTCGGCAAGTTCAATCTTAACCAACTGATGATCACCTGAACAGTTTAAACCACAAGCGGCTAGATTGCTGTATCCGGCAGATTTATGAGAATCTAAATAACTCACCACAATATAGGTTCCTGCCGGTAAACCAGTAATTTTATAACTAGCCACACTTATGCTGGTACGCACCCAATAATAATGGCCCGTATTGACCTCGATGGCGTAAACGTTTTGGGATGGAATCCATTGAGATGGATAACTCACACTACCAGATATGGAGCCTTTTCCCAGTGACATATCATCGAGTGGCACCTTAGTTGGACAAGGCTCATTGGCAGCACATTCTGGACAAGGCGCTGGGGCTTCCGGGGTTGGGCAGTCCTGTGAAGCTTCCCTTAGGGTAGACAATTGCGCTTCAAGGTTACTGATCTCATCGGCTTGCTTGGTGAGTTGTGTGACCATCTGCGAGATGTCTTCTTTAGAGGTGCTGGCTTCCTGCATAGCCGTATTGCCACAGGCGCTTAGCAACAAAGCCATCATCAAAATAACGGAAATAATAAGGTTTTTTTTCACTTCATCCTCTCTTCTGCGAATAGGCGTTGAAAAGCAGTAAATGTAGTACAAAACGGTATCTTTTTGAATTATACTACTATCATCATGTTTGACTTTGCTGACCCTACGCCCACCATCATGACCGTCACCGCGCTCAACAGTTATCTGCGTGAGCTATTGGAAAGTGATATCGTTTTGCAGGATATTTGGGTGCGCGGTGAGATCTCGAACTTTTCACGCCCTCGTTCTGGACACCTCTATTTCACACTCAAAGATTCTGATGCACAAATGCGCTGTGTGATGTGGAAAAGCGCCAGTTTTGGGCTGCGTTTTGACCCGCGCAATGGTATGGCCGTGGAAGTACACGGCTCGATGAGCATCTACCCTGCCGGCGGCACGGTGCAGCTTTATGTCACAGAAATGCGCCAGGCTGGCGAGGGCGCGCTCTATGCCGAGTTTTTACGTCTCAAGGACAAGCTCGAAAAAGCAGGACTCTTTGACCCAGCGCATAAAAAACCACTGCCGCGCTTCCCAAAACATATCGGGATCGTCAGCTCTGCCACAGGTGCCGCCTTGCAAGACATGCTACATACACTCGAACGCCGCTTGCCCACCGCGCGCGTGACGATTGCCCCAAGCGCGGTTCAAGGTCTGGATGCACCGCCTACTCTTATTAGAAGCCTCAAAGCCCTCAACCGCATTGAAGACCTGGACCTTATTCTATTGGCCCGTGGCGGCGGCTCGATTGAAGATTTATGGTGTTTCAATGACGAAGCCTTAGCGCACACCATTTTCAATTCGCGCGTACCGGTTATTTCTGGCGTAGGGCATGAAACCGACTTTACCATCGCCGATTTTGTTGCCGACCTGCGCGCGCCGACACCCACCGCGGCGGCTGAACTCGCCAGCCCGGTGAGCCATCTTGAACTTTTAACGCATGTTTACGATGCCAATCAAGGGCTTAATGTCCTTATGGATTCGAGGCTAAGCAAACATCAGCAAAACCTCAAACTAAGCCAAAGTGCGCTTGAACGCCTTTCACCCAAACAAGGCATTTATAACGCCATCCAACGCCAGGACGAACTCTCTATGCGACTGGAGCGAGCCATGACCAGTCGTTTGCAAAAGCTGAGCCTGTTCCTTGAGCGAGAAAGCGCACAGCTCAAAGCGCTTAGCCCCATGGCGGTTTTGGCGCGTGGTTATGCCATCATCAGTGACCCAAAAACTGGCAAAGTGGTGAAGCAAATTGCGCAAATCGAACCGACCTTGCCCATCCGCGTTCAAATTCTGGATGGCACCTTCTATGCTGAAGTAATTGATATCAAAAAAGAGAACAACAATGACTGAAACCGAAAACACCCCAACCTTTGAAAAAGCCTTCTCGCAACTGCAGGAAGTGATTGCCAGGCTTGAAAACGCCGACCTGCCACTCGAAGAGTCCATTAAGCTCTACGAAGAAGGCAAGCACCTCAGCAAACTTTGCGCCCAAATTCTTGAAAGCGCGCAACTGCGCGTGAGCACACTGAGCGAAGCTGAGCTGAAGGAAAGCGACGAAGCTTAAACAATGGAATTTTTTAGTAGTCCCATCGCGTTTGCCACTTTTGGTGCTGTGCTTCTGGCACAGCTAATTAAAGCGCCAATCCATTACCTGCGTAAAAAGGAATGGGACTGGACCCTGATTATTAACTCTGGCGGCATGCCCTCTTCACATTCTGCTTTGATGGGTGCGGTGACAACTTCTATTGGCTTATATCATGGTTGGAGCAACCCGGTTTTTATTCTGGGGTTGGCTTTGACGGTCATCGTGGTTTACGACGCTACCGGCGTGCGGCGACAGGCTGGTTTACATGCTGAACGAATAAACGAAATTTTGCGGGAAGCCTTAGCCCATCGCAACTTACCCGCCGATGAAGTGCAGTTTTTACGTGAGGTCATTGGCCACTCGCCTTTCGAAGCGGCAATGGGCTTGCTTTTCGGCATCCTCTTCGCCATCCTCATCTGGCTCATTTTTCCCACCTAATATTGCCTGCAGGCAGTCAAAAACTTTCTACCTATATCGCCCCAATGGGATACGCTATTAGTGTTTCGCTTAGATAGTATTTCTTCTCGACTTGACATAACAATAGCTGTGGTCCAAGCCTAAAGCCTTGGGCTCTTTCTAAAACCGAAAAGTGCCTCGCCATATAAGGGTTTGGTGAAGCAGTCCGTTTAATCTCTATCGGAAACAAGAGACCAGAAGACTCAACAATAATATCGATTTCGCGCTGGTCTTTATCACGGTAGTAGTAGAGAGGGGGTCGCGTGATACCTGCATTATGAAATGATTTTATAATCTCGTTAACTGCGAAATTTTCCAAAATTGGTCCAGACATTGCGCCTGCCATTAAGGTCTCCGGAGATGTCCACCGCAAAAGATAAGACACCAGTCCACAATCCATAAAGTAAACCTTTGGACTTTTGATTACGCGAGATAGCTGATTATTCGAGAAAGGCTGGAGAAGGGCAATCAAACCAGAAGCTTCAAGAATTGCCATCCAAGCTTTGATTGTATGGTTACTTACGCCTACTTCCCGAGCTATTTCAGAATAATTAAGCACTTGTGCCACTCGCGCAGCTAAAACTTGGATGAACTGGGAAAACACCCCAAGATCTTTTACGTTTGTTATCGCGCGAACATCACGTTCAAGATAGGTGCTCAGATAAGCAGCATAATATTGTTGATTACCCATATCCTTATTCTTTATTAACTCTGGCATGCTGCCTCGATGAATAGCATGCCATAGATCAAGTCCATGAATAGCTTTTCTTTCAGCACTTAGGTAGGTTTCATCTGGGATTACTGGCTTATCAAATGTGTCTTGGGTAATTTCCCTCAAAGAAAACCCATCTAATTGGATTATTCCAATGCGCCCTGCTAGACTTTCTGATACGCCATGCATGAGTGAATAAGTTTGTGAGCCGGTCAATATGTATTGTCCGTAATCATCACTTTGGTCAACACGAAACTTTATTTCACGAAAGAGTTCTGGAGCATATTGGATTTCATCAATGATCACTTTGCCAGGGTGATTCATAAAAAAAGCTTTTGGTGATTCTTTAGCAATGTTCAACTCATTGTAATCATCCAAACTAACGTATTCATAATCACTGTCTGAAAATAAATACTTTAATGTTGTTGATTTTCCAACTTGTCTGGGACCTGTAATCAACACAACCTTGAAGGTCTTGATCATGCGTTCAATAACTGGTTCAATTGCTCTTTTAATATACATTCCAGCCTCATTTCGCCTATTTGGAAGTTCTACTTCATTTTAATCGATACATTTTGATTTGTAAAGCGCCTTTTTGGAAGTGCAATTCCATTTTACCCGACAGAATTTGGTTTATAAAGCGTCTTTTTGGAAGTCAGATTCATATTTAACCTTTTTTACATTTTGTTTGGTTTGGGTTTTTGATTCGACAGGGGTACAACATCTATTTTATAATGTAGGTAGGTTTAACGGCATGCTTTTCCCAAATAAAGGCCAGGTGAAAAATGATTACATACAAATACGATAAATCAATCCACAGCGATGACTTGTTGGCGCTTTATTCGGATGTGGGTTGGTCAGCTTATACGGATGATATCCTTCAAACCCAACGTGGCATCGCCAAGTCCTGGCTCGTGATTAGCGCCTGGGATGATGAGGAAGAATTGCTCGGTCTGGTACGCGTGATTAGTGATGGCGAGACGATTGCCTACATTCAAGACATCCTGGTAAAAGAAGCCTGGCAGAAAAAAGGGATCGGCAAAAGGTTAATGGAATTGGTCTTTGAGAAAGTTGAGCACATTCGCCAGGTGGTCTTGATCACAGATGGCAGTGACTGGAACAAAGACGCGCTCGTTTTTTATGAGAAAGTTGGCTTAAAAGCTTTTGAGTCCTTTGATATTAAAGGCTTTGCCCGCTTCCTCCCCTATGCTGCTGGCTGAGGCACGCTCAGTTTTGGCAAAATCTTCAGCCGCGCGCAACGAGTTTAGTTCTGATTCGCGCCAAAACCGATTGAAGCTCAGGCACCCGCAAAACAGCCATCATCACCACATATGCCAGAAGCCCCAACACGCTTGCGCCAAGCAAGACGATATACTTTGACCAAGCACCCATAAAGTGCAGCCACAGCGCAATGACTCCGCCCATCACAGCGGACGCGAGCAAAGATTTCCAAATCGCGCTAAAGAGTGATTTGCCCTCTAAGCCTTCCAACCGTTTTCGCAGAATAAGCACCAAAACGATGCTTTCCAATCCGGTTGCCACAGAGTTCGCCAAAGCCAAACCGCCATGGGGCATATAGGTAAATAGTCGCACGAACAAGAAAGACAAGCCGATATTCAAGCTCATCGTCAAAACGCCTACGATTACCGGTGTGCGCGTGTCCTGCATGGCGTAGTAACCGCGACTGAGCACCTCCACCAAACAGTGCCCCACCAGACCGGCAACATACCATAGCAATGCCCAGCTCACCATAGCAGTCGAGTTGGCGTCAAATTGACCACGCTCGTAAATAACCTGTACAAGAGGAACCCGCAAGAGAATCATGGCAACAGTAGCGGGGATAGCCAGGAGCATTACCGCGCGGATGATGCCCGCGAGGGTGGTTTTGAAAGCCTCATATTTTCCCAGTTCATATTGCGCCGAAAGGGTCGGCAATGAAGCCGTGCCCGCGCTTTGAGCAATCGCTGCCTGGGGCATGAGCATCAAGGTGAAAGCCCAGGTTACCGCGCTGGCAGCACCTTCGCCAAGGCTCAGTCCGATAATGGTATTGGCTACAAAATTGAGTTGCACCACACTGGCACCCAGGATACGCGGACCCATGAGTTTAAAAACCTGCCGCGTGGCTTTGTTTTTTAAGCCTTCGGCTAAATAGTATTTGCGTTTAGGAAGCCTAAACAAAGTTGGTGCCTGGAGCAAAAAATGCCCCACCGCACCGATCACGGTACCATAAGCCAATCGGTCGATACCCATCGACTTAGGCAAAAGCCACACGCCCAAAATAATACCCAGAGAATACATCGCGGGTGCCAAAGCCGGCCACAAAAAGACCTGGTGCGCGTTGAGCATGCCCATCACCAAACCACTCATCCCAAAAATAACCACCGTGGGGAGCATAATGCGTAACAGTCGCACGGTCAGCTCAATTTGGGTTACTTCAGTCCCTGGACTAAGCACAAAGAGTCCGTTTTCGACAATGCTTGGCGCGAAGATCCACATCAGTGCCGCGACAATAATCAAAGCGATGACCAAGGTATTCAACACGCCCGAAGCCAGACGCCAGGCTTTGTCGTTCTCTTTACGAGTGAGCATACCGGTAAACATGGGGATAAAAGCTGAGCCTAAAGCACCGCCAGCAGTGAGGTTAAAGAGCAATTCAGTCACACGGTTGGCGGCATTAAAAGAGTCCAGGCTGGCGCTGGTGCCAAAAGCACCAGAAACAACCATACCACGCAAAATGCCAATCAGCGTGCTGAAGATATAAGCCATCATGACGATGGAGGCAGCACGTGCGATTTGTCTGCCCGCGGTGCTGGTTTCTGATTTCATCTCGTTCAGTGTTTTCGACGAAACCTCATTTTCAGCTATTTTTTCTTCGGCTTGCTCTTTATCTTCTAATTGGTTTTGCATAAGCTCAGTCCACTCACCTGCAATTAATGCGCGTTACTATTATCTAAAGTTTTTTCGCCTCATCCCACAGCGCGTCCATCTGCTCAAAGCTCAAATCGCTTAGGCTTTTATTATGCGCTCGGGCGTAGTCCTCGATGTGAGAAAAGCGTTTCATAAAGCGTTGGTTGGTGCCACGCAAAGCGGTTTCAGGATCCACATCCAGCCAGCGCAAAAGGTTGACCATAGCAAATAGGACGTCCCCGCCCTCTTTTTCGCGTTCTTCGGGGCTATCTGCCGCTTTGAGTTCAGCCAACTCTTCATGTATTTTATCAACAACCGGCTCAATCGTCTTCCAATCAAAGCCCACGCGGGCAGCTTTGCGCTGAATTTGTTCAGATTGGCTCAAAGCCGGAGCGACCGTGGGAATACTATCCAACAAGCCCTGGGGACGTTCTTGATGGTCTTCGCGCTCGTGTTCTTTGATTTTTTCCCAGTTTTTCAAAACAGTATCAACAGAATCGACATCCAAACCAGAAAAGACATGCGGATGGCGTCTTTTTAGCTTGTTGTTAATGCCACTGAGAACATGTGTCATGGTAAAGTCTTCATTTTCGGTGGCGATTTGGGCATGCAAGACGATTTGCAACATCAAGTCACCCAATTCTTCACATAAATGATCGGGGTCTTCTTCGTCCAAGGCTTCAAGCGTCTCATAGGCTTCTTCAAGCAAATGTTGGCGCAAAGTCAGGTGGGTTTGCTCGCGATCCCAAGGGCAACCACCCGGCGCACGCAAGGTGGCGATGACTTCCTGCAAATCCTCAAAAGCAGTTTCAGCCTCCCGGGCAGGCAGGTAAAGCGTGCTCATCATGCCCAGGTGAATCGATTGGTCAATGGCATAAAGCGGCAAGGTTTCGATTATTTCCTCACTGGTGCCCAGGTTGTGGAGCAACTTAACCTCAAAATCATCCGGATAGTTGTGCATAAGGGTGAGTTTCAGTTCAGAGGCTTCAAATTGACTGCCCAATTGGCAAATAATCGCCGGCATGGATGGCGGAAAAGGCGGAACCAGCAAACTTCCTACATGCAAACCGTCTAAAACCACCGTTTGGGGCAAGATATCGATGCCCAAAGCAGAGCAGACCGGCTCTACAAAGCTCAATCCGTCCACCACACGCACCGGGATTTCTGAGCCTTCAAGCGCTTTGATAACCCGCAAAACGGTTTCCTCACCAATAAAGGGGCTACCCGGCACGCCATAAACCACGCCTTGGGGGCGTTTTGCAAGGCTAAGCAGTTCGTTTACAATCGCATCCAACACTGAGTCTAAATCATCATTATCCTCATAAAGCGCGTCAAAACTCCTAACCTGAATTGTTTCAGGCAGTTCCGCGCAAACCGGATGCAAAGCACTACGCATATAGAGTTCCTCACAGTTTTGGAGGATATCCCATGCCTCGCGAGTGAGCGAGTTCGCGCCTGCAGGACCCAAGCCAACAATCACTATGCCATGATTTTGCATGTTATGCTCCTAACAACAAACCAATCAAAAAATAATTAAGTAAAGGCTGTCCACACACATGGTGGCAGCCTTTGTTTTCAAAATAGGTTTGGACAGGCAGCCAAAGCCGACCTGACCAAGGACAACAAACTAACGCTTGGTGTAGGTTGGGGCCTTGCGAGCGCGTTTGAGACCTGGCTTCTTGCGTTCCTTAACACGCGCGTCGCGGGTCAGCAGACCTTTGTCACGCAGGGCAGTACGCACGTTTTCGTCTTCAGAGACCAAAGCGCGAGCCAAACCAAGTTTCACGGCATCTCGTTGACCGCTAACACCACCGCCCATAACCTTAACGGTCACGTCGTAAGCGCTGGGGTTCTTGCCGGTTGCTTCAATAGCTTCCAGAATAGCGGGGATATCGCCACCGCGAGGGAAATAATCCTCGATGGGTTTATCGTTGACGGTAATCACGCCACTGCCTTCATAGATGCGCACGCGAGCGGTGCTCTGTTTGCGTCGTCCAATAGCTTCGATGTATTGTGCCATAATTCCTCTTTATTTCTCCTGACCAAATGGTTTAGGATCCTGAGCCTCATGGGGATGTTCAGGGCCGGCATAAATCTTGAGGTTGCCAAGATAGCGAGCCGTGAGCTTATTTTGGGGCAACATGCCACGCACCGCAAAGCGGATGATGCGGTCGGGGTGTGTTTCCATCATGCGTTCATAAGTCACTTCGCGCAAGCCACTGGGGTAACCCGTATGACGGCGATACAATTTTTGGGACACGCGGGTGGCGTTGGCTTTAACTTTTTCAGCGTTAACCACAACCACATGGTCGCCCAAGACCACACCAGGTGTGAAGTCGGGTCGATGCTTGCCCACCAAGATCTCAGCGATTCTTGAAGCCAGGCGTCCAAGCGTTTGGTCACTGGCGTCTACCAGATACCATTCACTTTCAGGCTTTCCTTTTGGGACGTAAGTTTTATCCACTTTTACTTTCTCCGTTTTCTACTTTCACCCGGCACTTCATCCGGGAATTCATTTTCATTACGATCCTCGCTGAACACCTCAAGGGGGTATTCGACTTTCATCATGCATAGGCCACGCGCGGGTGCCAGGCTAACGATGCCGGTTTCGCCTTCGGTGAGCCCAATTTTGATGGTCTCAAGCGGTAGCTCTCCCAAGCCAATTTTCACCAGCACATAAACGATGCGCCGCACCATGTGGTAAAGAAAAGCATTGCCGATAATCGTAAAATGCTGTTCATCACCCACGGTTTGCCATTTGGCTTCAAAGAGCTCGCGCTTGGTACTACCGTCTTCTTTCAAGGCTCTGCCAAAAGCGCGAAAGTCCCATTCGCCAATCATGGCTTGGGCAGCTTCGTTCATTTGACACAAGCTCGGGGCTCGGTCCAGTCGCCAGGCAAAAGCGTCGCGCAGGGGGTCTCGCTGGCCCTGAAAATAGAGCCGATAGCGATATTCCCGTCGCAGCGCATCATAGCGCGGGTGAAAAGCGTAGGGCACTTCGGCCACGTTTTGCACCGCGATATCAGATGGCAGGTTGGCGTTCAGAGCTTTGAGCAGCTTATGTTCACCGTGCTTCCAATCAAAATTGAAGCTAATCACCTGCCCCAGAGCGTGCACGCCGCTGTCGGTCCGTCCGGCAGCCATAATGGCACGTCCGGTCCAACCCAGATTGCGTAGTGCGTCTTCAACGGTGCTTTGCACTGTTTCTTTATGCGCCTGGCGCTGAAAGCCCGCATAGTGCGTGCCTTCGTAAGCGAGGATAAGTTTGTAATGTGCCATGCCCTTCAACTTTCCAGAAAGGCTAAATCAATCATCCAATTACTCTGAAACCAGCTCTAAAAGCGCCATTTCAGCGTTGTCGCCGAGGCGTGGGCCAGTTTTGAGCAAACGAGTGTAACCACCGGGTCGGTTTGTAAAACGGGGGGCGATGTCATCGAAGAGTTTCTTCACAATTTCGCCACTGTTGTTGCCAAGATAGGCAGCCGCTTGACGACGACCGTTGACCTGGGCGAGATCATCGCCTTTGATCGCGTTCTTTGCCAAGGTAATTAGTTTTTCAGCGTCGGGCTGAATGGATTTTGCCTTGGCGACTGTGGTTTGGATTTTTTCGTATTCAAATAATTGTCTAACCATCGTGCTGCGCTGGGAATTGCGGTGACCCGCGCGCATGTTCAGACGGTATCCTTTAACTCGGTGCCGCATTAGTCGTTCTCCACTTCTGTATTTTCAATATAGCCTTTTTCGATCATTTTGGCTTTTAGTTCTTGCAGGCTCTTCTCGCCAAAATTGCGGATGGAGAGCATTGCGCTTTCGCCTTTTTCAAGCAGTTCCAAAACGTCATTAACCGTGGCCACACCGGTGCGCTTCAAAGAGTTGTAAACGCGCACAGAGAGATCCAAGGTCTCAACAGGTGCTTCGTTAAGCTCTTTTTCAGCAGAAACTTGCTCAGATTCCGAAACAGGTTCGGGTTTGATGAGCATGTCTTCGGTGGTACCGCTAATGTAGCTAAGGTGCTGCATGAGAATACGCGAAGAATCGATCAAGGCGCGTTCTGGGGTGATGGTGCCATCAGTCCAGATTTCGAGGGTCAAGCGGTCAAAATCAGTGCTCCGACCAACACGCGCGCTTGAAACAGACCAGTTCACACGTTGAATGGGCGTAAAGATGGCGTCAACGGGTAAAACACCAATCGGCAAACGCTCCGCGCGGTCACCAGCAGGCATATAGCCACGACCAGCTTCAACGGTGAGGTCGATATCAATTTCGTTACCGCTTTCGTTCATACTGAACAGGTAGAGGTCGGGGTTAATAATTTCGACCTCAGGCGGACATTGGATGTCTGCTGCGGTGATGGTACCTTTGCCCTTAACTTCGAGGTGTAACTGGGCGGTCTCGACATTGTGAAGTTTGAAACGCAAGAGTTTCAGTTGCAACATCACCTGGATAACGTCCTCACGGACGCCGGGGATGGTGCTAAACTCGTGCATTACATCACTAACCCGCATCGCGGTTACTGCAGCGCCGCCAAGCGACGAAAGCAATACGCGTCGGATGGCGTTGCCGAGGGTGACGCCAAAGCCACGTTCTAACGGGCTAATCGTAAACTTTCCGTAGTTGCGCGACTCTTCTGTGCGCTCTACTTTTGGTGTTACCATTTCCATAATTCCTGTCACGGTCTACCCCTAACCAGCCTATCGGGTAAGAAAGACTGACTAATCACTCTTATCGAGAGTAGTATTCAACGATCAATTGTTCGTTCAGGTTGCCATCAATTTCAGCGCGCTCGGGGTTGCGAAGCATGCGACCGCTGAGGTTGTTCAAATCGCGGGCCAACCAAGTTGGAACAGTTCGACCTTCGGCTTCTTCGCGCAGATGCTTGAAGAAGGTGTTGTCTTTTGATGTTTCTGCAACGCTGATGACATCATCCACTTTAACTTCCATGGAAGGGATGTCCGCGCGGCGACCATTGAGCCTAAAGTGGCCATGGGTCACCATGATGCGTGCCTGGGCGCGGCTTGCCGCAAAACCGAGGCGATACACCACGTTGCTAAGGCGGGTTTCCAAAATGGTAAGTAAGTTGGGGCCAGGTTGACCGTGCATCATTTCCGCTTGTTCAAAGAAGCGGCGGAATTGACGTTCGTAAATGCCATAGATGCGGCGAGCTTTTTGCTTGGCGCGCAACTGCTTGGCATAGTCAGACTCACGACCCGGGCGGAATGCCATGGATTTTCCATGCATACCGGGGGCATAACTGCGTCGTTCAAATGAGCATTTGGGCGTAAAGCAGCGTTCGCCTTTGAGGAACAGCTTTTCGCCTTCGCGTCGACATAGTCGACAAACTGCTTCTGTATATCTAGCCATAATTCTTTCCTTTTTTTCTCTATATTAAACGCGGCGCTTCTTAGGTGGGCGACATCCGTTGTGGGGTACTGGGGTTTCGTCAGTAATCTTGGTAATTTTGACGCCCAATGCCTGCACGGCACGGATTGCTGCTTCGCGACCAGGGCCGGGACCCTTCACAAAGAGTTCAACTTCTTGCATGCCCATTTGTTGGGCTGTTTTTAGCGCTTGTTCGGTGGCCATACGGGCAGCAAAAGGCGTGCTTTTGCGTGAGCCCTTAAAGCCTACGGTGCCTGAGCTACCCCAACACACGGTGTTACCACGCATATCGGTGATGGTAACGATGGTGTTGTTGAAGGATGCAAACACATGCACCTGGCCGGCAGATATTTGGCGCTTCACTTTGCGCGAGCTGGTTCCGCGTCGCGCGGTTCTTGCTTGTTTAGCCATAGTTTTTCCTCACTATCTTCAAACTCTGGTACCCGTCATCGGTTGCCGCTGGGGAGAAAGGGAACCCCACCGAATTTGGATCAGACCAGTTAATAACAAATGATGACTACTTCTTCGCTCCACGGCGGCGACCACGACCTGCAACGGTCTTCTTGGGGCCTTTACGTGTGCGCGCATTGGTGCGTGTGTTTTGTCCACGCAGAGGCAGGTTGCGGCGGTGGCGCAAGCCACGATAACAACCAATCTCAACCAAGCGTTTGATGTTCATTTGAACTTCACGTCGTAAATCACCTTCCACCTTCAGGTTTTGGGCGATGTATTCACGCAGTTTTGTAACTTCTTCTTCTGGTAAGTCTTTTACCCGGATTGTGGGATCCACACCGGTTGCTGCCAGAATATCATTGGCCGTTTTGGGGCCAATGCCATAGATATATCGCAGTCCGATATCAATGCGCTTGTTGCGCGGGAGGTCAACACCTTCAATACGAGCCATATTACTATTCCTTATCCTTGTCGCTGTTTGTGTCTTGGGTTAGTGCAAATAACGTACAAACGACCTTCGCGTTTGACGATTTTACAGTTTTTACAGCGTTTCTTAATTGAAGCCGATACTTTCATTTGGCATACTCCTTCTTGTTACCGCAAATTTCCAATTATAGTCCTTAGCCGCGGTTATGGCAAGTGATTCCTAAAGTTTTGTGAGCACTAATGGGCCATCTTTGGTGACCGCAATCGTGTGCTCCTGGTGCGCAGTTAACTCGCCGTTTGTCGAGACCACCGTCCAGCGATCGCGCAAAACGCGGGTGTTTCTGCCACCCACCAATACCATGGGTTCAATAGCGATGGTCATGCCTTCTCGCAGTAAGAAGCCTGTGCCACGTTTGCCATAATTTGGCAACATCGGCGCTTCGTGCATCTCACGACCAACCCCATGCCCGGTGTAGGTATGGGTGCAATAGAAACCTTGACTTTCAACGTACTCTTCAACAGCCGCGCCAACATCGCCACTGCGGTTGCCAACGACCATCATACTAATAGCGATTTCGAGCGCTTGCTTGGTTGTATCAATCAAGTGTTGCGCTTGTTTCGATATTTCGCCAACGCCAACAGTAAAAGCCGAGTCACCCACGTAGCCCTGGTAAACTGTGCCACAATCCACCGAAATGATGTCGCCTTCGCGCAGTTTTCGGTTGCCCGGTATGCCATGCACGAGTTCCTCGTTGATACTGGTGCAAATGCTGCCCGGAAAAGGCAATCCGTTACCTGGGTCGTAGTTTTTGAAGGGCGAATAAACACCATGTTGCTTTTGAAGGCTTTCAACAATTTCGTTAAGCTCACCGGTCGTCACACCAGGCGCAATGGCATCCTTGACGGCTTGCAGGGCAAGCGCGTTAAGGCGGCCAGCCTCACGCATGATTTCCAGCTCTTTGGCTGATTTAAGGTTTACACCAAACACTGAGCCACTCATTACTTTATAGCCTCAAACATGGCGTCATTAATCTCAGAGATTTCGCCATCACCGTTAAACTCGACCAACTTCCCTTCTTCCCGAAAATGATCGATTAAGGGGGAAGTTTGTTCAAAATAAATTTTCAAGCGATGAAGGACGGTTTCGGCTTTATCATCATCACGTTGATACAAAGCGCTACCGTCTTCATCGTCAAACCACTTCACTTTAGGCGGGTTATAGAGTTCGTGATAAACCCGACCACTTCGGCTCATCCAGCGTCCGCTTAAGCGTTGCACAATGACATCATTGGGCAAGCTGATGTAAGCCACCATGGTGAGTTCCTCGTCAATGCTGTCCAAATAGGACTCGAGCGCCAGGGCTTGCACCAATGTGCGGGGGTAGCCATCCAAAACCACACCATTATCACAATCTTCTTCTTGAAGACGCTCGTTGAGCATGGTGATGGTGATTTCATCAGGCACCAATTCGCCTTTTTTCACGTACTCAATCGCCACTTTGCCTAAGGCTGTACCAGCCTTGAAGTGTTCGCGAAACAAATCGCCACTTGAGATGTGGGGGAGACCCAAGCGCTCAGCAAGGAGAACCGCTTGTGTTCCCTTGCCTGAGCCGGGAGAACCCAACATCACAATGATCGTGGCGTTTTCGTTCATGTTGTTAAAGTCCTCGCTAGTTGATCAAGCGATCATCGTAGCCATGCATGCGCAATTCGGTCTCGATGAGTTGCACGATTTCGCGCACAGTACCCACCACAATCAAGAGACCAGAGGCTTGCATCAGGCCTAAACCAGCGATGTCTGTTTTACCAAAGAGACCAAAGACACCGGTCATAATATATGGTAAGACAGCAATGATACCCAAGAAGAAGGCACCGGGCATGGTAATGCGTCGTTGCACACGGGTCAAATAATCTTGGGTAGGCTTGCCACGTACCACACCGGGGATTTGGGCGCCTTGTTTCTTAAGGTTCTCACCGTAGTCTTGTTGCGCAAACAACACATCTGTGTAGAAGTAGCAGAACAGGACCACTAAGATGAAGAACATAATGGGGTACCACCAGGTGTTACCACCAAAGTTGGTATAGACCCAGTTGGCTGCTTTACCCACCCAGTTGGTCTTGTTCAAGAAGAACGAAGACAAAATAGCCGGGAAGGTCAAGAAGCTTTGAGCAAAGATGATCGGGATCATACCGGCCATATTGATCATCAAAGGCAATTGGCTGCGCACTGGCATGGACATGCGGTTACCCACACGGCGGCCAGGGAACATGACTGGCACGTTGCGACGGCCGAGTTGCATGTAGACAATACCGAAAATGGTCAAAATGAACACAGCAAAGATGATCACAAATGCCCACCAGGGATCAGAGATGGTCTCTAACTGGTTGACTGGGTTAGGTCGGCGAACCATGCGAGCAATTGTCTCTGGGAAGCGTGAAACAATACCAGAGAAGATGATCAAGCTCAAGCCTTGGTTGCGCAAGCCGAACTCAGAAATGAGCTGGCCTAACCAAATACCAAACATGGTACCCGCAACCATCGAGATGATGGCGGCCAGGGTTGGCAGTAGGTTCGTTCCTGAAAAACCATAATGTTGCAAAACACTGGTTGCAGCAGCACCCTGGCTGGATAACATTTGGTTAAAAATGTTAATTTGGCCAAAGGCAGAAAGCAGCGCCATGGGGATGGTCAGGATAACGGTCCATTTTTCCATCCAGATGCGGCCTTCTCGTGGGTCGTCTTTCATTTTGCGCTCGAGAGCCGGGATAACTGGCGTGAGCAGTTGCAAAATAATCTGCGCGGTAATATAAGGGTAAACACCCATAGCCAACACAGAGAACCTCGAAACCGCACCACCTGAGAGCAAGTCGAGCAAGCCGACCAAGCTGCCACCAGCACCTGTGAGTTGGCTTAGGCCTTTAACAGCGGCGTGATCTAAACCAGGCACCGGCACGTTGGCAACGAATCGATAGACAGCCAGCAACAAGAGCGTAATCAGCAACTTGTTGCGGATGTCTTCAGACTTCCATAAATAGCGCCAGGACGATCGTTTCATGAGTTTGTCTCCTTATTGTTACGCGAGTTCGATGAGCTCAATTGAGCCACCAGCTTGTTCGATCTTCTGGCGGGCACCTTCGGTAACTTTGTGTGCTTTGATCTTCAGCGCAACTTTCACATCGCCGCGACCCATAATTTTGACGGGCATTTCTTTGCCTTTGAGCAAACCATTGGTTTTGAGGTTTTCTGGGTTAACTTCTTCACCGGCTTTATAAGCAGTGAGTGCATCCAGGTTCACCTCTGCGTAGCGCACACGATTGAGGGGCGTAAAGCCTTCACCGCGCAGGAATGGCAGTTTGCGATAGAAGGGCAAGTTGCCACCCTGATGGTAGAGTCGAACGCCACCGCTGGTGCGGGCAGATTGGCCTTTTGTACCGCGGCCAGAGGTTTTACCCATGCCGCTACCAGTACCACGACCAACACGTTTGCGAGCTTTTTTAGCGCCTTCGTTAGGTTTGAGATCGTGTAATTGCATCTTAATTCTCCTCTAACGCGGATTCGATCTCCACTAAGTGAGAGACTTTGTCCAGCATACCCCTGATGACGGGCGTATCTTCATGTTCAACCACGTCTTGCAGTCGTTTGAAGCCTAACGCGTTCAGGGTTCGTTTTGTTCTAACGGTATATCCGATGCCACTTTTTACAAGTTTTATGCGGAGCATGTTCTTTTGCTCTTTCTTAGCCACGTTTCCTCCGATCCCAATAAGGGGTCACGTCACGCACGTCTTTACCGCGTTCCAGTGCCACAGTTTCGGGTGATTTGAGTTGATCAAGCGCCTTGAAAGTTGCATGAACGATGTTGAGCATGTTCGCGCTACCCAGTGATTTGGTCAAAATATCGGTGATGCCAGCGGCTTCACAAACGGCACGCACGCCACCCGCGGCGATAACGCCGGTACCGGGGGATGCGGGTTTGAGGAAGACACGCGCGCCACTTTGAACACCGGTCACTTCGTGAGCGATGGTGGTGCCATGCAGGCTAACGGGGCGCATGTTTTTATAAGCACGTTCGGTGGCTTTGCGCATGGCGTCTGGCACTGCCAGAGCCTTGCCCACACCCAGACCAATGTTGCCGTTGTTATCACCAACGACCAGGGTCACACGGAACGAAAAGCGGCGACCGCCCTTGACAACTTTCGCAACGCGGGCAATATCGATGACACGTTCGTCGTATTGTTGTTCTAAAGTTTGAAATTCTTCCATAGTATCCTCGATTTAGAATTCTAAGCCGCCTTCGCGAGCACCTTCAGCCAATGATTTAACACGACCGGTATAAAAGTAACCAGCGCGATCCATAACAACTGTTTTGATGCCCTTATCCTGGGCGCGTTTCGCAATTTCTTTACCAACCAAGTTAGCCTGGTCGATTTTGTTCTTGCCTTCCATGGCGGCGCGCAGACAAGTGTCCACACTCGAGGCCGAAGCAAGCGTTGTACCGCTGTGATCGTCGATCAACTGAACGTAGATTTCGTTAATACTGCGGAATACGTTCATGCGGGGGCGCTCCGGCGTGCCAAATATCTTCTTGCGAACGCGCTTGGCGCGATGCAGTCTAGCTTGGTTTCTTGATTTCTTTGCCATGTTTACCTCTACTTACCGGTCTTTCCAGACTTACCAGCCTTCAGTTTAACTTCTTCGCCTTGATAGCGAATACCGGTGCCGTGGTAGCGCTCTGGTGGGCGCACTTTGCGGATTTCAGCAGCAACCTGGCCAACCTGGTGGCGGTCTCTGCCCATAATCTTGATGAGACGGGCGCGAGCGTCCACGTCAAATTCGATGCCGTCTGGCGCGGGGTAGTTGACGGGGTGTGAATAACCAACGTTCAACACCAGGTCTTTGCCCTGCAGCTCAGCACGGTAACCAACGCCGTTGTATTCCAAAACGCGGGTGAAGCCTTCGCCACAACCAACAACCATGTTGCTGATCAGCGCGCGAGTCGTGCCATGCAAGGCGCGAATGCGGGGTTCATCGTTTGGACGGCTCACAATGATGGTGCCATCTTCTAATTTCAATTCAATCTCTGGGGCAAAAGTTTGCTCAAGTTGACCCTTGGGACCCTTGACGCTGACCTTTTGGCCTTCGATTTTTACTTCAACACCCTTAGGCAGGGTGATAGGCATTTTGCCAATACGCGACATAATGTTCCTCCTACCAAACCTTACAGAGTATCTCGCCGCCGACACCAATCTTGCGTGCGCGTGTGCCGGTCATAACACCCTTGGGTGTAGACAAAATGGCGATGCCGATACCTGAAAGCACCCAGGGGATGTCTTTCTTAGAGGTATATACGCGGCAGCCAGGGCTTGAAACGCGTTGCAAACCGGTGATCAAAGGACGACGCTGACGTCGCTCGCCAATGTACTTCAGTTTGACTTGCAAAACCTTATGGGTTTCGTTTTTACCGTCCAAGACTTCGTAGTCACCAAGGTAGCCTTCTTCAACAAGAATGCGGGCCACTTCAGCTTTCAGCTTGGAGTGTGGCATAGCCACTGTGGACAAACCAGCCATCGCGCCATTGCGAATTCTGGTCAACATATCGGCAATTGGATCTGTTATAGTCATAATCTCTACCCTCCAGGCTCAATTACCAGGATGATTTCTTCACTCCAGGGATCTTTCCCTGCAGCGCTAATTCTCTGAAACAAATGCGGCACAAACCAAATTTGCGCATATAACCACGCGGTCTGCCACATACACGACAGCGGCTCACAACCCTTGAGGGGTATTTTCGCCGTAATTCACGGTGAATCATACTCTTTTTAGCCATTAGTTTCCTTTCATGAAGGGCATGCCAAATTTGCTGATCAATGCCCGACCGTGGTCATCATTGGTTGCACTGGTCACAATGCTGATTTCCATACCACGCACTTTGTCGATCTTGTCGTACTGAATTTCAGGGAAAATCAGTTGTTCGGTAAGACCCAAGGTGTAGTTTCCGCGACCGTCAAATGAGTCGGCTGAAATACCGCGGAAGTCACGCACACGAGGCAGGGCAACGTTGATTAAGCGATCTAAGAACGCCCACATCTTCTCACCGCGCAAGGTGACTTTGACGCCGATTTGGCGACCTTCACGCAATTTGAAGTTTGAAATAGCCTTTTTCGCTGCGATGATGACCGGCTTTTGACCTGTGATGATGGTCAAGTCGTTCACTGCCGCTTCGAGAGCCTTGGGGTTATCAAGCGCTTCGCCAACACCAATGTTGAGGACAACTTTCTTGATTTTTGGCACTTGCATGACATTCTCAAGACCGAGTTCTTCAAAAAGAGCGGGTGCGAATTCTTTTTTATATTGTTCAAGTAGCCTATTCATAATTATTCACCTGCGCCTTCATCTGCCTTGGCGGCTTTTTTAGCGGCTGGCTTTTTGGCTGCGGTAGCTTTGGTTTCGGCCTTGGTCGCTTTTTTAGCGGCGGGCTTTTTAGCTTCGCTAGCTTTGGCTTCTTCAGTCGCTTTTCCACGGCGGGTTGCGCGAGCTTCGCGTTCGCCTGCGCGATCTACAACCATGACGTTAGAGGCATGGATGGGCGCTTCGAATTCGCGGATGCCGCTGGGGATGGTCTTACCACCACCGGTTTGCTGTTGTTTTTGGTGCTTCTTGACCAGGTTGACACCCTGAACCACAACGCGGTTCTCTTTGGGGAGCACGCGGATAACTTCGCCGACTTTGTTCTTGTCGTCTTCGTCGCCACGCATAACCCGGACGCGATCACCTTTTCGTATCTTCATCTTCATTAGACACTCCATTCACTCATTAGCTCTAGTACACTTCTGGTGCTAATGAAACAATTTTCATGTAGCCTTTTTCGCGCAGTTCGCGAGCCACTGGGCCAAAGATGCGGGTACCGCGGGGGTTCACACCATCGTTGTCCAGAATAACGGCCGCGTTATCATCAAAGCAAATGGTTGAACCATCAGCTCGGCGATAGGCCTTAGAAACGCGCACAATCACAGCCTTCACAATTTCGCTCTTTTTAACGGAGCTTTGTGGGGTGGCGCTTTTGACGGTAGCGGTCACGATATCGCCAATCGAGGCATATCGGCGACGGGTGCCACCAACAACCTGGATAACCAGGATTTCGCGCGCGCCAGTGTTATCAGCAATATTTAAGCGGGACTCTTTTTGAATCATGGCTATGCCTCTTCTTCCGCTTCTTCTACGGCTTCTTCCACTGCTTCGGTAGCTTCTTCAGCCACTTCGACGGTTTCTTCAATCGCTTCTTCAATGGCTTCTTCCATCTCTTCGACTGATTGAACGTCTTCTTGGCGAATTTCTTCTACCAAAACTTTTTCAACAACCCAGCGCACAGTGCGCGAAATGGGTTTTGAGCTAACAATGATGACTTTATCGCCAACGTTGCATCCGATAGGGTCATGGGCCTTATAGGACTTCTTTTCGGTGACCACTTTGTGATACAAAGGGTGTGCGAAAGTTCTGTAAACGTCGACAATGATGGTTTTGTCCATCTTGTTGCTTTTGACGACACCATTTAGTCTTCGGCGTTTATTCATTACTTACCTTCCTGTTCTTCGCGAGCGCGTTCGGTGAGAATGGTCTCATAGCGAGCAATATCGCGACGTGCAGTTTTAAAACGGCTGGTGTCAGTCAATTGACCGGTAACCATCTGGAAGCGTAAGTTCATTAGCTCCTGCCGTGTATTCAACAGATTCGTTTTGATCTGTTCAGTTGAAAGTTCGCGAATTTCTTTAATTTTCATTATGAACCTTCTCCTAAGACTTCTCTAGCTACGACCTTGGTTTTGAAACCAAGTTTGTATCGGGCGCGATTGAGGGCGGCCTTGGCGACCTCAGGATCAGCCGTACTGACCTCAAACAGAATGCGACCGGGGCGCACAACCGCGACCCAATGGTCCACTGCGCCTTTACCTTTACCCAAGCGGGTTTCAGCAGCACGTTTGGTGTAGGGCTTATCGGGGAAGATGCGCACCCACACTTTACCGCGGCGTTTCATCATATGCACGATGGCGCGGCGGGCACTCTCGATGTTGCGGGCTGAAATATAGCCGCACTCGAGAGCTTTCAATCCAAAATCACCGAAGTTGACGTTCGCGCCACGTTGGGCTTTGCCCTTCATGCGGCCGCGCATCTGCTTGCGGTACTTAACTCTCTTTGGCATCAACATAATCTAATACCTCACTCGTTCCTGTCATTACTCGCTAATATAGACACCTTCGGTGGCTTCAACTTTCTCTTCAGCCTGTTGCATGACGATGCCTTTATAGATCCATACCTTGATGCCGATTTGACCAAAAGTGGTCGAAGCGCTGGCACGTGCAAAATCGATATCCGCGCGCAATGTTTGCAGGGGCACACGACCTTCGCGTAAGGTGACGCTGCGTGCCATTTCAGCACCCGCCAAACGACCACCACATTGAACTTTTACGCCCAGAGCGCCTTGGCGCATGGCTTGTTGGATGGCGCGTTTCATAGCGCGGCGATAGCTGATGCGGCGTTCCAGCTGGCCAGCAATGTTCTGGGCAACCAGATAAGCGTCGGTGTCAGGATCTTTAATCTCTTTAACTTCAAGGTCAATTTTCTTACCGGTCAATGCTTCAAGTTGCATGCGCAAAGCTTTAACGCTTTCGCCTTTGCGACCAATCAAGATACCGGGTTTGGCAGTGTGGAGGGTGACCTTCACTTTGCCAGGGTAGCGTTCGATTTCAACGCCACTCACACCAGCGCGCTCGGCTTCTTTGAGCACGAGTTTGCGGATGGCCAAATCTTGATGCAGTTGTTCGGTATATTCTTTGCCTTCGGCGTACCAACGACCAAGCCATGGTCGGTTGATGCCTACACGAAAACCAATTGGATGTACTTTGCGACCCATAATATCTCCTTAGCTCTACTCAATCTCACGCAAGATAACAGTGATGTGTGAACGGCGCTTCAGCAAGGGCTTAAAGCGGCCACGGGCACCAAAGCGTCGCCATTTGCGTGTGGGGGCTTCGTCAGCATAAATGCTGTAAACCACCAGGTCATCACGGCTTACGCCAAAGTTCTCTTCTGCGTTCGAAATCGCGGAATAGATCAGCTTGCGAACAGGCGCTGCGGCTTTGTTCGGGGTTGTGCTGAGGATATCCAAGGCTTCCATTGCGCGTTTACCGCGAACCAAGTCAACGACAAGGCGTGCTTTTTGCGCAGAGTTATCAAAGTTTGATAGTTTAGCAATAATATCTTGTGCCATATTGACTATCTACCTTTCTTTTCGGCCACATGCCCACGGAACCAACGGGTCGGAGCAAATTCGCCAAGTCGATGACCAACCATATTTTCGGTCACATAGATGGGCACATGTCGGCGTCCGTCATGGACGGCGATGGTGTGACCAACCATTTGCGGGAAGATGACGCTGGCGCGGCTCCAAGTGCGAATAACCTTTTTATCGCCCTTGGTATTCATCTCTTCGACTTTTTTCAATAGTTTCGGGTCAATAAATGGCCCTTTTTTCAATGATCGCGACATAGTTTATTTCCTTTTCTGTCTCTCAACCACTAGCGGCGTTTGGCCTTGGAGCGGTGGCGAATAATCATGTCATCCGTACGTTTATTACGTCGGGTTTTGTAACCTAAAGTGGGCTTACCCCAAGGAGTCTTGGGACCGGGCATACCGATACCAGTCTTACCTTCACCACCACCGTGGGGATGGTCGCGGGGGGACATTGCCGTACCGCGGACAGAAGGTCGGCGACCCATATGGCGGGAGCGTCCTGCCTTGCCCAATTTAATGTTGCTGTGTTCCACATTACCGACCTGGCCAATGGTGGCGCTGCAGTCTTGCAAAACCAAGCGAACTTCTCCAGAAGGCATGCGAACATGCGCGTAGCGGCCTTCTTTAGCCAAAAGTTGCGCAGAGGTACCAGCCGAGCGACCGATTTGCGCACCCTTACCGGGTTGCATTTCGATGGCGTGGATGGTGGTACCCACGGGGATGTTTGCCAGGGGCAGGTTGTTACCGGGTTTGATTTCAACCTGGGTTCCGCTGAACAAAGTATCGCCAACTTTGACGCCGATGGGGGCCAGGATGTAGCGTTTTTCGCCGTCTGCGTAGTGCAGCAGAGCTAAGCGAGCGGTACGATTAGGATCGTATTCAATCGCGGCCACTTTGGCGGGGATGTTGTGCTTATCGCGTTTGAAGTCCACGATGCGGATTTGGCGCTTGGCACCACCGCCACGGTGGCGTACAGTGACGCGACCCTGAGCGTTACGACCGGCGCGGTTTTTCTTGTTATAGATCAAGCTGCGTTCGGGCGTAGTCTTGGTAATTTCTTCAAAGGTATAGCTGGTCTTGTGTCGTTGACCTGGGCTAGTGGGTTTGTATACTTTAACGGCCATTATTCAACTCCCTCAAAGAATGGGATGCGGTCTCCAGGCTTGAGCGTAATGATGGCTTTCTTGAAGCCAGGTTTACGGATGGTCAAACGGCGGGAACGTGAGTTCCGGGTTGACTTTGCCGGAGCGTTGATGATGTTGACACGCACAACTTCGACATCGAAAGCGGTTTCTACCGCGGTCTTTACCTGTTCGCGGGTTGCGAATGAAGCAACTTCAAAGACGTATTGCTGAAGCTTGCCAGACAGGTAGTTGGTCTTTTCGGTGACGATGGGCTGTCGGATGATATCAAATGCTGAGATACTCATTCTTCACCTTCCTATCCCAAATAGCTCTTAATCACGTCGAGGGACGCGAGTGGGATAATGACTTTTTCTGAACTGAGCAAATCGCGGATGTTCAGGTAACGAGCCTGAAGCAGTTTGGCGTCGGCCAGGTTGCGACCAGCTTTAACGAAGTTATCGTTCTCTTCGTTGGTCTCAGGGACGAGCACCAAAAGGCGTTTGTCACCAGCGAGGGCTTTAAAAGCTTTTGCCAGTTCAGCAGTTTTTGCTTCGGACATTTTGAGGCTGTCAACCATGATGATTTTCTCATCCATGGCAACAACGGTGAGCGCGGAGCGCAAAGCGGCGCGGCGCATCTTGCGGGGCATCTCTTGGCTGTAATCACGCGGTTTGGGCGTGAAGATGCGACCACCACCCACAGATTGGGCGGATTTCAAGCTACCACGTCGAGCGCGACCAGTACCTTTTTGTTTGTAAGGCTTGGCTCCACCACCACGCACCTCACCACGGCGCTTAGTGTTATGGGTACCAAGTCGGGCGTTGGCCAACTGTCGTTGGAAGGCCTGGTGCATGAGATCAACGTTAACTTTGGCACCGAAGATTTCTTCGGGCAATTCAACGTCGCTTACTTTTTCTGCTTTTAAGTTATAGACATCAAGTTTCATGATTTATTTCTCCATTCCACACGCGCTATTGCTTAGCCGCAACACGAATGAGAACCGTATCGCCTTTAGCGCCAGGCACAGAGCCCTGCACAGCGATCAGGTTTCTTTCGGGGTCAACCATAGCAACCCGAATGTGCGAAGAGGTCACGCGCACGTTACCCATCTGACCAGGGAATTTCTTGCCCTTAAAAACACGACCAGGAGTCGTGCCCTGTCCAGAGGAACCGGGTGCGCGCCAGCGGTCAGATTGACCGTGGGTTTTAAGACCGCCACCGAAACCGTGACGTTTCATTGCACCGGCAAAACCTTTGCCTTTTGAGGTGCCAATCACATCAACGTAATCGCCGGCTTCGAAGACAGCCGCGGTGAGTTCATCACCAGGGTTAATGCCTTCAATCTTCTTCGTGCGAATCTCGCGCAGAACGCGAACGGGGGGCAGATTGTTGACCTTAAGATGGCCAAGTTCTGCTTTTGACAATCGTTTTGGTTTCACAGCGCCAAAGGCCAACTGAACCGCGGAATAACCGTCAGTTTCAGGGGTCTTGACCTGGGAAACAAAACAAGGCCCAGCTTCGAGTAGCGTAACCGGAATTGCGCGTCCGCTCTCATCGAAGATCTGGGTCATGCCGATCTTTCTTCCAATAAGCCCTTTTAACATACTATTCTCCTGTTTGTAATTTAGCGAGACTGTCAGCCTGGGCTAGGCTGCATCATCTCCGTACAGTTCAGTTAACGAGGCTTTGTGTAGCGGTCTGCCCACGCGGCGACGTTCTTAAACTGTCCATGTCAAAACATGCCCCGAAGGGCAACTTATCAAATATATCACACCGCACCGAGGAGCGCAAGGGTGATTCTTGATTCTTTTGTAAAACTTGCTCGGGTTTAATCAAGCCTTTTTATTATATAGTAGCACCCTCAATTAAGCGAGTCTTTAATGGCTATTTTGGGGCACTTTTGACTGAATTCTTTTAACACCTTTTAATGCCCAATATAAATTAACTTATCGGGCAGCATAATAGACAGAATCAAGCTTAATAAGTTGCGATAGCCAAAATGCCAATAAGCAAAACGGAGATGGCCAGAACCAAAGAGCAGATGCCGATCACTAAAACCCAACGGCGGATTTTTTCGATCTCAAACGCGCTTTTCATCATGCCAGCGGCCATAACACCGCGATAAACGTCCTCATCCCTGAGGTCAAGGGCTGCTACCTTGCTAAAAGAAAAAGCACACTTTGGGCAAGCATCGATGTTTTCATTTACGACAAAAGAACAATTAGGACACAGGTGCATATCACACTCCTTAATTAAAACGAATATTTTTTATTATGTGGTTACCGAATGAGTCGGTATTTCTAAATTTTAATCAAATTTTAGCAAAATGAGCTCAGTTTCAAAAATGCGCTTTTGATCGCTCTTACTCACAACCGAAAGTTTCAGTTCCAATGTCTCAACCTTATTGATATTAAAAGCCATAAAGTCGCTCGCATCCAGCATTAGTTCTTGAAAATGTCGGGTGCCCGCCAGCAGGTCATCATCAAAGAAAAAGTGAACCAAGTTGCCATTCACCTTTACATCCTCAGCACTAACCGAGAAATTGGTATCTGTATAGTTTTCAATATAAACGATAAGTTTTTCGTTTTCTGTCTTTTTAATGCAAATACGGATTCCTTCACGCTCAACCACAACTTCGCCCGTTTCGTTTATGGATTGCGCCAGACTCGGATCCGCATCGGTTTCAACACGAATACGTTCCGTCGTAATCGATTTGCTCCAGTTATCGTTCTCGATTATACGCAATGAGAACTCAACCGAGTGGATCGCATCAATCCCCATCCTCTTCAATGTTTCATGTGCTAAGCTAAGATTTTCGATACTACTTTGGCCTGCGGCAACGCTTACCTCCATATCACTGTTTAGCATAAAGTCGTTCACCGCGACGTCATTAACGCGCAACATCAGGCTATTCGACGAGGCGTTTTCAATCAAAAGGGTCAAAGCCGGCCCGGCTGGATCTTCATACTGTAATGAGAGCACGGCGACTTTAATGTTGTCCCCTTCATATACCTTTGCTTCAGCTAAATGAACATTTGTGTTCAGGGTAAATTCTGGCGCGCGTTCCACAAGCGCGACGGGCTCAACTGTTTCCTCGCTTGGTGTTGGGATCTGAGACTCACGCCATAGTTGGGTCGCTTCCAAATCAATCGTGGCAACAGTTAATGCCACAGGATCACCAACGATTTTCTCACTTGCACACGCAACCAGCGCGACACTAAGAACAACGCCCAATAGACATGATAACAAAACATTCTTTTTCATTTGCCAGCCCTTCAAAGATCAAAACATTTATTGACTTGTTAGCCCCAATTATACAGTATGAAAGCAAAAGTTTCCCCATTTTAAAATCAGGTTTAATTAACATCCAAGATAATAAAAAAGAGCTGAGATAAAACACTCAGCTCTTTGTGTCATCTAATACTACTATTGCGACAATAAAATCAACTGTACTTATTGAAAAGTAACCTTAATTACTTCTGTATCAAAGAGAGTGTTCCATCCATCTTTTTCAAAAACATGGAAGTAGAGCTCCAACTCCTCAATATCGACTATGTCGTTATCTTCTAAATCTTTTTCAAAAAAGGTAATCTTATCAAAGACTTTAGTGCCCGACAAAACTTCCGCATGAAATGATGGTGAAATCATGAAACCATTAACTGACACATCGCGAACCTGTACGGAAATGTCTGTCTCTGAATTATTTTCGACAAAAACATATAGTTCCGCCCCCCAAAAGCTATCTTCAGTATCTAGCCGTTTAAGGATGATCCGAATGCCATCGCGTTCAGCCATCAACTGTCCGCTATCATCCACAGTTTGGACATACCCTTGATCAGCATTTGTTTCAATTCGAATTCTATCAGTACTAAACGTGTTAGTGTAATTTTCAAAATCTATGATTCTTAATCGTAATTCAATGTATTGAATTGTTTCGATGTTAGCAATTTCTAACGATCTTCTCGTAATAGTTAATTCATCGTTAACCTTTTTTCCTGGAGCTACTTCAGCAGACATATAGGAATCAATCATAAATCCATTAATTACAACATCTTCCGCTTGGAGAGTGAATGTTTTGTCTGTGCCATTTTCTGCCAACAACTTCAATTCCGGCCCCATCCAACCATCAAAAGCCAAAGACTTTACAGTTACTTTTATGTCATCCTTTTCATAGATTATGTTTTCTGTGACAGTAACATCTTTATTTAATGTGAAACGTTTACTGCTTGTCGTTTCTTCCACTTCAGCAGTTGGCTCTGGTAAGTCTTCATCATCTTGACTTTCAACATGGGCAGCCTTTTCTTCCTCAACTTTAGTTGCTTTTTCATCGGTAAGAATTTCTTCCCCCTTTGTGGGCACTGTTTCAACAACAGCATCCTTTTGAGGAGCTTTGTTCTTCGCGCCACTCGTACAAGCAACAAACAAAATAATTATTAACAACAATGCAATCACACGATTTCTTTTAGACATTTTTTTCCTTCCTTTGTGAAATGGTTATTGCTTATTATTATACCCTTGCATGAGATTTTTAAACCAAACTTTAATCCTCTCCGCAAGAATCAAAAGGTTAAGCTAGAACCTTCAACATCCAGAGAAAAACACTCGCCTTAGTAGTGCGAATGTGCTGATATTTTGTTTTCAGCCTTCATGCATCGGCCAAGGGGTTTTAGTAGGTTTTTGACACCAATACCTCAACTGTAGTTCCCTTGTTTACTTCACTCTGCAAGTTAAGCTCACCACCAAGGAATTCCGTAATATGCTTGACAATCGCCAAACCCAATCCAGAGCCAGCAACCGCGCGCGAGCGGGCTTTATCCACCCGATAGAAGCGTTCGAACACCCGCTTTTGGTGTTCCTCAGGGATGCCAATACCCGTGTCGGCTACGCGCAAACGCAAGGCTTCTGGCGCATTGTCAACAAACACCTCTATACTGCCCCCTGGACGGTTGTATTTGACCGCATTAGACACCAGATTGTCCAAAAGGTCGTGTAGCATTGCCTCTGGCAGGACGACTTTTTCCTCGCCTTTCAACTCTACAGTCAGGCTAATGCCACTTATCGCGATGGCTTCCTGGTAGACAGACACCACCTGGTTCACGAATGGTTCAAGCTCAATGGCGCTGCTTTCTTCTTGAATCACGTCTTCGTCAAATTGAGAAAGTTTGATGATGTCGTCTATCATGCCTGAAAGGCGTTGGCCCTCGTCTGAAATAGTGCTGCCAATCCGCTTAAGGTCACCTTCATCCACCATGCCGTTTTTGAGCAGTTCAGCATAGCCATTGATCGCAGTCAGCGGGCTACGCAACTCGTGGCTCACATTGGCAGTGAACTCTTTGCGCTGTTTTTCCAATCGCAGATGGTCAGAGTCATCGGCAATGATCATCATCACGCCATGCAAGCCGTCTTGTTTCAAAACACGGTTGATGTAAATGCGTAAAAGCCGTCCGCTCAGCTCCAGGCTAAAGCTTTCATGTTCGCTGTTGGATGCTTTTTCCAACTTGCTATAAACCTCAGGTAAACGGCACAGGTAAAGGAAATCCTTGCCATGATAATCAAACTGACTTTCGCCGGCCAAAAGACGCACCGCGCTTTGGTTATAGCTGAGAACGGTCAGTTCAGAATCCATCAGAATCATGCCTTCTTTGGCATCACGAATCAGACGGTTAATCGTTTCGTTTTGATATTTGAGTTCATCCAGGTGGAGACCAATCGTTTTCTTTTGTTGGCGCAATTCACGCACAAAAGGCAAAAGTTCCTCATACACCGGGATGTCGGCTTTATCCTCGAGCATGAAATGGTCTAAGTTTTCGGCATAATAGTCAATCGGCGCTAAAATACGACGGCTGGTGCGACTCGTAAAAATAATGCTTAAAAGAATCGCCCCAAGTGCGATGAGGATGGTCGGCGGTAAAGTGTTGCCCAAAAGTCCAGCGATGTTTTTCCAGTCCTTCGAGAGTCGCACAACCCTGCCACTCGCCAGCTGTTTGGCAAAATAGTAGCTGTCATGCCCCAGACTCTCCGAGCGACGTGAGCCCTCGCCAATTTGACCATTAAGCGCTTCAATAAATTCCTCACGGTCACCGTGGTTTTCCATGTGGCTTTTATCCACTTGGCTGTCGTAAAGCACTTCGCCATTTTCAGCAATGAGCGTCACACGCATGCCGCGATATTGGTCCTTAAGTTGCTTCAGGGTGTTAATTTCGGCTTCTATATCCGCTTCACTGATGCTGCTATAAAAACGCAAAGTTTCTCGCATCCAGGTTAGCTGATTGTTCAGGGACATACGATGATAAAGCAAAGTCACCGCAGCCAAAACAGCAAGCACAGTGAAGATGATGATGATCGAGTTGATCAGGTTCATGCGGCGTTTCATGCTTCGTGCCCCGCCTTATAGCCAATATTACGTACGGTGCGAACGAGTTGCCCCTTCTCGCCCAGTTTTTTGCGTAGGGTGGCAACATGCACATCCACCGTGCGTGAACCGCCATGAAAGCCATAGCCCCAAACTTTTTCAAGCAAGGTATCTCGGGAAAAAACCATGCCCGGATGGGAAATGAGATGATAAAGCAGTTCAAATTCTTTAAAGGTTAAATCGAGTTCTTCGCCATCAATGGTGGCGCTTCGACTGTTTGTGTTGACTTCGATGCCCTCAAAACTCACCACGGCTTGAGCCACGCTCATGCTGCGTCTTTGCACTGCCCGGATGCGCGCCAAAAGCTCCATCACGCTGAAGGGTTTAGCGATATAGTCATCCGCGCCCATATCCAAACCAATCACCTTATCATATTCGCCACCCAGTGCGGTGAGCATGATAACCGGAATATTGCTGGTCTCGGGTTTGGCTTTGAGCATCTTCAGAAGGGCTAAACCGCTTTCGCCGGGGAGCATGATGTCTAAGAGGATGAGTTCGGGTTCCTTTTCTTCAATGGCATCCATCAAGGTGCTGCCATTTTCAAAAAGCCGGGTTTCATAGCCCTCTTTGTGGAGCGCGTAAGCCAACAGGTCTCGGATAGAAGGATCGTCTTCAACACAATAAATCATAGTAACCTACCTCTATTCCTCGCGATCGCCTTTGACGAAAAAGATAACCCAACGCGCGACTCTTTCGGCGTTATCGCCAATACGTTCGAGGTACTTGGTGATTTGCATGGTGTCGATGAGCGTTTTGTAGTTTACCGATTCACTGCGAATGCGATCGGCAATCTCATCCATAACCGTGTCAAACAATGCGTCAACCTCATTGTCACTAGCAATGACTTGATTAGCCAAATCAATATCGCTTTCAATAAAGGCGTCCAGACTGTGTTTGAGCATGTGCATCACTTTTCTGTTCATCACAGTGAGATGATTGATGGCAAAGACGTTGTTGATGGGGTCGATAAAATCGAGCAGTTCAACAATTTCAATGATGTGCTCACCAATCCGTTGCAAACTATTGGCGATTTTGAGCGATGACGAGATAAAGCGCAGATCCCTGGCGACGGGTTGTTGGGTGCTCATGATGCGCAAACAGTCGTTTTCGATAACGCGTTCTTTTGAGCGGATGGTGGATTCTTCGTGAACCAGCTGCATCACCTGCTCATAATCACCATCTTCAAAAGCTTTTTGGAGCGTACGCCCCATCGATTCAATGTAAGAACCAAAGAGGATTACTTCGGTTTTGAGATCTTCTAATTCTTTAAAATACTTTACTCGCATTGTTCACCACCTATCCAAAACGTCCGGTTATGTAGTTCTCGGTACGCTCATCTTTCGGATATGAAAATATTTGTCCCGTTTCTCCGGTTTCGATAATTTCGCCAGTCAAGAAAAAGGCAGTTTTATCAGAAATTCGAGCGGCTTGTTGCATGTTATGCGTTACTATGACAATAGTATACTTTTCTTTGAGGGTGTTTACCAAGTCCTCAATCTTACTGGTGGAAATCGGGTCCAGAGCAGAAGTGGGCTCATCCATCAGCAAGATATCAGGCTCAACCGCTAAAGCACGGGCAATACACAAACGTTGTTGTTGCCCACCGCTAATCATCAACGCGCTCTTTTTGAGTTCATCTTTAAGCTCATCCCAAACCGCGGCTTTGCGCAAGCTGTCCTCGACGATATCATCCAAGCGTGCGCGGTTACGAATGCCATGCACACGCGGACCATAGGCAATGTTGTCATAGATGCTCATTGGGAAAGGGTTGGGGGTCTGAAAAACCATGCCCACTTTTTTGCGCAGGCTGTTGACATCAACGGTGGGGCTATAGATATCCTCACCATCAATGCGGATATCGCCGGTGATTTTACAGCTTTCCACGAGGTCGTTCATACGGTTTAAGGATTTTAGCAAGGTGGACTTTCCACAGCCACTGGGGCCAATAAATGCCATGATTTCATTGGAAGGGATATCCAAATTCGCTTTCTTTATGGCCTGAAAATGGCCATAAAACAAATCCATGTCGGTGATTTTAATTTTCGGTGTCATTTTATGCTTTGTTTACCCATTTACTTAATCTGGTTGAGATACGGTTGATAATTAATACAATAATGAGCAGGATAAGAGCTGTGGCGAAGGCTTCTTTAACGTGAAAGGCTTCAGAGGAGAGCATATACATGTGCAGTGCCAGGGTGCGGCCTGATTGGGTCAGCCTGGTAGGTAATTGCGACATGGTGCCCAGTGTGAAGATAAAAGCAGCTGTTTCGCCTACAATACGTCCAATCGAGAGCATGATCCCGGCTAAAATGCCCGGCATCGCCACCGGCAAACAAACCTTGGTAATGGTCTGTAGTTTCGTGGCACCTAAACCTAAACTGGCTTGTTTGAGCAGCGGGTCAACCGAGAGCAAGGCTTCTTCGGTCGTGCGAATAATGAGTGGGAGGACCATAATCGCCGCAGTAAAAGCTCCCGCTATCAGCGAATAGGACCACTGCAAGCGAAAAACAAAAAAGAGCATACCGAACAAACCATAGACAATGGAGGGGATGCCTGCCAGAGTCTCTGTTGCCAGACGAATGGCAATGACCACTTTGCTCTGCTGGCGCGCGTACTCAGTGAGATAAATGCCGGTCAGTACCCCAAAAGGGATGGCGATAATCAGCACAAGAATAATCAGCATAAGGGTGGTGATCATCGCCGGCACCAGAGATTGATTTTCGCTCGTGTATTTCCAAGCGAACATGTCCCACGACAGTCCTGGGATGCCTCGTACCACGATATAGCCTACCATAATGACAAAGATGCTAACCGTGAGCACTGCGGCGGCTTTGACTAAGAAGCGTAAGACTTTACTCATGGCTCCCCTTACGTTTCACAATAAAGAAGATCAGGTTAATAATGAGAATAAAAACAAACAAAACCATCGCGGTCGCGATGAGCGCCTGGCGATGTTCCACACCGGCATAACCCATCTCGAGTACGATGTTGGTGGTGAGCGTGCGCACGCCGTCGGTAAGTGCTTTGGGGATGCGCGCTTGATTGCCGGCAATTAAATAAACCGCCATCGTCTCGCCAATCGCGCGGCCGATGCCTAAAATGACCGACGACAAGATGCCTGATTTCGCAGCCGGGATCATGGTCTTAAAAATGCTGATTTCTTTGGTCGTGCCTAAGGCGACACTGCCCTGAAAGTATCTTTTAGGCACGGCGTTGAGGCTGGCTTCGGAGATGCTGATGACCGTCGGCAAAATCATGATGCCTAATAAAACTGACGCGGTAATCATGTTCATGCCTGTGCCACCAAAAAGCGTTTTACTGAGAGGCACCATGAGTTGCAGCGCGAAAAAGCCGTAAATAATGGAGGGCACACTGGCCATTAGGCTCACCGCCGATTGGAAAAAGTTCTTGAGCTTACCCTTGGCATAAAAAGAAAGGTAAACCGCTGACATAATGCCAATCGGTGCGCCCACCAGACTCGCGCCAATTGTTAGGGCAATGGAGCCCACAATCATCGGAAAAATTCCGTATTGTTGTGAAGAGTTGATGGGGCTCCATTTTTGCCCAAACAAGAAGGCTTTCAACCCGTATTCCTTAATAAAGGGGATACCGGAGCTAAAAACAAAATACATGATGAGAAAGAGCGCTAAGATCGAACTTAGCGCTGCCAGCAGGAAAACCGCTTTCATTAACTTTTCGCGGGTTTCCGGCCGTCTCAAAAATGCGGCATTACTTGACAAGGTTCCAGTCCCTGAGTTCGCCAACAAAGATTTGCTTGACCTGTTCCATGGTGATGGATTTGGCTGCATTTTCTTTGTGAACAATCACTGCGATACCATCAATGGCGATAACTTTGTATTCCATTTCGGCTTTTTCGTCGTCCTTGAGGTCACGGGAGGCCATGCCTAGGTGGCTAACACCCTGCATGGTGGACTGCATACCCGCGGAAGAACCAGTGGATTGGATTTCGATGGTCACGTCAGGGTTGATGGCGTTATAGGATTCAACCAGTTTTTCCATAACAGGGGTCACAGAGGTTGAACCAGCGACAACCACAGAACCGGTCACTTTACCACCAGCGAAAGGCGCACCAGCTTCTGCGGAGATATAACCACGCTCTTCAACAATCTTTTGTCCTTCTTCGGACATAATGAAGTCAAGCAGATCCTGGGCGGCTTCGTCGAGGCCAGTTTTATAAGCAACGTTGAAAGGGCGGGCGATCTTGTAGCTACCATTCTTGACATTGGCGGCGGTGGCTTCAACGCCATCGATCTGCAAAGCTTTGACAGTGTCGTTGAGTGAACCGAGGGAGATGTAACCAATTGCATTGGCTTCGTTGGCAACGGTCATCATGACGCCGTTGGTGCCATTTTGGATGATGGCTTCTTCGAAGGTGCTGTCGACAGTGTTGCCATCAGCATCTTTACCTTCAACACCGGTCAGTTCGACAAATGCGCCGCGAGTACCGGAACCTTCTTCGCGTGAAACTACAACGATTTCGACGGGTTTAGCAGTGTCTTCTGTTTTAGGCGCATCGGGTTTTGCTGGATCCTGGTTGGGTTTAGCAGGTTGGGTGGGTTGGGTGCATGCAGTCATCGCTAAGATTAAAGCAAAAAGCACCAAAACGATTGTTGAAAATTTTTTCATTCTTTTTTTCTTCTCCTATTTTTCAATTACAGGTCGATTTTAGACCTTAGGTATTTCGGGGGTATCTTGGCTTTGTAAAGTTCTTGTAAAGTTTTTGGGATTTGTTTTCTGAAACTTTACAAAATTTTGTCGTGGTCGATTCTTGGCTTTTTCATCTTAAAATCATCTCCAGGCAACCCGTTCTTTCTTGCTTTTTTATAGCAAAAGGTTTCCCCCTACCACAGCGTCAATTAATGTATAATTCCCTCACCAAGGAAAACAAAGCGCCAGGCTCACAAATGAGTGACGAGGTGGGAGGTTTCTTCCCGCGCGGGAAGACTAAACGGCTAAGCCCGTGAAAATCGAGAGATCGGCGGATGCCTCCAGGATACCCATCCTTTTTCCTAAAATAGTCATTGGAGGTGCACTATGTGTGGCATCGTTGCCTATATAGGCCAAAAGAACGCCAGCCCAATTATTGTTGATGGGCTTAAAAAACTCGAATACCGTGGGTATGATTCCGCGGGTCTTGCCATTCTGGAAGAAGGAAAGATTGAACTCCGGCGTGTGGCAGGACGCATTGATAAACTAGAAACCCTGATTAAAGAAAAACCGCTCAACGGGCATATGGGGATCGGCCACACACGTTGGGCAACCCACGGCGCGCCGGTCGAAATAAACGCCCACCCTCACCTGAGCATGTCGGGCAAAATTGTCATCGTGCATAATGGCATCGTCGAAAACTACCTCAGTTTGCGCGAAGAGCTACTCGCCAAAGGGATTAGCTTCAGCTCTGAAACCGATACTGAAACCATCGCCCACTTGATTGAAGGCTTTTATGCGGAAAGCGGTGATTTGTTTAGCGCGGTTCAAAACACCTTAAAGCGCCTAAAAGGCGCGCATGGCATCGTGGTCATGTCCAGCGACGAGCCTGATAAGCTGATTACCGCACGCCTGGGCAACGCCGGTGGTATCGCAATTGGTGTAGGACAAGGTGAGATGTTCGTCGCCAGTGACGTGCCGGCCATCATTGCTCACACGCAACAAATGGCCTTTTTAGAATCGGGGCAAATCGCCACCATCAGCGCGAATGGTTTTATGGTGCAAGACCTGGAGGGGAGAGCGCTCAAACTAAAAGCGCAAAATATCCCCTGGGATCCAATTTCCGCCGAAAAGGGCAACTATCCGCACTTTATGCTCAAGGAAATTCACGAACAAGTGCGCGCTTTGAGCAATACCCTAAGTGGCCGCATCGATTTTGACAGCTCGCGCGTGGTTCTACCGAGCCTGAATGTAGACACAGAAAGCGCAAAAGCGATAAAGAAAATTTTCATCACCGCATGCGGCACCGCCGCCTACGCCGGCATGGTGGGCAAGTATCTCATTGAACACATCACGCGCATCCCGGTAGAGGTGATGATTGCCTCGGAATTCCGTTATTGTGACCCGATTATTGAACCCGGCACGGTTGTTTTGGCGATTTCGCAAAGTGGCGAAACTGCCGACACCCTGGCAGCCATGGAGGAAGCGCGGGTTAAAGGCGCGCCGGTATGGGCGATTGTCAACGCAATTGGCTCGCAGGCTATGCGCATTGCAGATGGTGGCATCTCCATGCAGCTCGGCCCGGAAATCGGCGTGGCTTCGACCAAAGCCTTTACCGCCCCAATCCTGGACCTTTATATGCTGGCGGTTTATCTGGCTGATTTGCGTGGTACTTTAAGTGAGGCGGAACGCGTGGCTTATGTCAATGACTTGCTGGGCATTCCCAGCCTGGTTGAAAAAGCGCTCCTGCAAGAAAAGGAAATTGAGCGCGTTGCCAACAAATATAAAGCCGTGCAAGGCGCTTTGTATTTGGGTCGTGGCGTCAACATGCCGATTGCTTATGAAGGCGCCTTGAAGCTCAAGGAAATTTCATACAAACATGCCGAGGGCTACCCGGCTGGGGAGATGAAGCACGGACCCATCGCGCTTTTGGACGAAGAGATGCTGGTGGTGCTGATTGCGCCACAAGACCTGTGGTACGACAAAATGATCAGCCAAATTGAGCAAGCCAAGGCGCGTGGCGCGCAGGTTTTAGTGATCGCTGATGAAGGTGATGAGGTGATTAAGGGGCTGGCGGATGAGGTCTTTTGGATTCCCAAAACGCCGTGGTTGCTCAGCCCAGCGGTGACCATCATCCCTCTGCAACTTTTTGCTTACCACATCGCGGCCTTATTGGGTTTGGACGTGGACCAACCACGCAATTTGGCCAAATCCGTGACAGTGGAGTAGTCAATCAGGGTCTTTAACATATTCTCTATCAATAAAGCCCTAACCTTTGTGCCATGTCTTTCAGACTTTCAACTACGCGCTTGAAGTCTAATGTGCCAACGTAGCTGTTCTCCCTTTGGTAGGCTCTCCATAAGGCATTTAGATATTCATCTGATAAGATGTCGTCTATTATTTCTTGTGTTTCATGCAATATTGGCATGCTACCTCGATAACTGGCGGTTCTTTCAATGGC
Organism: uncultured Anaerolineaceae bacterium; assembly: GCA_964484715.1. Taxonomy (GTDB): domain Bacteria; phylum Chloroflexota; class Anaerolineae; order Anaerolineales; family Anaerolineaceae; genus Mesolinea. The sequence goes on along the minus strand of CAZAFJ010000001.1, from coordinate 143,995 downwards.
AAATTGCAACAAGTCGATTTTTAAGGCATCTTTATTTTGCACGTATAAAACATGAATATCATAAAAATCTCTCATTCTTGTTGTAGCAATGTTACGTGTGATAACCGTCTCAAACTTTTCTGCCAACACTGTCTCCAAAGGATAGGCCATAACATTTATTTTCTTGGGCTCAAATAAGCATTCATAACACCACAAAATCTCACCTGGTGTAATCAAGTCCCCAGTTGTAATATCAATCTTCATAGGGTTCTCTATTTTTCCATAAGTCGCAATCAGATGCACTCTAAAATTTTCATAAGGGCTATCTTCATGAATAAAGCCAATGGAATCTATCTCAAATTGAACACCATCATCTGTGTTAACAGAAAGAATTTCCTCAACAATAATCCTAAGAGATTCTTCGTTCAAGGGAAATCCTTTAACGGTTGTATCCATATCCATAGTCGTTCGATTTGCAACACCAATCATCGACGAGATTAATAAACCTCCTTTGATGATTAAAATATCCCTATGTTTTGATCGTGAAAGTCTTTCAAGAAATCTTTCGAAAAAATACATTTGCAGGACTTCTTGAGGCCTTAACCGATTTTTTATAGCAAACGCCTTGATTTTACCTTTCAAGCTTTCGGCATTTTTCATTGCAAAACCTCTGCGTACTTTCTTACTTTCTCCTCAACATTAAGTGCCTTGCTGTACTTAATCAACTTCCTCAGATCCTTTTCAGAACTTCGAAAGTATCGATTCATGGCATCACTAAAAAGTGCCCTATCCTGTTTTTTTCGATTCTTGACAATATCACATATCGTTCGTTCTCTATCATAAACATGAATTCTATTACCAAGTGGACTTTTCATCTCAATCGCACCCAGATTAAAAACGCGGTCATCAACATAGTGAAAAATGAGATGGTCGAAGTGTCTCGTTAAGTGCTGGGTATTGTAACCTTGCGGAACGGTTATGTGAACTATTCCTGGCGTTCTATCAGTTAGACCGTGGAAGTATAAAGCAGTTAAATAAGAATAAACCAATTTTTCGGAGTTGCTTTGGATCAAAAAGAACTCATCCGTAACTTCATTCTCGGCTCGGTAGACGCCTTGCTTTTCTCGGACAATTTCACCCCTCCTCGCCATATTGGATAAGGTGTGCCTCTTAACGCCCATTTCCGCTGCAAGTCTTGTTGTAATGTAATCATTTCTCTCGAGATAATTCTTAACCTTTTGTTTTTCCATGCTCATTACCTACCTTTACTTTTGCTCTTTATTTATATCATTATATAGAGCGGCTGTAAAGCTTCGATAAAATCATGTAACAAAAAAGACGCCCGGGTGGGCGTCTTCTCCATTTTTAGGTTAGCAAAACACATGAAAGCCAGGCTTACAGGCTTTCTGGTCCCCCATCGATTGTCGCGATTCCTTCAGCCCTCCCCAAAGGGACACTGAAACAACCGTCAGCAGCTCTTAGATCTTGATCTCAATATCCACGCCGGCAGGCAGGTTGAGACGCATGAGCATGTCGATGGTCTTTGAATCGGGTTCAAGCACGTCGATCAGACGATTGTGGGTGCGGATCTCAAAGTGCTCGTGGGAGTCTTTATCAATGAAGGTTGACCGGCGAACGGTGTACTTCTCGATGCGGGTGGGCAAGGGCACAGGGCCAATAACCTTGGCGCCACTGCGTTCCGCAGTCTCAACGATGCGCTTTGCGCTTTGATCCAAAATGCGATGATCATATGCTTTGAGTCGAATTCTAATTTTTTGTTTTGCCATTTTACTTCCTGTTTTTCGGGTGTCTAAAATCCCGTTATTTTATCCTAATCTTCCTAAAATTTTCTTCATATACGAATCAGAAACCTGAGCGTAATGCTTGAATTCCATAGTAAACACGCCACGACCTTGAGTCGCCGAGCGTAATTCGGTTGCGTAACCAAACATTTCTGAAAGGGGTATCTCGGCATGGATAGCTTTGGCGTTACCATAGCGTTCGTCCATACCCAGAATATTGCCGACACGGGCGTTGACCTGGCCAATAACGTCGCCAGTAAACTCTTCAGGCACGGTAATCTCGACCTTCATGATGGGTTCCAAAATAACCGGTGAAGCTTTTTCGGTCACTTCGCGCAGCGCCATAATCGCCGCCATGCGGAAGGCCATTTCACTGGAGTCAACTTCGTGATGACTGCCATCCACCAAGGTGACCTTGAGGTCAGTCATGGGGAAGCCTGCCAAGGGTCCGCTTTCAGAAGCATCATTCACACCAGCTTCAACAGCAGGGATGAATTGCTTGGGAATAGCGCCACCCACAATTTTGTTTTCAAAAACGATGCCACTGCCCGGTTCGAGCGGTTCCACGTCAAAAACGACATGCGCGAATTGGCCATGACCACCGGTTTGTTTAACATAGCGATGGCTATAGCCTTTCACCGGCATGGTAATCGCTTCGTGATAGGCCACGCGCGGTTTACCCACATTGGCTTGCACCTTAAACTCTCGCAAAAGGCGGGTCACCAAAACATCAAGGTGCAGTTCGCCCATACCCGAGATAATGGTTTGTCCAGTTTCTTCATCCTGGCGCACTTTAAAGGTCGGGTCTTCTTCAGACAATTTATTGAGCGAATCAGCCATTTTGTCCTGGTCGGCTTTGGTTTTGGGTTCGATCGCGATCGAAATAACCGGTTCAGGGAAGCTGATCGTTTCAAGCAAGATAGGGTTGGTGGGGTCACACAGAGTATCACCCGTAAAGCTAAACTTCAAACCCAGGATAGCGCCAATCTCGCCAGCACCCAGTTCGGTGATGTCTTCACGGTGATCAGCGTACATACGCAAAAGGCGACCCACGCGTTCTTTCTTATCTTTGGTCGCGTTATGCATGTTACCATTTTGCTTAATCTTGCCAGAATAGACGCGGATATAAGCCAAACGTCCCATATAGGGGTCGGTGACGATTTTGAAGACCAAGGCTGACAAAGGTTCACTGTCATCAGCGTGTCGTTCCACTTCACTTCCGTCGCGCACCAACATGGCTTTGACGGGTGGAATGTCCAACGGTGAAGGCAGATAGTCAATAACAGCGTCCAAAACCAATTGAACACCTTTATTTTTCAAGCTACTGCCACAGAAAACCGGTACGACCTTGTTAGACAAAACGCCACGACGCAATGCGGCTTTGAGTTCGGGAATCTCAATGGTTTCACCCATCAAGAATTTCTCGGTTAGGTCATCATCAAGTTCGGCAATACGTTCCACCAAAGTGGCACGTTTTTCAGCCAGTTCAGCTTTAAACTGCTCAGGCACTTCCGTAACCCGGGGCTCAGAACCGACTTTGTCCTCAAAGAACCAAGCGTCTTCTTCGAGCAGGTTGATAACACCTGTAAAACCGGCTTCAGCACCGATTGCAATTTGCATTTGGAGAGCGTTCGCACCAAGGCGTTCGCGGATGCTGTCAATCGTGCGTTCATAAGAGGCGCCAACGCGGTCCATTTTGTTGGCAAAACAGATGCGAGGCACTTCATATTTATCAGCCTGTCGCCAAACCGTTTCACTCTGCGGTTCTACACCCTGCACGGAATCAAAAACGACCACACCACCGTCCAAAACGCGCAAGGAGCGTTGCACTTCGGCGGTGAAGTCGATATGACCGGGCGTGTCGATGAGGTTCAGGCGATGGCCCTTCCACTCAGCGGTTACCGCGGCGGATACGATGGTAATGCCGCGTTCGCGTTCTTGAGGCATCCAGTCAGTGACGGTTGTGCCATCATCCACATTACCAAGGCGATAGGTTTTGCCGGTATAAAACAAAATCCGCTCGGTCGTGGTTGTTTTACCGGCGTCAATATGGGCTATTACGCCAATATTGCGATATCGATCAAGCGGAAATTCTGTCATTTCTATCTCTAATAAAGTTAAAGTACGGCCGTATTACATACGGAAGTGAGAGAACGCACGGTTGGCCTCGGCCATTTTGTGGGTTTCCTCTTTTTTGCGAATGGAAGCGCCTTGGTTTTCGGCTGCGTCCATCAGCTCAGCAGCAAGTTTTTCTGGGTAAGACTTGCCAGAGCGCGCGCGTGAAGCGGTGATGATCCAGCGCATGGCTAAAGTAACGCGACGTTCGGGCGAAACTTCCATGGGCACCTGGTAGGTTGAACCACCAACACGGCGTGGGCGGACTTCCATGAGTGGGCTCACGTTCTTGAGCGCAGCGTCGAAAACTTCGATGCCTTCCTTGCCGGTTTTTTCGGTGATCATATCAATCGCTTCGTAAACCATGCTGGTCGCAAGGCTTTTCTTGCCGTTAAGCATGATGCGGTGGATGATCATCTGCAAATGTTTATTGTTGAATCGAACATCTGGTTCGACCTGTCGTTTTTCGGGTTTAATCCTTCTTGACATTATGGCTCCTAATCTAAACGAACCTAATCCACCCTATATAGGGTGTCAGGTTTGCTCTATTATTCTTTCTATGACTCCGCGCGTTTGGCGCCGTATTTCGAGCGGGCTCGTTTACGGTTGTTAACACCGGTCGAGTCCAAGGTACCACGGACGATGTGATAGCGCACACCGGGCAAGTCCTTGACTCTGCCGCCGCGAACCAACACAACGCTGTGCTCTTGCAATTGATGACCTTCGCCGGGAATGTAGGCAGTCACTTCCATACCATTGGAAAGACGCACACGAGCGATTTTGCGCAAAGCCGAGTTAGGCTTCTTGGGGGTCATTGTACGCACGATGGTACACACACCACGTTTCTGAGGCGCGCCCTTGGGTTGGCGGGTGCGACGTTGTTTCTCAGAGTTGAGTGTATATTGCAGAGCAGGTGATTTGCTCTTGGATTTTTTCGTTTTTCGACCATGTCGAACCAATTGGTTTATTGTTGGCACTTTTTCTATCTCCGTACTTACTAAACTCTTCAATAATTAATTCATTAAGGTCATATCACTTACAATGACCTCTCATTTCACACCTTTCAGGCACGGCAAATCCGTCCGTCTGCCTGATTGACGAAAGAGAATTCTAACACGCCGTTAGGCGATACGTCAAGACATTCGATCCAAGCCCGGAATTTCGGCACCGATATCCAATAAACCGGTGGTAACACGGGGTGTTTGGTTCCTTTCGTCGTCTTTTCCAAAGCGAACAACTTCGCCATCGTCCATAATCGCTTCCACCGCAAGGCTGAGCGATTGGAGTTCTTTGACCAAAACGCGGAAAGCGGCTGGGATACCAGGTGCCTCAATGGGCGTACCCTTAACAATCGCTTCGTAGGTCGCGGTTCGGCCGACAACATCATCCGATTTGACGGTCAACATTTCCTGCAGCGTATAAGCTGCACCGTAGGCCTCAAGCGCCCAAACTTCCATCTCACCAAAGCGTTGGCCACCAAATTGAGCCTTACCGCCAAGGGGCTGTTGGGTCACGAGGCTATAGGGACCCGTGGAACGGGCGTGAACCTTGTCTTCAACCAAGTGGTGCAGCTTGAGCATGCTCATCACACCAATCATGACAGGTTGGTCATACAGATCACCGGTGCGGCCGTCGCGTAAGCGTTGCTTACCGAGGGTGGGCACAGGCTCGCCGGTCTCAAACATGATCTTGGTCGCGGCTTTCAACATTTCAGGGGTTTCGAGGTCTGCGCTGATTTCGCGCTCAAACTTCTTAGCCCAAAGCTGCAAACAAGCACGAATGGCATTATCGTCCTGGGTATTGCGCTGCGCGACAGCGATATTATCCTCTGGGAAGGAAGTAATCGTTTCAGGATCAAAACCCTCTAGTCGCAGCCATTCTTTCATGGTCGCGCGGCGGGCTAAAACATTATTCTCTTTGATGGCGAAGATATCATAATCTTTGCCTTCCAAAACGCTTTCCAGATAGAGCAAGCGCACTTCCTCATCATCCAGAATCATTTCAGGGTCATGCTCAAAGGACTGGATCCAAGCCCAACCTTTTTCAGCAATCACACGCCAGGCTTCATCGATCATCCAAGCGCGAGCCAATTCCGCAGCAATTTCAGCTTCGTTGGCACCATCAAAGACAGGGGTAATCGCGCGGAAGCCCAAGCGGCTGGCTGCCCAACCGAGTTCGGCTTCAAGCACCTGACCAATATTCATACGACCGGGGATACCGAGTGGGTTCAAAATGATATCCACTGGGGTACCGTCTTCAAGGAAGGGCATATCTTCAACGGGCAAAACCATCGAGACACAACCCTTATTACCATGGCGACCGGCCATCTTATCACCAGCGGTGATCTTGCGGCGTTGTGCCACGGACACACGCACCATTTTGTCCACACCAGCGCTGAGATCAGTGTTTTCTTCGCGGGTAAAGACCTTTACGTCTACGACAATACCGCGTTCGCCGTGTGGCATGCGCAAAGAGGTGTCTTTGACGTCGCGTGATTTTTCACCAAAGATGGCGCGCAACAAGCGTTCTTCTGGGGTCAGTTCTTTTTCACCCTTAGGGGTAATCTTACCCACCAGGATGTCATTAGGACCAACTTCAGCACCAATGCGAATGATGCCAGTTTCGTCGAGGTCACGGATGGTGTCATCACCCACGTTGGGAATTTCACGGGTAATCTCTTCGGGACCCAATTTGGTGTCGCGGGCTTCCACTTCGTATTTTTCGATGTGGATGCTGGTATAGCGATCGTCTTCGACCAATTTCTCTGAAATCAGGATGGCGTCTTCAAAGTTGAAGCCTTCCCAAGGCAAGAATGCGATAACCGCGTTTTGGCCCAAAGCTAGCTTACCGTCCTGGGTTGAAGAAGAGTCAATGATGACCTCACCCTTCTTGACCATTTGACCCTGCACAACGGCCGGGCGCTGGTCAATACAGGTGCTTTGGTTGGAGCGGTGGTACTTGCGCAATTTGTAAAGGCGCAAATCGCCATCGGTTTGTTTGACGACCAGGTTGTCGCCAGTCACTGAGAGCACTTCGCCATCAGCTTCTGCCAAAGCGATTTGACCTGAGTCAGCCACGGCCACGTCTTCCATGCCAGTCGAAACAATTGGCACCTGAGGGCGCAAAAGTGGGACAGCTTGGGTCTGCATGTTGGCACCCATCAACGCGCGGTTGGCGTCGTCATGCTCAAGGAAGGGGATCAGCGCGGCTGAAATACCCACAACCTGGTTAGGGGCAACATCAATGTAGTCGATGTCTTCATAGTTGAAGATCGCAAATTGATTAGCAAAGCGGCAAGAGTTGCGGTGCAAGAACTCGCCATATTCGTTCAAAGGCGCGTTGGCCTGGGCGATAACGTATTTATCTTCAGCGTCAGCGGAGAGATATTCGTAATCGTCGCTCACATAAGGGCGCACCTGAACTTTTTCAATCCCGAGAGATTTGATCTTCTTAGCCATCTTGCTGTCAACGCGGGTTTCAGCTTCAAAAACAACCTCGCCGGTCTTTGGGTCAACAATATCTTTAAGCAGGAGGTGGTCGACCAAATTGGGGTCATCACCCGCCATCTCATTGTAAACCTTGCGGTAAGGCGTTTCGATAAAACCAAACTCGTTCACCTGAGCATAAGCCGCCAAACGACCAATCAGACCAATGTTCGGACCTTCAGGCGTTTCGATGGGGCAAATGCGGCCATAGTGCGAGAAGTGAACGTCACGCACGTCAAAGCCAGCGCGTTCGCGGCGCAGACCGCCGGGACCCAAGGCAGAGATGGTGCGTTTGTGGCGCAATTCTGAAAGCGGGTTGGTTTCTTCCATGAATTGAGAGAGCTGGCTGGACCCAAAGAACTCACGCAAGGAAGCAACCAAAGGACGAATGTTGACCAAAGTTGCCGCTTGCACGATCACGTCAGTTTCACGCAAGGACATGCGTTCTTTAATAACGCGTTCCATACGGCGCAGACCAACACGCAGTTTGTTTTGGATAAGCTCGCCAACGGTCTTCACACGGCGGTTGCCCAGGTGATCGATGTCATCCTTGGGGATCTTGCCGTTGTTGACTTGAATCATATGGCGAATGATGCGCACGATGTCATGCTTGGTAATCATGCGGTGTGAACCAGGAACAACACCATAAAGGTCTAGCTTCTGATTTAATTTGTAGCGACCCACCAGTTCAAGGTCATAATGTCGGGGATCAAAGAGCTGTTCTTTAAGATAGTTTTCCGCGTTTTCAACGATGGGTGGTTCACCCGGGCGCAAGCGGCGGTAAAACTCAACCAAAGCAGCTTCTTTGAGACTCATTTTGCTCAGATCGTATTCAGGTTCCTGGTCAAAAGAGTTTTCAATGTATGAATGATCTGGATTGTCGTCCACATCATGGAACAAAGCCAGGATTTCTTCGTCGGTGCCTTCTTTCAAAGGCGAATCAGCGATACCGTCATCTAAAGCGGCCAAAGCGCGCAAAAAGACCGTAATCGGCACAGTGCGCTTGCGGTTGAACTTGAGGATGATGAAATCGTTCTTGCGGGTCTCAAACTCCATCCACGCACCACGATCAGGGATCAGTTTGGCGGTAGACATCATACGACCGGTTGAACGGTCTTGATCAGCTTCAAAGTAAACGCCAGGGGAGCGAATGAGCTGCGAAACAACAACACGTTCGGTACCATTAATAATGAAGGTGCCCTTCTTGGTCATTTCGGGGAAGTCGCCCAGGAACAAGCTCTGACTGCTCAAGGGATGAATGACATCGCCTTCTTTCTTGCCAGTGGCAACGTATTCGGGCAAAACCGAAACATAAAGCGGACGGGCATACGTCAGGTCACGCTCTAGACACTCTTCGATGGTGTTCTTGGGTTCTTCAAACCAGAACTTAAGGTCAAACTCGCGAGACATTTCTGTGTCGCTGGGGAAGTGCAAGCGCAAATCACCGCCATAAGAAGTAATTGGCGATATTTCATTAAAGAGGTTAGCCAGCCCTTCAGTTTTGAGCCTTTCAAAAGACTCCATCTGAACTTCAATAAGTTGGGGTAATTCCAACCCAACTGGGATGCGAGCATAATTTTTAGGGGGCATCAATTCAGTCATTCACATCTCCTGTACGTGCTAAAAGCGCGGATGCACAAAGGCGCCCACGCAGCTTAATAGGGATAAAGCGCAATCTTAAATTATAAGACTAACTGCCTGAAGAGTCAACTATTTTTCCCGATAAAACCCAAAATCGCGGTGAATGGATAATATTACCACACAATTTTGCGTTTTCAAGGTCAGATTTTGATCAATAAGTTATAAAAAGGCTATTTTAAGACAATATACCCTTCTCTTCCTTAGTTCATCCAAGGCTTAAGTATTAATGGCAAGTGGATTTTATTCGTGAGCTGAACCACCGTTCCCTTGTAAAAGCCATTTTTCCTGCCTCCTGCATACAATGTGGAAGTATTTAAGGGGTCAATAGTAAGCACTGGAATTGAGTTCGATCCAAAAGGATTCTCTTGAGCCTTCCATGTTTTACCACCGTCAATGCTAATCAAAATGTCCGTGTATGTAAGTGTATACATTACATTTGAGTCTGATGGATTAATGACAAGATTTTCTATGTGGTAATATAGTGTTTCATTTATCATTTTCCAAGTGCTTCCGCCATCATTACTTAAGTATAGTGCAGAGCCGTTTTTTGCATAAATTGTATTCCGAATATTTGGATCAACTGCTAAAACTGTTCCTCGTCCATCTGGCAAGTTTTCGCTTATATCTATCCATGTCGCACCGGCATCACGTGATTTATAAGTCATTTTATCATTTCGTACATAAAGCATGTTTGGCGTCAATGGATCCATTAATATTTTGTAGACCGATTGATTGGAGGGTCCAACAGAAATTTCCGCCCATGATTCTCCTGAATTGAGGCTCTTTAGAAGATTCCAATTTTTTAACGCATAAACTATGTTTGAGGAGTATGAATCTACATCGACATCATAGCACAAAGAATAAGTATCTGGACCTGTTGAAATCCAACTTTCACCAGAATCAATACTTTTATAAATTCCTCTGCTCGTTCCGGTATATAGTATCGCTGGATTGGTCGGGTCAATTGCAATTGAATACACTTCCAAGCCTTTTTTTAACCCCTGGTTTATAGAATACCAAGACAAGCCTGAGTTTGTGCTTTTGTAAATTCCACTTTTTGTTGTTCCAACATAAATAATGCTAGGATTCAACGAATCGATTGCTATAGTATACACATCGATATCAATCTCACCCGTTTTCACTTCAGCCCATGTCTCTCCGCCATTCACACTCATAAAAACACCAGCCACACCGCCAGCATAAAGAGTACTGGGGGCATGTGGATTAATGACTACAGCTTGCACATCTTCTTGTAAAAACGCTTCCCCTAGCCAAACCCAATTCAGGCCAGCATCCTCGCTCTTAAATACACCTTTATTTGTCCCAACATAAAGTAACCCTGGGTTATTCGGATCAATCACCATTTCTGAAACCAATTCCGCTGTTAAACCCTCATTAATTGCAACCCAACTTTGGCCAGCGTTCTCACTTTTATAAAGCCCAGCCCAAGTCCCCGCGTACAGAGTATTGATATCTTCAAAATCTATGGCGATTTTAAATACGATAGTATTAGGAAGACCGGCAGCAATTTTTGTCCAACTTTCTCCTGCATTTTCAGATTTGAAAACACCGGAATTCGCGCCCGCATAAAGGACGGTAGAATTGGTTGGATCTATAGCAATTGAACGAATGTCCGCATCATCCATACCATTATTAGATATTGTCCAACTTGAACCACCATCCAGACTTTTATAAACGCCTTTTTCAAAGATCCCAACATAAACAATGCTGGGATTGTTTGGGTCAATTGCAACAGAAGCAACATCCTTACTGGGCAAGCCACTATTTATCAAACCCCACTGGCCCCCAGCATCATTAGTCTTATACACACCTTGATCCGTTCCGGCAAACAAAATCTCAGGTGCAACAGGGTTAATAGACAATGCCCTAACTTCTGACGCATTCATGCCATTCATTGCGCGCAACCAGCTTCGGCCTGAGTCACTACTTTTATGAATCTTGCCTTCTCCAGTTCCAACATAAAGAACACTTGGGTTTGACGGATTCATTACCATATCACGAATCGCGCCACCTTCCATACCATCGTTCATTTGCTTCCAAATGATGGTTTGGTCAGCACTGACTGGTTTAACACATGTTAAAACAAACATAACAGCAAAAAATATCGTTAAAGCCTTTTTCATTCCGCCTCCTAAATATAACTGTTTAACTCCTATTATATATGATCAGCTAAGAGCACCAAGCTATAAATGATGTTAATCTCAGTAAAACTCCATAAGCCACACTAAACAAAGGCACTTTCATTTCTGAAAGTGCCTTTGTTTAGTGTGTTTTTTGTGAACGGGTTTTGTTTAAGGCTTTCACGAATTTAGTCTTTATGATATTTAATTCTCATCCCGAAGAATGAGGGGGAAGTTTAGCAAAAACTCTTCCGGTTCTGGGTCCGGGTCAGGATCCGGATCTGGATCTAGGTCGACAACTTCTAATACCGCTTTAAAAGCGCCGTGATCCATCGTGCCTATATACAAGTTTGCCGAGTTCTTTGGCTCTAATAAAATCGAGGTGATGTTGGCCGTGGCTTCTAAGCCCTCGTTGATTTCTTGCCAGGTTGCACCAGCATCTAGGCTCATATAGATACCGCTATTATCACTGCCAGCATAAAGCGTGCTGGTCATTTTAGCGTCAATCGCCAAGGACCGAATACTCTTACCAGTGAGAATAGCCGACGCTGATGTCCATGTCGCACCAGAATCCTCGCTCTTGTAAACGCCGCCGGACATCGTGCCAGCGTAAAGCGTGCTGGGCCTTTCCGGGTCAATCGCGATAGACATTGCCGCATGAACACCAAGCCCTGCATTTGAAGGTGTCCAAGTGTCGCCACCATTGACACTTTTGAGCAAGCTAAAACCCATTGCACCAAGATAAAGCGTATCCGTTGTGAGTGGATCAATCGCCAGACTAAGATGTACAAACCCAGGGGGTAAATTCGCGCTCTTCAGAGCCCATGTTTGCCCACTGTCAGTGCTTTTATAAACGCCTTCGTCTACCGCCAGCACATAAAGGGTACTCGGCGTTTGTGGGTCGATCACGATTTGGAGAACAGCCTTGCCATTAAGCGGGCTCATCATTGCCGACCACGACTCACCGCCGTTCTCACTTTTGAACAAACCACCTTCATAAGTGCCCAAGTAAAGCTTCGCAGGCGTTTCAGGGTCGATAGCAATAGCCCTTGCTTCAAGATTGGTCAAGCCAGTATTGATTGCGAGCCATGACTCGCCACCATTTATAGTCTTAAATACGCCTTTGCTGTATGTGGCGGCATATAAGGTATCTGTCTCAACCGGGTCAATAGCCATATTAACAACGGTCTTTTCTTCTAAACCTTCATTAATAGGCGTCCAAACGATGGGGTCATTCGCTTTAGCAGTGTGAACCGTTGCCAAAAGAACGAAGAGGACGAGTAAAAGTGATAGTGCTTTTCGTTTCATGTAACTCCTTTTTTGATCTATTCCCTCGTTCTTAAATTCTACTATAAAGAAAAAATCCATCGATACTCTACATAAGAAATAAATAAACTGACGTTATAATATATGCAAAAGACTACCTTACAGGAGATGCATCATGGAAAAAGAATTAAATTTAGATAGATTGATCGAAATGCAAGCCTTTTGCCATCAAGTTGAAGCTGATGCGGATAAAATCAGTGAATTTATCGTATTCATCGAGGAAGCGCAAGCCAGAAAAGAAAAACTGGCTGAGTTCTACCAATCTGAATGGATGTTTTATTACGAAGACGAAAAGAACAAAGAAGCCTGGAATAAGGAGCTTGAAAAACATGTCGCTGAAGACAGCTTCTCAATTCTGGACGAAGACACCATTTGGGACGCCCTCATGGACGAGCGCCTCGAGACCATAGAGTTACTCAAGACCATCGTATCAACGATTGACTAGCCCTTTACCAACAAAACACAAAGAGCCAGTCAGCGATTGCTCGGCTGACTGGCTCTTTCTTTCAAGCGCATATTAAATCTGCAACCCAGCACCACTTTTTAAAAAAGGCATCCAAATGAATTCCAAAGAAATTCTCAATCAAATTAACGCCATGCAAGACCTCTGTATCCAGGTCGAGCAAGACAACCAAAAAATGGATGAAATCAAGTCCTTTTTACTAGAGGCACGCGAGCGACATGAAGCTCTTTTCAACTTTTACCATGAAGCGTGGCAGGATCTGCTCTATGACGAAAACGGCGACACAAAGGCAGGGCTTGACGAGATACTCAAAGAACACCTCAAACACATCCCTGAAGGACACTATTCCATAACCAACCAAGACACCCTCTGGGATGCGCTCAGCGACCACCGCCTTTCCCTCCTCGAGCTCCTCAAGACGCTTGCACCAATGATTGACTGATTTTTGTCAAATTTGCCCCTATTGATTTTTTGATATTTCGTGTATAATAACTTTTCGCGTCTGATTAACGCGTGTTTTGACCTATTCTATGCCCGGAAGGAGGTGAATAGCAATGGCAAGTGTCAATTTAAGACAAAATGAATCCCAGGATTCCCTACTCAAGCGCTTCCGCAAGAAGGTCGTCAAGAGTGGTGTTTTGAGCACCGTGCGCCGCAAACGCTGGTTCGTTTCCAAGAGCGAGCAACGCCGCATGGACAAGAAAAAGGCTGTTCGTCGCAACTTCCGAAAGTCGTACGATTAGCCAATAGGTTTAAGTGAGGTTTTATGGCTAAAGAAGAAGAAAAGATTACAGTAGAAGGCACCATCATCGAAGCCTTACCCGGAACGCAGTTTAGGGTCAAGCTCGATAACGGACATGAGGTCATCGCCTACCTGAGTGGGCGTATGCGACGGTATTACATCCGCATCCTCTTGGGCGATTTGGTGCGTGTAGAAATGTCTCCTTATGACCTCGACCGTGGGCGCATTGTGTATCGCCAGCGCCGTACTGGACCTATTGACCCCGCGGATTTTTCGTAAGCCTGTTGATTAGCCCAGGCTTCTGCCTGGCGATCGCAAAAAACACCCAACTCCTGCCTGGTGCAGGAGTTTTTCTTTTAAACGCTGGATTAAGCTAAAATAGGTGCCATGCCGTTACCTTTTCATCTCCCACCGCCAGGCGAAATGCGCCGCATGGATCCAGCCCGTGACCTAAACGCGGTGGCGAATCTCATGGAAGATGCTTTTGAGCTCAAACAGGATCCTGAAGGGCATATCATCATCGAGAACATGCGCCAGCATGCTCGACTGTTGGCTCGCACGGATAGCGGCTTCTTAGACCGTATGATTGCCCGTGCTTCCTGGGCGGACGGCTACGTTTGGGAGGATGAGGGTCAAATTGTGGGCAACATTACGCTCATTCCCCACATGGATGGATTGAAGCGCGTGATTATGATCGCTAATGTCTCCGTACGCGAGGACTACCGCCAATTAGGCATTGCCCGCAAATTAACCCAAGATGGTCTGCAGCATTGTCACAAAGCTGGCATACGGGAGATCTACCTGCAAGTAAAACATGCCAACCAAGCAGCCATAAAGCTTTACCATTCCATGGGATTCGAAACCTTACATAGCGTTAGCCTTTGGCGTTTGCGCCCCAGTGCTGAACTGCTTCGATTCGAAGAAAACGCCTTAGGATATAAGATTAGCCCCCGTAAACTTTCGGACTGGCAAAAGCAGAAAGCTTGGCTGGCTCAAGCCTACCCAAAACGAACCCGATGGTACGCTGGACTTTCTTTTTGCGCGCTTTCTCCCGCGACCTGGCTCAACCCCTTTTCATGGCCCCAAGCGATGGAACTGACTCACTTTGCTCTACGACAAAAAGGTGAGCTAAAAGGACTCCTGACCTGGCAAAGCAGATTGGACCAGGTCGATCATTTAGTCCTGGCGCTACCCCCAAATTTGGAAAAAGAAGATGAAAACCAACGAGCGCAAGTCTTATTAAGCGATTTTGTGAATAGATATTGGCGACAAAACAAGGTCAATCTGGAGTTCCCGATGGGGCGCGCGACACAAGGTATTCAGGATGCTGGCTTTGTCCTGGCGCATGATTTGGATTGGATGGCGCTAAAGCTTTAACTATTCGCCCCTAAATCCCATATTAAAACAAAAACCAGCCCGGGTCTAAGGGGCTGGCTTGATTCTAAAAAGATCTAAAGTTCTTCGTCGACGATAATTTCGAGCAGTTTCAAAACTTCTTCCCACTCTTCTTTAAAGAAGTGCAGGGTCACGTTATTGAACTCGAGGTGATAGGTAGTTTCGCCATCTGGTTCTTCAGCTTTCCAAGCTAAATAATTTTCGGTTTCAGCGATGGTTGAAGTAATGGGATCTTGTGCGTTGTCCATAATAATCTCCTTAGGTATCTTTCCTTGAATTATATCTCAAGATTCACGTCAAATGTTTGTGAAGGGATGTTAATGCCTAGCAATTCTACAAATTTTAAACCAAAACCCACAAAGATTTAAAATATCGAAATGAGGTATCTTCCGCTCAAAATGTAGCCATCACTGACATCTACATCGTATATCTTCTTGTCTGGACAAATAGTTAGACCCTCTTCTTATTTGAGCTTTTTTTCCCAATAAAATCGACCGGTCTACCAGAAAGAGACATCGCTTCCAGAGCTACACATACCCCGAAAACGCAGAACGAATCGGATATCAATACAACAGACTTCGAATCAATATCTCTCAGTTCTTTTGGCTCATAGGCACTCAAGAACTTTTTGTTCTCATCACTTCCCAATATCCCTCTTTTGAAGATCCAACGTATATGATTAAATTCCTACTTTTCAGCTTGTCAATATCACGCTCAACCGTTTTTGTGCTTACATTAAGCACTTTGCTAATCTCCCCAATGGTTAATTGTTTGTTAGATGCTACTAGTTCTAAAATGTAGGCTTGCCTTTGCTCTGGCTTCATTTTTTGACCGACATTTTGACCGACATTTTGACCGACATTTTGACCGACATTTTGACCGACATTTTCAATATGGTAGTTACGGTTATATAGAGTTACAACCACACCATTATCTGAAATGTAAAAGTCTGGTTGTTTATCAAAACCCGCATAATCAGCGAAAATACGTCTTATGCCGGTAGCATAGTTTTCGATATAATCAGCCTTATCTAACGCGTTTAACAATATCGGGTTTCTCTTTGCAACCATGCCTTGTTTAATGTTCTCAAGTGTCAAACCGTCTGGTAAACCGCCTGGGGAGAAGATTTGAATACGATCATCAAAAACTTCAACTTTAATATCGCCGCTTAAAGTCCAATCCCTATGGCAGTAACAATTAACTATTGCCTCTCGTATCGCTCTTTCCGGATAGTCCAGATACTCATCTCTTTGAGCTTTCCCAGTAATTACCACTCTTTTTCTATTGGATAGATTAGTGAAATACAAGATCTCATCGAGTTGCTTCATAATTGAGCCGCTAAACTCCTTTTTATCCAAGAAGGTATCCACGGATAAACCCTGAAATACAGCAAATTTACTAACTGTCGGATTCTGGTCACTAAGAAACAGCCCAGCATTGTTATAACCATTTTCAATGGTCATGATGAGCATGCCATATTTATCAAATTCTATGCCCTTACCATCGAATTTACTTCTGACATACTCAAAAGTTAGATCTGACTTATTACAAGCAAGCTTTTCAAAGGTATGGGATTTTGATTGAAAAATCATCCTTTGAATTTCATCAAAGCTGGCTACTCGTTTAGAGCTTCCCACTCTAACATAAACCCCTTTGGCATTAAACCCTTCCACATCTTTGTAGAAGTACGGCTTTTCAACCCCTTTTTTGATTTCAATTCGAAAGGGCATTTCATTAGGGTACAGGGTTACCAGATCATTCAAGTTCGATGAAAAAGCATTTATAAGCCAATTCGAAAGCAATTCTTCCCATTCGGAATATCTCGGATGCATTGCTTCAAGCGGGTTACCTTGATCATCCGCTCCTAAATAAATTGTCCCCCCATCGGTATTGATGAATGCAACTATCTCGGCTTTCAGGAAGTTTTTCTTTTTTGGAATATCCGATTTATACTCAACGTTTTTATCTTCCATCTTAACCTACTTAACTCACAAGCTTTCAAGTCATGTATCTATAGGCAAAAACAATGGTGACAACTATTTTTTGCTTTGCTTATGCTTATCACGCTTCGGGAGTTTTGCAAATAATCGTTTAAAGAACGTGACAATCTTCGCCCACACCTTCTTTATCCAAGCCACAAAAGCCAGGCGGGGTTTTTCGGTCCAGACCCAAAAACGCTCGCACAATTTGCGCAAGCCTTTGACTAGGCCAGCTTCTTTGGGTTTTTGGTAGTACTCAATACCCTCCCAAGGATCTTCATCAAAGAGTTTGTGTATAAGATAGCGCAGCAAAAGCTTCAAAATCGCGTAAATGGGGGCTGCCAAAATGACACCTAAAAGACCAAAGAGTTGCGCGCCAACCAATGCTGAAATCAAAATAGCCGCGGGATGAACATCCAAAGCGTTGCTCATCACAGTTGGCGTGACCACGTTGTCCAGAACAAAGTCAATCACCAGGGCGATACCCAAAACCAAAACCGCATAACCCAATGGCGCAAAACCAAAGGGGGTTGGGCGTTGCATCAGGGTGCCCACAAAGAAGCCCACCCATCCAATACCGGCACCCAGATAAGGGATAAAGCGACCAAAACCAGCAATCACTGCCAGCAAGAAGAAGTATGGTACGCCTAAGGCGCCGAGCAATGCCGAGTAAATCACAATAGCAATGATGACGACAATCATCGTGCCGCGTAAATAGGCATTAAAGTTACCAATAACTTCCTTGCCCATGCGCTTAATATCATCGTCATAAGCGTGATTTTTCAAAGCCACAAATTGTCGTTTGGCAGTACCCGATTCTGAGGTAATAAAAAAGGAAACCAAAATGGTGATAAAGAGGTTGAAAACAAATCCACCCACCGACCCCAAAAGCTTGGGTACATTTTTGGTGACCGAAGTAATCATCGGCTGTAAGAACTGTTCAACCTTTTCTGTTAGGAAGGGCGTGTCCAACTTGGGGAGGTTAAAGTTGAGCGGGCCAAGCGAAACTTTCTTATTGGACCAAGATGCCAAATAGTCTGTTACGGTACTGATGTTCTCTTGCAGTGAGTTAAATAGACTGGTAATCTGACCAGCCAAACCTTTGCTGCCACTAACCACACCCCAAACCAACAAAGCCAACAATATGACATACACAATGCCTGAAACGAGCTTCCAGTTCAGCTTGGTATGTTTGGTCACCCAACGCACAATTGGTTGAATCAAGAAAGAAATCAACAAGGCGGTCAGGAAAAGTTTGAGATAGTTGTTAAACCGAATGGCGAGCGCTAATGCCCCGCCCAGTAAGGCAATCGCCACAACCAGTTTGACCGCCCAACCCCATTTGGGCGAATCATGGGTCTGGGTACCTTGGCGCTCTTCTTCCGTGATGTCTATTGGTGTACGAAGATCTTCAGATGCTGTAGTTTGTTCACTCATAGTTCCGTCCTGGTGGCACAATGCAATGAATGTCGGCGTGAATCTTTCAAGGTTTTGCAAGTTAGCCTAATTCTATCAGAATAACCCTATATCTACTAAAGAGAGGGTAGAATCAGCATGACACGCAAAAAAGGAGAGCCCAATGGAATACAGAAATTTTGGACAACTGGACTGGAAGGTTAGCGCGCTTGGTTTTGGCACCATGCGTTTTCCTGTTTTAGACGGCGACAGCAGCAAAATTGATGAGCCTCAAGCCATGAAAATGGTGCGCGATGCAATTGACGCTGGCGTCAATTACATCGACACCGCCTGGGGTTACCACCGCGAGCAAAGTGAGCCATTTGTGGGTAGCGTTCTGGCCGATGGTTATCGCGAGCGCGTGAAACTCGCCACCAAAATGCCCTCTTGGCTGGTTATGGCTCCCGAAGATCTCGACAAGTATTTCAATATTCAACTGGAACGCCTGCAAACCGACTATATCGACTGCTACCTCTTGCACACCCTCAATAAGCGCTATTGGGACAACTACTTGCGCCTCAACATCTTTGACTGGCTCGAGAAAAAGAAAGATGAAGGCAAAATCCGCGCAGTAGGCTTCTCATTCCACGACAAGTATGAGGTTTTTGAGGAAATCGTTACTGCCTACGACCATTGGGATTTTTGCCAAATTCAATACAACTACGTGGATATTGAGGAACAAGCGGGTTTAAAAGGCTTGAAACTCGCCGCTGACAAAGGTTTAGCGATAATCATTATGGAACCTCTGCGCGGTGGTGGGCTTGCCAGCCCTAAGCTCCCTCCCACGGTAGAAGAAGTCTTCGCGCGCTCTGAACGCCCCTGGAGCCATGTGGAGTGGGCTTTGCAATGGCTTTGGGACCAACCCGAAGTCTCGCTTGTGCTTTCGGGCATGTCGACCCCTGAGCAAGTCGCGCAAAACCTGACATTTGCCAGCCGAAGTGCAGTTGGGCAATTGAGCGATGCCGACCGCCAACTGATTATTGACGCCCACAAAGCGATGCGCGCAGTTAGCCCCATCCCATGCACCAAGTGTGAATATTGCCTACCCTGTCCGCAAGGTGTGCGTATTCCTTCCATCTTTTCGGTTTACAATGACGCGATGATGTTCAACTTGCAAGCCTACGGTCAACGCAACTATGGCATATCTATCCCCACCGATGGCAAAGCGGATCAGTGTGTGGAGTGTGGCGCCTGTGAGGAACTTTGCCCACAGCAAATTGAGATTATCGAATCACTGAAGGTCGCACACGAATACCTGACCGAACCCTTAAACGACTAATGAGCCAAGAAACCAGCGAAACCATTCAACGCAAGCCGATTAACAAAGGCTTGGTCATAAGTCTGTTGGTCTTGGTCGGCTTACTTTTTGGCCTATGGCTGTGGCTCACGCCAACTGGGTTCTGGGCTAAGCTCAACGCGGTCGGTTACAACGTCTGCCACCAGATGACCGAGCGGTCATTCGTACTCGGCGAGCACCAATCCCCGCTTTGCGCGCGCTGTGCCGGGATGTATCTTGGCGCTTTGGTCACGGTTATCGCCCATTGGTTTTGGGGACGGCAAGGTAAGCTTCCGCCCCTTTGGATCAATATCCTCTTAGGTTTAGGCTTTCTGGCTTTTGCCATGGACGGCTTAAATTCAGCGCTCAACTTTTTACCCTTCATTCCCTCCCTTTACCAAACCACCAATCTAACGCGCTTAATCACTGGAACGATGGTCGGCTTAGGGATTGGCTCGATTTTGATGCCTATCTTTAACCAAACCGTGTGGTCAAACTGGACCTCCAACTCAGCCTTTGACAAAGCCTATCGCTTCCCGCTAATAGTGGCCATTTTGAGTTTGGTCGGCGTGGCGGTTTACAGCCAAAAACCAATCTTTTTCTACCCCTTTAATATCCTGATGAGCCTGAGCGTTTTGCTCATTTTGTGGCTGATCCACTCCACACTGGCTAGCTTCATTCTGCGTCGTTCCAACCAAGCCAGCCATTGGCGGGATTTGTTCCTGCCGGGACTTTTAGGCTTGGCAATGATGATGGTGCAGATTGGACTCATCAGCCTGGCGCGTTACCTGATGACCGGCACTTGGTCGCCTATCCTTTTTTAGCCGTGAATACTCACTGCTCCCGTGAAAAACTGAATCGCTATATTATCTACTGTTCCTCTTACAAAAGAGGCCTATAATGAGATTGTATTAATAGCTTTTAATCGAAAGGAAAGCATATGGGAGGAACCATTTCAGGTATTTTGGGCGTGTTAGGCGCGTTTGGTCTTTCAGCTTCGGCTGGTCTCAACGCCTACATCCCGCTATTGGTCGTTGCGCTCTTGGCCAAGTTTACCAACACCATTACACTTGCCTCGCCTTGGAACGCTTTGGAAAGTTGGTGGACGATTGGTGTCTTGGTCGTGCTATCGATTGTTGAAATCGTTGCCGATAAAGTCCCCGCGGTCGACCATGTCAACGATGTGGTGCAGAGTTTCATCCGCCCCACAGCCGGTGCAATTCTCTTCGCCGCCAGTGCAAACGCCATCACCGACATTAGCCCAGTGCTGTCCTTGATCTGCGGTTTGCTCGTCGCTGGCTCGGTGCACGCCACAAAATCGCTGGTGGTCCGCCCGACAGTCACCGTGGCCACCGCTGGGCTTGGCGACCCCGTCGTGAGCACTGCCGAGGATATTTTTGCCGTCATCGTTTCGGTCCTGAGCGTTTTAGTGCCGATCCTCATGATCATTCTGGTCTTCCTGGTCATCTGGTTCATCGCTTGGCGGCTCAAGAAGCGCAAAGAAAAGAAAGCTAGTTTAGCTGTTTAGCCATTTATAAAGGAGAAAATATGAACGATTATATCGATGTAAACACAACACCCGTCCAAGGGCAAGACCCCAATCCAGAGCAACCGCAAGGCGCGCCACAAGCACCTTATCAAGCGCCTCCCCAAAGCCCTCCACCTTATCAGGCGCCATACCAAGCCCCACCTCAGACGCCACCACCTCATCGTGCGCCTAACCCCGAACCGAATAACGGTTTCTCGGTTTGGGCTGTGGTCAGTTTGATTGCTGGCATCCTGAACTTCAAATACCCGCCCTTTGGTGCGATTGGTGCCTTGATTTCAGGTTATGTGGCACGCAATGAGATAAAGAAAAGCAACGGTATGATGGGTGGTAGTGGCATGGCTACAGCCGGCATCGTTTTGGGCTGGGTCGGTATTGCCTTCTCGCTCATTGTGGGTGTTCTATTCTTTTTGATTTTGATTGGTGTGATTACAAGCGCACCACTGATTTGCGGCTCGGTCACTGGCTGGCTGGGCACGCTTCCGTAGCCTGCGTGTAGCCAAAACTGCGTATTCTAAAAACGCGCCAAGTCCGTGGTGAGCGAGTCTGAAAGGGTTTGCCAGCAGATGCGGCGCGTTTTTGCATCCAAGACCATCCTCACACCCAAACTTGGCTTATCCAGCTTTAAAGACCCACACCCTGCCCTCTCCCAAGGAGAGGGTGAACGAATGATATAACAGATTAGCTCTCCTTGAAATAAAGAGGCATTTAATAAAAGCCTAAGAACGCCAGAAACGCGCCAAGTCCGTGATGAGCAAGTCTGAAAGGGTTTGCCAGCAGATGTGGCGCGTTTTTGCATCCAAAACTACCCCCACACCCAAGCTTGGATTATTCAACATTAAAGACCCACACCCTGCCCTCTCCCAAGGAGAGGGTGAACGAATAATATAACAGATTAGCTCTCCTTGAAATAAAGAGGCATTTTATAAAAACCTAAGAACGGCAGAAACGCGCCAAGTCCGTGGTGAGCAAGTCTGAAAGAGTTTGCCAGCAGATGCGGCGCGTTTTTGCATCCAAGACCACCCCCACACCCAAACTTGGTTTATCCAGCTTTAAAGACCCACACCCTGCCCTCTCCCAAGGAGAGGGTGAACGAATGATATAACAGATTAGCTCTCCTTGAAATAAAGAGGCATTTAATAAAAGCCTAAGAACGCCAGAAACGCGCCAAGTCCGTGGTGAGCGAGTCTGAAAGGGTTTGCCAGCAGATGCGGCGCGTTTTTGCGTCTAGATCCAGAGCGGCAAATTCATCTAATCTAAAACTTGTGTGTTTTCTGTTTTAGTGCTATTAGCTTAACCTAAAGGGTTTCAGATTAAATCATTTCAATCCTATACCACATTAATAAACCGATATCATCCAGCATAAAAGACCCACACCCTAACCCTCTCCCAGGAGAGGGCGAATGCACTTAATACAAACACCCCTAACAATTCTTATTTTGGTAAAAAAGAAACATCAAAGAAAATTTAAATCTGTCAGAAACGCGCCAAGTCCGTGATGAGCAAGTCTGAAAGGGTTTGCCAGCAGATGTGGCGCGTTTTTGCATCTAAATTCAAAGCCGCAAATTCATCCTGGTCTAAGATAAAGCGTGAACCATCGGGCAAGACGACCAAATCCAAAGCCAAATCATCCCATTCAATTTTTGATTCACTAAAAACCGCCGGACGGCAAATATTGAAATAAAGCATTTTTAGCGTATCGCTATCCCCAGCGTGCATTTGAAAGCAGTTATACCAGCGGTCAGTGTGGTATGTTTCAATCCACTTGTCACCGACTTCAATCGCTACACCAGCGATGGATTCTGGTTTTCCGCTGAAATAGGCTTTAATTTTTCGCATCGTGGGCGATTCTTCAAGCAAAGTCCCCTGCCAGCTGTAGTTAATGTCTTTACCAGCATGACTTTTATGCACGCTTATTATTCGCGCGCTTTGTAAGCCATTGGGGCTTAATTCTTGAGACACTGCGCTTTTTCCTTAGGCCAATAGACGCTGGCATTCTCAGTTGGCAAGCATTGCTGATCACTTTCCAATAGCAACTGCTGACCCGCCTCAGTTTTGAGCTTCAACTGATAACGATCGCCCATGTAAACGCAATCCATAATTTCGCCTTTGAACTGGAAAGGTGTCGCTTGGGGACTTTCGCCCAACTGAGCATCATGTGGACGCAAAAGCCAGCTGCACGTTTGGTCATGATCATCCTTAACCAAATTTCCAAGCCCTAAAAACTGAGCGACCCAAGCATCAGCCGGATTTTCAAAGAGCTCTTGCGGACTACCATCCTGGACAATGTTTCCCTCGTGCAATATCAACAGGCGATCAGCCAAGCCAAAAGCTTCTTGTCGGTCGTGGGTCACATAGATGACTGGTTTGTGGCTCTCGCGCAGCATTTGCCGCAGCTCGTTGGTCAATTGTTCGCGCAAACTGTGGTCCAAAGCGCCAAGCGGTTCATCCAACATCAAAAGGCGTGGGTCGGTTGCCAGCGCACGTGCCAGCGCAACCCGTTGCTGCTCACCGCCAGAAAGTTCGGTAACCGGTCGATTGGCGAAATCTTCCATACGAATCGACCTCAAGCGCTCTTGAACGATTTCGTCGATTTCATCGGTTGAACGGTTTTGCATGCGCAAGCCAAAAGCAATGTTTTGATAAACGGTGCGATGAGGGAAAAGCGCGTAATCTTGAAACATCAAGCCAAAACCGCGTTTATGCGCTGGTATCTCGGCAAGGTCTTGGTCATCCCAATACACCGCGCCACTTTCGGCGTCTTCTAAACCGGCAATAATGCGCAATAAAGTGCTCTTGCCACTCCCTGAAGAGCCTAAAAGGCAAATCATCTGACCCTGAGGCAAGTCAAAACTCAAGCCCTTGAGCAAAGGTTTGTTTTCATAACTTTTGTGGATATCGCGAACACTTAACATCAAAACATTTCCTCACCGGGTAGCCGCAACTGCTCAATAATCAAACTACCCAAAACACAAACGAACATCAGCAAACTGGACATCGCCAAAGCCTGCCCATAGTTTAGCGCACCTGGCTGCGAAATGTAGCGGTAAATCGCTACAGGGATGGTCGGCATAGCGATATTGCTTAAAAAGCTTGACGCGCCGAATTCACCCAAGGAGATAGTAAAGGCAAAAAGCAAGCTCACAGCGATCGCCCTAAAAAGCAAAGGCAGGTCGACCTCACGCAACACCCGAATCGGACTGGCACCCAAGCTTTTTGCAGCCAAACCCAAATTGGCAGGGATACCTCTTAGCGCAGGCAGGATGGTGCGTGTTACGAGTGGTAATGCCACCAAGGCGTGCGCGATGGGAATGAGTGCCTGAAAACGTCCTTGAGTCAAAAGGCTACTGCCAAAGACGATTAAAAAGCCCAAGCCCAAGGTAACCGAGCTGGCACCCAGCGGCAACATAAAAAGGGGCTCCAAAAAGCGACTTAATCGGCCAGAACGATGAATGGCATAGGCCGATAACAAGCCCAGAATGGTTGCCAATAGCATGGTGATGCCGGCGTAGATTATCGAGTTGCGAATCGCAGCTATAGGTGGCACGTAAAACAGAGAGCGCTCGCGATTTTCAAACAGCTCGCGATAATAGCGCAAGGTAAAACCGGTTTGCAACTCGCCGCGCTCACCTCTGGCAGCTTCGAACGTAAAGAATGAGCGTGTTACCAGACTCAGGATAGGCGTAACCATCAAGACCATGAGCGTGACAATCATGACCACGACAAAGATTTTTTCGAGCGTCTTTTTGGGTTTGCGCAGCCCAGAGCTTTCTGAAGCCATAGCCGCTTTGCCATAACGTGGCTGGTTAACGCGATTGATTAGCGCGCTAACCAAGAGCGTGAAACCCAACTGAACAATAGAAAGCAAACCAGCGACAGGCATGTTGAAACGGCTCATCGCCTGAGTAAAAATTTCAACCTCGAGCGTCGAAAATTGCGGTCCACCCAGCATCAAGACCACGCCGAAACTTGTGAAATCAAACAAAAAGACCATCAAGGTCGCGCTCAATATGGATGGCATCAATAAGGGTAAGGTGACTTCCTTAAAGGCTTTCCATGGGGATGCCCCCAGACTCTGCGCCGCGGTCGGTAGGTTTTGGTTCAATCGGCTGAGATTGGAGCCAACCATGCGGATAACAATCGACGTATTATAGAAAACATGCGCCAAAAGAATCGCGCCCAAACTATTTAAAACATGTAAGGGCGGCGAACTGAGGTTGAAAAGCGACATCAGCCCCAGGTTCAGCCAACCGCGTGGACCCAGCAAAGTATTGAAAGCGGTTGCAACCACCACAGTGGGCAAAATAAAGGGGATGATGGTCAGCGTCCGTAAAACCTTGCGACCGGGAAACTGGAACCGTGCGAAAAGCCAGGCTGCCGGCAAACCTAAAACCAGCGTAAGTAAGGTTGAGAGTATGGCTTGGTAAAGCGTAAAGCCCAGCGGTTTGGTGACCTGGGACCACCGAAACAACTCCCAGCCTTGGCTAAAGCGTGGTGAAAAGACCAGGCGGAAAATCGCCACCAGCGGTTGGTAGAAAAACACCACCAAAAACGCCAGGGGAATCGCCCAAAGCAACAAGGCTTGCCAGACTGGTCTTTTCACCATTTTTTTATCTTTCTAAATCATGCTTTTGCTAAAGATTTTAGTCTTCGAGCATGAGCTTAACCCACTGCTCCACCCAAGCATCGCGATTGGCAGCGATGACGGCGGGATCAAGTGTGGCGGGTTTTTCTGGAATTTGGCTACCCTTCACAAAACCTTCGGGTAACTGGGCTTCAGGCAATACTGGGAAGACAAACATTTGCATGGGGACGTCTTCCTGGAAGTCTTTGCTCAGCAAAAAGTCGATGAACTTTTCGGCCATGGCACGTTGCTTGGTGCCCTTTAGGATGCCAGCGAATTCAATTTGGCGCCAGCAGGCGTCTTCAGCCACAATCGATGCGGTGGGAGATTCTTCAAGCTCAACCTCAGCATAAATCAATTCAGCGGCGGGGCTGGAGGCATAGGAAACAACCATGGATTGGGGTCCTTTACCCGATGAGCCGGAGAAGTTGGTATAGTAGGCGGTTTCCCAGTCGGAGGTAATCGCGACATCATTAGCCTTCATTTGTTTCCACCAATCCAGCCACAGGTCTTCACCAAAATGGGCAATGGTAGCCATCATAAAAGCCATGCCGGGTGAAGAGGTGCTGGGGTTTTCGACCGCTAAAAGCCCTTTATACTCGGGAGCAGCCAATGCTTCGAGGGAGTCAGGCAATTCTATGCCTTTTTCAGCAAACCAGGCTTTGTCATAGTTAATACACACATCACCGTAATCGATGGGCAAAGCGCCATTCTTGGGGTCGAGCTTAAAGCCGTCGTCGATTTTGGCCAATGCTGGGGCATTGTAAGGCTCAAAAATATCGTTGTCTAAAGCACGGGAAAGAAAGGTGTTGTCCAAGCCATAGAAAACATCCGCTTCCTGGGCACCAGTTGAGCTGGTGAGGATCAGGCGGTTAAGCGCGCTACCGGTATCACCACCTTTGATGATGTTGACTTTGACATTGTTGTCGGTTTCGAACTTGGTCAACAGGTCAGCGGTGATATCGAACGAGTCGTGGGTCATCACATTGAGCACGCTGGGCTCTTGCGGGGTCTGTGGTTCAGCGGGTGCCTTTGGCGTGCAAGCCGCCAGTATCAAAGCCAATGTGATGAGTGAGAGAAGTATTTTTTTAGTCATTATCTTTCCTTTCAACGAAAGTTTTGTTAATTGAGATATTTCGGGTATGTACCAGTAAGAGTTCACCTTTGGTCACACTCACAGAAACCTTTTGGCCTAGTGCCAAATTGCTGTTGCCACGTGTACTCCCAAAAATGAGAGTTTCATCGTGGAGTGGGTAAGCCAGATTGTGGGTCTCATCCACCAAGACGTCTCCGCGCCAGGGGATAAGCGAAACAGTATCTTCTATCTTGAGGTCAAGGGTCAATTCCTTGTCTACAAAATGCACCTGAGTAAGGCCATCATCAAAATAAAGTTTGATCCCCTCGGATAAACTTCGGGCATACGAGAGTAAACCCAGATTCCCCAAAAGATGATCCAAGCGACCACCCAAACCAAAAGCGATCACAATTTCTGTAAAACCACGCGCAATTGCCTCCTGCAAGGCCAGTTCCAAATCGGTAAAATCTTTTTGTGGTTCAAAACGCAGGATTTCGGTTTGATTTTCTTCGAGGGTTTTAAGAATTGTGGGGTCAATCGAATCCAAGTCCCCAATCAGTAGGTGGGGCTTTAGACCCAAGATGTCCAAATAGCGCATGCCACCATCCACTGCGATGAGGTAGTCGTCCTCACGTAGGGCTAAAAGTTCAGGCTTCTCGGCATGACCGTTGCTAATCAGTATTGCTCTTTTTTTATTTTGCATAACAAAACACCCTCGCCGTGGAGGGTGTTTTTTGGTTTTGTCCATCCCTCCGCCGGCATTATCCGGATCAGGTTTGCGGGTCGGACTTGAGCGTCCCTCTCAGCCCAGAAAGGGCTCCCCGTGTTGCACTATTGATAATAACATAGCCGATTATTTTTGCAAGACTTTGTTCATTCTGCTGTAGTTATTATCGGCTTTTTAATAAACATCTTATTCCACGCGCCAAATGGACAAGGTGCCATCATTACTCGTGGCCACGAGTGTTTTTCCATCCTCACTCAAACGAATTCTAAGAATGGCACTGGTGTGATTTGTTTCGATTTTCGTTGACAAGTCGCCTTCAATGGAATAAAGCTCCATATCAGAGCCGTTCACTACCCAGAAAGCCTGACTGTCATTTGTAAATGCCAGGTTATAAGCAACGTAGGCAGCAATCTCAACTTTTCGAACCAATTCACCGGTCGATGGGTCCCAAAGGAAAATATATTTATCATTTCCGGCACTTCCCAAATACTTGCCATCGGGAGTAAAAGCAACCTGGTACACATAACCCTCATGCCCGTTCAAAACATAGCGCTCCTGGCCTGTTTCAGCATCCCAAATGCGCACTGTTTTGTCATCCGAGCCGCTGGCAATCAAGGTACCATCGGGAGAGTAAGCCACCGTGCGAACATAGTCAGTATGTCCGGCCAGCGTGTGTACTACTTCGAATGTGTCAATATCCCATACTTTCAGACTTTTATCGTCACTGGCGGTGACGAGTTTGTTATTATCTGGTGAAAACGTCATTTGTCGAATCCAATCATCATGGGCTTTAAAGTAATCCATTTCCGTACTATCGTCAACGTTAATGAAATTAACATAGCCCCAATTAGAGCCACTGACCAACAAAGTATCATCGAACATAAAAACAGGGGCAATATTGTTGTCAGATTCCTCTTCAAACCATGACGAGAGGAGCTCTCCCTTGTCATTAATCATGACATTTTTGTGGGTTCCATCAACGAAATAGATTTTAGTGCCATCACTTGAGACCGCTAAAGAAAAAGAAGCATCTGCAAAATTGCCAATAGTTCCTTTTTCATTCGCTGTCTGATAATCCCAGACGGTTATGGTTCCTTCAGAAGCTAAACCTATCAGCAGGTTATTAGACGGTCCATGTATAAAGTTCTTGTAGCTTGAACTTCCGGATTCAAATGTTTTCCCCTCAATGCCAGTTTCAACATTCCAGGATTGGATTTTACCTGGGGCACAACTAATGAGTAAAATCGCGTCATTCTCGGAAAAACTCATGTCATAGCAATATGAATTATCAAGTTCAAACGTTTTTATAGGCTCACCATTGGAAACATCCCAGATAATCGCTTTGTAGTCATCATTGCTCGTTGCGATCATCTTTGCGCTTTGCGACCAAACCACGGTGTTAATGTAGGTTCCTTCCGCGGACTTCTCCCAAAGGACATCCCCTGTTTGGCTATTCCAAATTTTAAGGTTGCCATCATAGTCAAAGGTAACTATTTTTTGCCCGTCAGGAGAGAGCGACATCGTACGATAGTCCATATCCTCTTTGACGACATGCGAAAACTCAAAAGCATTCGACACGTACTTATACATGTAAACCTCATCGATGAAATCAGCAGCTAACAGGCTCCCATCTTCTGTAAGGGACATATTCAAAGCAACAATATCGTTTGCAAAATCGTATTGACTTTCAAAACTCTCAGCACTGTAGACCATAATATGGTCCAAGGTTGAGACAAGGAGTTGTCCATCAGGCAAAAAAGCCACGTCGTAGATAGATATCCCATCCTTAAGATGCTTGATTTTATTCCCGGTCGCAACTTCAAACACATCAACACCAATGCTGCCGGCAACTGCCAAAAAGCGCTCGTCTTTAGATAGGCTAATCCGATCAGCTTCACCTTCGCCAAACCTGGCAACCTGTTGCAAGTCACTTGCATTCGACATGCTAATGACCTTCGCATTTACTACAGGAAGTGGATCAGGTTCCTGAGTTTCTAAAACCTGGCTGTCATCCATTGTAGGTTCAATCAGGTTTTCTGCAGTTGGTTCGATATGAATGTCTGGTGTAAGATCAGTTTGAATAAGGGTTGCATCAGGACTGGCAACGCCACGAAGGGCTTTGATTAAACGTGAACGCAAAACGGTAAAGGCTAATACGACACAAATGATAAGTAATCCAACTAAAACGCCCAGAACAATCCAGAGACCTTTGCCTTTACTTTTCTTGGGTGGTTGTGCATAGGGATATTGAGGTGGGGGTGGTGGAAAATGTGGAGGTGGAGGTGGAGGTGGGGCTGGCGGTTGACCTTGCGTTTGTGGGTAGATGGGTGGAGGGGGTGTTGAAGGGAAGCTTCGATATTCGCCTTCCAGCGGTGGTGCTTGCACTGGTGGCACTGCGGCTTGTTGTCCTTGTGGCTCTGGTTGAGCCTGGGGTGCTTCCTGTTCAGGTGAATATAGTTGATAGGCTTGACCACCTTCACCCGCTGGTTGGGATTCAACTGGAATAAAGCCTGCTTGGTTTTCCTCGGACTGAGCAATTTGCGCATCGTTCGTAGGTTCAACAGGTTTAAGGGACGACCCGCAGCTCATGCAAAACTTGCTGTCGGGCTTGTTCGTCGTTTGACAATATGAACAAATCATGATTACCTCCTGGTATCAATATTAAAATACGGAAAGAATGTATATCCATTCTACCAAAGTATAAAGAAAAACAGCTTATTTAATGAGAAAAATTTTGATTTAGAGGGAATTATTAGCCTTTTAATGAAAAGGTCTCAAGATTTGGTTTTAGTTAAGAAAAAAACAGTTACTTTGTCAAATCCGCGATGAGCACTTGGAAAGCCAACAAACCGGGCATACCACCGGTTTTCATTTCCTCGTCAATGGTCAAAAGGCGATCATGGATATCGAGCAGTTGATTCATCGTAAATCGTCCCGCTTGTTGATAAAGTTTTTTGGCGATAAAGCCCATGACCTTGAGCTCTTTTTCCACCCGGTCAGCGCGGCCGCCCTCATCCATCACCTCACGGGCTTGAATCAAGAGACGGAATTGACGGTGGATCATGCCGGTGAGTTCCATAACGTCGCTTTTATCGGTGAGCAAGAGGAATTGCTCCATGGCCTTTTTGCCGTTGCGCTCGCCCAAAGCATCGACCAGCGCAAAAATATCCCCTTCTTGATCTTGCGCGGTCAGTAAAACCACGTCTTCTGAACGAATACTGTTCCCTTCGCCCGCATAGGCAATCAACTTGTCAATTTCATGACCCGCGCGCAAAGTGTCGTTGCCCACATATTGCGCCAGCATAACGGACGCACTCTTTTCAATCTCGCCACCTTTTTCTTTACACTGGCGCTGAATCCAAAAAGGCATATCGTCCTGAGCCGGCAAGGAACAGTCCACAACAATGCCCCGCTCAGGATGGCTTTTAACCCATTGCTCAACCCAATCATAAGCTTTAAGGTTTTCCCAAAAGGCTTTTCCACCGCGTTTGATGATCTGGTCATCAACCTGAAGCACCAAAGCTGTGCTTTCGGGGAGGTCACTTAAGAGCTGTAAAACACGCTCTTTGTTGTCTTTGGCTTGTTTGGCTAGGAAGTTTCGCGCGTTTTCAACAATCACCAAACGTCGCGGTGCCAAAAAAGGCACTGCCATGGCATCTGCAACCAATCCGTTCAGGTTCAGGGAATCGCCATCCAAGACGTTGGTATTCAAATCAGCGGTGTCGGGGTCACCCATGCCCGCCTTAAAACGAGCGACATGCTCGCGGAATCGCGCGCTGTCATCGCCTCGCAAGAGGTACAGGCTGGGTGCAGAAGACATGCTTAAGCCTCGGTGTCGACTTTATGAACCGAGCCTTCAAAAACCTTTTGGCTATAGACGCCGGTCACTTTGGTTTTACCAATCTCACTGCTGGTGGTCACATAGCGTTGCACCAAGGGGCCCAGTGGCTTGGAAAGGAAAAAGGCTGGAACGGCCGCGCCAAGTGCGATCAGGTAGTGATACCATTTGGTCTTTTTCTCAGCCGCCGTGGCAACAGCTAGAACACTACCCGCCACCGCACTGGCAATCGCACCAGAAACGGCAATGTTGGTGCCACAGTTGGGGTGCACAGCCAGGTCAGCTTCACCATCCTGTAAGCGTTTACGGGCTTCCAGGGTAGCATCGGTCATCAGCTCGGTGGGCAAATCCGCCACCATGTAGAAGCCTTTAGGATTCGAAATGCCCGCCATGCGCAAGCCAGGGTAACGCTTTGAAAGCACTTGCATGGTGGCGTGTTCCAAGGCATGGTTGCGCCTCAGGCGACGGGTAAAGGGGATATAGTCTAATAAATTCTTTTTCATGATTTCCTTCTCCTACTCAAGGCTATCGTATGCTTCTAAAATGTCTACAGCTGATATGAGGGTCAAATCAGTCAGCTTATATCCTGATTCTACCAAGCTATTGATGATTTTTGCGCCATAATAGTAAGCTTTTTGCCAATGTTGGGGATCCAGGCTGCCTACTAAGAACTGATTGTTTAACTCAACCGTCATTGGCTTGCCAAAATGACGACGCACCTCCGTGCAGATGATGCTTTCATTCTCAATCAAATCTTTGAGTTGTTCCTCAGTTAGCCCATTGTGTTTAGCGAAAACGTCGAGGCTAAATGCTTTACCATCAATCATCAAGCCACTGCAAACGCCTAAACCTTCCGCAATCGTTCGGTTCAAAAAGTCAATATCCGAAAATTTCATGCCTCGTGCTAATTTCCAAAAACGCACCATATGGTTAAATTCATGCGCCACAAGTTGCCGCCAATGACTATCGGATCGCAAAATTTCAAGACCAATGAACATAAAAGGACGATTTCCTACGGGTTCACCAACACAACCGCCAATATTGCCTAGCTCCATGCCCAGATAGAGATCAAAATCATCTTCAAAGCCATAATAGTCAGCGACTTCACGTGTCATTTCAGCCAACTTTTGCTCAACACCATCCGCCCGATTCTTTTGCCCATTTAACAGCAAAGTGTCAAAGTCGGCGTTTTCAATCATCGGTTTTAAAATGTCAAGAGGCATCATGTATAGGCCTTCAAAAATGAACTTAAAAAGCACTGGGTGCTTTTCAGTATAAGCCTGATAGGCAGCAAACTGCCCTATAGTTTTGCTTTCCTCGACCATCACAGTGTAGTCATCTAGCATTTTAATGAGTTTCATTTTTTCTCCTCATCCACAAAAGCAAGGCGCAGCGCGTCACGCAAGGAACGCGCCTCAAGAATCTCGATGTTTTCAGGCCAGGGCTCACCTTTTCGCGCGCGACGTGGCACGATGGCGCGTTTAAAACCTAATTTAGCGGCTTCTTTTAAGCGCGCGGGCATTTGGCCTACCATGCGCAATTCGCCCGACAAACCAATTTCGCCAATCAGAACCGTATCCGCGCGTGTGGGCAAATCTTTCATGGAGGAAGCCAAAGCGGTAGCCACTGCCAAGTCCGCGGCAGGTTCTTCAAGCTTCAAACCACTCACCACATTGGTAATCACATCCTGGTTGCCCAAATTAAGCCCCACTCGGCGGGTGAGCACAGCTACAATAATCAGCAGTCGGTTAAAGTTGATACCATTCGCTGTACGGCGCGGGTTGCCAAAATTAGTGGGGGTCGTCAAGCCTTGCACTTCGACCAAAAGCGGACGCGTGCCCTCCATGGTCACCGCCACAGCCGACCCCGGCGCGTTGACCATGCGTTCGGCCAAAAAGACTTCGCTCGGATTACGCACTTCAACCATGCCAGCTTCTTGCATTTCAAAAACGCCCACTTCACTGGTCGCGCCATAGCGGTTTTTAACCGAGCGCAATAAGCGGTAGCTTTGAAAATGCTCGCCTTCGAGATACAAGACCGTATCGACAATATGCTCCAGCACGCGTGGACCGGCAATCGCGCCTTCTTTGGTGACATGACCAATGATGAAGACGGTTATGCCTGTGGTTTTAGCGAGTTCACGCAAATGGCTGGCACTCTCACGCACTTGCGAGATCGAGCCGGCTGCCGATTCCATGTTGGGCAAGGTCATGGTTTGAATGGAGTCAATAATCAGCAGCGCTGGTTTTTGTTCAGCAATGTGATTCATAATGCTGCCAAGGTTGGTTTCGGTCACCAAGAGCAGCTTTTTAGGCAAAACTGGGGCGCCATCTTCTTTTTTTGTGGCAATGCGATCGGCGCGCATTTTGATTTGGCGCTCAGATTCCTCGCCAGAAACATACAAAACGATGTCATCTTTGGCGAGCTCCATCGCCATTTGCAAAATGAGCGTGCTTTTGCCAATGCCTGGGTCGCCACCAATCAACACCACCGAGCCCGTAACGATTCCCCCACCCAAAACGCGGGCGAACTCTTCCATTTTTAAAGGCACGCGGTCTTCTTGCGCGCCTAAAATATCAGCCAGAGGGCGGGCTTTTGAGCTACCCACCAAACCACGGTTAATCGTTTTAGAGCTGGCAGAAGGTTCTGCCTCCACCAGCTCTTCGATCATACTATCCCAGCTCTCGCAACTTGGGCAACGCCCAAACATGCGCGAGGCGGTTTTACCACATTCCTGACAAACGTAGCGCGTGTAGCTTTTTGCCATGCTTACGCGCCTGCCGGCTCAAGTTCCGGCTCGGGATCCGGTTCTGTTTCGGGTGCTTTATCCAAAACGCCTTTACGGGTTTCTTTGCGCAGGACAATTTGCTTTTTGCCCTCGACTTCTTCAAGCTCGGCGATAATGTGATCACCAGCCACAAAAGTACCCGCCAAAAGAGCGTCGGAAAGCTGCTCCTCGATCATCTGTTGCACCACTCGGCGCACCGGTCGGGCACCCATTTCGGGGTCATAGCCTTCTTCAGCCATAAAATCGAAAGCTTCATCCGTGGCACCGATCGTCAAATCCTGTTCGATGAGCATTTCCTGCACCTTTTCGACTTCGAGTTCAACAATCTTGCGAATGTCGGCGCGGTTCAAAGCGCGGAAGACGATCACCGTGTCCATGCGGTTGATGAACTCGGGTCGGAATTTGCGTTTGAGCGCGTCCATGAGTTTCTTTTGCATGTCATCATACGCCAGACGTTCTTCGAGCACCTCATCCAACTC
This sequence comes from uncultured Anaerolineaceae bacterium, assembly GCA_964484715.1. Classification (GTDB taxonomy): domain Bacteria; phylum Chloroflexota; class Anaerolineae; order Anaerolineales; family Anaerolineaceae; genus Mesolinea. The sequence continues at coordinate 109,119 of CAZAFJ010000001.1, read as the reverse complement.
GAGCATAAAGCCCAAACTGGATTGTTGCTTGATCATCTCAGCACCCACATTGGTGGTCATGATGATGATCGCGTTCTTAAAGTCAACTTTTTGACCTTTGGCGTCGGTCAGGTGTCCTTCTTCCATGATTTGCAGGAGCATATTCAGGGCTTCAGGATGCGCCTTTTCGACCTCGTCAAAAACGACTATCGAATAAGGTCGACGACGGATGGCTTCGGTCAGCTGACCAGCCTCGTCATAACCGACATAGCCAGGAGGCGCGCCTACCAAGCGACTCATGCTGTGGCGCTCCATAAACTCGCTCATGTCGATTTGGATCAAGGCTTCTTCGTTGCCAAAGAGCAATCGTGCCAGCGATTTGGTGAGCTCGGTTTTGCCCACACCAGTCGGACCGAGGAACATAAATGAGCCAACTGGACGGCGGGGATTCTTAAGTCCCGCTCGCGCGCGACGCACCGCTTTAGCAATGGCGCTGATGGCTTCTTCCTGCCCGATGATCGATTCAGCAAGCGATTCTTCCATGTGCAGAAGGCGTTCGCTCTCTTCTTCAGCCAACTGGGTCAGGGGAATGCCAGTCCACATCGAAATGACTTCGGCGACATCTTCCGCGCTCACGGTTGGCGCATTTTCGCGGTCCCATCCGGTTTGCATACTGCGCAAGCTTTCTTCAAGGTCTTCCTGCTGCTTGAGCAAGGATTCGAGTTTATCGTTATCTTCAGCGGTTTGGGCTTCCTTAAGTTCGGCACGCACTTTGCGCAATTTGCCCATCAGCTCTTTGCTGTTGACCGCTGACTCGCTTTTGTACATGCGCACGCGCGAAGCAGCCTCGTCAACCAGGTCAATTGCTTTGTCGGGCAGGAAACGTTCGCTGACGTAACGCGAGCTTAATTTTGCAGCTGCCTCAATCGCTTCGTCGCTGATATGCAGCCGATGGTGTTCTTCGTATTTTTCACGCAGGCCATAAAGAATCTCGATGGTTTCGTCCACGCTGGGTTGTTCTACTACAATCGGTTGGAAACGACGTTCCAGCGCAGCATCCGATTCGATGCTTTTGCGGTATTCGTTGAGCGTGGTCGCACCGATAACCTGCAACTCGCCCCGTGAAAGGGCGGGTTTAAGGATGTTCGCAGCGTCCACTTGTGACCCAGCCGAACCCGCACCAACCAGCATGTGCAGTTCGTCAATAAAGACGATCGCACCACTGGCTTTGAGCTCGTCAATCACGCGTTTCAGGCGCTCTTCAAACTGACCGCGGTACATCGTGCCGGCAACCAATGAACCGACATCCAATTGCATAACGCGTTTGTCCAACAGAATGGCGGGCACATCGCCAGCCAGAATACGCTGCGCCAAACCTTCCACGATAGCGGTCTTGCCAACGCCGGGTTCGCCAATCAGCGCAGGGTTGTTTTTGGTGCGACGCGCCAAAATTTGGATGACGCGTTCAATTTCTTTTTCACGCCCGATGACCGGGTCGAGTTTATCGGCCTCAGCCAAGGCGGTTAGATTTGTGGCCAATTGGTCGACCAAGGGGGTTTTGCTATCGTCTTTTTCAACGCGGGGGCGGCGAGGTAAGCGCGGCGCGCCGGCAACGGCATCGGCTTCGAGTTCTTGCTTACGAGGAGCCGTGCCAATGTTTTCCTCAAGCTCGTCTTGAGCATCTTTGACCACACGTTTGGTTTGACGGCGAACTTGTTCGGGTGTCACGCCCAAACTCAATAGCACCTGCATGCCACTGCCCTCTTCGTTTTTGGCAAGAGCAATGAGCAAATGTTCCGTACCGACCGCTTTTGCTTCGCTTTCCTTTGCGACTTCGAGCGCGTCTTCGAGTAGTTTTTTGGTCTCATCCGCAAGGCTAAAGTTGCTCACATCCTCACTGGGTTTGTGTTCTTCTTCAATCACCTTACGGATCGATTCCTCGTTCACGCCAAGGTCGGTCAAGACTCGGTAGGCAATCGTCCCTTTTTCAATCATCAAGCCCAGCAAGAGATGGTCGATGCCAATCAGCTGGGTTTTGTAACGTTCAGCTTCCAATTGGGCCAGGCTGAGCACCCTTTTTGCTTTTTGTGTAAATCGATTAATGACAGCCAAGGTAGTCCTCCTGATAGAGTGTAGTGCCTTTTGCGTTTTCCAGATCTGAAGTCAATTTTTGAAATCAACGGGGAAACAAACCGACGCATTCGGCCTGCTTTCATTGTACCAAAGCAAGCAAAACGAATGAATAGTCAGGCTTGTTTTATGATGAAGTGTTAATAGAACACCAAGCTCTCCGCCTGGTGTTCTTTACTTGAGATATACGATATAGCTATTTTTGTGCTAAATAACTCGGTATGGTCTTGCGTACATAGTGGCAAGTGTAGCCACTGGGGAGTTTTTGTAAATAGTCCTGATGGTAGTCTTCAGCAGGCCAAAAAGTTGTGAGCGGTTCAAGGGTGGTGACCACCGGATTGCGCCACATGCCACTGCTGTTTACGAGGTTAATCATCGTCTCGCCGGCTCGTTTTTGAACCTCATCTTTGTAAAAAATCGCTGAACGATAAGATGTGCCGATATCATTCCCCTGACGATTAAGCGTTGTGGGGTCATGCATGCGGAAGAAAAAATCCAAAAGTTGGGGCAAATTGGTCTTGCGTGTGTCATACACAACAAGTAAAGCCTCGGCATGCCCTGGGTGGTTTTGGTAGGTCGGGTTATCGTTTTCGCCACCTGTGTAGCCACAATCGGTATCGATCACGCCTGGTTGTTGTCTAAAAAGCTCTTCCATCCCCCAAAAACAGCCTCCGGCGAGGACAATTTCATCAATGTGTGTGTCTTGCATGGCATCCTTCCTTATAAAATTTTCTCACAGCAAACTGATTATGCCGTGAGAAAATAATATCAGATTTAGCATCGCTTAACGCCAGCTTGCATAAAGCAATAGCATCTACCAGTCCGCGCCTTGGATGAATTCACCCTGGTCAATAATATAAGCTGTGTTGGTGAAAGGTTCAATCAACCAAAGAGTATCTGAATCTTGTGCCATTGGATTGTCGCTTGGAGCACGCTGAATGAGCACCATTCGATAATCAAGTGGTGACCATGAAGCGAACTCCCAATCCGCATCAGCAGGGTTGCGGTCAGTAACATACTTAGCCGTTCGCTCGCCAAAGGTATTCACCATAACCCAACCTGTATTTCCCAAAGACCACCATACCATCGGGTTATATTCCATGATTTCCGGATTCGTGATGGCATTTTGACTTAGCACCAGGTAGTTATCATCAAATGACCAATGGGGATTACTCCAAACAGTCCTTTCGCCTTCCAGGTGATCCAAGTTAAACGCGCCACTACCTTGGAAATCTGCGATATTAACATAGATATTTTTGGATTGATTGAACAGCAAGTCGTTTGGGGAAGCCATCATCGTTTCATCATGAGACAAACTAATGGCTCCTAAACTCCAATCATGTTCTATCGTAGAGTCATTTTCCAAATCATATATAGCAGCTTTTACAGGCCAACTCGGATTGCAGGTGAATTTCCAAAAACTGACATAGCGCCCGCTCGATGAAACATCAAACCCTCGTGGAGCGTTACCTGAATCCGTCTGCGACATTGGCAGGTAACCTGTATGCTTCAGCGATTCCTCTGCGGGATCATATGTTAATATCTCAATCGCTTCCGGTTCCAACACAGTGTCTTCCATCATGCCACAAGACCCATACTGCCGGCTGATATAGAGATGGTTATTATTATCCCAGCCCATGACATTATCAAAAATATCTTCTCTGGGTGTGCCTTGAAGCATTTTCCAGGTCTCACCGGTTTCTAACGAAGAGACATAAACATCAATAGTGCTAATTTCTTCATACGCGACAAAGCGGCCATCAGGTGAGACTTTTGGTTCGACGTACCGAAAACTATCTACGTTATTATCATTTGAACCGTCAAAAGTGAGCTGTTGCTTCACATCTGTGTCAACATAATAGGCCCAGATGTTAAAATCTTTCGCGTAGACAACAGGCGGCAAAGTTTGAGCCTTCGGCTCGTGATGCTCAACCGGCTTAAAACCCTGCTTGATTGAATAGCGAAGAACCTCCTCCCCTTCTTGCAAACATTGCTCATTTAGCACTTCGAAGCCAGGGTTTTCAATGGTGAATTGGAAAAAATCTCCCATCAGGTAAGACTTAAACACGGTATCTTCTGAGCCAATAGGCTTCAAGACAGTAACGCTAAACTTGACGCCTTCCAGATATTCATCCTGGGTTGTAGCCGTGAGATAATCGGGCATGCCGTGGCCATTATTAAGGTAGATTTGGCATTCTGCAAACTTTTTAGATTGAAGGTTGGGGAAAACGGGGTCAGATGTACTATACCAAAGCTCACTCGGGTAGGTAAACCAAACATCTTCTTGCATTTTAGTCGATTCCAGCTGTAAATTTGGATCCGTTGTTGGCTCTGGTGTGTTGGTTGGTATGACGATTGGCGTTTCAGTTGAGGTCGCCCGTGGTGTTGTTGTAGGCGTAGGAGGCATACCGGTTGCATCCCCCACGCTGATAGGCCCCTTGGTTTCACGAGGAGATTTTTTAGTCGGACCGGTCATATCGGTTGGCAAGGGAGGTTCTTTGATGACGTCACATGCCGCACTTAATAACATTAAGGCGGTCATAATCAAGCAGAATAAAGCCTTTTTCTTCATAAGTCCTTCCTTTCTGGGCTTAACAGAGAATGAAATGTTTTAGCTGTTCTGATTATAGGCTAAAGTGATGAACTTAATGATTTCAGGTGTTATTTCTTCTATAGATTGTATGCCTATTTTGTGTGTGCATTGTCCGGGTGGATTGCTGGGATTGAGCAAAGGCGATTCGGGTGGCTCGGTGAAACGCAATCCGAGGTCTATGCGGGTTTTGGTGCTGGCTTGCAAAACGGCAAACTGGCGACGGCGGACAAAAGGCGTATAGCCCCCACGTCCTTCCGCACGCACATCCTCACCCTGGCTTTCAATGATCTCACGCAGAGCATCAAAAAGGGGTCTAAGTCCTGCCTTTGCACCTTCATATTGCGAGTCGATATAGCCTTCAACGCTAGGCCGCACCCATCCAGCAGCGCGCGCGGCGGCATCAGCAATCGCCCATTGGCTGTTTTGCAACACACCGTGTTCAGTTTTGAGCCAGTTGCGCACCGCCTTTTGGTCAAGCGGGTCAATGCCGCTTTTTTGAACAAGCGCTACCCACTCGTCCAGGCTCTTGCCAGTGCGCTCTTTCATGCTGTCGGTGACAGCAGACATCATAGAAGCAGGGTTGTTTTTTGGGGGCATATCGACTCCTTGCTTGAACTTTTAAAAAACAGACAACATATTATTAAACGAAATTCTAAAAGCTTTGTTTTATTTTACCGTTATTTAATATGAGTCAATACACTCAAAAGCGAAACATGCTTTAGATTCAATTACCACTCTAAGGGCAGCAATTCTATGCCATCATCAATAAGAGTTGGCATAGCCGTATTACCTTCGTAAATATCAACAATATACAAAGACCGCGTAAGATGAGAAGTATAAGCTAATTGTTTCCCGTCCGGTGACCAGGAATAATAACCAGTCCCATCGATTTCCTTGATAACGGTAAAGCTATTGCCAGTAATCTTCGCGACCTGAATGACGCCAGAAAAGTTTTCTTGCGTCGTGTTTGGTCCGCGATTGGTTCTCAAGAACGCTATCATCGTGCCGTCTGGAGAAAGCACAGGGGATTCTAATGAATAGGTGTCATCTTCCATATAAAAAGAATTATTCGACGGATCTTCCAGCCTTTCGATGAAAATACGTGCTTTTTCACGTTCAAAATCAAACTTCGGTACTGCCAAAACATTCTCATCAATTGACATAGAAAACAACCCAGCAATATAGAAACAATCATCTATTGAGATTAATCGTTGTGTGATCCTGTCCCAAAGATATGCTTCATAATTTGTCTCCTTGTTAAACATGAGATATCTTGTCGATGGAGATATCCAAATTGGGTAAAAAGAGCCATGTTCTTCCATAGTTTCAGCAGGCAAATCAAATCGGTACGTTACTTCTTTTCTTCTCGGATCATAACTGTATACTTCACTCCCTGAATTCATAAGAAAGTAAAACACATTGTCTTTATCCCATCCAAAAGGTTTTCCAATGGGTTCTTGGTTCGATTGTCGGTATTGGATTGTGCCTTCTTCTCCAGTTTCCCTGTTGATAATGACAAAAGAATCCTTTTGCCCATTATTATAAGAAATGTACTTTCCATCCAAAGATATTTTTGGATCGCTCATAACATGACGCCAATCATCACTAAATGCCAATAGTTCCTTTCCTTGAGTTTCGGAAGAATATATCCAAAGGCTATGCCCCTTTTTGTAGACAATTGGAGAACTCAGACCTTGGGATTGGTGGTTCTTTTCTCCCGCGAGTGTAACGACCATGTGGTCACGGATATCCCCTATGAGCAAGCCAGGCATAATGCCCAAGGGGAATGGATGATCTTGGTCAACAGGCATCGCATTATGTTCAAAGGGTTTTTCTGAAGAAAAATACCACCGCACATCTTCAGGCGCGCCTTCTAAAAAAGCCCCTTTTTGTTTGTATGTATCAAAAATATGCCAGAACCATGAAACAATAGTGCCGTTGGCTAGTTCAAAGCGATATTCATAGGCATCCCAAACAGGATTACCAGAGCCATCCTCAACATCAAAACGTCCTAATGGCCAAGCTTGATCTAAGGTCTGCGTAATAAGATTAAACTGAGACTCAGTAAACTTGCTTATGGCAAAATCTTCGCCTCCTGAAACCGGAGCATAAACAAACCAAATAACAGCCTGAACCTCAGGAAATGACAGAAGTGTAGCAAATATTCTACATACCAAAGCCCATTCCATTTGATCATAATCTTTGTCAGTTTCATTTTTCAATGTGTGAACCCAGCTACTACTCAAACCCATTTCAGTAATGTAGATTGGGACCTCACGCTTGAAATAAAATTTTGCATCCTGAATGAATTCATGCATATAGTCTCGAAGTGTTAAGAAAGCTTGGCTAGACCGCCATACCGAACGTTGAAGTTCTGGCCAATGGTCTCCCCAATAAGGATGAAGTCCGATGGCATCAAAACTATTGGCTGCTTCTGTCATTGACAGGGCTTTGATAAATTGCGTAGGAGGGTATCCCCCGGTGAAATCGGTGTCAGCGATTAATCCTCCGACAATAACAATATCATTCTGATCGTGTCCTTTGATGATCTTATAAGCCCGGTCTAACATTTTGGCATAAAGCTTAACATCAACCCCTGAATCTTGGGGTCTTCCTTTTTTCCAAAACTGCAAGCTATTTTGCTCGTTATGAATCTCCCAATGATTAATGTGTTTGCCAAATTTATCAACCACCGCCTGAACATAGGCACCCCATAAGTTCAAAAAAGCTGATTCATCATTCTGGTCATAAAGCCCTGGTCTCGGACCATATGTGAGTAAGCCAATCACTCTTAAACCATATCCTGCAGCCTCAATAACCTGTTTCTCATAATCCCCTGTAGAAAAAATATATTCCGTGAGGGAACTTTGAATGTATTCCTCAGGGAATTCCACACGCACAAAGCTTACCCCTGTTTGGGCGATGGCTTTCATCGCGTCCTGCGGTGACTGGCCAGGTTTTTGAGCGAAGGCCAAACCGGTCCTACCAGGGTTCTCTGAACCTTGTAACGGAAAAGAGGGATAATAGTTATCACGCCTCGGAGGATTGGAATCGTCATCAATATCATTTGCTGGATTAAACCCAGGAATATTTTCCATGAGATCATCAAATGGCTCTGAGAATGTTTTTTTCCAGATGACATCACATGCATTTACAAAGACCAGAATAAAAGCAAAAACAATTAATAGGGCTTTTTGATTTTTCATGATTTTTCCTCCTGATCGGCCACACTTCAATGAGAATGCCTTCAAGTTTTTACTGAAAATGTTGATGTCACCCTCAGGACTCATTGTATCATTCAAATTAAATAATTAGAACAAAACAGGCTGCTCCAATTGAGAACAGCCTGTCTATTTTTATATAAATTTTGGTTTAAAGTTGTTCGAGTTTGTCTACCAATCCTGCGATGACGTCAAAGCCACCTTGCCAGAATTCTGCTGTGGTGACATCCATGCCGGCTTCTGCCAGGAGTTCGATTGGAGCAACCGAACCACCCGCGGACAAAATGCGCATATACTTGGGCTTGAAGCTCTCACCTTCTTCCTGGTAACGCTTATAAAGCGCGAAGACCAAAAGCTGGCCAAAGGCGTAAGCGTAAACATAGAAGGGGGTTGAATAGATATGAGGAATCGAAACCCACTCATATTTGAACTCGTCAGAAACCTCAACCGCGTCGCCAAATTCCTCACGCAAATTGTTCAGGTAAGCTTCGTTAAGCTCATCCACCGAGGCGTCCTTAGCAATCAGATCATGGGCTTCTTTTTCAAAGATAGCAAAGTAGATTTGGCGAATGATGGTCGCAAAGGCATCATCTAGTTGGCCAAAGAGGATATCCTGGCGCACACCTTCGTCGGTTTCACGTTCAAGCATTAGGTCGGTAAGGGTCATTTCACCAAAGGTTGATGCCGTTTCTGCCAATGGTAGACATGCGTGTTGGGTGAGGATGCTGTGATCATCTGCCATTAAAGAGTGAATGGCATGGCCAAGTTCATGTGCCATCGTGCTCACATCATCAGCCTTGCCCTGGTAATTGAGCATGACCCAAGGAGTCAAAGAAGGTCCGAGTGTGGAGCAGAACGCGCCGCCCATCTTGCCTTTGCGCACTTCGCTGTCAACATGCCCCTGGTCGAAGACCTTGCGGGCGAGTTCCGCGAATTTGGGGTCAAAGCGATCGAAAGCCTCAAAAGTCATCGCGGTAGCTTCTTCGTAGCTAAAACGTTTGTCAGACTCCGAGACTGGGGCATAAATATCATAGCGGCGCAATTTTTCCATACCGATTTTCTTCGCCTTCAGGCGGAAGAAGCGATGGAAAATGCCGATATTCCTGCGTGCGACATCCATCAAGGTGTCAATGACTTCGTCTGGGAGGTCATTGACCGTATTACGTACGGCGATGGGTGCCTTAAATTGGCGCAGGTTGACGTTTTCGTTCTTCCAGTCACGCACGATGTTTTGGTAAATCTGACCCAAAATGGAAGCGTCTTCACCATAAACACGGTAAAGTTCCTGGTAAACGCGGGCGCGCAGGTCGGGATCGGCAGATCGCGCATGGGTCATCAACTCGCCGCGGGTAAGTTCTTGCTCTTGACCATCAATCTCAAGTTTGAAAATGTAGCGGTTGGTAATGGATTCATAAAGCATTTCAAGCGCGTTGTTGCCGGTCACATTTTTGATGTTGACGATTTTTTCTTCAGCTTCGCTCAGGGTATAGGGCTTAAAGTTGCGCATTTGCACCAGCCAATAGCGATAGTCACCGCTGGCATCCATCAGACGATTGGCATTTTCGTCGTCGAGCGCCTTCCACCACAGGCTAAAGAAGAGCGTGCGATTTTCCATTTCAGCAGAAAATTGCTGGAAGCGTGCCATAGCGATTTGGGCTTTTTGGTCTTGGGTATTCGCTGCGAATGAAAGGCTGGCGAAGCCATAAATGCGATAAGCCAATGCGATGATTTCTTCTTGCATCTTTACCAGAGTCAGGAAGGTTTCGGGTTCAACGTCGGGTTTCAGGCATTCGCGATGGGCTTCAAATTCGCTTACCATTTTTTCAAGTTGGGCATAAGCTTCATTCATGGCAGGGTCTTCAAAGCTATCGAAAAGTTCTTTGAGACTCCATGGGGATTGTGTATACGTTTTTTCGGTCATAATGTCCTCTCTAATTCGGTTCTATATTGTCGTTGAGTATACTTCAGACTCGCCAATTTCGATAATATTGCCAACATATCTCAGCACATGTCCCACTTTGTTTCCCATATTTTTTTGGTTCAATAAATAAGTTTGCTAAGTTGGGCTTAATAAGCAAACCGGCTACTTGTGGTAACCGGTTTTTTATTTAGCTTTGGACCAAAGCTAATCTAAGCGCATCAAGACGGTCTCTTGCTGGACGTGCTGAAAACACTCAGCAAAACAATGGCGATGCCTGCGAAGCTTAGATAATAGCCAAAGGCAGGACCTACCTGATAGTTTATTTCCTGCAAGACATTTACTTTGGCATAGTAACTTTTCATTAGAAACAGACCGGCGAAAAAGCCTGCTGCGCTCAACAAGCTTAATATAATGATCGGTGTTGTCCGATAATCCGCCCCAACGTAGGTCCGCATCGAAGTCAGACTTAGAATAAGCACAATCAACATAAAGAGTGCCCCCAAAATGATAGCAACTCCACTGTATATTAACGCGCCACCTTCAAGGAAGCTCGTTTTAACCACTTCTATTGCGGGATATTGACTTGACCCTCCAAGGCTGGTCGTTGCGACCCAAGGTAGGAAGAGCGCACCAATAGCCAAAAACGCGCCGATTAAAACAAAAATCCATTTGCTTGATTTTCCCATGATAACCTCTCTTTTAATTTAATATTAGCCAAAAGAGTCCGCACTTTCCAGAAAAATTTGATACAAGGACAGCTTTTTTACATACGTTTTACAATTCAAAACCCAAAAGCAATCGTTGACCAAACCCCCACAGTGTCACAAAAACCTATTGGTTGACGTTATCCTTATTAGAGTGCTCTTATAGAAAGAAGGATTACACGAGAAGCTTAACACAAGCATTAATCAACTGATGAGGTTTTTGAAACAATACACAAAACCGCCTTGTCAAAAGCTATGGCAAGGCGGTTTAATTATAGGTTTTCGAGTTTAGGATGTTTCCATATCTTCACGATACTTCTTGCGCAGCTCGTCTATTTTGCGATGGGATTGGCTGGTTTCGTCCCAATAGTGCCAGAGCATCCAGCCATTAGCCGGACGGCCTAGAATTTCTCGTGCCAGCGAATGAATGGAGCCGCGTTGTGAACCGACCACCAGAGCGCCATCGGCTTGAACGGTTGCCCAAATCTGCTTTTCATCCCCCAAACTCAACAGCGTGCCTGGCACGATATAACCATGCTCAACCAAAGACCCAAAGGGTATGCGTTTGCGCGCGCGCGGATTAGGCGTAACCAAAAGCGGTGCGTCAAATTCAAATTGAACATTTTTGCGCAAGCGTTCGCGGGCATAATGTGCATATTTCGCATCCACTTCAATGCCAATATAGTGGCGGCGCAGCCTTCGCGCCATCTCGCCGGTCGTACCCGTGCCAAAAAAAGGATCCAAGACAACATCACCCGGGTTGGTGGTTGCCATGAGCACACGATAAAGTAAGGCCTCAGGTTTTTGTGTTGGATGCAGGCGTTTGCCGTGTTCGCGCAAGCGTTCCGGACCGACACAAATCGGGATGAACCAATCCGAGCGCATTTGTAGGTCATCATTCAGCATTTTCATGGCTTGGTAGTTAAAGGTATAACGCGCGCCCTTTTCCTTTTGCGCCCAAATGAGGGTTTCGTGCGCATTGGTAAAACGCACGCCACGGAAATTGGGCATGGGGTTGCTCTTAACCCAAACAACATCATTCAAAATCCAATAGCCCAAATCCTGTAAAATGCTCCCAACACGGTAAATGTTATGGTAAGAGCCAATCACCCACAGCGTGCCAGTCGGCTTGAGCACGCGACGACAGGCGCTCAGCCAGGCTTCCGTAAATTCATCATAAGCCTTGAGATTTTCAAACTTATCCCAATCTTCATCCACGCCTTGTACGCGGCTGAGATTAGGGCGCAAAAGTTCGCCCTGAAGTTGCAGGTTGTACGGTGGGTCTGCGAAAACGAGGTCTACCGATTCGGCAGGTAAAGACTGGAGCACTTCGAGACAATCACCGTGGATGGTCTGATCGAGCCAATTGGCCAGAGGATGCTCGCTCATACCCTAATTGTAACGGATAACCGTTGGTTTTGGCGGCTTTTTTGAAAGGGATTCTTGAAAAGAACGGGAAGAAAGCTATAATCTTAGTGAGGACACCATGACATCAACAATCAACCCCCTTTGGCAAGATTTTAAGTATTACGAAGACATCAAACCGCGCTATAGTGACCTGGACACCCAGCTCCACGTCAACAACCTCGCTTTCCTTGAAATGGGCGAAGCAGTGCGCATCAATTATTACCAAGAAACCGGCATTTGGGATGGCGATATCCGGCCGGGTGGCTTTGGTATGATGATTGCCTCATTAAAAGTCGACTATCTCAATTCCATCGAGCATCACGACATTGTGCGTGTTTGTGTTAAAACAACGCATATCGGCAACAAAAGTATCTCTTTTGCCTTTGTTCTCAAAAACCCAGATAATGACAAAATGTACGCGCGTGGCGAAGTAATTGGCGTGTGTTACGATACTGCCGCTCAAAAAACCGTGCGCGTCCCCAAAGAATGGCGCCAAAAATTGGCAGCTTATGAATATAACGAGGACTTACTATGACATCCAAACCTACTTTACCCCCCATCGATTATGACTATCTCGAAAATTTTTTAGTTGACCTGCTCAACATTCCCAGCCCAACCGGCTACACCGACGCGGCGATCAGCTTTTTGGAAGAAGCCTTAAAAGCTTACCCGGAAGTTAAAGCAGAACGCACCAAAAAAGGCTGTTTGCTCGTCACCGTACCGGGTGAGAAATCTGGAAAAGAAATAAAACGCGCTTTAACCGCGCATGTGGACACACTCGGCGCCATGGTTAAAGAAATCAAAGGCAGTGGCAGACTAACCCTTACCGGTATAGGTGGCTTTGCCTGGGGTAGCGTGGAGGGCGCAAACCTCTTGGTACACACACGCCACAAGGGTACCGTGCGCGGTAGCCTGTTGCCAAACAAAGCCTCGGTGCACGTCTACAATACCGTGCGCGACGACAAACGCAACGCAGAAAGCATGGAAGTTCGTCTTGATGTCCGTGTGAGCAAGCCCGAAGAGGTGCGCGAATTGGGCATCGAAGTTGGTGATTTTGTCTCTTTTGACCCACGCGTTGAACAGCATGATGGTTTTATCAAGAGCCGTCACCTTGATGACAAAGCCGCGGTTGCGGTGATTATGGCCGTCATCAAAGCTTTCCATGACGCTAATCAAAAACCAGCCGAAGACTTTTGCGTGCTCTTTAGCAATTATGAAGAAGTGGGCATGGGTGGACGCAGTGATTTACCTGCCACACTTGAGGAATTTATCGCGATTGATATGGCAGCCATCGGCGACGGACAGGCTTCGGATGAGTTCCATGCCTCCATTTGTGTCAAAGATGGTGGCTTCCCCTATCACCACGACTTTTCGAATAAGCTTCGTGATTTGGCTGAGGCGCATGAGATTCCCCACAAAGTCGATATCTACGTCAATTACGGTTCAGACGCTTCTGCCTATTGGTCTGCTGGTGGCTCCGCGGCCGTGGCCTTGATTGGTCCTGGGGTAGACAGTTCACATCATTACGAACGCACCCATAAAGATGCCTTAATCGCCACAGGAAAATGGCTTTTGGCATACTTATTAAGCAAATAAATGCCTTTTAAGCGACTTTTTAATGAATTTTGCGAATTTGGCAAAGAATTTGAAACCTTTTGTAACTTTTAGGGTTTTAAAGGTTGCTTCTCATTAATTAATTGAGAGCTTAAACATAAACCATTTTTAACAAAACAAAGGAGAAATAAAATGGCTTTTTACGAAGGAATGAACTGGTTATGGGCAATCTTGGTCGGTGCCGTTATTGGTATCCTGGCTGATATGATCGTCCCCGGTGTCAAAGTTGGTTTTATTGGCGCAATCATCGTTGGTATCATCGGTGGTTTCGTGGGTGGCTGGATTGCTGTGCTGCTCAAGATTGGTGGCGGATTAATTATCCAATTGCTCTTCGCCCTCTTAGGCGCGGTGATTATCCTGCTCATCTGGCGCGCGATAAAACGCTCTTAAGCTGACAGGCTAATGTAAATGATAAACGTGCCCAAATGGGCACGTTTTTCTTTATTTAACCAAAACTTTCTATTCATTTTCGTTTTTTTGGGCGAATTTATGATAATATCAAAGGAATAATATCAGGAGGATTTTATGTCATACCAACAACCCAACCCACAGTATCCGTCCTATCAAGGACAAGTCGCACAAAGACCTCAGCTAAGAACTGACTTCAGCCTGGGCAAATTTATCTTACTCTCCTTTATCACTTTTGGCATTTATGGCATTATCGTTATGTCTCGCGTAGTTGACAATGTCAATACAATTGCCAGCCCATACGATGGGAAGAAAACCATGAACTACTTTGGTGCGATGCTCTTGGGAATCGTCACCTTTGGTGTTTATCCCTTAGTTTGGTTCCATCAATTTTCTGATCGTGTCGGAAATGAGCTCAACCGCCGCAACATCACCAGCGATTTCAGTAGCACGACTTTCTGGCTATGGTTCGTTTTGGGCGGCATCATTATTGTCGGCCCCTTCATCTATTACGATCGCCTCTTCAAGTCGGTGATCGCAATGACAGAAAGCTACAACACCTACGGCTATTAATCGACCAATCGAAAAACAATCTGTTTATTCAATAAGCAAAAAGCGTGCCTCGTATATGAGGCACGCTTTTTTATTTCCTAAAGAGTTCTTGCTTTGTGAATGATTCGGCTTTTATTTGTCCTGGTCGCTTTTTCCAGACTTGGTGATTTGGTTAGCCAATTCATTTAGGTTTTCTTCACTCATAAAAGGCACCAACTTAATAAGTTGTTTGATGTTCTGTGGATGAAAATCCATTTTCGCCAAAATGGCAACCAGGTTTTCACTGCTCAAAAACGGAGCAAGGGGCAAGATGTCATTCACATTTTCAGATTCTGCTTCTTCGATAAGAGCCATTAGATCATTTGAATTTAAAAAGGGTGCCAATGGCGCCAACAATCCAGGATCGTCATCATCTTGGATTACATTCCTCGCGATCTCAAAGAGAAAGTCTCTTTCAAGGAAAGGCGCAAACTTAATCACATCATCCAAATGCTCATGCAATTCGCCGTTTCGCACCAATAATCTTCGAATTTGTGCGGAATCTAAAAAAGCAGCAAGTGGTAAAAATTCGTCCGGATCGTCTAAATCACAGGCTTCAAGGAGCTCCAAAAGCTTATCGTTGCTCAAAAAAGGCGCCAACACGATCAAATCTTTGGCTTTCAGCCCTTCCAAGGGTGCTTTTTTAAGGGTCTGCTCAAGCTTGGTAGGTTTTAAAATCGGGGCAACTTCAACAATTTCTTTCAGGCTAAGTGTCTCATCATCCTGCATAGCCCGACGCACGGTTTGAGCTTGTTCACTCGAATCAAGCAACTCTTCAATGCTCACATCCAGCACACGTGCCAAGTCGGCTAATTTTGAGATATCGGGCATGCTGTTACCGCGTTCCCAATTGCTCACCGCCTGATAGCTTACCTGCATCAAATCGGCGAGTTCCATTTGGGTCATGTCTTTTTCTTTGCGCAATTGCATGATTTTTGCGCCTGTTTTTCTTGTGTCAAACATTTTTATCTCCTGTTTTTGGTTTACTCAGATGGTAAAGCATTCCACCCAGAAAACCTATCAAGCATCGCTTGAAAAGCACAGTTTCAAGCAATAATTGAGTCGCATACAAGTATAATAGCGACATGGTTAAAATATTACATTTTGCAGACGCGCACATTGACATGAGCAATTACGGTCAGCATGACCCTGAAACCGGCTTGCACATGCGGGTCGTGGATTTCCTCAAATCTATGGATCAAATCGTGGATGCGGCGATTGAGGAAAAGGTGGATCTGGTCCTTTTTGCCGGTGATGCCTATAAGGACCGTTCTCCCGCCCCAACTTATCAGCGGGAATGGGGGCGTCGCATGATGCGTCTGGCGCGCGCCAAAATTCCAGTGTTGCTCATTACCGGCAACCATGATTTTTCGCCGTCTCAACTGCGCGCACACGCCTTACAAGAATATGAAACGCTTGACCCAGATTACATCCACGTCGTCAGTTCACCCAGTTTTTTAAAACCCGGGCAACTCAATGATGTGCCTGTGCAAATCATTGCCATTCCCTGGCTTACCCGTCATTCAGTTAAGGCGATGCTACAATACAGAGAAGATTTTGACAATGATGTCGTTATGGAACTGGAAAAAAGGTTAGGGCATTGGCTGGATTTAGCTATTGATAACCTTGACTCCAATCTGCCCACCATCCTCACCGCTCATGCCTCTATTTTTGGCGCGAAATTCGGCTATGAGCAAAACATCAAAATCGGCAAAGATGTGGTTTTGCCCCCCGGTTTTGTTAAACGCAAGGATTTTGATTACGTCGCTCTGGGACACATCCACCGCTTTCAGGATCTCAATGAAGGCAGTCAGCCGCCTGTGGTTTATGCCGGCTCGATTGAGCGCGTCGATTTTGGCGAATTGGGTGAAGACAAAGGTTTTGTCATCGCCGAGGTGTCTAAAGGTCACACAGACTACACTTTCCACAAATTAGCCGTCCGGCCGTTCATCGACCGTCAGCATGTGATTGACGAAAACTTTATGGTCAATGAGCGCATCATTGCTGCTCTCCCCACACCTGAAGAAATAAAAGAGTCTATCCTGCGGCTGACCCTGTATTACCCACGGGAGTATGAAACCTTAATAGACGAAGCTCGTATCCGTGATTATGCCAAAGATGCTTTTGAGTTTAAACTGGTGAAAGTGCCTAGCTCGATGGCACGCTCACGTTTACCTGGTGAACAGGAAACAAGCAGCCTCAGTCCACTTGAGCTCTTGGATCTCTACTGGAAGCAGGACCACAAAAAAGCAGTCGACCGCGAAGAACTGGCTAAATTAGCCGAAGAAATCATCAGCCATGTGCATGGTGGCGAGGTTTAGCACCTTTTTATTAGCAGGCTTCCTCTTCTGCCAAACGAATCGCATCCAGCATCCGTGCTAAACGTACGGTTTCTTTGACGTCATGCACGCGTACAATATGCGCACCATGCAAGATGCCATAAGCGGCAGCTGCCAGGCTACCTTCCAGGCGTTGATCACGGGGTAGTTTGAGCGTGTGACCAATCGAGCCTTTGCGCGAGACACCTAAGAGAATGGGATAGCCCAAGTCATTCAACACGTCTAAATGCCGCAAAAGATAAAGGTTTTGAGGGATGGTTTTGGCAAAGCCGATACCTGGGTCTAAAATGATGTGCTCGTCAGGCATGCCAGCAGCTTTCGCTAAGGCAATCGATTCGCGCAAATCTTGTTTTATGTCTTCGAACAAGTCATCATAGCGCACTTCTTCGATATATCCGCCCAGCTCGCCATGGGTTTCAACATGGCCTGCACGGCGATTGTGCATCAAAATAGCAGTTGCACCAGCTTTTGCAACCACATCAGCCATGGTTTCATCATGTTTGAAACCCCAGATATCATTAATAATATGCACGCCTTCATCCAACACCGCTTGAGCTGTTCGGGCGCGGTACGTATCCACTGAAATTAAAGCTTCTGGGAATTCCTGGCGCAGTCGCCGAATGACCGGCAACAATCGCTCGAGTTCCTGCTCACTGGTGATTGGCGTGTGGCCTGGTCGCGTCGATTCACCGCCAAAATCAAGCACATCCACACCGTCTTCAAGAAAACGTTCTGCCTGTGCCAAGGCCGCCTCAACATAATCTCCGCCAGTCATCAAGCCATCCCCCGAAAAGCTATCTGGTGTCAGGTTCATAATGCCCATGATATAGGTTCTGTTGGGAATTTCTGGGAAAAGTTCTGATGAATGTAATTGATTAAGCATTTTTCTCCTAAGGGCTTAATGGGGTTGGTGTAAGCTGGACTGGGACCTTGAGCGCTTCAACATAAGTTTCCACACGTGCAATAGGTCCAGCCATGGAATATACTCTAAAATTAAAGGGGACATCGCTACTGGTACTACCACCATCTATCTGAGACCAACGACGCATGCCCAAAACGTGGTTGTTTTCGTCCCAGGCCACAGCCAAAACATTGAGCGCCATAAAATTAGCCTTCTTATTTTCAAAAACAACCGTGCCACTGATTTCAGCGGCCTGATCGTTAAGAAGCATTGTAGTGGTTTGATCGCTTATTCTGCTTATTAGATACCGCGATTCGGCTTCGGCATAGGGCAATTCAAAATCAAGCTCGGCATTGACATTTAAGTCTTCACCCCATTCAGGAGGAAAGTAACTGGCTGCGGGAAGGTTGCTGTGTGGCGGAACCACATTGAGCAAAGGTGTGGCAATGGCCTGCGCGCTTTTCCCGTTTTCATCGGTGAGGGTTACCAAGAGACTGACATTCTCCAAGGCATGATTGGTATCATTTTCAATCACCGAGAAACAATAAACACCTGCAAGAGCATCCCGATAACAATAGGTAGGGTATGCCTCATCTTCATTTTTTGGGTTTAGGGTTTCTGTGAACGTTGAATCGCCTTTTCCTTCTGGTGTCGGGCTTGGTGTTTGGCTGGCCGTGACCGGGCTTGGGGTAATAGGAATAATTAACTCAGAGCCAACTCTAAGCGCATTGGGGTTATGCTCCGGATTGGCAGTTTTAAGCGCATCGAGGCTCACTCCAAAATATAGCGCGACGCTAAACATATCATCGTTTGGACCAAGCTTAAAGGTCACGGGTTCAGGAGTGGCGGTGAGGGTTGGGGATGGGCTTGGACTTGCAGTATGGCTTGGGCTGGGCAGAAAGGTCGGCGTCTCACTGGGTATGCGTGTGGCGGTATGGCTAGGCGCTGGGCCTAGGATAGGCGCAATGTCCAAACGCGGACTACAAGCACTCATTACAAAAGCCATGAGCGTGATAAACAGAACGGCGCCCTTTAAAAAACCGAACTTTTTCATTTTTTGATTATAACTCTTTTGAGCACCTTCAATATGACACCTGCATTATGACCATTCAAGTTTTACAAGCTATCCTTAAAAACGAAGTGCCCGTAACTAGACGGGCACTTGTCAATTATTTTATATTTTCGTTCTATTCTGCATCGAATATGTAGATAAGCGGGAAGTAGATAACTTTATCAAGAACGGGATCTTCGCCACCTTCTACGATATACGTAATTTTCACAGGAACTTCAATCTCATGGAAGTCATCGCCATCACGTATGGTAATTATGCCTTCATTCAAACCTTCAGTAAGTTTACTGCGGTCAAAGGTTACAACCAATGTTGCTGGCACATTACCTGAGGTTTCAGCTAAGACGATCCAATCCTTGTCAGCGGTGGCATTCCATGTTTGAGGTTCATCACCAGAAATGCGCAGAGCTGCTTGTGGTCCTGGAGGATCATTTTGCTTGATTGTGCGAGTGATGGAAACAGGCAAAACCTTGAAAACAGGCACTGGTGTTTTGAGGTAATCAACTTCAATTATGGCAGCACGTTGTCGTCCACTGCCCGATTCGGTTAATATGACCATTCCATAGTTTTTGCCATATGCAAAGTGTTCTTTGGTCGTAACTTCAAAATTGATTTTATCGCCGTTGCCACCTGATTCCTGTTCAACAGAAAGCCATTGAACATCAGTTGAGGCTGTCCAGGTTTTGTCTGTTGGCAAAGTAACGGTCATTTCACCGGTGGGCAACTCCGTTGCGCGGTCATAGAGTGAGAAGCTAAAGCTTTCCGGGTCGAGTTTAAAAAGGGTTGGCGGTGTGACCGTACCAGGAACAGCTATCGCTGCCTGAAGTTGGTCATAAACGCCCGCATCCTTTGTAGCTTCAGGTTTATAGTCAACCATCACGATGTAATGGGCTTTCGTCCAATCTGTCATCGCATTTACATTTACGGTGAAAACAAAGGATTCGGTACGACCATTTTGTAAATAACTGATATCTACTTTGCCACCAGCACGAGCGATGCGTGCAGTCTTATGGACACCAGGCTTATCTTCATAAATAACAGCGTGAACAGCTGCCTTATTGCTTTTTGAAAGCGTAACACCACTGGAGTTGGTGACAGTCACCATAAACTGAACAGAGTTACCGGTACGTTCGTATACTGCCACAACATTCGCGCCAGCGTTGCGTGCCATAGAGCGATCCACTAATCCTTTAGCGCTGTTGTAGTCAACACCCGTTTGCCACTCATGACCACTATCGATCATCATTTCGGGAACATAGACCCCGCCACCGTTCTCTTTTAAGATGGCTGTGCGGCTTGATGGACGGAAACTGCTTCCGTATTCGACAATAGCTACAGGTTGCGCGCTGTAGTCGTTTGCTAATTGATCCAGAGCCTGACCGGCTGGTCCACAATAAGGTCAGGTATCACTCGAGATGAATTCGAGCACAGAAAATTTGGTGGGGTTTTGCGCTTCAACTTTCTGGGGCGCAGCGGCTCCAACCAAGCCCAAGAGCATGGCGAGCACGAGCAATACAGATAGTTTCTTGAAAATCTTCATCAACACTCCTTTAAATTGTTAAAATTGAACACACACATTACATTCTAACATCTCAAACGCTTTTTGGGCTGTAACTCGTATGTAAAACATGCCCCCTGAGAAGCCCACCCAGTACCCCCACTAAACACACTGCCAAATCATACCTTAATTAAACCAAAAACCCGTTTCACAACGGGCTTTTGGTTTGAGTCGTTTTTCTACATTTCCTATTTTTTGTGAAGGAGAGGAATGTAAATGAGCTTGTCCAATTCGGGTGGTTCTACCTCTTCACCGGTATAGGTGATAGAAACAGTAATCACTTTCTCGTGAAAGCCACCGCTATCGCGAACGATAATTTCGCCTTCGTTCAATCCGTTGACCAACTTAGTGCGATCAAAGGTTACTTTGAAATCACCAGGAACAAGTCCTGATCGAGTGCTTAGCTTGATCCAGGCTTGCTCGGTTGAGGCACGCCAAACCTGTCCCTCATCACCGGTGATGTTCACACCATATTGTGGTCCTGGGGGATCATCCTGGTCAATCGTATGAGTAATGGTTTCAGGTGTGACATTGAACTCGGTCGGTGGGGTCACACCATAGTTAATCGCCACCAAAGCGCCACGTTGGCGTCCGGAGCCAGATTCGGTCACAATCACGTAACCGTAATTCATGCCTTCTTTAAACTGCTCTTTGCTGGTCACTGTAAAGCCAATGCGACCACCTGTCGAGCCCGAAGTCGTATCAATTTCGAGCCAATCTACGTCTGTTTCAGCCGTCCAGGTGTTTCCCTCGGGCAAGGTAACCGTTGTCCTGCCTGTGGGCAATGTTGTGTCCTGGTCGCTAAGCGTGAAATTAAATCTTTCAGGATTGACACTAAAAGTTGTTGGAGGTGTCACGGTGCCCGGGCTAGCCACTGCGGCTTGCAACTGATCGTAAACGCCGGTTTTCTTAGATGCTTCTGGTTTGTAATCAACCAAAACGATGACATGTGCCTTCGACCAATCGGTCACGCTATTCACAACCAAATCAATAATGTAAGTATCGGTGTGACCATTTTGGAGAAAACCGATATTAGTCTTGGTGCTCGCACGACCAACCCGGCCAGTTTTGTGGATATTTGCTTCTTCATAGACTATGACATGAACTGCAGCCTTGTTGGCGCTCGAAAGCGTTAAGCCACTCATGTTGCTCACGGTTGCCATAACACGAACGGTTCCACCACTTCTGGAATAAACGGCTTGAATGTCCGCGCCGGCCGGACGTGCCATAGAGCGATCGACATAGCCTTTCGCGCTCGCGTAAGTCATGCCCACATCCCATTCATGGGAACTGTCTACCATGACTTCAGGATAATAATTGCCACCGCCACTTTCTTTCAAGATTCCTTTACGGTTCTCTGGTTGAAAAAAGCTACCAAACTCAATAAAAGCGACAGGTCGGTTGCTGTAATCGTCAGCTAATTGGTCCAACGCGATACCCGCTTCTCCACAAGCTGGGCAGCTGTCGCTTGAGAAAAACTCAAAGACAGCAAATTTAGTCGGGTTTTGAGCCAAAGCTGGCTGGGGCGTGGCCATGCCTACAAGACTTAAGAGCATGGCAATAACAAGGAAGAGGGATACTTTTGTATTCATTCGGTGTTCTAAATTCCTTTCTTTCTTCTGTAAATGAATAAATCAAGCTTTGTATCTCTCAAAAACATATTGCTTGATTTATTCATCTTTTCACCTCATCTACTTAACAAAGACAAGCGGGAAGTAAAGCCCCTCAGGCTGAGGATCTTCTCCACCTTCTTTAATGTAAGTAATCTGTACTGGAACAGTAATTTCATGATGGCCAGCACCATCTTTGACCGTGATTGTGGCTTCATTTAAGCCTTCTTGCAGTTTTGACCTGTCAAAGGCAACCGAGAAGGGTGAGCCAACATCGCCAGATTCGGGAGAGATATCCAAAAAGTCTTTATCCGCAACGGCGGTCCATGTCTGGCCAGCATCACCCAAGACGCGAACATTGCTGGGCTGGACCGTTTCGTCAGTATCCTTAATCGTGCGCGTTATGGCGTTCGGGAAAACTGAAAACTCTGGCGGCACAAATTCTGAATACTTTACGATCACATTGACTTTGCGTTCAAACAAGTTAGCGCCATCCTTTACCGTTATCATGGCACTTTGGGTTCCAAAGACCATTTTTGTGACGTCAAAGGTGAAGGATAGTGTTGTATTAATATTGCCTGAAGCAGAATTGAGAAGGAGCCATTGTTGGTTGGTAGTCGCTGTCCAGGTTTGACCTTCTGTACCTGAGATGTTCAATTCGCCGTTGGGGACTTCGTCAATCGTATTAAAATCAAACTCAAGGTTTGATGGGCTGACGGTGAATTGGGATCCTAATTAAATGGCTTGAATTTGATCATAAAGACCACCCGTCTTTGTAGCAGCCTTATAGTCAACCAAGGCGACAAAAGTAATGTTCTTCATATTGCTCACGGTGGACAGATCCAAAGTGAGCGTAAAGGTTTGCGTCTGACCATTAGGCAAATCTGAGATGTTAACTTTCGCAGATTGGCGGCCAACACGATGGGTCTTATGAACCTTGGCGTTTTCAAAAACGATGCCATGTACCGCAGCTTTATTGGCTGCGTTTAAGGTTATACCGCTGTTGTTGGTCACGCTGACGGTCAAGGTAGCAATTCTTCCGGTAATCGAAACACTACCATCCAAAACGCCTTTGGCGGGACGGGCAAGTGCGTCATCCGTATATGACTTTGCGGATTCATAGGTAACGCCTGTTTTCCAGATACGGGATGAGTCAACCATCATTTCAGGGATATAGCGTCCACCGCCACTTTCATAAAGAAGCGAGTATCGATTGTTTGGGTTATAGTTCGTGCCCCATTCAACAAAGAAAACGGGTTTGTCACTGTAATCATCGGCGAGTTGGTCAACTGCCAGACCGGCAGATGTACAAGCACCTCAGCCATCACTCGTGAACAATTCAAATACAACAATCTTTTGGGGAGGTTGTGCTGTAACTTGGGCTGGAGACTGTGCGCCAACTAATCCCAAAAGCATAAGTAGCACGAGTAGAATGGATAACTTCTTAAAAACTTTCATGGATACTCCTTTTTATGTGTTTTTATAGCTGTATTAATTCCATTCTAGCTATTAAAAAAAATTAATGTTGCGATTTTACACAATGGACGAATCGAGTTTTCCATTTCCTTTTATATTTGGCATATAATAAAAAAAACCTTACTCGAACAAAGAGAGGATTATCAACTTATGTCTGAAAACAAACGCAATGATATAAACAACCAAGATTCTTACAACCTCGTATGGCACGCCTTGGACTCTGATGAGGTCCTTGAAGAACTTGAAGTGCCAGAGGAATTCGGCCTCAGCAGTGAAGAGGTTGCAGAACGTTTAGAGCAATTTGGGCCTAACGAGCTTCAAGAGCGCGAGCGTACTACCTTTTGGCAACGCCTTTGGGCACAAATCAACAGTTTTGTGATTTGGCTGCTCCTGGGTGCGGCGGTCATCTCTGGCATCACCGCAATTATCGAGAAATCTTTCCCCACTGAAACCATTGCCATTTTAGCCATCGTCATTCTCAACGCTATTATGGGTATGGTGCAAGAGTCCCGCGCTGAAGCTTCTTTGGCCGCACTCAAGAAGATGGCCTCGCCAGAAGCCCAAGTGCTGCGCGATGGCCATCGTCAAACCGTGCCTGCACCACAACTGGTGCCCGGTGATATTGTTTTCATCGAAGCCGGTAACTTTATCCCCGCGGATATTCGCCTGCTCGAAGCCGTCAACCTGAGTATTGAAGAAGCTTCGCTCACCGGTGAAAGCGTGCCCGCCAAAAAGACTGCCGAAGCCCGATTGGAAGCCGATATCCCCATTGGCGACCGTGACAACTCAGCCTTTATGGGTACCACCGTCACCTATGGACGTGGCAAGGGCGTGGTCACTGGCACAGGCATGCGCACCCAATTGGGCTTAATCGCCACCATGCTGCAAATGGTTGAAGATGAAGAAACCCCTCTTCAAAAGCGGCTTGACCAACTGGGAAAGACACTGGGCATCGCGGCCATCATCATTTGTGTGTTGGTTTTCCTGGTTTCTGTAGCGCGTGTCATTTTCCAACATGATATTGAACTTGGTTCCTCTGCCTTTTGGCATGAGATGATCAAACTGTTCATGGTTGCGGTTTCTCTGGCTATCGCCGCCGTGCCTGAAGGTTTACCCGCCGTGGTTACCATCAGCCTGGCAGGTGGCATGCGCGAAATGGTCAACCGCCACGCGCTCATCCGCCGTCTCAGCTCCGTTGAGACCCTCGGCTCGGTTACCACGATTTGTACTGATAAAACCGGTACGCTGACCCAAAACCAAATGACCGTCACCAAGCTTTGGGTTGATGGTAAGTTTGTAGACATCACCGGAACTGGCTATGACCCAGTGGGTGATTTTTATGTAGATGGCGAGCAAATAGACCTCACCACGTTACCCGCTGCCAACACCGCGCTTTGGGTTGGCACACTCAACAACGACGCTATCCTCGAACCGGTGGGCGAAGTTGACGGTAAAGCGACTTACCGCATGGTTGGCGACCCAACTGAGGGTTCCATCCTTGTTGCTGCTGTTAAAGCTGGTGCAGTGACCCATGAGCTCAACGCCAAATACCCACGCGAACAAGAAATCCCCTTCGACTCCACGCGCAAGCGCATGGTCACGGTTCACGAAATCGTCAACCCCGGTGGTGGCGATATTTCACCTTACTACGCTGACGAAAAGACCAACTGGCACACCATCGCCGTCAAAGGCGCGCCCGATGTGGTTTTAGGTTTGTGTACCTACTTAGGCGATTACGCTAATAAACCCATCCCCATGACCGACGAGATGCGACAACAGGTTTTAGCCGCCAACGAAGCGATGACCAATCAGGCATTGCGCGTTTTGGGTGTGGCTTATCGCCCAGTACCCGATATTCCCGATACGGCAGAAGCCCATCACCTGGAAAACGAACTCATCTTTGTTGGTTTGATCGGT
Organism: uncultured Anaerolineaceae bacterium; assembly: GCA_964484715.1. Lineage (GTDB taxonomy): Bacteria > Chloroflexota > Anaerolineae > Anaerolineales > Anaerolineaceae > Mesolinea. Next base: position 83,681 of record CAZAFJ010000001.1, on the reverse strand, counting down.
ATGATTGACCCCTCACGCCCAGAAGTCAAACCCGCACTGGCCGAAGCACAAACTGCCGGCGTCCGCTCCGTGATGATTACCGGCGACTACCCCAACACAGCCCGCGCCATCGCGGATGATATTGGGCTTTTGCAACCTGGTCATCAAGTGCTTACAGGTGCCGATTTAGACAAAATCAATGATGAAGAAATGGTCGAAGTCGTCAAAATCACCGACGTTTATGCGCGTGTGAGCCCTGAGCATAAGATGCGCATCGTGGATGCCTTGCGCAAGAATGGCGAAGTTGTGGCAATGACCGGCGACGGCGTGAACGACGCGCCAGCCATCAAGATGGCCGATATTGGCGTGGCAATGGGTATTACAGGTACCGACGTCGCCAAAGAAACCGCCGATATGGTGCTGACCGATGACAACTACGCCTCGATCGTTTCCGCGATTGAGCAAGGTCGTGTCATCTACAGCAATATCCGCAAGTTCGTTTACTATCTGGTCTCATGTAATATCGCCGAGATCATGATCATCTTCATTGCGGTTTTAGTTGGCTGGCCTTCACCGCTGACGCCCGTGCAACTCCTGTGGCTCAACCTGGTGACGGATGGCGCGCCTGCGCTGGCACTCGGCTCTGAGAAAGGTGACCCGGATATCATGCTCCATCCGCCAAGGCCGTCAGACGAACCGATTATCAACAAGTATATGGTGCGGGGTATTATCGCCCAAACCATCGCCATCACCAGTGCTACGCTTTTGGCTTTCGCAATCGGTTATTACGGTTTCAAACCCTTCGGTGTGGTTGCTAACCTGGACCTGGCAGAAACCATGGCCTTTGTGACCCTTTCGCTCAGCGAGCTAATCCGAGCCTACACCGCGCGCTCAGAGTACTATCCTCTAAAAAAGATTGGCATCTTCAGCAACAAGAACATGAACCTGGCGGTGCTATTCTCAACACTTTTGGTGTTGGCTGTCGTTTACATTCCCGTCTTCCATGCACCTTTCAACACCCAACCTTTGATGTGGAACCACTGGCTGATTATGTTGCCCCTCATCTTCATCCCCTCCATTGTGGCTGAGGTCATGAAAGCCATGGCTCACAAACAACACCAAAAAGAAGTGCTTTTGGCACACAAAGCCTAGCGCATCATATTAAGTTTTTAGCTTAATAACTTACACAAGAGGTTGTCAATGATTGACAACCTCTTTTACATTTATAGTCGGATTTTGATACAATCGATGCGTTGATGCTGAAACTTTGCGTCACGTGGTTGGTTATTAGCTATAAGAATCGAAATCGGAATAGGAACAAGCCATGGAAAAAACCCCACTCATTGAAAAAGAATCAAAAGAAGTAAAACGCGCGAGGCATGCCTGGTATTACTATGACTTTGGCAACTCAGCCTACGCGGCCATCATTTTATTGGCTGTTTTTTCAGTTTACTTCAAGGATGTTGTCGTTGGTGGTGCAGAAGGCACCCGCCTTTGGGGCATTGCGGTTGGTGCTGCAGCCATAATCGTGGCCGTGCTCTCGCCTATTTTAGGCGCCATCGCAGACGTGTCACGCTCTAAAAAACTCTTTTTAGGTTTTTTCACTGCCATTTCAATTGTCTTCACCGCTTTGCTTTTCTTTGTCGGACCTGGGGATGTGGTTATGGCAATGGTGTTTTTCATCCTCGCCGAAATTGGCTACCGTGGCGCACAGGTCTTTTACGACGCGCTCCTGGTCGATGTATCTACACCCGAAACCGTCGGTAACATCTCGGGAAAAGGCTGGGCGATTGGTATGTTGGGTGGGATTGCAACCTTGGTGATTGTTCTGGTCCCCATGCAACTTATTGAGACTTTCAAGCCAACCTACGCCTTTTTGATTACGGCTTTGGTCTTTTTGGTATCTTCCATTCCCACTTTTCTATATGTCAAAGAAAAACATGCCACCAGCAAACAAATCCCCTTTGGCACGCTCATCAAAGACGCATTCAAAAAACTGGCTGATACCTTTAAAGAAATCCGACATTACAAAGAATTCTTGCGCTACATGCTTGCCTTTTTGATTTACAACGACGGTATCATGATGCTCATGGATTTCGCTGCCATCATTGGTGGCACGCTCTTCGGATTGGGGCAAATTGAGCTGCTCATTTTTGTAATCATCATTCACATTACCGGTGCCCTGGGTGCCCTGGCTTTTGGGCGCATCGCGGACCGAATTAGCAGCAAACGCGCAGTGCTCTATTCTTTGATTATTTTGATTCTTTCACTCGTTACACTCTTCTTCATCGGGGATAGCCGCATTGCATTCTTCATTGTGGGTGGTTTTGCAGGCTTTTCACTCAGCGGCGCACAAGCCATCAGCCGCACAATGGTCAGCCAACTGGCACCCCCTGACAAAATGACCGAATTTTACGGCTTCTTATCTGTCGCCGGCAGAACCTCTACCTTTCTGGGGCCTTTGGTTTATGCCACGCTGGCTTTCCGAATGAACAACTTCTACCTGAATAAAGGATGGGACGCCGTCCTCGCCGAACATGCCGGGCAATATTGGGGCATCGGCTCAATTCTGCTCTTCCTGGTGGTTGGCATGCTTATTCTTTTGAGCGTCCGAGAAGTCACCGCAAAAGACCCAATGGTTTACAATAATAGCAAAACGGACGAATAAGATCTTAACGAAGAGGGTTTGTTTATGAAAATTTTGATTACTGGTGGAGCAGGTTATATAGGAAGCACTATTGCTTCCGCTTTGGTGGATGCTGGGCATACCCCTATTTTGCTCGACTCGTTGATTACCGGGCGTGAAGAATTTGCCAAATTGCACACTTTTTACCATGCCGATATTGCGGACAAGGAAGCTGTGCGCCAAATTTTTAGCGACCATCCCGATATTTACGCGACGATCCACTGCGCAGCTTTGATCGTTGTACCCGAATCAGTTGCCAAACCTTACGCCTATTACCAGGAAAACGTCGTCAAATCCATGGACTTTTTTAAGCAATTGAGCGAACTGGGCTACAAACGCGTGGTCTTCAGCTCATCCGCGGCGATTTATGACGTTGTTCCAGGTTTTATGGTGCGCGAAGATTCGCCACTTTTACCGCTCAGCCCTTACTCGCGCACAAAATATATGATGGAAATGGTGCTCAAGGACTTTTGTCACGCTTATGGTCTCAATGCCATTGCTTTACGCTATTTCAACCCCATCGGTGCGGACCCCAAAATGCGTACTGGTTTGCACATCCAATTCCCCAGCCATTTAATTGGCAAATTGGTTTCGGTAGCCATGGGACATGAAGAAGTCTTCAACTTGACCGGCGTGGACTGGCCAACGCGGGATGGCTCTGGACTCCGGGACTATATCCACGTTTGGGATTTAGCCCAAGCCCATCTCAAAGCGGTAGAGAATTTCGACAAAGCAATCAGCGAAGGCTCCGAAGAAGGCTTGCCCTACACGGTGATTAACCTGGGCAGCGGAAACGGTGTGACGGTAAAGGAATTTGTCGCCGCTTTTGAAAAGGTCTTTGGTCAAAAAGTGCCTGTGGCGATTAAGCCACCCAGACCAGGCGATGTGGCTGGCGCCTTTGCCAATGCTGATCGCGCTGAAGCACTTTTGGGCTGGAAAGCAGAACTGCCCATTGAAGAGGGCATTCGTGACGCACTCAAATGGGGTCAGGTCCGCGACACCATCATTCATTACTAAGCTTTTTAATCTCAGAAAGCAAAACGCTCGGTGCATACCGAGCGTTTTTTGTATTTATATCCTAGACTAACGCCACTGAGGTGGGGCGGGAACCGGACCTTTTACCTTTCCCTTGAGCAAATAAGCCAGTGCTAAGCCAAAGACAAAGCCACCGATGTGCGCCCAATACGCCACACCTCCGCCTTGTCCACCGCGCAGCACCGAGCCAAACCCACTAAAGAGTTGCAAAACAAACCACAAACCCAAAACCAAAATTGCCGGCAAGGGTCGCAAGCGCATAAAGAAGCCAAAGGGGATGAAGGTATACACCCTGGATTGTGGGTAAAAGACCAAATAGGCACCTAATACACCCGCAATCGCCCCAGAGGCTCCCAAAGAGGGAATAGTCGAGCCTGGATTAAAGAGGATATGTAGAATGCTGGCAAAGATACCTGCACCGATGTAAAACAACAGATAACCCACATGCCCTAAACGATCCTCGATGTTATCGCCAAAAATCCAAAGGTAGAGCATATTGCTGAGCAAATGCATCCAGCCGGCATGCATAAACATGGCACTGATAAAGTTCTTGAGCACGCCAATGCTAAAGCCCTGAGTCACCTGACTGGGGATCAAGGCGTGTTGCATGACCACTTGCTCCGTTTTTGCCGGGTTAAAGAACATGAACAAAAACACCATCACGTTTATGGCAATCAGTGCGTAATTGACATAAGGGACGCGTTTGGCCTTTATTTCATCACGAATCGGTATCATATAGCCTCCTTAACTTAAGCTACAGGGTTATGTGACTTCGCTTCAGCGAGCAAAGTCTTCAGTCGCGGATGATCCGCGTAAAAGCCACGATTCTCTTTTGGGATGAGCATGGCAATTCGACACATGATTTCATCTGTGGCACGTTGCACATAATCGCGATTGTGTTCGTCCTCATAGCGTTCTGGGATGAAAAAAGGCTCGCCAAATTGGATGCTTACATCCATCTTACGTAGCTTTTTAAAAGCCTCACCCATATCCGCTGTGCCCGTAAGCCCTACCGGGATAATTGGCGCGCCGGTCTTCATCGCCATTAAAGCGATGCCAGGTTTAGCTTCAATCATCTTTCCAGACTTTGATCGCTTTCCTTCCGGCGCCAGACCCACAATCCACCCTTTTTCAATATATTCGCTGACCTCGCGAATCGCTGTAAAATCTCCCTCGCCACGGTTCACCCAAATCGCGCCTAGTTTTTTAACGATGGCGCCTAAAAAAGGTGCCTTTCGATAATTGCTGGCTACCAAACCCATCAGATCTTTACGTTCAGTGGCAATCATCAAAAACACCATATCTAAACGGCTGATATGGTTGGTCACAACCAGGGCACCTTTCGCATTCTCAGGAATATCCGCATTGATGATTTTTAAGTCAACAATTTTGTCGGCGATTTTGCGAATGATTCTTATGAGCGAGTCACGAGATAAGGTCATATTAGTTCCCTTGACCGATCAGTAAACTTTCATCCTGAAGCACCTTGATGACAAAGTCATCAAAAGCCTGGCGAAAAGCCAATTCCTCACGCCAAATTTTGCGACGCATGCCGATTAAAGCAATCAACATGCCTACAGCCAGCGCAGGCAAAAGTATGTATAGCGCGACATCAGGCAATTCAATCCCAAAGAGTGTGCCAAAGGTTATTTGGCTAATGGCAACAAAGTTCCAGATACCATGAATCAGCATGGATATGAGATAGGCACCAATCGCCGGACCCGGTCGTTTTTCACGCCAGCTCTTGCTCAAAGCGTAGCCGATAAGGCCACCGTTAAAAGTGTGCAGTAATAAACCGCCCACACGTCCTAAGGCAAAGACCAACCAGTCTTCAAAGCTAGTCACAAGCGATCCTTGCATGCTGAACAAGAACCCTTCAATCAAGCCAAAACCTGCACCACACATTAGACCAGCAATCCAACCTTCAGATGGCGAAAGGGTCCGACCTTTTAGGAACCACACGCCCAAGGTCTTGAACAATTCCTCACTCAACGGGGCGATGATGGTCATTAAAATCAGGAGACCAATCGTTATCATCGTGCCCACACCAGTTTTCGCAAAGGTCTTAACGAATTGCTCAGGCTCCTGCATAGCGAAGCTTAGCTTGTTAAAGGCGTTCATCAATTCAGTGTTTTGCGCAATGAAAAGGAAAGCCACCACGGTAACCAGGATGATTAAGAGGAATTGCACAATCATGATAAAAAGCGTGCCAAAGCTCATGCTAAAGCTAAATAAACCGGTATCACGCTTGGAATTCATCGCCCATTGATCACCTGTGCCGATTTTGAGAATCCAAAGCATGGCAATACCTAATGCGAGGATGGTGATCAGTGGAAGCAGAAAAGCGGGAGGCTGATACGCCTTCCAGACAAAATAGCCTGCCAGCAAAAGCAAGGGAAGCAAGACAATAATCCCATTGAGCCAGGTAAAACGGCTAGCAACTTGCCGTTTTATGGGCTTTTCAAGATAGACTTGTCGGGATTTTATGGCTGAAACCAAGGCAATACCCGCGAGAATCAAAGCGCCAATAGCCAAAGCCCAAAAGCTTGGCACTAAATCGCGGACCATAACAGTATTTTGACCCTGAGCCAAGGCGACAAAACAGAGTGCTGACAAGCCTAAGAAAATAATAAAAACGAGAATGGATACCACCAGTTGGGCGGTATCCATCCATGTTGATTTTCTTAGTGTTTTTTGAGGCTCAGGTTGATATTGAGCGTTAATCATTTTTCTTCAATAGTGATTTTGATGATCTTATCACCCTCAAAATCAGGTGCGGGTTGAGCTTGAGGATCACGAATAGTGATGCTCTTGAGCACATCCTCACCCTCAATTAAGCGACCCATAATCGTATAATTGCCGCTAAGCCAATCGGCGGGTTCAAAGGTGATAAAGAATTGGGAGCCACTGCTGCCTGGTGTGTTGGTACGTGCCACGGCAAGCAAGCCGGCTTTATCAAACAAAAGCTCGGGATGTGTTTCTTCCATATAACTATAGCCAGGACCACTCATGCCACTACCAGTGGGATCGCCACCCTGGGCCATGAAGTTTTCCAAAACACGGTGGAAGGTCACGCCATTATAAAAGCCTTTGCGTGCCAGGTGGACAAAGGAGTTCACCGCGAGAGGCGCCACATTGGGATAAAGCTCAAAAACCATTTTACCTTTTTCAGTTTCCATGGTGGCAGTGTATTTCTTATCGACATCGATATCGAATGGAGGACACTCAAAAGACAACTTGGATTCAGCTTCAAGAACGTCCAGGATTTGGCCAAAGGTTTCCACGGTATAACTCTGTTGCCATGGGTATCCATTGATCACCAGGCTTGGCGTACTGTTGATACCGATGCTGGTCGCTTTTTCGGTTAAGGTCTTTATTTTTTCAACAATTTGGTCACTTTCAAGGTTTTTGGCGAATTTTTCTTCGTCTAAACCAAGTTCCTTGGCTGCATCACCGAGCCAGGAGTTGAAGCCCTCGAGCGTCAAGCTAGCCCATTCTTGTTGCTTATCAAAAAGATAGTCTTTCATTTCCCAAAACTTTTCTTGGGCACCAGCAGCTTCGGCAGCCTGGGCAGCCAAAGGCGCCAGGTTATGGAAGCTTAAGGGTAAGGGGCGATAAACAAGACGGATTTTGTCAGGATAAGCGGCTAAGAGTTTTCGTGCCTCAGCGTTGAACAGTGAACAGTAAGGACACTGGAAGTCGGTATATTCATAAATGGTCAACAAAGCATCTTTTGGACCCTTGACCCAATCCTCATCGCTAATTTCAGGATAATCTGGGATGTTGTATTGGGCGCGCTTTTCTTCAGTCAGGGGCGCAAACAAAGGCTCAGAAGGTGTACAAACCATTCGCCCGTCATCTGTGGTCAGAGGATCGGTGCTGGTGCGTTTGAGCGAGAAGGGATCTTCTGCAGATACGGCGGCTTGTGGCTCTTCTGTAGGTTGAGCAGTATTTTCACCGTCTTCGTTGGCAGGTTCCTCTTCATCGACAGACTCGGTGATCTTATCGGAATCTGATGGTTTAGTGGGCATGTTCTCAGGGACTGGCGTAGCGCCTTTACAAGCACTGATGGCGAGAACACCAATCAAAAGAACAAGCAATAATTTAGAGTATTTTTTCATAGTTTCCTTTCATCCGTCCTGGCAGTTGCCTTCGGGCGGTTCATTTCTATATTTTATCCTTTAATCGATTCAACACGATTTCACGTAACAAGATTTGGACTTGCTTTTTGGGCAAGGCCGCATCCACGGTTTGCCAACGCTCGGGTTCCTCAGATGCCAGGCAGTGATAACCGGCGCGAACCCGTTCGTGGAAAGAAATCTCGTAAGCATCAAGTCGATTCCATTCATCAATGCTCTTTTTCCGCGCCAAACCGGTTTTGATATCCAAATCAAGCAAAAGGGTTAGGTCGGGTTTAAGCCCTTCGGTGGCAAAGTTAAGCATGGCGCGCAAAATGTCTAGGTCTAAGCCATGCCCATAGCCTTGGTAAGCCAGGGTGGAATCGCCATATCGGTCACAAAGCACCACCTTACCCTCAGCTAAAGCGGGTTTGATGACTTGCTCCACCAGTTGGGCACGCGCGGCCAGAAAGAGCAAGATCTCTGTGCGCGGTAAGAGTTCAGGGTTGTCCATGCTGGTTAGAACCTGTCGGATTTGGTCACCAATCGAGGTGCCACCCGGTTCACGCGTGCAAAGCACATCGTAGCTTTGTTCTCGCAAGTATTTGGCCAGAGCCGGAATTTGAGAGCTTTTGCCACTGCCCTCTGGGCCTTCAAGCGTTATAAACATGATTAATCCCGATAAATTCGCACGTAGCGATTGGGGTCCTTTCCAAAGGATTGTGAAACCAGACTATGCTGTCTGGCGAGTTCGTGTTGTCTTCGCCGAATTGGCGCGGGTGCGGGCTGCAGGTCAACATAAGGTTCGCCAGCACGCAATAAATCAACGGCGATATCCACCTGCGCCATTGCTTCGTCATCTTTTTCGCGTTTTTGCTGCGGCGTGGCAAGCCCAAACGAATCCGCCAAAAACTGCTCAATTTGAGGCATCGAGTTGGATCGAATGACGAATATGGGCATACCTTGCGCTTCAGCATCCACGATAGGTTGCATGCGGTCGCGGTAATAGCGCCGCTGGGTCAGCAACATATCCGCGTCTTTGAATTCGCGTGTAATAATCACCGGCGCGTTCATGTTCTTGATCGCTTGTAAGAGGCGGTTACGCGCCACACCAAAAGCAAAGATGCGTTTTTCACGCCCGTCATCGGTTTTGATGATGGGGTGTTCGGGGTCTACGAAGTCTTCGTAGCGCTCTTTGCGCGATTTATGATTGTTGGGTTCAGCCAAGCCTAACCGACGTTGGAAAGGGGAATTTTCCATGCTTTTCCCGCCCCGCAAGCTTTGGTTAGCCGTTGGCGGTTTGGGTTGGCTGCCACGGGCCATGCGAATTTTACCTTGCTCGTCGCGATAACGTTCTTCTGGCGCCAAGGGGTAGCCCCGCAAAATGGCATCCACCGCGCTTGAAATCTCGCGATGAACGTTTAGTCGATTGCGCTCTTGAATTTCGACCAATATATTAAAGGTTGGAGGGGAGCGCCTTTCGAGTACCGTCTTTTGGGTGCCTCGCCGGCGTGCTTCGTCATCCGAAAGGGTGACTGATTCAATCCCACCCACCAAGTCAGACAAGGTGGGATTGAGCAACAGGTTTTCAAGGCCATTGCCATGCGCGGTGCCAATTAGCTGCACACCACGCTCTGCAATCGTTCGCGCGGCGAGAGCCTCAAGCTCCCGACCGATTTCATCAATCACAATCACTTCTGGATTATGGTTTTCTACTGCCTCAATCATCACCTCGTGTTGCAACGAAGGTTTGGGCACTTGCATACGTCGCGCGTTTCCTACCGCGGGATGAGGGACGTCGCCATCGCCACCAATTTCATTGGAGGTATCCACGATGATGACGCGTTTGCGGTCCGCCAAGGTTCGCGCAGCTTCACGCAAAATGGTGGTTTTACCTACACCGGGCTTGCCCAGGATGAGAATACTCTCGCCAGAATTGACGAGGTCTTCGATAATGTCAATCGTGCCATAAACCGCACGCCCTACGCGACAAGTCAAACCCACGATTCGCCCACGTCGGTTGCGAATGGCGGAGATTCGGTGCAGGGTGCGTTCCATGCCCGCACGGTTATCCGCGTCAAAATCGCCAATGCGACTGGTAACATAATCGAGGTCATCATGGCTCACGAAGCGATCCATCAGGCGATACTCACCCGAAACAAACCGCGCGCTGGGATGACGTCCAAGGTCAAGAATAATTTCTAACAGGTTATCAAAGTCGTTTTTGGTCCTTACAGCATGCGCTACATCAACAGGCAACACACTTAACAAGGCCTCAAGATCGTCCGTGATACCTTGGGTCTTTTGCATATTACTTTCTTCCATTGTTTTGATTCTAACTTAATTGGGAGAATTAATCATCGATTGGGCTGCACTAAAAAGACATCATTATTAACCTTCCGTTAAAATATCCCTTTTCCCAGTACACAAGTTAGCATTCGCTAACCCCATTTTATAAGATTAGACCAACGTACAAAAAAGAACAGGAGATTAATTATGGACAAAGTCAAATTAACCATCGTTTTTTACAGCATGACCGGCACAAACTATCAGCTTGCCAAGTGGGCAGAAGAAGCAGCGATTGAAGCCGGCGCCGAAGTGCGCTTGCGTAAGGTGAAAGAACTTGCCCCTATTGAAGTCATTGAAGCAACACCACCATGGAAAGCCAACTACGACGCTATGGCGGATATCCCCGAAGCTACTTTGGACGATCTGGCGTGGGCTGATGCCTTCATCTTTAGCACACCCACCCGTTATGGCAATATGGCTGCCCAAATGCGCCAGTTCCTGGACACGACGGGACCGATCTGGGCGAAAGGAATGCTCGCCAATAAGCCAGTCACCGCAATGACCAGTGCGAGTAATACCCACGGTGGCCAAGAAACAACCCTATTGAGCCTTTATAACACCATGTACCATTGGGGTGCTTATGTTATCCCACCTGGATATACCGACGGAAGCGTCAGCAAAGCCGGTGGCAATCCTTATGGCACCTCGATGACGGTTGGGCAAGAAAAAATTGAAGAAAATGTAAAACCAGCGGTCTTCCACCAGACCAAACGTGTTCTGGATGTGGCAAAGAAGCTTAAGTAAAGCGTGGCTTAATCAGCTGATACACAGAAGATTTAACTTTCTCCACAAACGCCTTTGTACCTTAGCAACAAAGGCGTTTTAGCATTTAATGGCTGATTAATGAGACAGGTTGGATATACACGAAGCGGTTGACGTAAATACCGCCCCTTCGGCTTTTGAGTTGAATAAGTGTGCTTATTCTTGTGTATTCATTGAAAAAGCGCCGCTTTCAGCTTTCCCTTTTTCAAAAAGTCTCTCTTCAACTGTCTCAGGAGATGGGTTGCGCACTGCCAAATGTCGCACCAGCAACGCGCGCTCTTCCCAGGTTTGGCCACCGAGCTGATCCAAAGCAATTTTCAATGCTGGCTGGTAGGCTCTGGCACAAACAGTCACCGGGCGACCATATTCAACGAAGAGCACATTAAGCAAATCTTCAAAAACATCTGGCTTGCTCGCCTCTGAAAGCATGAAGACCTGCGCCCAGACACTTTTGTTCCCCAGATCCAAATCAACAAATCCGAGTACTTTCCCATTTTCATCGCTATACACTTTACCCAACAATTTAGACCGTGTCATCGGCTCGTAATTGCGAATGCGCGAAGCAACCAGCACTTGATAAACGGCTTTCATGCCACTAAAGTCTTTACTCGTCCAAGTACGCCACTGGGTGCTTTTGGCTTGAGCGCTATCTGAAAAAGGAAAACTATATGCCTTGTAGCTCGACCAAACAATAAAGTTCGTTTGACGAAAAGCGTCTAAATAGGGTGAATCCACGGGGATATCGCTCATCACCCGTGACAATCCCCATCCGCCAGCCTCGATAAGCAGGGCTTCAATCAGGGCGTTTAAAGTCGGAATTTCAGGGTCTTCGGCATGGATAAATTGCATTTGCGCAAAATCCTCTTCTTGCCACTGAATCATACGCGCGATAGCACGCATTTTTCCATCCTGCTCTAACACCATTCCGGTATGATTTTGGGCAAACAACGTGGAGGCCATGCCCATCAGGCTGAGTGGCTCGCCGTGAATCGCCAAACGCAAACCGTCCAGACATGCCAAGGAATCGGATTGTCGCATCAGGCCACTTAAGTCCAAAGGGTTGGGTTTACGAATGGTGCTTGTCATGGTCTATTCATTATAAAAGAAAATCAGCCCCGAGTGTTCGAGGCTGATGATTTTGTGTAACTTAGCTGGTTTAAACGAGGTCTACCAACCGCGTTCGGACATGCGTTCGGCGTCACTCAGTTCACCCACTGATCGGCCGACCATGGCTTCGCCCAGGTTGCGGCTGACTTCAGCCAATTTCTTGGCGTCTAGGTAATTGTGAGTGGCTTCAACAATCGCTTTGGCGCGTTTCATGGGATCGCCAGACTTGAAGATACCAGAACCGACAAAGACGCCTTCAACGCCCAATTGCATCATCAAGGATGCGTCGGCAGGGGTCGCGATGCCACCAGCGGCAAAGTTGACCACAGGTAATTTGCCTAAGCGGCGCACTTCCATACACAGTTCGTAGGGTGCCTGAATGTTTTTGGCAAAGGTCATCACTTCGTCATCGGGCAGAGAAAGCAGATGGCGAATGTCGCCATAGACGCTACGGGCATGGCGCACAGCTTCGACCACGTCACCGGTTCCAGGTTCGCCCTTGGTACGGATCATGGCAGCACCTTCACCGATGCGGCGCAAGGCCTCGCCCAGGTTGCGACAACCGCAAACAAAGGGGGTCTTGAAAGGATGTTTGTTGATGTGATATTGTTCGTCAGCGGGTGTGAGCACCTCAGATTCGTCGATAAAATCGATTTCCAAGGCTTCAAGGATTTGAGCCTCAGCAATATGACCGATGCGGCATTTTGCCATCACGGGGATGTCCACGGCTTCTTTAATCTTGATGATCAGCTCCGGGTCGCTCATGCGGGCGATGCCACCAGCCACACGGATATCGGCAGGAACACGTTCGAGCGCCATAACGGCGACCGCGCCGGCATCCTCAGCAATTCGAGCTTGTTCAGCTGTCACCACATCCATAATCACGCCACCGACAAAGGCTTCGGCCACGCGTTTTTTGCTTTCAAAACTGGAAAAATCTTTTTCCATTCAAAACCTCCAAAAATTGTCTACTTTCACCACAAATTGTACCATGCTTATGCTTTTAATAATCATTGCGATATTGTTACAAGCTAAAAAAGCCACATGGTTTATGGCTGTTCTTTATTCAACTTAGACTCAAAGCTCGGTGTACTTGCTCTCGTCTATTTGTTCCTTTTCATTATACAGCGATTCTGGCGCAGGGGTGACCGATTCGTCTTGATTAAGGTCTGACTTTTGTGCAGCTTCGATTTCTTCTTTCGTGGCACGCTGGGTCATGGACCATTTGCCACAATGTGGACAGGGTTCATAGCGATCAGTAACCAAATTTAATCCGACAATGGTGCGCTTAAAAAGCTGGCCACATTTAGGGCAAACTGCCGCGCCATAGAGACCATAGCCTGTGACCGCTTGGTCACTTTGTTGATTTTGCTTACTTTTTCGCTTATTAATCAAAAATGTTAGCAATAAAATGAGCACGGTAAGCACGCCAATGCCCAAAAAGATATTTCGGTTGATTTTACCTGCTTCAGCTTTTGCAAGAAACTTGATATTAACTATATTGCTCTTAACATGACTGCCATCCTGGCGTTCAATGATGGCATGAAATGTATGTAGATTACTGGGATAGTCATCTGTATTAAAGCGAAACTTGAAATCAAGCGCTGTTCGCTTTGACATTTCGTTGCCATCAATAAAATAGGTGACTGTAAGAACGTCCTTAAGCTCACCTTTAATGTCCAGACTCATATGTCCTTGAACCGCACCAGGGATTCCAACACCCCATTCTCGTTTGAGAACGAGCCGATACCCGTCCTCACTTTGCGCAAAGGCGGGTGAAAAGCTTGTCAAAGCAAATACGAGCGCCAGAAAAGCGATCAAAAAGCTACGTCGTTTCTTCATCAAACCCTACTTCCATTTGGTAAGAATATTTTCTCGATCAAAAACCAGTGTGCCGAGGTAAAACATCGCCACCGCAATAAGCGCGCAAATGCCAATCGCCAAAAGCATAAAGCTGATGTTCACAGTGAGCACTCCCGCCAATTGGGCAAAAACAACGCCCAAGAAAGGCACAATCAAAACACCTGAAATTTGCTCTGCTGCGCGAGGATCGGTCACGCGAGATGATATATAGATCGCAAAATTGACCGCAATAACGGCTAAAATCGGACCCAGGAGCAAAATACCCAGGAGCCAGGTCGAGCTAAGAATATAGCCACGAACGCCCGGGCTAACTTTCAGGATAATCAAACCCAGGTTGAAAAGCGCAAAAGAAAGCCAGGTCACGCCTACCGCCGGGATGACCGCCGCCAGGCTCTTGCCTAACAAAAGTTCCATGGTGCTAATCGGCGTCGCCAAAAGCGGTTCCAGGCTGCGGGTCGTTTTTTCGCCAACTATGCTATAAGCAGCAATGGTGATGGGGATGAGCAAAGGCATCATCATAAACATCAGCAAAAACTGGATGACCATCATTACTTGCATACAATCACCACCGCTCAAGCCGGTGCAGGTGCTGGCGACGTTCCCGGGCATGTTTCCCGACTGCGCCAACATTTCAGGCGTGATTGAGCCACCGGCATCAATCGCAGCATTATTCATCACACCCAGCATAATCAGGGGCAAAACAGTGAAGAGCAAGGGCACAATGAGCATGACCGTAACCACCAAACGACGTTTGAAAACTTCTGCCCATTCTTTTTTGATGATGGTGCGGACGTGTTTCATGCTTGCCTCCTTTCTTGCCTTTGGGCATTTTCGTTACTACGGATCATCTCAAGGTAAACACGCTCTAAGGACTGCTTGATTTCACCAATAAAAAGGATGTCGGCTTGGGCATCAATCAAGGTGCGGGTAATGACCGGGTTGAGCTTCTCGGGCTCTTCAAGGCTAACCACAAGTTTGTTTTCCACTTCTTCCACAGCGCGCACACCCGGCACATTCTCGACCGCAAGTCGTATTTCAGGCGAAAGACTTGCCAAATGAAAAACCACCTTACGACCAAAAAGTTTTTCGCGCAAAGCAACGGGGGTATCAACCGCCAAAAGGCGTTGGCTAAAGATGGCAACCCGATCGCAATGCCGTTCGGCTTCGTCCAGGTTATGCGTGCACATAAAGATGGTGCGTCCCTGGCTTTTAAGTTCCTCAATGAAATCGCGCACTATTTTAGCCGCTTCGGGGTCAAGCCCTGTGGTGGGCTCGTCCAAAAAGATGACTTTGGGTTCATGCAAAAGCGCACGCGCCACAGCCAGTTTTTGGCGCATGCCTTTAGAATAGCTGCCTACGACATCCATGCGCCTTTCCCAAAGATCCATCATGCTCAGGTACTTGTTGATTGCTTTATACGGGTCGTCGAGGTCATAAAGCTCGGCATAAATGCGCAGGTTTTGTTCCGCAGTCAGGCGCTCATAAAGCCCTGGCGACTCGGTCAAAATGCCAACCGTGCGACGAATCTCGGTATCATCCACGCCAATTTTCAGACCATTGACCAGCGCCTCGCCAGAGCTAGGCTTTATCAAACTCGTCAACATGCGCACCGTAGTGGTCTTGCCAGCACCGTTGGGTCCAAGAAAACCGAAAACCTCGCCCTCAGCCACATCTAAGTCAAGTTGGTCAACGGCGATGAGTTCTTCTCTTTGTTTTTTACCGATTTTGAAAATTTTGGTGAGTTTGTGTGTTTTTATCATGTTTTTCTCGCAATAGTATTGTACATGATAAAAAAAGAGGCTGACCTTAGATTTTCTAAGGCCAGCCTCAAAAGCTAAACGTTATTTATTCTTGAAAAAGACTTGGTAGCCTTAGTTCAAGATGATGGGGAAGTACAAGCCCTTGGGAAGAACAGGTTCAGCTTTCTTAACCGTGATGGTCACGGTTACAACGTTGCTGTCTGCCTCGCCATCATTGGCTTTGTAAGTGAAGGTGTCGGTACCGAAGAAACCTTCATTTGGCGTGTAAACAAAGCTACCGTCAGCCTTCAGAACCAAGGTGCCATTTTCAGTTGTTACAACCAATATAGCCGTCAGCTCATCATTGTCTTCATCGGTATCGTTCGCCAACACACCAGGTGCGTCAACAGTCAACACTTCGTCTTGGTCAACGTCGTAGGCATCAGCCACAGCCACAGGGGGCGTGTTGACATGACCTGATAAGACCGTTACCTTAACCGGGGTGCAAGCGTTCAACAGGCCATCGGTGACACAAACCTGGAACTCGTGTACGCCAACCTGGCTTTCAACTGGTGTCCAGGTGAATTTGCCGGTCGTGGCATCAATCGTCGCACCAGTAGGAGCATCTTCCAAGCTGAAGGTTAAGGTATTAGCTGGCAGATCTGGATCAGTCGCCACTGCGGTGAAGGTCAGTTCTTCTCCAGCCGTCACTTCTTGATCTTCAATAGCCTCGATTTCAGGGGCAAGGTTGACTTCTTCGACCGCCAGGGTCACTTGTTGTTGGTCACAGAGAGATGGTGTGGCATCATCGCAAACCTTGACGGTAAAGGTGTAGCTACCAGGTCCTTGAGCTTCGGTTGGGGTCCAGGTGAAGACACCGGTGGAAGCATTGATTGCAGCACCAGCAGGAGCGTTGACCAAGCTGAAGGTAAGGTTCGTGCTATCCACATCGGTCGCCGTCGCAGTGAAGGTGTAGGCTACCATTTCTGGAATGGTTGCGTTTGCAATCGGATCCAGAACTGGCGCGTCATTGACTGGGGTCACGGTTATGGTCACAGTCGCCCAATCTGTCCAACCCGCGTCTTGTGTGTTGGGGTGGCTGATTAAGGTATAGGTGAAGGAATCCGTGCCAAAGAAGTCCGCTTCAGGCGTGTAGGTAAAGGAACCGTCAGAGAGCAAAACAAGCACACCATGGCTTACGTTGCTGCGCAGGGTTGCCGAAAGTACGTCGCCATCAACATCAGAGTCATTGGCGAGCACACCTTGGGCGGCAGTCACTGTCAAAACCGCGTCTTCAGCAACCGTGTAGGTATCATCCACTGCAACCGGCGCGTCATTCACAGAGTTAATCGTGATGGTGACGGTTGCAATATTACTTTCATTTGTGCCATCGCTGGCTTTATAGGTGAAGCTATCCGTGCCATGGTAATCCTGGTTGGGCGTATAGGTAAAGCTTCCATCATCATTCAACACCAAGGTACCGTGGGTCGGACCGGTTCCCAAAATTGCGGTAAGGACTGGGGAGTCGGGATCGGTGTCATTAGCAAGCACACCAGGAGCCAAAACAGTCAATACCACGTCTTCGTCAGTCGTGTAAGCGTCATCCACAGCCACAGGCTCAACAGGAATATCGTTAACCGTAACGGTCACATCAGTACAGACCTTGATGGCAATATCGGTGACACAGACTTGGAAGGTGTAATCATTGGTGCCCATATCTGCACCAGGTGTCCAGGTGAACACGCCGGTAGTGGGGTCAATAACCGCACCATCGGGCGCATTTTCAAGGCTAAAGGTCAATACCTGAAGCGGAAGGTCTGGATCCATCGCAGTCGCGGTGAAGGTTAGCTCGCTGAGTTCATCCACTTCCTGGGCTGGGATGGGATTAATGGTTGGTGGCAGGTTGACTTCCAGAACCGTAATCGTAAAGGTGGCAATGCCGCAGGCGGGTGGGTCAAAGTTGTCACAGGCTTTTACCGTTATGGTGTATTCACCAGGACCTTGTGCTTCACTGGGAGTCCACTCAAACAAAGCTTCATCTTCATCAAAGGTTGAACCGGCAGGGGCATTTTCGATGCTGTAGCTAATGGTTTGATCGGGTTTGTCAGAATCAGTAGCCTTGAAGATCCAGCTAAAGGGTGTCAGTTCATCAATCGTTTGATCTTCGATGGGGTACTTGAAGATAGGTGCTTGGTTGGCTTCGTTTACCGTAATCTTGACGACTTGTTCATCACATAATTCGGGGTTGCCATCATCACAAACCTTAAACGTCACATTGTAAACGCCGGGACCTTGTTCTTCAGTGGGAGTCCAGGCAAATTCACCAGTTTCCGGATCAAGTGTTGCACCAGCCGGGGCACCGGTCATGCTAAAGGTTAGGGCTTGGGCAGGAATGTCCTCATCCGTCGCGGTAGCAGTGAAGGTCAGTTCTTCACCTTCGGTCACTTCTTTATCACCAATTTCGGCCAGCACAGGTGCCACATTAACTTCAGTAACGTTCAATTTAACTTCTTGTTCGTCACATAATACAGGATTACCGTCATCGCAAACCTTCACGGTAAAGGTGTACTCACCAGGTCCTTGCGCTTCGGTAGGCCTCCAGGTAAAGACACCAGTTGTCGCGTCGATGACTGCACCTTCGGGAGCGCCAACCAGGCTAAAGGTCAAGGTTGCGGTTGGAACATCGCTGGCGGTTGCAGTGAAGGTGTATTCAACCAGTTCAGGAATAGTCTCATCAGCAATAGGATCAAGCACAGGAGCCACGTTTCTAATAATCATCTTGAAGGTCACGGTTTCGGTATGGATACCGTCACTCACTGTCAAAACGATACCAGTCGCGGGGTCAATGCTGCCAGCCAGGAAGTCATCCGTAATCACGCTTACCAAGGTATTGCGGTCTGCATCCTTCCAGTTGCTACCTGCCAAAGTGCCTTCCGTATCCCAGGTGTAGGTCGTACCCTTGTAAGCAATGGAGATAATCGTTGCGTCATCCTGGCGATACAAAGCACCCAGGTAGCGAGCCAGATCGCGCATCGCGTGCGGATTGACCTGAGTTTCTGGATAGGTTACAGTGTAAATATTGTTGGAGTCGTCAAATTCACGTTCACCAACATAACTGTAGTCATCATAGAAATAGCCAAAGCCAGAGCCGATTTCAGCATCCAGCGTATTGGTGATGATCACAATGAAGGTCACGGTTTCAGTGTTGTAGCCATCGGTCACGGTGAGTGTAAAGCCAGCTGCAGGATCGTAGTCTGGGCTGGCCATGTAAGCGGCAATCGCGCTCACCAATGTCTTATTGTCAGCATCGCGCCAGTTGCTACCCTTCAGTTCGGGCACGCTTGGTGGGTCAAATTTCCAGGTGTAATCCACGCCATTGAAAGTAATGCCATTAATCGTTGCACCGTCCTGGCGATAGAGCGCGCCAAGATAACGGGCGATGTCAGCCGTGGGTTTACCGGCCAAAACCTGAGCAGGTTTGTAGGTCACCGTGTAGATGTTTTCGTCGTCATTGAATTCAAAATCACCACCATATTCATAGCCATCAGGATAGCCATATTCAGGGGCGGTTCTGATTTCTTCATCCAGTGTGCTCACAATCCATCGGCGGTCGCCGGTGCGATTGCAGTTGCGCGCGGTCTTGGTAGTGCCGTTCAAGAAGGTTACTGTTGCTTCCACACAAGTCGGTTCAACGGTCTGACCATATTCAGGTTCGCGAACATTGGTCCAATAGCCATCTGCCTCATAATTAAAGTCGCCAAAGATATCGAATGGCGTAGAGAACTGCAAGAAGTTGTCAAACTGTCCACCATCCAAAACGGCGGTGTTGGTTTGTAAGAGTTGCAGGTCGGTTTCCTCTCCGCTGTACAGCTTCACCACCAAGGATTGCGCACCTCGCAGATTACCCATGTCGGTAATCTCAAAGCCAGCGCTCACACCCTTCACGCCGCTAAAGGCAGCGTAACCAAAGTCTTGCGGGGCGATATCACCACGAATGATGATGTCGCGCTCGTTGGTGATCCATGCCGTGCGGCTAAAGGTGTAACCATTGGGCATCGTCACCGTTGCCACAACGTGTGTTGCAGGCACGGTCTGTCCGTACTCGGTTTCCTTAACATTGTCCCAACTGCTGGACGTATATACTCCAAAAATATCAAAGGAAGAAGTGAAGGTGGTGGCAGTAGGACCAAAGACATCCATCGATTTAATCGTGTTGGTTTGGAGCAATTGAGGTTCTTCTTCCGTGCCAGCATAGAGCTTCATCTCAAGACTTTGAGCTTCATTTAACACCATGCCTTGAACGGTAAAGTCACCAGAAACACCTAAGAGATGTCTACCATCTGGTCTACTCTGAGCAATATAAATTGCGCCGCCGTCCTTGAAGCCAACACCGGCTTTGACATTAATGGTCACCGTAGCGGTGTCGCTGTAGTTATCCATCAAACCAGGCGTGGCGTGCATCGTGTATTCAAAGGTGTCAGTACCAACAAAATTAGGATTGGGAGTGTAGGTAAAGCTTCCGTCTTGATTAAATTCCAGCTCACCATTTGCTGGGCCGCTGCCTTCAACCAAGGTTGCTGTAATCTTGTCATACACATTGGCATCGGTGTCGTTAGCGAGCACACCAGGTTTGGGAACTTCCAAAGCAACGCCCATGTTGGTTGAATACTCATCATCATTCGCCACCGGTGGGTGGTTGAGGATCAGGCTGATCAAAACTGGGTCATGGTCCGAGGAGCGATAGGCATCCGGGCTGTAAAGCGCAGCTTGTTCCGCAGGCTTAAAGCTATTGTCATAATCAAAGACGTCAGCTTCGTCTGCGTTGATGTGCCAGAATTTGGCATCCAAAACGTAGGATGCAAACTTCTTGTTGGCTAAAGCATGGTCAAGATAGCCGGCTTTACCATCAAAGACATAACCGTACACCTCAGGTTCGTTGAATTTATCAACAAGGTCGATGACATCATCCGCGGTATCTGCAATTTTGTCAGCACCGAGTTTGATAGCGTCGATGGGGTCTTCTTTGGCGTAGGAGTTCAGGTCACCAATGATGACGTACATGCCCGAACCGGCTTGGGTTGGGTCTGTTTCAAGCCATTTAACTAAAGCTTCTGCTGCTACTTTACGGGTCAGGTTACAATTGCCTTGACCATCACCAAGATCCGGATCCCCGTCACAGGCTGAACCCTTGGATTTCAAATGGTTCACAGAAACGGTAAAGATTTCTTCGGTAATCTTGTCCTTGAAGCTTGCGGCTAAGGATGGTCGGTTCTTGGTGGTATCAAAAGTTGGATCAACAGATTCGTCAAGTTTGGCAAAAGCACCCACAAAGTCGACTTTCGCGGGTTTGTAGATGATGGCTTGCTTGATGGCATCCGTGCCGATCGCACCGGTGGGGATATAATCATAGGTACCTTCACCAGCACTTGCATTAAGTCCTTCAACCAGATTCTTGACTGCGCCATCGGCTTCCATGTTGGGATGCTCGTTTTCGATTTCCATCAAGCCAATCACATCGGCTTCCATGCCAACAATGGCCGCTATGATTTTGGTTCGCTGGCGGACAAATTCTTCTTGATTATCCGCACCACGGCAGTTCATATTGCCCGCAGGGCCACAAATGTTACCCGCGTTATCGAGGGTCACAAAGTAGTTAAGCACGTTCATGCTGGCAATGCGGATTTCGCCAGGAACCAGTTCTGGTGCTTCAGGTCGTGGGTTGAGCTGGGTGTAAGTGGCTGTGCCAACCGGTTGGATCTTCCACTCGTTAAAGTTGTAATCCATAATGCCGGTCAAGCCGGTGATGGTGTCACCACCGCGGAAGTAGTGTTCCTTGGTGAACTGGCTACCATCAGGATGGCGCAAATAAGGGGGATTTTGAGAAGTCAGGGTATCATCCACCTTGATGCTGTCTAAAATGTAGGCTTGTTCAGCCGCGATAGCTTCGTCACCTGGTTCAACAACAGATGTGGGCGTATTGTGTCGGGTGCCACTAAGCATAATCTCGCCATAGCGGTCGAAGTTGAAGTATTCAGCAAGGTACAAAGCCTGCGGGAAGGTAACCAACATGCCTTCGTAGGGTTCAAAATCACGTGGTGCCTTTACAGGTAAGGTGATTTCAGTTGGCGTAATTTCATGTCCGGTCGAGCAGGTAAGGACAGTTGCCGCACTGGTTGGGGTGATTTGGGTCATATCGTAATATTCAGTGACATTACCCGTAATGCGCAGTCGGTCGCCAACGTTGACGCTTGGGTTGGTGCTGTAAACAAAGATGCCGTCAGAAGTTGCGGGGTTGTTATCGCCCTCTGAATCCTGAATGGCATAGCCACTTTTACCACCCACCTGGAAGTTGGCAGTCACCACACCTTCGGTGGTAACAATTTCATTCACCAAGGGGCTGGCAGGGCCATTACCCTGGATTTCATAAATGGGTGTAAAGGTATCGCCACAGCCTTCAACAATAGTGAAGCTGGAGACAAAGTTTTCAGCCATGGTTTCGTCAGCAGCGTTAGTGACCTTGTCTTTGTCAATGGTTACCGTACACGTTTCACCGGGCATAAAGTCTTCATCTGGATTGAGGGTAAAAACAGGATTGTCATCGGTGACAACAGCCGTGTGCGCACCGGATTGGGTACAAGTGATGTCATACCAACCATCTGCAACAGTAACCGTTTCACTGAAGGTAATCACGATGTCAGTCGCCGCAGGTACAACTGCGTTTGAGGCAGGCACGATGCTTTCGACCTTGGGACCGGTCGGCGGCGTGAAAGAGCAATCCATGGTGTGAGAACCGAGATTCGTAAAGGTGTCAATCGGGTGAGGATCATATTCCAATGCAGGCACAAAGTCATCATCAGGAATAGTATCGCCCTGACACACGCTCGCTTTTCTAACCAATGTTTGGTCCTGTGTTTTTACAGTAGCATCACCCCAGTAAGAACCAGGATCATTATCAATATCACCAAAGGAATCTTGCACTGCGCCATCAGCAACACGCACCAGCACCAGAGAGTCATCCCCGTTGAAGTGAACAACTGAAGGGTAGGCTAAAATTAGGTCAGCGACATCTTTCATGGATTGATCTGATTGATCGGTGACGATGACATAGACGTCTTCGTTGTCCAAGGTACCTGTCAATGCCAGCGTTTGGGTAACATTGCCGCCAGCATTGTTGTAGTAATCAATGCGGTACTCAGAGAGGTCAATCGCTGCACCGGTACCGTTATAAAGTTCAATGCCTTTGTTTTGACCGCTGCCTTCAATGTACTCCGAAATGATAAAGCGTTCTGGATAAACGACAGGTCCACAGCTATGGGTCGGAGATGCTGTGTTGCGGGGCATAGGTGCTTCAGCTGTAAAATCTTCACCATTTTGATTTGTATCCTGGCAACCGCCTTCTTTGCGCATCACAGCTGTTGTATTGGAAGCAACCGGTGCTGCCGCCGAACCTTCATAACAATTTGCATTGCCATTACCTAAAAAGTCTACGATGGTCTCTCCCGTTGGACAAGTACCTGACAACTTTTCGGTACTGTTAACCAAGGCCACTTTATATTGCGCCCCTGCCATCGGTATGGTTCCAATAACATCCGGTGTGGGCAGCGGTTCGGTTCCGCCAGAGCCTTGAGCTTCTTGAATAAGGAAATAGCTATGAGCTGGAACGGTACCAGTCAGGTTAGTGACTTGCCAGCTGTTACCTGTGGATGAAGCATATTGCACACTCATACCAGCGAGATCTATAGCGGCATCACTGGCATTAAACAACTCGATAAAATCATGGGTATATGTTGCACCGGAGTTACCTCCACCGCCGTATACTTGGCTGAGGCGTAACATCGCTGGGTCGCCCAAGGGCTGGCAGGAATGGGTTGGGCTATCAGAGTTACGTGCGATAGGTGTGGCTGCTATGAAGTCCGCGCCATTATTATCGGTATCCTGACAACCACCATTTTTGCGTTGAGTAGATAGGTTAGTATCATGGCTCGGAGCTACTGATCCTCCCTCATAAAAGGTTGTTGATGTACCATAACCTAAAAGGTCAACTATTCTTGCCAGTTGTTCATCACTGCAAGGAGACGTCGCACCTACCGAAGTCCCATTACAATTTAGCGGTTCTGAACCATTCACCAAAGCCACTTTGCCACTGACAACGGACACTGAAACACCATAAGTTTCATCAGGCGTTGGGATTGAGGCTTCCCCGGCAGGTGCCTCCATGATTTGCACAAGGAAGTAACCATTCGGAGCCACGGTCTTGTCCCCAAATGTCATTGTATGAATCTCACCAAGTTTGCCTGTGGCATTAGCAAACTGCAATGACATTCCAGCCAGAGACGCCGGCGTTGAACTATCATTAAAAAGTTCTACATACCTTTGTTTATATGTCGTATTGTCACCAGGGGTACCCCCGCCAGCATACATTTGGCTAATGCGTAAGGGACTTGCCGCTTGGACAGGCTTTGGTGTTTGAAAACCGATGGCACCAAACACTAAGCCAATTATTATTAATACATATATTATTTTTTTGAGCATTTCTCCTCCTTAGAATTGTTGGGATTGGTAAAAGAACAGTTCTACCATTTTATCATGTAACCAGCGAAAAACAGGATAAGTCATGGACAAAAAACTGCCTTTAGAGAGGGTGGCACAATATTTTACAATGGCCTAAAAAGGTCTTAACAATCGCTTACGACTCACAAATCTATCATTAGGATTAAATCAGGACAAAGAGGGTCAGCATGCGTTTTTTGGGAAAACCAGATCTTTTTTAAACAACAAAGCCCATACTACCTTATATTACACAAAGAGCCAGCTTGAAAGACTTAATAAAGCACAAGCATTTGGCTACGCGCAATTCGCATGGCCATATATCTTCATGAGGGTAGGCAACAGAAACACCTATTTTTATAGATCAATGGTTGCAGGATTGACTTGCTGCATATTAATCTACGCGCATTAATTGGTTGTGAGTTTTATGCCTTATAAAATCACACGAAACCCCGATTCGTTGCCAATAAAAGGCTCTACGTTAGACAACTACAATTAAGCCATCAAGATACTCATCTCTAAAAACTAAGAGGATCAATCGAAACACTTTTGGCGACTAAACCACCCAGAGATCAATAGATGTTCAAGGTCATTACATACCAATAGCCCCAATGTTTCTTAAAGGCAAAGAAAGCTAACTTTAGCACTCTAGGCAGCAAAACCAAGTATCGAGCCGGAGGAATTACGCCTTAATCCAACATTTCAATCCTTAAGCCCCTCTCATGAGCCTTTCATGTCAGCATTAAGTAAAATATCCATCCCAGGTAGTGTTTCACGTGAAACATGTTCATCTCAGCAAATCTGTTTTTTTGTGTAGTTTGACTATAGAATTACCCTCCCATCACTTGCAGGCATGCTTGGCCCGGTATATTTCACAAACCTACCGAAACAGACCATCTTGGTAAGGTCGACCTATTTCTGGCAACAGACCTGAACAGCCACATCCTTAGCTTTTATCTAACACCAAGTGCTTAGTACATTTTGGTAGATCTTAATCTCTTGACCAAAATTGACATCATCCATTATTTCGACTGGATCCACACCAGAGGCCTATTAAACGAACTTTGCTTTTACACTTGACCCAATTCTGATTCGGGTGTAGAATATCCGTCCATTAACAAATGCTCTCGTAGCTTAATGGATAGAGCACCTGCTTGCGGAGCAGACGGTTGAGTGTTCGAATCACTCCGAGAGCATTTTTTCTTTTAAGCAAAGATTCCTCACACATCACCAATTCATGCCAATGTCGACAAAGTTTTCGATATCTATTGGCCTATCTTTGTGCTTTATAGCTTTTCGCTGTTTATTTCTGTAAAATTAAGTCAAAATGTTTCATGTGAAACATTTTCATGTCGTATCAAAAGATTAAACGCAAAAACTAGATATTCCTCACTAACTCTCTTGCTTTTGTTATTCTGACGTCTTTTTGTTGCTTAGTTGTATTTTCTCAACAGCTATTTATAGTCTCTTTGTGTTTCTAAAGCTTTCCTTTACTTCTTTTATAGCGTCTTACCGTATTTTTCACTCCATTTATAGATACTCGCATTTAGAATATCATCTCTAAATTCTTGGTTTTTTGGTATTTAGCGGCTTCTTCCTCTTTTTAGGTTAAAATGGATTTAGATAAAAGACATCAACCATTCCAGCTTTTCTTTGAAGGGTTATTATGAAACTTTATGAAGCAATTGACTATCAGGAACTCAGCACATACGCGGCGAACATCATTGCTGATCAGGTTCGCCAAAAACCGAATGCCATCCTTGGTTTAGCGACTGGATCCACGCCTATTGGCTGCTACCAAGAGCTAATTCGACTGCACCAAGATGAGTCCCTCGATTTTCAAGGCGTTTCATCTTTCAATTTGGATGAATATTATGGGCTCAGGCCAGATAATCCTAACAGCTACCACTATTACATGGATTATTACTTTTTTAATCATATCAATATAAATAAAAACAATACGCACATCCCGGACGGCGTTCCTGAAGACCTTCTCGCCGAATGTCAAGCCTATGACCGCATGGCGAGCGAAGCGGGAGGTATGGATGTGCAAATTCTGGGGTTAGGTTCCACAGGTCATATCGCCTTCAACGAGCCAGACAGCCATTTCCACCCCCACACCCGCCTGGTAAAGCTAAACCACGAGACAATCAAGGCCAATGGCCACTATTTCAATCGCAAAGGTTTCATGCCCAAAAAAGCAATCAGCGTGGGTATGCGTTTTATTCTCAATAGCCGCCTTATCCTCTTATTGGTGAGTTCAGAGACGAAAGCCAAGGCACTGGCGAAAACGATTAATGGTCCTGTTGACCCCCATGTACCGGCTTCGATTTTGCAATTACACCCCAATGTAATCATCATCGCCGATAAAGCAGCGCTTTCTAAACTTTAGCTTTCTCTAAAACCGCCATGTAACAGGAACAAAATAAACGTCCCCTTTTAAGTGGACGTTCTTTTTTTTGTTTGTTCAACCATTTATGCAAATCTTATAGGTGTTTAACGAGAACCAAACGCTGAACGGTCTCCCCTTTGAGCGGTTCAAAGCCTAATTGCTCGTATTTAGTAGCATAACCAATAAAAGCCTCGTCATACTTTTTCAAATGTGCGACGCGGCTGGTCGCCACATCATCCAGCGGAGCAACCCGAATTTGCGTGGCACCGTGACTCTTTGCCCATTTTGCGGCTTCAAGCACCATAACCTGAAATATGCGGGCGTATTCTTTGTAGTTACCCAATCGAATCTGCTTGATTTGCCAAATCTTGCCTTCTTCCTCAGGGTCAATGAGTGCTGATCGGACTGGACCGAGTTCAATCGCACCAACAGCTTCTTTGCCTCGCCTCAAAAGCAAACCTGTACGCAAATCGTAATCGGCCGCGCCTTTTGGATTAGGATCACTTTGCATAAACACTTTTTCAAAGCGTGCCGCTTCATTTTGGCGAATTTCATGGGCAATATTGGGATCAATATCACCTACCATAAAGACCAATTGAGCGTACTCTTCACCAGTTTTGGGTTCCAGCACATTGAATTCTTCAGGCAAAACCTGTTTTCCACGCCCAGATTGTAAGAACAAGCTATCATCATATTCTTGAAACTCAATTGGCAGAGGTAAACGGAACAAATTACAAACATATTTGAGGTCTTGCAAGGTCTTTTGATTAATTTCTTTATCGGTGTAGGAGTCAATCAGCCATTCTGGATCCATGCAGCTCACTTTTAAATGGCCGACTTTTCCCTGGCCGTTGAGCGCGTTGTTGGGATAACGTGTACCACTAACAATGCGCCCCTTGTCATCCCGAGAATAAACATGAATTTCAATTTGATGACCCGCCCCATTGTCTAAAACAAACGATCGATCTTCGGCTTGGCCATGCTCGACCAGTCCATAACCAATGCGGCTGAGAATGCCTAAAAACCGAGGTAAATAAGCGCGGTTAATAGCGAGATCTAAATCTTTGTGAGGCCGGGTTTGCCAGCCTAAAAGGGCATCGACTGCCCAGCCACCTGCCAGAACAAGTGGAATACTGGCAATTTCGGCAAGCTCCAGCACTCGCAAAACTTCTTCCTGATCCATATCCATGGCTGGAGATGGTTTTCGGCGTGGATACTCATCTAAAATAGCTTGCAGTGGGTTGACTTCTGGTGGGTTAATCTCGCTCATACTGACCTCTATTCTTATCTTTCCTAATTGTAACGGGAAAACAGTTCTTTTGACCATTTTGCTAATGCAAGATTCGCCAGAGTCTTGGTTTTTCAAAGCCTCATTCTAATTGGGTTTAAATGATTAGGCTTAATTGATTGAGTTTAAATAAAAAACGCTGGCTCTAAAAGAGCCAGCGTTCATTAACTTATGGTTATTCTTGAGTAGCAACTAAGGGGATATACATGCGAGGGAAGAAGAGGTAATCCCAAGATTCGCCTTGGTACTCAACGATTACGGAAATGTGAGCAGTTGCATAAGAGCCACCCACCATATCCCAGAAGTAAAGTTGAACTTGTTTTTCGCCACCGAGTAAAGCTTCATTGTCGATGCTTACGGTTACCATAGATTCGCCTTCAGTACCTTCAACAGGCGTAATCGTAACCCAAGGTTGGTTTGCGGCTACTTCCCATTCAACACCTTCATCGGCGTTGACAGTCAGTTGAACAGGTGCAACTTCCTCGAGAAGGAAGGGCTTTAAGAGGGTGGTAGAAGCAGGGCTAACAGTAATAGTCTTTTCAACTGGTTCTACAAGCGTGCCGATTGCGGCGTTTAGTTGATCGAACAAGCCGTCTGGTTCAGTTTGATAGTCAACCAATGCAACAGCTACAACGTTTTCCATATCATTGATGTACTTTAATGGGAAAGCGATATGATAAGTAGCCGTCTCATTTGGTTCTAAAGATTCAATGGCTGCCATACCCACACCACGTGCAGCATGGAGACTAGTGTTCCGGGAATGTTGGTAACCAACTTCTTTAATGATGGCGTGAACGCCAGCATTATTTTCTGTTGAGAGTGTAACTTCACTTAAGTTGGTAACAGTTACTTTGAAGTAAGCCATATTCTCTTCTATGTAGTATTCGGCTTTAACATCAGCTAAGGCTTCTTGCTCCATAGCATAATTAGACATAGCCGTATACTTTTCAATAGCTTCTTCGTCTGTACTAGCACCGCGGCTATACTTTTGGCCACTATCAACCATAGCCCAAGTCAGTCCCATACCTTCTTCAGTATGTTTAATAATTTCCCAGCGGGAAAGAACAGGATTTCGATAGCTGTAATCGATGTAAACGATATTTTTATCAGCGTTGTCAATAGCAAGTTGATTAATCACCGGACCGGAGATTTCGCAATGCCATCAATCTATCATCCCGAATGATTCGAAGACCGCCAATTTTTCAGGTGGGGTCTGGGCCTGGACTGTCTTTGGGCTGGCTGAGAAGCCAGAGACCAAAAGAGCAACCAGTGTCAATAAAACAAACAATTTATTTATCTTTTTCATAGGCACTCCTATTCTTCTTTGTTTAACCACAGTTAACAACTATATTCTATCACTAACCACACCAACGCAATCGAAATTGAGTCATTCCCTTTGGACTTTTTTAGATTATGTGGAATTTCCATCGGTTTTGTGTCGTGTTGATAAGTCTTTTTCTAAAAACGATCAAAATAGGAGATGTACATTTTTAGGAACGAAGCGTTATAATCAGCCTATGCCAAACGAAGAGATTCTGGTGTCGGTCGTGACGCCATCCTACAATCAAGCTCAATATCTTGAGCAAACCATGCTTTCAGTCCTTGACCAGGACTATCCGCATATTGAGTACTTCGTGATGGATGGTGGTTCTACCGACGGTAGCCTTGAAATTATCCAAAAGCATGCCTCGCGATTAGCAGGGTGGGTTTCGGAAAAAGACAAAGGTCAGGCAGACGCGGTCAACAAAGGCTTTGCCCGAGCCAATGGTGAGATTATTGGTTGGCTCAATTCAGATGACATCTACTACCCTGGCGCAATCACTGGTGCGGTTAATGCCTTTAAAGAACACCCCGAAGCTTCCATTGTGTTTAGCGATGTGAACTCCATCGACAGCCAAGGACAACCTTTCAACCGCATGGTTTTTGGCGATTGGAAGCTCAAAGATTTGATGTCATTCAACATCATTAGCCAGCCAGGCGTTTTCATGCGCCGCGCGGTGCTCGAAGAAGCTGGTTATTTGGGTCTCGACTTCCACTATTTGCTGGATGTTGAGCTATGGCTACGCATGACCGCGATTGCCGAACCTTTTTATGTACAAAATGTAGTTTGGTCGGCAGCCCGAATGCACGAAGATGCCAAAAACCGCGCCCAAGCCTTAAATTTTGGACCAGAAGCCTTTCGCATCGCCAAATGGCTTTGTGAAGACGAGCGTTTTTATCCTTTAAGTGCCCAGATTTTCAAACAAATTTGGGCTGGTGCCTATCGGATCGACGCATTTTACCGTGTGGAAGCGGAAGATTACCATGGCGCACTCAAAAGTTACTGGCAAATGATGAAGCGCCAACCTTTCCAACCCGCCAAATCCTACGCCCGGCTCTTCAAAAGCATGATAAACATCTTAGGCTTCAAAAAATTGATTCAAAGTTACGACCATGTGCGTGACCAACGCGGTAAAAAAAGATTGAAAGACTAAACCATGTCCCAACCCAAAGTTTCCATCATCACCCCATCCTACAACCAAGGTCATTTTCTTAAAGAAACCATCCAATCGGTATTAAATCAGGATTACCCCAATATCGAATACATTATCATCGATGGTGGCTCTAGCGATAACAGCCCTGAAATCATCCAACGCTTTGCCGATCGCTTGGCATACTGGCAAAGCAAGCCCGATAAGGGGCAAACCGATGCCATTAACCAAGGTTTCTCACGCGCGAGCGGCGATGTATTGGCCTGGCTCAATTCGGATGACATCCTTTTGCCAGGTGCGGTCTCTGCAGCCGTCAAAAAATTACAAGAAAACCCGGATGTGGGCATGGTTTACGGTGATTGTTGGTTGATTAATGGTGAGGGCAAGCGGATCGGTAAGTTCCCCGCCGCGCAGACTGATATTGCAAAATTACGCCGTGGCTATGTGCACATTCCTCAACAAGCCTCATTTTGGCGCGCTTCGTTATGGCATGAGGTCGGTCCATTGGACGACAGTTTTTACTTCGCCATGGATTACGACCTTTGGACGCGGTTGGCTTCTAAAGCACCTTTGTTATACATTCAAGAGCCTTGGGCAGCATTCCGATTGCATGGCGACGCGAAAAGCATTGCCGAGGATGACCGTTGTTGGCCTGAGATGTTACGCGTTCACTACCGTGACGGGGGCAAAAAAATGTCGCTGATCAACGCAAAATACTATCTACGCAAACTTTTGCGTCCTGTTTTGATGTGGCGCAGAAGAAAACAAATGTCAAAAACACTGGACTGATTAGATGATTATCAAAAAAAGCAAAACCGCACTAAGAGTATTGCGTGAAAAAGGACTAGGTTCTGTCTGGAGTCTTCTGAGACACCAGCTCGGCTTGGCAAAAAGTGTTAATGAAGGCGTAGTTATTTTTGATTTTTTCAAGTCGAAAAATGTGATTGGCACGATGGCTGATATTGGTGCCCATCATGGCTACGAGCTTCTACCTTTCGCAAGTGACGGATGGATTGTGTTTGCTTTTGAACCCGACCCCGATAATCTCGTTCACTTAGAAGAACTGGCTCGTAAATTCAACTCAGTTAACATAGATGTGCGTGCGGTTTCTGATCAATCAGCCCAGCAAATTGCTTTTTACAAGTCCGTCGAGTCAGACGGCATCAGCGGTCTTCAAGCTTTTTTACCCAGCCATAAAGAATCTTACCTGGTTGATGTGTGCACCTTGCGTGAATTTGTTGAAGAAAGGACAATCCAAACGATTGATTTTCTCAAAATTGACACCGAGGGTTTTGATCTTATGGTTTTAAAAGGTGTCCCCTGGGAAAAGGTGAAGCCACGTATGATCCTTTGCGAATTTGAGGATACCAAAACCCAGCCCCTAGGTTATAGCCACCATGACATGGCGGATTACCTGATCGATAAAGGCTATAAAGTTATCGTCTCAGAATGGAAACCTATTCGTCGCTATGGTGATAAGCACGATTGGCGTGGTTTTTATCCCTATCCTCACACTTTACACACAGAAAAAGCCTGGGGTAATCTCATCGCGGTGCGTGATGATTCAGATTACCAAGACCTATTGACCACGCTCAAAGCATAAGCCCTTAAAATAGATTAAAAAAGACAGGTGACCGATCAGTCACCTGTCTTTTCTTTTAGATAATCAGAAATGTTTACTCTGTAATCTCGCCTTTACCTAATTTTTTACCAATGCGGTCAAAAGCGTCCAAAGCATGTTCAAGATCATCCTGGCTGTGGGCAGCCGAGATCATCACACGGATGCGAGCCTTGCCACGAGGCACGGTGGGGAAGCCCAAAGCACCAGCGAAGATGCCTTCTTCAAGCAGTTCACGGCTAAATTGGCGCGCTAACTGCACATCACCAAGCATAACAGGCGTAATCGGGGTTTGGGTCACGCCGGTGTTGAAACCAAGCTTGCGCATTTCTTCCTGGAAGAAGCGCGCGTTAGACCACAGGCGATCGACCAACTCGGTAGATTCTTCGAGCAAATCGACGGATGCGATACAAGCCGCAACATCTGGCACGGTCACCGCGGAGGAGAACAAGAAAGGTCGACCGCGTTGGCGCAGCCATTCGATGATGCGCGCATTACCTGCCACAACACCACCAACAACACCAAAAGCTTTCGAGAAGGTACCGATTTCAACGTCGACCTTACCGTGTAAACCAAAATGGTCCACGATACCGCGACCGCCATGACCCATCACGCCTTCACCGTGGGCATCATCGACAGCGGTCATCAAGCCGTACTTTTCAGAAACTTCAACGAGTTTATCCAAGGGTGCGTAATCGCCGTCCATTGAGAAAACACCGTCAGTAATCATCAAGCCTTTGTTATAGGTGCCAGCAGCTTCTTTGACGACACGTTCAAAATCGGCAACATCAGCATGCGCGAAGCGGTGGATTTTGGCGCCAGAAAGACGTGATCCATCAATAATTGAAGCGTGGTTGAGTTCGTCTGAGAAAATGGCATCTCCCTTACCAACCAAAGCAGGGATGGTTGCGCCGTTGGCAGTGAAACCCGATTGGAATGTAATCGCGGCTTCAACGCGTTTGAACTCTGCCATACGACGTTCGAGTTCGAGGTGCAAGCTCATGGTGCCAGCGATAGAACGCACAGCGCTTGGGCCAAGACCGTATTTGTCCATGGCGTCTTTGGCAGCCTGCACCAAGCGGGGGTGATTGGCTAAGCCGAGGTAGTTGTTGGCACTAAAGTTGAGTACTTTTTTGCCGTTGATATCAACCTTCGCACCTTGTGGCGAATTCATGGTGGGGATTGTGTTATAAAAACCGGTTTCTTTCAGTTGGGTGATTTCATCATCAATCCAGCTTAATTTGTCTGTCATATGCACCTCTTTTTTAATAATGTGTTCTGACTTTTGATTATACCGCCTTAATCATGAGGATGGCGACCTTTCTTAAGCAGATTTTCTAAATACCGAAGCCACTGTTCAATAAAAATGAGAGCTGTCCAAATATCTATTGATTCAAAGAGATGATGATAAAATTTTAGCTACCTATCATGAATAAGTTATCAAAACTATATTTATTATCTTTGCTAACCTTCCTACTCATTTTTTCAACTTGCCCTTGTTCGCATTCTACTGGAAACGCGCAGACCAACACGATACCTGGCTTTGCTTGTTATCGTAATCTCAACACAATCTATCAAACTTTGACACGTTTGAAAACGAGTTATCCTGAATGGGTCAGTCTCATGGACATTGGAAACTCGTGGGAAAAAGACCATTTAGGACAAGGGCACGACCTTTTCGCATTGACCATCGACAATAAAGCGCGGAATGAAGCAAAGCCTAGCTTTTTTATCGTGAGTGGATTAAAGGCGAATGCCTTTGCGCCGGTAGAAGTCAATCTAAGATTCGCGGAATATCTACTAAAAAACTATCGTAACGACGATGAAATAGCTTATCTGTTGGACTCTTTTTCCATCCATTTTATTTTCGTCGCCAATCCTGATGGACGGACCAGAGCGGAAGCCCAGGCGAATGGGTCTGGCGATCCAGAAGCTATCACCTGGACCAAAAACACCAATCCATCAGGCTGTTCTAATGATGACGGCGGTGTCTCACTGGAAAACAATTTTGCTTACCAATGGCAGGAATATCCCACGGATCCTTGCCGAGCCGATTACCCAGGAGCTTCCGCGCAATCCGAGCCTGAAACCCAAGCCATAGCAAACTTTGTTCAATCCAAGTTGAGCGACAACCCACACCCAGCTTTACTCATCCATATGGA
Organism: uncultured Anaerolineaceae bacterium; assembly: GCA_964484715.1. Classification (GTDB taxonomy): domain Bacteria; phylum Chloroflexota; class Anaerolineae; order Anaerolineales; family Anaerolineaceae; genus Mesolinea. The sequence continues at coordinate 49,565 of CAZAFJ010000001.1, read as the reverse complement.
AAGCTCCCAGGATCGCCTCATTACCCCATACTTGTATTCAAAAACCCATCAGGTCGCGTACTACGATGAATATCAAATACTGGCAAACAAAATAAGCTTTGGAACTGAAGCCATTCCATTACCCGGTGATTCTGACCTTTTTAATGAGCAATCAGGAACGCTCGTTGATTTTGCAGAAGCAGAACTGGGTGCCATCGCCCTGTATTACAGCATTGGCAATGCAATTGTGGGTGGAGAAGTCACCAATTGTGCTTATTTTGAAGAAACCCTGCTTGATACGACCTTACAAAGCCTTTTGCGCGCTTTCAAAACACTTCCCAATCCCTTAGAATACGCCGCTGGACCGGAAATTCGAGATCTAAAAGTTGTACCTGATCCCAAAACGCACCTTATTCTATTCAGCGGTGAATTAGACGCGTTGAGTTATTATCGCTATACCAATCGAAGGTCTTATATCAACGCAGCATATGTTAGCCAAAACCTTCCACCCTGGCATCCAGACGCCAAACCTCGCCCAATCACTCATCTAAACACCGACCCCACTCACCCAGGACTGGCTTATTTTGAGTTTTCATTAGCAATGCGCGAACTTCCACCCGAAGGTATGAAGCTTTTCATCCATGGTACCGCCATAGACCCAGAGCGTAATGATGCTGAAGACGCTGGCTTTGTTTATAGAATTGTTTTTGATGCTTTGGATTCAAAATTACTTAATTACTTTCCGATGGTCGTAACAAGTCCTTAAGAATTTAAGAGGTTAATTTATTTAAGTGTATTAATGTCGTTTTAATAGTAGGGGCTGGGGAATGTGTGGATAAACACCTTTCATACCATCATTAGAACCCTTTTCTCCTCGTTAGAGACACTCAAAAATAGCGAAATAACATTCCACATTAGGCTCATGGATAATAACGAGCTTTTTCCACAATTCCACATGCGCTTTGGATGCACTAAAAATATTGCTGATGTTGTCCACAAAGCATCCAAAAATTATCCACAACAATTTAGGGTCATTTCAGGGGAGAATAAACAAAAACTGTGGGGTTTTCCACAGTTTTTAGTATCTTATCCACAATTTTGGGCTCTTATAAACCGTATTCCCGCTTCCAATCGTCCAGAATGACATTGACTTTCTCGATAAAAGCACCTAATTGGCGGGCTTTATCTTCTTTATTTTCCGGACTAAAGCCAATTTCTTTGGCGAAAGCGTGCCATTGCTGGGTGGCACTGGAGTCGCATTGGTCGCAAGCATCTTCAAAGGCAACATCTTCTAAACAGTGGTCAATCTGTCGCCAGGTTTCCACCATGGGCCAGAGGACGCCATGCAATTTACCTGATTCAACCAAGGCATCACAACAATCCAAAAAGTAAGCTTTGCGCGCTTTGTGCAAATTGGGTGGGCAATCATCGCTTTCACCGCAACGTTCCAGATACTTTTCCCAAATTGGGCGCCATTTTTCATAAAGTTCAAGGCTCATTTGGTCATTACCAATCAAGCGTGCTAAATCGCCTACCATTGGGAGTTGGTCGACGGCTTCGGCACGCGCTGGGAACTCGAGCATGAACCGTCTCTGGGTCAACCCTGGGCCACTGAGAGCCGCGATCGCGTTACTGGCGCTGCCCACGGCTTTGAAAAAGACGTTGAGCCATTCGCTAAAAGGCGTTTCGTCATCATCATCCAATTCAAACCAATAGCGGCGTGCGTCGTCAGAAAACTTGAGGGCGCGCGCATGGGTGTTTTCTGGGCTGTCATACTGCGAATCCACGCCGGCTTGGATATATTCCAGCCAATGATCAGTGTCATACATAATCGCATCATGGTTGCGTAATGCCGCGCCTAACCAGGCATCCTGGCGCATACGCCGATGAAAGGTATAAAGTGACTGATGGTGGTGAACGATATCAAAAGAAATATTGCTCTTAACGCGACGAATCTCGCGCTCCACAGCCGGCTCTTCTTTATGCACTATGACCAAGTCGATATCGGTGCTTCCGCCCAAAAGGGGTTCATCCAGGAGCATGGAGCCGGTCAGATATGCAGCGACAATATCTTTGTTTTGGCGCAGGAGGCGATTCAGATAGTCTTTGGTGAGTTGAATGAGCAAATCTTTTGTGATGAGCATATTTTCTCCGACGATTATGGTCACTTTAGCCCTTAAACTATACCACAAAGCAGCGCTTGACTGGCTGTTTTTGCGAGTGAAAAAGGCAGTGCTTTATGCCAAGGCACTGTGGAGGGTCTGGGTTAGCGAAACGAAGTCCGGGCTATAGCGAAGATCTTTGACCCGTGGTCGGGGCAAGTTGATGGGCAAGTCCAAGGATAAGCGCGCTGGGCGTTTGCTGAATACTAACACCCGGTCAGCCAGGAAGACCGCTTCGTCAACGGCATGAGTGACCATCAGCACAGTTTTCTGCTTTTCTTGCCATACGCGCAAGAGTTCCTCGCCCATCCTTTCACGATTCAAGGCATCCAGTTGAGCAAAAGGTTCATCCAAAAGCAAGAGGTCTGGGTCTTGTGCCAAAGCGCGCGCGATGGCCACCCGCTGCGCCATGCCACCAGAGAGTTCGTGCGGCCAGGCTTTTTCAAACCCTTGCAAGCCCATCAGATCAATTAAATCACGCACTTGATCTTGGATTTCCCCTTTGGGGACTTTGGCGATCTCCAAAGGCAAGGCAATGTTCTGCCACAAGCTTCGCCAAGGCATCAGGTTAGCCTTTTGGAAAACCATGCCAACCCGCGTGTTGGATGGCTTGCCTTGCTTAGATTCTTCAACGGGTTCACCGGAAATGAAGATCTCTCCTCTGCTGGGTGCGACCAAACCGTTAATCGCGCGTAGTAAGGTGCTTTTACCGCCACCACTGGGACCAATCAGGCACACAAAGCTGTTTTTAGCGATCTCAAAATTGAGGTCGTCCAGAACCTCAAGCGCTCCTTCGCTGTCCACGAATTCGACGCTGAGATGCCGTAGCTCCAGGGCTGGCTTAGCGGTCAAAGGCATCACTAAAAGCTCCTTCAACGTCAAGTTCTTCGTTCAGTAGCTTAAGGTCGAGCAAAAGACTCATCATGTTTTGCCATTTTTTGCTTTGTGCTTCATGATTCAAAGGTTCGGTTTGCCAAAGCGCGATAGATGCCAACAGGACTTGCCGCTGGATATCTTGGTCCTCGGCGGAAAGTTGACCCAGGTTCTCGACATACTTTTTGCAGATTTCAAAAGCTTCTTCGGGATTTTCAGCAGCATAGCGGATGCTTTTTAACACCGCTTGGGTCATCGCTTTTACGATTTGGGTGTTTTCTTTAGCGCTTTCCTCGTTGGTCACCAAACAATTTCCAACCAAATCGACTTCGTCAGAGACTTTAACCAGGTCGATGTCATAGCCACGCGCTTTAAGTTGCACCGGTTCATTGGCAACATAAATCACAACAGCATCCACTTGCTCGGTCACCAGACTTTCGACCTGAGTGAAGCCAATCGAGTTGAGCGCGTAATCACTATCCTGGAGATTTGCCGCGCGAGCCAATGCTTCAAACCCAATATAATTAGCACCATAAAGTCCAGGTAGGCCGATTTCCTTACCAGCCAGGTCACTGGCTTTGATGATATTGGCTTCTTTCAAGCTTGCCACGCCCACGGGGTAGTCTTTGTACCAATTAGCCACCGAAAGAACCGGTAGGCCTTGACCGCGTGCCATGAGGATTTGTTCGCCTGAGGCAATCATAAAGGTTTCTTTGCCCGCGCCAACCAAAGCAATCATGTCTGCTTCGTTGCCATAGACAATGTTAATATCCAATCCCGTCTCGGCGAAAAATCCTTTTTCAAGCCCGACATAAAAAGGCGCGAATTGCACATTGGGAATATAGGTAATATTCAAGTTAAAGCTCGTCAGGTCTTTTGGTTGACTCGCTGGTTTACAAGCAGCAAGTATTAAGCTAAGAACAAAAATAACGAGAATAAGCGTTTTGCGTTTCATATCTGATCCCTTCGCCAGGTTTGCCATGCCAGAACTTTGCGCTCCAACAATAACACGGCGTAATAGAGTAAAGAAGCCATAAAAATGAGACTCAGTACAGCGACAAAGACCAATGCCGTGTCATACTGACCGCGTCCAACATTAATCAAGAAGCCCAATCCGCGGTCAGAGCTGACTAGCTCGCCAACGATTGCGCCAATGACTGAAAGTGTTGTGCCCACACGTAGGCCACCTAATAAAACCGGCATCGCCCCGGGGACTTCCATGAGCCAGAGTTTTTGCCAGGGGCTGGCATTGAGCGAGCGCATGAGTTGGTGCAGTTCCTGGGGCGTTTCGCGTAAGCCAACCAAGACATTAACCAAGACCGGAAAAAAGACGGTCAGCGCACAAATCAATACTTTTGAACCCAGCCCAATGCCAAACCAAATAATCAGAAGCGGTGCCACAGCCACCATCGGCAAGGAACTGCTTCCCACCAGGAAAGGTGAAAGGATCCGCTCCATTTTGGGCAATTTCGAGAGAGCGTAGCCAATAAGCATGGCGGCAGTCAGACCAATCAATAGGCCCAGTATGATTTCCAACAAGGTCCACGAAAGGTGGTGCCACCAGGTTCCGTTGATAAAGATGCTAAGAAACTTTTCCCAAACCATCTTTGGGCTCGGCAAGATAAAGACAGGAAGCTTGAGGAGCATAAAGAGCGATTGCCATAATAAAACAAAAAGTCCAAAGCTAACCAAACCATAGAGAAAACCCATAACTGGTTTGACTCTTTGGCGGGAAGTCCCGATTTGGGGTGGTGAACTTTGTTGGCTCATCATGGGTCAACCTAAATACTACTCAAATGATACCCTTTTTTCTTGGTCATGGCGAATATTTAGGGCTATAATAACATTATGCCCGATAAACCATTTATCCCCAAGAACATTTTACTGATGCCAAACGCGGGTGTACCCAAAGCTATGGCGATTGCCAAAGAAGTGCACCAATACTTTCATGAACGCAAAGTACATTGTGATATTTTTGCCTATGATTTTGATAGTAAAAGTGAAAAACCCGTCCTTGTAGGCAGCGATTTGGTGATTGTCATCGGTGGTGATGGCACACTTTTGCGTGCCGGTCACCTTTGCGCGGTGAACGAAGTGCCCCTTTTGGGTATCCAAGCCGGCACACTTGGCTTTTTGGTTGAGGTCAAAGATGATGATTTAACGGCTAAGCTGGATCGACTGTTGGAGGGGGATTTTCGCATCGAGTCGCGCATGATGCTTAATGCTGAACTGGTTCGTGATGATATCGTCAATGGTCGCTGGGACGTGATTAACGAAATCGTCATCAGCCGTGGCAGTGATGTGCGGCCGATTGAAGTGCGTGTTGACCTGAGTGAAGGCTTTTTGGCATCTTATAAGGCAGATGGTTTGATAGTCAGCACGGCAACCGGCTCGACCGCTTACGCATTCTCGGCTGGCGGGCCTATTTTGCCCCCAGAATTGCGCAATATGCTCATCCTCCCCGTTTCGCCACACCTTTCTTTGGACCGCGGTGTGGTTTTGGCAGAAGGTGCCAAGGTTACTCTTCGGAAAAAGAGTGACAATGATGCCATTTTGAGCGTGGATGGCATGCGACCGATTTACCTCAACAATAGCGATCGCGTTGTCGTGAGCGGTAACAAAAACTCTCTAAGAATGGTGCGATTTGGTGAGCCAAACTACTTCTATCGTGATTTGGCAACCGTGATGCGCCTTAATCCTATTTTGAAAATTAATAAAGATGACTAATTCAGAAGAAAATACAACAATCCCCAGTGACTTTGAGGAACTGATGGCTGGAGGCACGGAAAATCCCAACGCCTTAGACCAACCAGAGCTGATCGACCCTGAAGATGAAGCACCGGTTTTACGCTGTAATCGCTGCAACACGCCGATTACGCCTCAGACCGCTGTGCTCACCCCAACCGGCTATCGGTGCAAGGCTTGTGTGCGCGGTCAACAAAAGGTTTTCGACACCTCACAAGCGACTGACCCTATTATCGCCTTCTTTATCGCGGCCTTGATTTCTTTCGGTGGCAGTTGGTTGGTGGCACCTTTGGGTTTCATCATCATTCTGGTGGCAACAGGCCTTGGTTTGCTTATCTACAGGACCAACCGCCTGGCGCTCAAGCGCAGACGTGGCAAGCGCATTGATTTGGCAGTTTTGATTGGTGCGATTGTTGGCGCAAGCCCATTATTGATTCGACAAATTATTGTGATGACCCAAACCGGTGATATTCTATCGGGAGCAGGACGCATTATTTGGTATATCGTTTATGCTGGACTTGTCGCTGCCAGCGCTTACGCTCAATCCAAGGGAGCACGCAACTAAGCTATGCTCAAAGAGCTGCACATCCAGAATTTTGCGATTATAGAGCAGCTAAGCCTGGACTTTAAGCCCGGTTTAATCATTTTTACGGGTGAAACCGGGGCGGGAAAGTCCATTATTTTAGATTCACTCAGTGCCATTCTTGGCGAACGTATAGATACGACCGTCATTCGCCAAGGCGAAAACAAAGCCATTGTCGAGGGACTGTTTGAACTGGATGCCAAAACCAAACCGACCGTCAAAGCTTTACTGGAAGAAGAAGGGCTTTGGGATGAGGAAGGCTACTTAACCCTGGGTCGCGAAATTCGCGCTGAAGGTCGCACGATTGCCCGCGTCAACGGACGCGTGGTGAGTGTGAGTTTGCTTGCTGAGCTTGGCGCACTTCTGGCGGATATCCATGGGCAGTCTGAACATTTTAGCTTGCTCAATGTGCGCAGCCATCGTGAACTTTTGGATCGTTACACGCATCTCAATCCCAGCCTCGAAGATTATAAGCAGGACTATCAGGCATGGTTGGCTCTGAAAGATGAGCTTAACCGCTTGGTTGAGATTGAAAATCAAGCCGCCGATCGTATTGATATGTTGCGTTATCAAATTCAGGAAATTGAAAGCGCTAAACCCCAAATCGATGAAGATGAAAGTCTACGCTCTGAGCGTACACGCTTGGTGAACGTTGAAGCGCTTAGTTCGCTGGGTCAACAAGCATTGATGGCTGTTGACGAAGGTTCCGCGGAAAGCAGCGCCGCGACGGATTTGGTTGGCCAAGCTGCGCACTTTTTGCATGACTTGGCGCGCATTGACACCGATGCCCAAGCCCTTGCCGAACGCGCTGAAGAGGCTTTGAGCAGTCTGGCAGATATTGCCTATGATTTGCGTAATTATCTGGAAGCGATGGAGTTTAATCCGGGACGCTTGGACCACGTCGAAGAACGCTTGAACACCTTGCACTTGCTCAAGAAAAAGTATGGCGGTTCGATTGAAAGTGTTTTGGCGCATCTTGAAAAAAGTAAGCATGAGTTAGAAAATATCGACTCTATAGACGAGCAGATAAAAGAAGTAACCTTAAAAATAGAGCGAGTTAAAGAAAGCCTTTCTGAAAAAGCGCTGGGAATCAGCAAGGCCAGACAAGCAAGTGCTGAAACCATGCAAAAAGCGATTAGCGAGGAGTTGACCGCTTTGCAAATGCAAAAAGCCACTTTCCAGGTGCAGTTGCAACATAAACCTGATCCAGATGGTTTGCGAGTCAATGATGAAACGCTGGCCTTTGACCAACATGGCATAGACTTGGTTGAATTTCTTATCGAAACCAACCGGGGTGAAGGCTTCAAGCCGCTGGCAAAAATCGCCTCTGGTGGTGAAACCTCGCGCCTGATGTTGGCCCTCAAGCATGTATTGGCGGAGGCTGACCAAATCCCCACCCTTGTTTTTGATGAAATTGACAGTGGCATCGGAGGGCGTATTGGTATGACCGTTGGCAAAATGCTCTGGCAGCTGGGGCGTGAGCATCAGGTCTTGTGTGTGACCCACTTGCCTCAACTGGCGGCCTACGCAGACCAGCATTTTAAGGCTAGCAAGACAGAAAGCGGCTCACGCACGATTACAAAAGTTGAAGCATTGAACCGGGAGGCCCGAGAATTGGAGCTTGCGATTATGTTGGGCGGCGAATCGGAGAGCATTTTACAATCTGCTAAAGAGATTCTTACCTCGGTTTCTGAAATAACAGGTACAATTAACTTATAGTTCTCTATATATTTGGTTTTTCCCACTGTCAAGCATGAAAGTTGCTTGGTTTGAAACTTGAAATGTCAAATGTGCTCAGATACCATTAGGTTTTCAAAGCACATCGTGAGTGATGAAAGGAAGCCATTATGCCAAAACGTGACGAAATTATTGCAGTCATTTTAGGTGGAGGACGTGGCACACGCTTATATCCCCTCACCGCCGAGCGCGCGAAGCCGGCAGTGCCCATTGCTGGTAAATACCGCCTCATCGATATTCCTATCAGTAACTGTATTAATTCAGATATTTATCGCATTTCAGTGCTGACCCAATTTCTTTCTGTCTCTTTACACCGTCATATCACACGAACCTATGTTTTTGACTCTTTCCACCACGGTTGGGTGCAAATTTGGGCTGCGGAGCAATCGCTTGACACCACCGACTGGTATCAAGGCACAGCGGATGCGGTACGCAAGCAAATTCAGGAGATTCAAAGCTCCCGGGCAAAATATGTGCTCATCCTGGCGGGTGACCATCTTTACCGCATGGATTACGGCAAGATGGCTGAATATCACTGGGAGAATGATGCCGATGTCACCGTGGCTGTGCAACCAGTGCTCAAAGAAGACGCCTCGCGCTTTGGTATTCTCAAGAAGGACGCGTATGGCGAAATTCGCCGCTTCGCCGAGAAACCAACGGACCCCGAGCTCCTGGCAGATTTGGTGAGCCTCGATAACCCTGAAATGCCATATTTGGGGTCGATGGGCATTTATCTTTTCAATACCGATGTGCTTGTGGATGTCTTGCGCAAAGAAATTGATGGTAAGCATTTTGATGATTTTGGAAAAGACATCATTCCTCATCTGATTGCTGCTGACTCTCGCGTTTTTGGCTATCAATATGAAGGTTATTGGCGCGATATCGGTACCATTCGCACTTTTTATGAAACCAATCTGGAGCTAGCTGAGGATGAGCCCCAAATCAACTTTTATGATCCAGAAAAGCCAATTTACACTCACCCGCGTTACTTGCCAGGCACACGCGCGATCGGCTGCAAGCTTTCGCGTGTTCTGTTAGCCGAGGGCAGCACCATCCGTGATGCGGAAATCGACCACTCTGTGATTGGTTTACGTGCGCAAATTGGGGCCGGAACTGTTATTAAAGACACGATTATGATGGGTGCTGACTGGTATGGCGTCCAGCGTAACGGCGCGCCGCTGGGTATTGGCAAGAATTGCCACATTCAAGGCGCAATTATTGATAAAAATGCTGCGATTGGTGATAACGTCGTCATTAAACCTTTTCCAGAGGACATCAATGTGGACCATCCCATGTACATTGTGCGTGAGGGCATTGTGGTCATCCCCAAAAACACCACTATTCCAGCTGGGACGGTCATTCAGCCCTAAGCCTATAGCGATAATAAAAAAGAAAATGCCTTGCGAACGCAGGGCATTTTTCATTTGCTCAACATTCTTTCTCAGCTCAATAGACCAAAACGCAGGTGATAAGCGGCGATGCTGAATGCAATGGCCACGTTTAGCGAATCTTTCTTTCCCAACATGGGGATATAAAGGCATTGATCCGCTAAGGAAATAATCTTAGGGTCCACACCGGCCGGTTCGTTACCCACGACCAGAACCAGGTCTTGCTTAAGGTCAATGGACCTGCTGTCTAAAGCATAGAGGGATTGGGCTTGCGGCACAGATTCAAGAACCAAGAGTGTTGCGCCGTCGTTTTTTAACTGTTTTAGCAGATCAGGTGTGTTGGGGTTATAGGACCAGGGCACCAAGCTTTCAGCCCCCAAAGCCGTTTTGGCTATTGCATGGTTTGTGTCTGGTTTGGGCGTGATACCGCCAAGATGCAGATGCGAAAAGGCAGCCCCATCCGCGCTTCGAAAAATGGAGCCGACGTTGTGAGCTGAACGCAGGTTGTCCAAAACCGCAATCAAGCGCCTTGGGCTGTTGATGGTGGCTTGAAAACTTTGACTCGCCACACGTGGGATATCCTTACTGAGCTCGCCACCACAACGGGGGCAAAACTTGCCCCCAAATTGGGCAAGATCGAGTGGAAAGCGCAATTCACATTTTGGGTTTTGGCATTGCATAAAGAAGATGTTTTCAGTGGACATGGCTCAATTATATCGAAATGAAGACGGGTTTTGGGTGTGAAAAAGGGATTAAACAAGTTAGACGCCGGGTGAGGGGGGCACCCAAGCGTCTAACACTCTATATTACAGTATGTTTTTTCAAAATGCAAGCCCCGATTATTAGCATTTTGTTAATTCGACTTATTTCGGAAGAGGATGCTGATGACTTTGATAAGTACTTCGTTCCTAGAAAAGCTTTTTAGATGTTTACTTATCGTCAGGGGCTTATTGAGACCTGACCATTTTGGGTGCAATAGGGTTCGAAGCTGTAGCCTTGGATAGTTAATTCGTGCAAAATGAGCGCCAGGGAATCGACGGTGGCTTTTCGCTGTTCGCCACCATCGTGCATCAAAATAACGCGATGTGTTTCAACAGAACCGAGCACTTGTTGCAAAATACTGGCTGGTGGTGGCTGGCGCCAGTCCTGTGTATCCAGATCCCACATCGAAACAGAATAACCTAAACCCCAAAGAGCGTTATAAACACCGCCATTTGCATCACCATAAGGTGGGCGCACGCAAGGCACAACCTGGCTTTCCAACTCAGGGTGATTTACCAAAGCATTTCTGGTGACCCAATTGGTGTTACCAACCTCTCGGCTTATGGCATCATGGCTAAGGTCATTGAAACTTGGATGGTTGTAACTGTGGTTCGCCAGACTTTGCCCGGCTTGAGCCAGCTCGACGATGAGTTCGGGGTAGGTTGCAACGTTCCGTCCAAGCATATAAAACGTGGCTTTGGCATTATAGATTTTGAGGAGGTTCAGGATCTGAGGTGTCCATTTAGGGTCAGGTCCGTCATCGAAGGTCAGATAAACCGCCTTGGATGTTTGACCTTCTTGATGAGGTTCGCTTTCAATGGGATAGGTACCCTCAGCGTTTGTTTCTGGAGGTGTCGCTGTGGGTTCAGGTGGGATTTCAAATGTGGTCCATTTTTTACTTAACTCGGTCAAAGAGTCTGGATTGGCTTTAACATCGACGTGTTGAGAGAAAGCAAGCAATAAAATCAGTATGCTTAGTAAAAATGAGGTGTATTTTAGGGTTCGATGTTTTTTGTTAATCATTATTAAGCCATTCTGTAGATACACATTAGTATAACAAAAAACGCCCTTGTAAAAAACAAGAGCGTCTTAATAAGTTGTGGTAAAAGCTTATTTAATGATGCTCGCTTCCATAGACTGCCAACGGCGACCCTGAGTCATGCTGACAAAGAGGCGATTTTGGTTCAATGCAATCAAATCTTCGGGCGCGTTCGATGAGCAGATCATATAGGCTAAAGCATCGGACACAGCTTGAAAAGTAACGGGCTTCATGCTGGGGCAGGTGATATCGGTGTAATCATCCCAGGTTACACCGCCATCGGTTGTGCGGATTAGCGTGTCTTTTCCGAATGCCAGGCCGAAAGTTGCCGACCCAAAGTCGCTAAATTCAATTTCGTCGCGGGTTGAGACATATTGCCAGGTCTCGCCGGTATCTAGTGTCTTGCACCAATGGGTGACGGTTGTCTCGCGCTCAGCAATATAGGTCTTAATCGCTACAAATGCGGTTGTTGGGCTAACACGGCGGACAGCTGAGGGTTCCCAAATGTCACTTTCGCCAAAGACAGGAATGTTTTCACAGCTTTGCTGTTCCCAATTGACGCCACCATCTTTGGTTCGATACAGATAGAGTGATTCAGAAATAGGCGCACTTCCTGTTATGAAGCCAACTTTGTCATCCATAAAGGTGATGCCGTTTTTGATGCCCGAGCTGGGGAGTCCTTCAGCAGCCTGACCAGGCTCATGGGTGAAAACGGTTTGCCAGGTCTTGCCGCCATCTGTGGTGTGTTGCACGGCAACATATTCAGAGCCGGCACCAACACCCAGGCTTGAAAGAATAAAACCTTCGGTGCTGTTAATAAAGTTGAGATGCCCACCAGGAAAGTCGAGTTCAATGTTTTCCCAGGTTTCGCCACCGTCTTTACTGGTGAAGAGCACGCTTTTTTCTTCAGGACGACTCATCAAAATGAAAGCTACCCGGCCAGAAGTGAAGTAAGGCGTAATGAGCGGGTAATTTTTGAGATGTTTGCCCAAATCGGGTGGCGTAGCTGTGACCCAATGCTCGCCAAAGTTGGTTGTGCGGTAATACTGGGTCTTATCCACGTTCATCGCCCAACCTTCACCACCTAAAAAGATTTTCGTTTGGTAGAGAGGTCCTAAGTATCGGGGTGTGTGGGTTGGCGCCTTGGTTGGTCCTTGTGGGGCTTTTGTTGCTTCACCAGTCTTGGCGGGATCGCTTGGCGATTGGGTTTTTTGGCATGCTCCTAGCACCAGCGCAAACAACAAAATAATGATGAGTAGGGTTCTTTTCTTCATATCGTGTCCTTAATTTCAGGATTTCTCAGCGTTATTATAGTCCAGTGCATAAAAAATGACTATAAAGAACGGTTAAAGAAGCTTTGGCGTGCGATTTATGCAATCTTTAGACTCATGATATCATCAATAAGATGGATTCAGAATTACCTTCAAGCGGCGATTTAAGTCTGCCGGAAGCCATGCCACAAGTCCCAGCACCTGCTGAAGAGACTTGGTTTCAACGTGCCTGGGATCGCTTGGTGCATCTCGGTTTGCATGATACCGCGCGCCGGGTCGTCGCGATTATCAGCACGATGGTGGTGATGGTTTTGGTTGTTCTGTTTATGAATCGCTTTTTTGTGAGTCGTAGCGGACAGAAACCTTCAGAAATGAGTGTGAGCCAAGCGTTGGCTGCTGAGCGTGAAGGAATGGACCTTTTGCCTGCTTTCAAGGCAGATCAAAGCAGCTATTATCACGAAGCCATCCCACGCGACACTAACATGACTACCATTTTGCCAGAGCGGAGCCGCTCGGGCATTGTCGAACACACGATTCAGGTAGGTGAGTCTTTGTTTTCTATCGCCGCAAAATACAATTTGCGTCCCGAAACTTTGTTGTGGAGCAACCGCTATTCTTTGGGCGATGACCCTCACCTGATGACGCCTGGTCAAAAGCTACTGATTCTGCCTGTGGATGGTATTTTGCATCGCTGGACCGCAGGTGAAGGGCTGAACGGTGTTGCCGAGTTTTATCACGTTCAACCCGAGGCGATTGTCAATTACGCACCCAATGGCTTGAGCATGGACAGCATTGGGGATTATGCTGAGCCCAATATCGAACCCGGAAAACTCCTCATTATTCCTGGCGGTTATGCCCAATTTAGCGATTGGCGAACCCCGCGCATTACACGTAAAGACCCTGCCACGGCGAAAAATGTGGGGCCTGGTGCTTGTGAAGGCGCGTTTGATGGCGTGATTGGCGCTGAAAAGTTCACCTTCCCGGTGACTGGTGAAGCAAAGCTGACCGGATTTGATTACCAACCTGCCGCAAACCACTTCGGTATTGACCTGGGCGGCGCTATAGGCGATCCTGTCTTGACGGTAGACAATGGCGTGGTGGTCTATGCCGGCTGGAACGACTGGGGCTATGGCGAGATGGTCGTCATCGACCATGGCAATGGCTGGCAAAGTCTTTATTCCCACCTGGCAACCGTGGACGTGAGCTGTGGTCAGGAAGTGTATCGCGGTAACCAGGTTGGCACGATTGGGCAAACCGGCAATGCGGTAGGTCCTCATTTGCACTTTGAATTGCGTCATGACGAATATGGACGCGTTAATCCCTGGGATTTTTTGCAGGAAGTTGAATAATGGATAAAAAAGCAATCATCACATCATTTGTTATTCTCTTTATATTGAGCGCGTGTGGCAAGGCCGTGGTTTATGAGCCTAGCCAAACCTCAAGTTCAGAACCATCACCTGTTCCTAGCAACACGCCGATGCCAACCGCGACCCAAACGGCTACGCCAACCCATACGCCCAGCCCCACACCTGTGCCACCCACGGCAACGCCTACAATAAGCCCCGAAGAAATCGCTGCTTTGCGCCTTTATGAAGCTAGCTTGTATTATGTGGCCGAGACACCGTTGGAAGCAAACGACAAGGTCAAGGAAATTGGTTTTCTGGATGGCACCTATGAGTCACCGGATAACGCTTGTGGCCCCCTGACTGCAGCGATTATGCGCGATGGAGGCTTTTTGCCTGAGGATAGTCCCGTGAAAGACATGTGGTTACTGTGTATGCGCGAAGATGAAGAGGATGAGGACTTACCTTTTTGTCATGGTACGCGAACCTTAAACCGCATTTATTTCCCGCCCGAGAAATACGATTACATCAAAATCGAAGAGAGCATCGGTAAGTTCGACTTTGTGAGCAACCCTCTGCAGGTTGGGGACTGGCTTTATTTGTATGTTCTAAAAGGCGTCTCGAACTTCACCGGTTTTGACCATATGCTGGTCGTGACCAGGGTGGATGAAAATGGCGCAGCTTATTCGGTGACCAACATCAATCATGGTGAGGGTTTTGTAATCAAAGAAGAGATGCTTTATGATCCAACCCGACCGGGTGTAGGCCTGTTTTACGACCTTAGCAATGATAACTTACGCAAAGAGTTGGGCATGACCGGTACGGCTGGTTTTCTTTTGATTCGCGCTAAAAACGCCCCTTAGTGGTTTTGTTTCTTTTGATGATTTGCTTCGCCTAAAGGATTAGGCAAATTGACCCTTGGGGATTATTGGGTTAAGCCCGCTCTCTCGTGTTAAAATAAGACCATGAGCACGCAAGAAACGCTTGATATCCGACCATCGCCCATTGCGGGACACTGGTATCCCGGCACAGAGGGCGCATTGCGGCGCGAGCTAGCCAACTTGATGGCACCTTATTCTGAGGCTAAAACTTTGGACGATAAGACGCCAGCAGAAGCAGGCTTGATTGCGCTGGTTGTGCCCCATGCCGGTTATTTTTACTCGGGTGCCACGGCAGCAGCAGCTTTTCAAGCCATTCTCGGGCAGAACTATCAAAAGGTGCTCGTCATTTCGCCTTCACACCGTGCTTACAGTGAGCGTTTGTTGACCAGCGGGCACGACGTTTACGAAACACCTTTCGGATTGCTTCCCGTTGACCATGACTTCTTAAAAAAACTCAATGCAGCTTTAAACAATGATGGACATCGCTTGAGTGCGGTTCGTTTTGACCAGGAACACGCTCTTGAAATCGAATTACCTTTCCTGCAATATTGTTTAAAAGGTCCTTTTGACCTTGTTCCCATTATGATGCAGGACCAAAGCCAAAAAACCGCAAAGGCATTAAGCCAGGCGCTTTACACTACGCTTCAGAGCTTGGATGTAAATGAAAAGGTGCTGCTCGTTGCATCTAGCGATCTGTCTCACTTTTACCCTCAAAAACGCGCAAAGACCTTGGATGAAGCTTTTATCAAAGCCTTGCAATCTGGTGATGAGAACCAACTTTACCAAGCCTTGAATGACGGCAAAACCGAAGCTTGTGGCTTGGGACCAAGCGCTGTTATTTTAGCGCTTAGTAAAATGCTCGGCGCAAATACCATCAAAATCGCGGATTATCGCGATTCTTCTCATGCCAGCGGAGACAAAAGCTCTGTCGTTGGCTATGTTTCGGCTATTATTTCGCGTAAGGACCATGACCATGCTTAGAAATCGTCCCTATTTATCCCTCATAGTTTTTCTTTCCCTGGTGGTGTTTACATTCACCGCTTGCGAACCTGCTTTTCAAGGACGCCCAACCGGTATCCCCACACACCCACCCACGAAAACCATCACGCCCACGATTACCAGCACGCCGACTGAAGCACCTACCGTCACGCCAACCCTGACCATTACTCCCACCGATACGCCCACAGCCATACCGAGCCCAACGGCGACTTTGACGCCAACCGCAGTTCCAACCCGTATCTCAGGACTGATTGACCTCAAAATCGGGGATAACATCACAGTGGATTGGGACTATACCTATCTGACCCTCAATAATAAACGCGATAATGGCAGCCAGTACAACCTTTCGGCCATGATGGCTTTCCAGTTGCTTGACAGGGGTATTCACTCCGAGACGATTAAGCTCTTAGGTCAGGATATTACCGTTTATTACTTGCGCGCTCGCCATGCCTTTAATGAAGAGCTTTTGAATGTTAAGCTCATTCTCACCGGTACTTTTGGTGATAATGTGGCAATCGATGCCATGCCCGCGGATGGATCTAACTTCATCCACTATCGCACGCAAAATTCGGATGTTCCCTTCCAGCCGGCCAGTATCGCGCAAGATTGGGACTTACCTGCCGAACAACGCGATGAAAAATTTCAGTCTCTAACCCTGCGCCAATTCCAGGTCATCCTGGATGACTTACCTGAGAACTTCATTCTGTTTACTGAACACCCCGTCATTATTGAGCCTGAACGATGGGCGCAGATACGCATTGATGTTGAACGTATCAGTGCTTCTGGTGCGCGTTTGCAGCCTTTCTTTGCTTTCAATGAATTGGATCAGCTGATTGGACAGACCACTTTGTCTTCCATTTTGCAACAATACCTGGTTAATAATGCCGACATTCCAGGGGACATGCGACAAAACCTTGTGTTCTCTTCGGAATATATCCTTATCATTACGCCATAAGCAGGTTTGATGTGAGCACCTACGTTGATGTAAGTATCAACATAAGCCAAATTGACCATAGCTATACTTATCGCGTGCCGGATGAGTTGGAAACAGCGCTCAAGCCGGGTAGTTTGGTTTTGGTGCCTTTTGGATCGAGATTGGCACAGGGTGTGGTTTTAGGGGAAAGAGATCAACCTGACGTAGAGGAAGTCAAAGAGCTTCTCGATTTGCTTTCGGAAGACCAAGTGCTCACCGCGCAGCAACTCGAGTTGGCGCGTTGGCTTTCGGTGCATACTTTAGCGCCATTAGGTGCTTGTGTGGGTTTGATGATTCCGGTTGGTCTTTCTCGTCGGGCGGATGTCTTGTATCAATTGCGTGATGTGTCCTTCAGTGACGCGATATTGGCAGAGCTTTCCCCAATGCAAAAGCGACTGGCACTTTTGTTAAAGCGTCGGGGAGCCTTGCGCGGTGCGCAGATTAGCTATGCCATGCCCAAAAGTGACTGGCGTCGACCGATGGCAGCCTTACGCACGCGGGGTTTGATAAGCAGCCAAAACGTTCTGCCCCCACCTAAAGTCACCAGTAAGACGGTTCGTACTGCCGCACTTTCGGTGCCGGTTGAGGCGATCGCTAAATTGGATAATGAAAGCCTGGGTAAGCAAGATAACACCCGTAGTCGGCGCATGGCGGTGCTTGAACGCTTGGCGAGTGACCCGATGCCGATGGATTTCTCATGGATCTACGCCCAAACCGGGGCGAATTATGCCGATTTGACCCTTTTAGCAGATATGGGTCTCATTCACTTCAATGAAACCGAGGTTTGGCGTGACCCATTGGCGGATTATGAACCGCCTGAAACCAGCGTGCCCGCCTTGACGCCGGACCAAGAAGCGGTTTGGCACAAAATCTTAGCCCAAATGGACGACAAAAACGCTAAGCCCTTCCTTTTGCATGGGGTGACCAGTTCCGGTAAGACTGAAATCTATATGCGCGCGGTGCAGGAACAATTGGATCAGGGCAAGCAAGCCTTGGTTTTGGTGCCCGAGATAGCCATGACCCCCCAAACAGTACGGCGCTTCATGGCACGCTTCCCCAATCAAGTGGGTATTTACCATTCAAAACTATCGGATGGTGAGCGCTATGACACCTGGCGTCGCGCACGACAGGGTGACTTAAAAATTATTATTGGATCACGCTCCGCTCTTTTTATGCCGCTTGAGCGACTGGGTTTAATTGTTATCGACGAATGTGACAATGACTCTTATGATGAAACTGAACGCGTGCCTTTCTATCATGTTGTTGAAACAGCCGAGGCCTACGCGCGCATTTGTGACGCCCGGCTCATTTTAGGCAGCGCGACCCCACGCGTGACCCAATATTACAAGGCTGAAACAGGTGACTTGCAACTTTTGCGTTTGCCTAAACGCGTTCCTGCTCATTTGGAATTCAGAGCAAGCCAGATGGACAACTACGCTGAAAAGCTTACTGAGGCGCCAGTTATGCCCCCAGTGCATATCGTGGATATGCGCCAGGAATTGATTGCCAACAACCGTCAAGCGCTTTCCCGTGCGCTCAAACAAGCCTTGCAAGAAACCTTGGACGCCGGCCAACAAGCTATCCTTTTCCTTAATCGCAAAGGCAGCACAACCTATGTCTTTTGCCGGACTTGTGGTCATGTCATCCGCTGTCCCCGCGATGAGGTGCCTCTCACTTACCATCGTTCGCGACAGGGATTACTATGCCATCAATGCGGTTACACACGCCGATTACCTAAAGTTTGCCCTGAATGTGGCGGCCGGCAAATCCGCCAACTGGGCATGGGCACCGAACAATTAGAGGACTTGGTTCAAGAGAGCTTTCCCTCGGCGCGCATTTTGCGCTGGGATGCAGAAAGCACGCGTGGTAAAGGTGACCATGAACTGATTTTGTCCCACTTTAGTGCACACCGGGCGGATATTTTGATTGGCACACAAATGCTCGCCAAAGGTTTGGATTTTCCAAAAGTGACTCTGGTGGGGATCATCCTGGCTGAATTAGGGCTCAATCTTCCTGATTTTCGTTCTAGTGAGCGGGTTTTTCAGGTACTCACCCAAGTCGCTGGCCGTGCCGGACGCAGCCCCTTGGGCGGTCGCGTGATTATGCAGACTTATCAACCAGAAAACCCTGTGATTCAACATGCCGCGCAGCATGATTTTGAAAGCTTTTATCGCCAAGAACTTGCCTATCGCCGTGAGCTCAACTACCCGCCCTTCAGCAAACTCACACGCTTGGTTTATCAGGACCGTAAAGATGCCAAGGCCCAAATGGAAGCTGAAACGATGGCGGCCTTGCTCCATGAAAAAATCCAAGAGATGGCTCTGAAACGTACCGTTTTAATGGGTCCCGCGCCGTGTTATTTCCATAAATGGGCGGGACAATATCGTTGGCAAATCGTTTTGCGTGGACCTAATCCCAATGTGGTTTTGGAGGGGCTCAACTTGCGTGACTGGCGCGTGGAGCCCAACCCACCTGACCTGCTATAATGACGGCGCTAAAGGCAAAGGAGTAAAGATGCAAAAGAGACAGGAAATGCTAACTTGGACCGACTTGACCCGCCTCGTGGATTACCTTTTGCCCCAGTTTGAAAAGGACTATTCCTGCATTTTAGCAGTCAACCAAAACGCGCTTATTCCAGCGGCTTTATTGGCGGAAGCGATGGGTCTTAAACATCTGTTTTTGATTTCGGTTCAGTTTCCCTTAGACTTGCAACTGCCACCCCGCGAGGCTTTATCGATCGAATGGCCGGTTTTTAGCCAATTCCCCGAGCCAGAGCTCCTCAATAAACATCAGCTTTTGTTAGTCAGTGAGCATTGGCACAGTGGACGAGAAATGTTGGCAAGTCAGGCACGACTTGAGCGTGAGGGGTTCAACTCTGACAGCGCGACTTTACATTTTGACCCCAGCGAGACCCGTTTAGAGGGCAGTGCGCCACGGTATTATGCCGCCCGAACCACCGCCAACATCATCTACCCCTGGCAAGCCAGTACTGGCTTTTATCCCAAATTGGTGAGCGTTATCTAAGTATGAAAACCAAAGAACCCCGACCTTTGCGCGCGTTTGACGCGCTTATTCTCAACGCTTATTACTTTTCAGTCAACCTGCAAACACTCACTTTAGTGCCGATGCTTTTGCCGATTTTGGTGGAACGCTATATGGGCGAGGCGGTTAAAGGTAGCGCCTTAGGCACTTTGCGTTTGGTCACCCTCATGCTTAGTTTGTTGGTGCATGCTATTGCTGCGCAACTATCAGATCGTTGTACCAGCAAGTTAGGTCGCCGCAGGCCATTTATGTTCGCCAGTTTGCTGTTGGAGACTCTTACCCTGGTGGGCATGGGATTGGTAATTACGCATTTGGGTGGCAGCGCGCATGTTTTGGTGTTTTTATTCATTTTATTGGCCATGGTTTTCTCGAATATTGGCTTGGGGCCAGCTCAAGGGCTCATCCCCGACCTGGTGCCCGAAGGACAACATGGCCGTTATTCCGCTGTTAAAGCGCTTTTTGAATTGCCCTTGCCGGTGATTTTTGTTTCCTTTACGATTGCTAAATGGATCGCCGCGGAACAACTTTGGCCAGTTTTGTGGGCTTTGATTGCTGTGAAAGTTGTTGCGGGTGCGATTAGCTTGTTTATTCCCGAGCAAGCTATCTTGCGACCGGCGAAAGCCTTTGACAAAGATAATCTTTGGCGCTTGATAGGCATGACTCTGGCTTTTACCGCAGTGATAGTCTTGTTGGGTATTGGGGCGCGTTTTGCTTTGCCGACCCTCAAAGTTATCATGACGAATGACCAGCTCTATAAGGTGCTCAGCGCGCTGTTTGGCGTTCTGGCGATGCTGGTAGCAGTGGTTATTGGGGTAACGATTTCGACCCGCTTGACATTGGGAGAGAAAACGCAAGGGCGAAACGCGTTTACCTGGTGGGTCATCAACCGTTTGGCTTTTATGGTGGGTGCGGCAAACTTGGCGGGCTTTGTGCTCTACTTTTTGCAGGAACGCTTTCCTGAATTGGCAGGGTCGGCTGCGGCACAACCCACGGCGATTTTGATGTTGGTGATTGGTGGTTCCTTGCTCGTTGCAGCTGTTTTGTCTGGCTGGCTCACCGACAAGCTTGGCCCTAAACCGGTTTTATTTGCCAGCGGCGTGTTGGCTTTCGTGGCGAGCTTTATGGTCATTTTGTCGGCTCGGCTTTTGTCCGTCTATATCGGCGCGGGCTTTATTGGCGTGGCTGTTGGTCTTTTTTATTCGGCAAATTGGGCTTTGGGCACACGCCTGGTTCCCAAGGATGAAGCCGGTCGATGGTTGGGCATTTCGAATATCGCCGGTGCTGGTGCGGGAGCGGTTGGCGCTTATATCGGTGGGCCGATTGGCGACCACGCCGGCTTTACCGTCCTGATGGCGGTTTATGGTGTTGTCTTTCTCGTCTCAACCCTGGCGCTCTTTGGAATCAAAATGTCTCAAGAGCAAATCCGATAAGGAAAAAAAGCTATTTAGCCTAAAACCAAAGCAAGGGTTGAGGAGCCTTCGGCATCCTTGTCAATCTCAACCCGATTGGGGAACTGGTCTTTGAGCTCCTCAATGTGGGTGATGACCAGAATATTCTCAAAATCATCCTGAATCATGTTGATGGCTTCGATCAAAAGTTGACGTCCATGGCGGTCTTGGTTGCCAAAACCTTCGTCGATCACCAAGGTTTGTATTTTTGCACCGGCGCGTTTACTAAGCACGCGTGAAAGGGCTAAGCGGATGGCAAAGTTGACCCGAAAAGCCTCGCCGCCAGAAAAGGTTTCGTAATCACGCGTGGAAGACCCGTCGCTGATCAAGATGTCGAGTGTTTCTTTTTTGTCGTCGCGCTTTTTATCTTTGTACTCGCGTTGCGTGCTAAAGGTGACGCTCATGGTGTGGTCGCTGAGTTTATACAAAATCTCATTGGCTTGCTCCTCGAGTTCGGGTAGGGCTTGTTCGATGAGCATGGCAGGCACACCGTCTTTGCCAAACGCGGTCTCAAGACTACGCAGCTGACCCAAGCGCAGTTTCAAAGCTTCCTGATCTTCGCGGTATTTCAGTTGGTACATGCGCTGTTTGTCGAGGTCGCGCAAAAGTTGAACCGCGCCACCCAGTTCGCGTTGCAAGGCGGCTTCGGCTTCTTTTTGGATGATGTAATCACGTTGCAGTTGTTGCAGGTCGGGGGCTTCTGCTTCCTCCGCGGCAAGACTTGCAGCGGCTGTTTGATAAGCCTTTTGCGCGCTGATCAGTTCTTTATCGGATGATTTTAGGCTGGCATCGAGTTCGCTAAGCGTCAATTTAATTTGCTCCACACTGCTGTGCGCTTTGCCCAGTTCATGATAAGCGCTTTCGGCACGTCGTGCCTGGCTTTCTTGTTGGCGCAAGGTAGCGTGAGCGTTGGCATCATAGCCCAAGGCGGCGAGTTCTTTCTCGATGCTTTGGATCTCGGCGCGTGCTTCGGGTAAATACGCTTCGCCTTTCAATTGCGCTTGAAGGTCAGCTATTTTCGGCGCACGTTCAGTATCAAAGCTTTGCTTTTGCGCCTCGGCCTGTGCCAAAATTTGGGAAAGGCGGTCCTTTTCACGCAGCATGGTTTGCAGGCTGGTTTGGTTTTCATTACGGTTGCGCAGCGCTTGATTTTTGGCTTTTAAAGCTTTATCGGCTTCTTCTGTTTTATCTTGGTTGTCCCGGAACTGGTCACCCAGGCTGGTGCCTTCTAACTGGATTTTCTCAATCAGGTTTTGACGGTGTTCAGCACTAAGGGCTTGGTCACAGAATGGACATTGCGCACCTTCCACAGCGCCAATTTTGAGTTGACGCTCTTTGAGCTCGTTCATTTTTTGGCGCAGGACTTTGTTTTCACTCTCCAAAGTCGATTTTAGGCTGATGAGTTGATTGATCTCTTCTTGCAAGGTCTCGCCCTGGGCCAATTCTTTTTGAAGCGTATCAATTTTAGGTAAGAGCACATCCAATTGCTTTTGATAAGCGCTACTTTGTTTGAGCGTCTCATCGAGTCTTTTGCTTTCGTCCAAAAGGTGTTGCAGGGCTTGTTGGAGCGATTGGCGTTTGAGCTCAATTTGTTTGAGCAAATCCTGACGTTTACCGTCTATTGGCTTGAATTGCTCGTAGACCTGGTCGAAAGCTTCTAAGGTTTTGCGGGCTTCTTGCCAGGCTTGATAGTCCTTTTCGGTTTGTTCAGCATTTGCCAGAATAGCGTTGAAGCTCTCCAGCTGGGACATGCGCTCCTCTTGACGAGACAGATTGTTGGCGTGATTGCCTTTAGCGCGCTCATAGTTTTGGTTTAGCAGGCTAACATACTGACGTTTTTCGTTCAGATTCTCTTGTTTGATGCGTTCGGCGTCCAATTGAACTTGTAGAATTTTTGATTCGGCACTGGCGAGCTTTAGCTTGTCTTCAAGGCTTTTGAGACGTTCTTTGCGTTCCTCTTCCTCGTCGAGTTCAGATTGAATTTCTGCCAGGCGCGCGTCAATGATTTCAAGGTCCAAACGGACTTGTTTGATGCGGTCCTTACTGGCTTCGAGATATTTATCCCACTGATTGAGCCCCAGGATGCTGGAGAGGATGCGTTTGCGGTCGGATGGGCGTTGCGTGGCAAAAGAATCCGCCTTACCCTGCAGGAAAAACGAAGCGTTGACAAAAGTCTCATAATCCAAACGCAGGGTGCGCTCAATTTTGGCGTTCGTGGCGCTGATGGTGTGTTCGGTAAGGACCTTCCAGTTCTTGCCTTCCTCTTCAGGTTCAGGATTGTAAATGAAAAAGTCGAGGTTGCTGCCTTTACCACGTGTTATCGAGCGAATAACCCGATAAATTTGCCCTTCATATTCAAAGTCCAGGCTGACTTCTGCCGTAGTGCTACCAGAGTTGATGAGGGAATCGTCAGATTTGCGTGCTTTGCCATAAAGGGCATAGGTCATCGCGTCCAGGATGGAGGACTTTCCCGCGCCATTCGGCCCAGAAATACAAGCAATGTTGAAATCAGAAAAGTCGAGGCTCACCGGTTTTCGGTAAGAAGTAAAGCCAGATAAGGTTAGTTTCTTTGGAATCATGATTAGAAACCTAATGCCTTTGCTGCGTCTTCGAGGGTTTTGGGGCCGTCATCCTGATTGCCCAAAAGCTCCTTCCAAAAGAGCTGGTCATAACGGCGAGAGCGAATGGGGATAGGCATTGGCACGCCCCAACCCAGCATGAGCACCTCTTCTTTGGGTTGCAGTTTGGCGAGCATACCGCGCAAACCGGATCTGCCAGGCAAGCCCGAGAGCACCGCGTTGATGTCATCTTCATCACCCAACGAGGCTGAGATACGCGTGCCCAGTTGGGACATGACCTCGTCGTAAATCTGGGAGGGTCTTTGGTCGATAATCAAAAGTGTGACATAGTATTTACGCATTTCGCGCGCAATGGTGCTAAAGATGGTTTGGTTGGCCATCTCACGGTTGAGCAGTTTGTGGGCTTCTTCAACGGCAATCACCAAGGGGCGGGGTTCCGTCGTGCCTTTGGCTTTGCTGTGGAAGTCAGCGGTGGCTTTTTCCCAAGCGTCGCGGATTTTACGGGTAATAAGGTTGGTGACCAAAAGGTAGTCGATGTCTTTCTCGTAGTTCCCGAAAGAAAGCACTACATGGCGACCTTCCTGTAGGTTATTGATCATCTGATCAAGCGCGTTAGTGGCTGGTTCGGCTACCAGGTATTTACGGCTCATCAGCACACCCAACTTACGGCGCAATGCCTCGGCGGATTTGACATGCACGCCGACTTCATTCGCCCAGGCGGCAACGCTGTCTTCGGTGGCATATTGTTTACCGTCCTCGCCGGTTTCATAGGCGCCCGCGCCGATTTTCATTTCCATAAAAGCAGTAAACCAATTTTTGTTAAAGTTGCTGTAAAGGGCATCCAGGGTTACGTTACTGGCATCGGTGAGGTTGAGCGTTTCCGAAAGCAGCAGGATGTCCTCGGGTGTGATATCGCTGTGGGCGATTTCGAGGGTGAAATCAGGTTGGCGACTATGGAAAGTGCTGTCCGCGCCGAGTCCGACCAGGCGCACTTTTGAAGAGAACTTGCCCTTGAGCCCGGGAACAGCGGAACCGGTGTCAGAACTGGTCGAGTCGATACCATATTCGTTGTGCATGTCGAAGATGAGTGTGGAGGCTTTGTCAGCATGAATGAGTCCTGCCAAAATCATACGTGCCAGGAAAGATTTACCTGAACCGGTGGTGCCAAAAATGCCCGAACTGCGTTGCACGAATTTTTCGAGGTCCAGGCACACGCCGTGGCCTTGCTCGCGGGTTTCACCCACACGAAAGACGGTTTTGCTTTCTTCACCGAAAATCTCGGCAATATCGGCTTTGTCGGCTAAGCGAACCGGTGTGTGATGATCCGGCACGGTTTTGACTGGCATGGGATTGGGCTCCTTGGTCAACGACGCGCGCCATTGAGCATAGTCTGGCGAATCAAGCTCGGGACCGCGCTCTAACATCAAGGCCGGCATGACTGCCAGGTTGGTAAACAGAGTCTGCTTGTTGAGGAGCGTTGCCAGGGCAGGGTTGAAACGGTTGATGTTGAGTTGGTTAGCGTATTGGAGGTCTATCGCGCCGAGTTGCAGGTCAGTCACCAAGCCATAAAAACGCCAATGGCCGCTGTCCATCACCACAAAAGCGCCGCTTTGCACATCCTGAGCGGGGACAGTGAGGCGCACTTGCAGGTTGGCTTCAAGCCCACCACCGGAAACGAAACCGATGGGTTTATTTTTTTGGGGGTTGTTAGGGGTCATATCGCTCATCTTTACCTCAATCCATCGTCGAAAGTGCATCCAGTACAGCGGTCAATCGCGGGTAATCCTCGCGCAGGAAAATAATCAGTCGTTCACAAGCCTGGGGATACCAATCCGTGTTCCCAAAAGCAGCATGCGCTTGGCGCGCTTGCTTCAAATGACTAACCAAAATTTCTTCAAGGGGCATATCTTGCAGGCGCAAAATATGGCGTAAATAGGCTTGTTTGTCGCCATGGCTCGTAAAAGCAACGAGTTCCCTTTCGTCGCACAAGTAGAGTAGGTCCAGGCTTAGTGGCGGACGGGGTGGTAAGTGGTGAAACATTTGGCCATCGCGCGCATATCCCAGGGTGAGCACCTCGATTTCCACCGGCAGGTTGCGGTTGTGGCGATTGTCGGCGGTATATTCGGGCGGAATACTTATACCCGACGCCAGCTGACGCACTAAACCGTCATCGCTGATGCTGATACGTGTGATGATGCCAAACACCTCAATTTGGTCTTGTAATTTGGCTTTGACCAGGGCACCCAGCGCGGGGGTTTCGAGTTCTTTCACACGA
Source organism: uncultured Anaerolineaceae bacterium (assembly GCA_964484715.1). Lineage (GTDB taxonomy): Bacteria > Chloroflexota > Anaerolineae > Anaerolineales > Anaerolineaceae > Mesolinea. The sequence continues at coordinate 23,486 of CAZAFJ010000001.1, read as the reverse complement.
CAGCCGGCGACGAACTGGCGGTTGTCCGCGCGTAATAATTTGCCTATGGGGATGGTTTTGACTTCATTCATGCTCACCTCTTTGGGAGTGATTTTAGCGTTTGTTTGTGCGACATACTGCCCGTGGGCAGCTGGTCCATGTCCAAGCGCGAGAGAAGCATTTCCTCTACTTCATCATGCTCGGCGATAATCACCACCGCTAATTCATGCGCGCGGTGCAACACGTAAGGATAAGGCGTTGGATCAAAAACCTGGGCGTCGCGGTAGAGTGCGGCGTGTAGGAGGCCGACTTTCTCGGGGTCTCCGGCGACCCAGGCGGGGAATTCGACCCGCGCCAGCCAGGGCTTTTCGGGCTCGCTGCTCACGTTGAGTAAAAAGAAACAGACTTCGGATGGATCCTGTTTGGTTTCATTTTTGGAAATGGCATAAAAAATGGCTGAACGCTCGCCAGGTGCCAGGTGATTTTGGAAAATGGCAAGGTCGCTGACACCTTTGTTGGTGCGCTTCTTGGCTTCGTAGACACGATGAGGCGCATCCTTGGTTTGGACGTAAAGGTCCAACATGCGGTTGACCATCTCCGCGCCTGGTTTATCGATGTAACCGGCGTTAATCACGCCCAGTGCTTGCATGCGTTGTTCTATCTTTTGGTTTTGGGCTTGCACTTTTTGGCGACGCTCACCGCTCAAAGTAGGTCCTGTAAAGACTTCCAACGGTCCATCGGTGAGTGTGATCGTTGGCTTTTCAATTGGACTCGGCAATGCTTCCATCAAAAACTGGCGTTCCAAAAGATCACGATGCAAGGCAACTTCTTCTTCGCCGATGAGCGTGCCCTCGCTGGTGTAAAGCTCATCCTGATCAAGCAGTTTGGTGAAAACTTGTTGGGTTGGCACCTCACCGGTACCATGCTTAATGTGAATCAAACCTACATTAATCAGGCAAAATTGCAGCGCGCGATGGCGGCTGGGGTTGATTTGCGAACCATCTGCAGCAATTAAGGTGTAATCAGCGGGGCAAACCGGCAAAGGGAAGCGCGCCAACATGGCTTCGTGGCTGGGTTTGGCGGTATACAGGCTGCCGGCTTGTTGCTCGGCGCGTTCAACAGCCTGGCGAACGGCGTCTTGGTTTTCAGCAGCTAATGCGATTTGTGAAAGGACGTTTTTGAGATTTTGTGCCTGTTCTTCAAGCTTTTTTCGGGTTAAATCAGCAAAATGATCGAGATTACTTTGAATGTGGGCATAATTGATGGGCATATTTAATCCTAAACCAAGGCTGCGCGCAAGCGTGTTCTTATTATAAGCGATTGATTTAGTAATTCTGGAACAAAAACGCGCTATGAAACGTCAACAAGACAAGAAAGTCAACAAAGTAGGAGAATGACATGAAAAGGACAAAATGGATGCGGCTCCTAGCCGTCGTGGTTATCATCACCGCCCTGGTTGCGGCATGTGGACCCATGCAAAAGATTACTACAAATAACCCAGAAAAGAAGGTGGATCAAGTGGGAACAGCTCAAGTCGTAAGAACCATAACCATTGGTGGCAACGGTCAGGTAACCTTGGTGCCTGATATCGCGAGGATAAACGTTGGTGTCAACAGTAAAGCCGAAGAAGTGACCGAAGCAGTTAATCTAAATAACAAACTGGCTCTGGCAATTACCGAAGCCCTAAAGAAAAAGGGCATTGAGGAAAAGGATATTCAAACAGCCAACTTCAATGTTTACCCCATGCAACAGTATGACCATGTGACCAGCGAAGTTATTGGTGTGACCTATACGGTAGATAATACCCTTTACATTACCGTGCGTGATTTGAAAATGCTCAGCGAAATTTTGGACGCCGCAATTAAAGCAGGCGCGAACCAAATCAATGGTATTAGCTTTGACATTGACGATCGCCAAGCTGCCCAAGCCCAAGCGCGTGACCTTGCCTTGAAAGACGCCGAAGCCAAAGCTAAATCGGTGGCTGGTACGATGGGTGTGAGCCTTGACGAGGTTATCACCATCAATGTGACCAACAGCTCTTATGTCCAACCCTATCCAATGTATGGCATGGGTGGTGGCGAGAAAATGGCTATGGATAGCTCAGTCCCGATTTCCGCTGGTCAAATCGTCGTGACTTACGAAGTCACTTTGACCTATGGCATCAAGTAAAAGCGCTTTGAAATATGCTAGAATTAGGGCATGAATACCCTGACATTCTGGCTAAAAGATAGAACACCAAGCTTGTAATCAGCTTTTGATTGCAAGCTTTCTTTATTATTAATAAATTGTTGAATAGAAAGGACCTTGTAACCATGACGAAACTTGACGTAAAAGACTTTCGAAAGCCTGATTATCCCATTCATGACCTGTTGCTAACGCGGTGGTCGCCGCGGGCGATGAGCGGTGAAGCTCTGGAGCCCGAAAAACTAATGACACTTTTTGAAGCCGCGCGCTGGTCGCCCTCCGCGGCCAACTTGCAAGACCGGCTCTTTTTATATGCCTATCGTGACACCCCGGCTTTTGAGCAATTCTTTTCTTTGCTTAATCCAAGCAACCAGGAGTGGTGTGCCAAAGCTGCGGTTTTGATTGTAGTTTTTTCTGATACGCTCAGGCCAAGTGGCAAGGACAATCCTTGGCACGCTTTTGATACCGGTTTGGCCGTTGAAAACCTTTTATTGCAAGCTTGCACCATGGAGCTCGTTGGCCACGCTATGGCAGGCTTTAGCTACGAACGCGCTAAAACAGAATTGAACGTGCCTGAGCGATTTGTGCCCCAGTGTATGATTGCGATTGGACATCATGGCGACCCCAACGAGCTTTCAGAGTACAACCAGGGGCGCGAAATACCCAGTCAACGCAAACCCATTCAAGACATTATTCATGAAGGGGCTTATGAAAAGGAGGCGGAATCATGAACATCCATCCCCTCGCCGGAAAAGGTGCGCCAGTAGAAGTTTTGGTCAATGTACCCAAACTCGTGGCATCTTATTACACCCAAAGACCCGAGCCAGGCGTGGCTGCCCAGGCAGTCAGTTTTGGCACATCAGGGCATCGGGGAAGTTCGCTGAACCTGAGCTTTAACGAAGACCACGTTTTGGCGATTGCCCAAGCGATTGCAGAGCATCGATTGGCGAGCGGCATTAAGGGGCCGCTCTTTATGGGCATGGACACGCACGCGCTTTCTGAACCCGCCCTCTACACCGCGATTGAGGTGTTTGCCGCCAATGGGGTCCAGTTGCGTTTGCATCAGGGCAACGAATATACCCCCACGCCGGTTATCTCGCACGCGATTTTGACTTGGAATGCAGCCCATCCCGACGATATTGGTGATGGCGTGGTGCTTTCACCCTCGCATAATCCACCTGAGGATGGTGGTTTTAAGTACAATCCGCCTTCCGCTGGTCCTGCAGATACTGGCACGACCAAATGGATCCAAAACCGGGCGAATGAAATCATTGCTGGCGGGATGCGCGAGGTAAAACGCTTGCCATTGAAAAAAGCTTTGGCAGCTGAAACCACGCAAATGATTGACCTGATTATGCCTTACGTACGTGACCTTGAAAATGTTATCAATATGCAGGCGATTGCTAAAGCCGGTCTGCGCATTGGTGTGGACCCCTTGGGCGGATCGGGTCTGGCTTATTGGGAGCCGATTGCCGAGCATTATGGCTTGAACATTGACGTTGTCAACAAACGTGTGGATCAAACCTTCGCTTTTATGACCCTCGATTATGACGGCAAAATCCGTATGGATTGCTCTTCGCCTTATGCCATGGCCAATTTAGTGGCACTTAAGGATCGCTTTAATGTCGCCTTTGGCAATGATGTCGACTATGACCGCCATGGTATTGTCACGCCAAGCGTAGGGTTAATGAATCCCAACCATTATTTGGTTGTGGCAGTGGATTATCTCTTCCAAAATCGACCTGGTTGGAGCCAGGATGCCATGGTTGGCAAGACTTTGGTCTCAAGTTCAATGATTGATAAGGTCACCAAGCGCATAGAGCGAAAGCTTTGCGAAGTGCCGGTGGGTTTCAAATGGTTTGTACCCGGGCTTGAAAATGGTTCGGTCGGTTTTGGCGGCGAGGAAAGCGCTGGCGCGTCTTTCTTGCGAAAGAATGGCAAAACCTGGACAACAGATAAAGATGGCATCATTTTGGATTTGCTCGCCGCGGAGATATTGGCAGTAACCGGCAAAGACCCAGGTTTGCTTTATCAGGACATCGAGGAAGCCTTGGGCGGTAGTTGGTACGCGCGTTTTGAAGCCCCCGCCACAGCGCCACAAAAGCAGATTTTGGCAAAGATGTCGCCTGACCAGGTGCAAGCAGACAGCTTGGCTGGCGACCCGATATTGGCTAAACTGACGACGGCACCGTGTAATCAAGCGCCGATTGGTGGCTTGAAGGTTGTGACAGAAAAGGGTTGGTTCGCCGCTCGTCCATCAGGCACGGAAGATATTTATAAAATCTATGCTGAGAGTCTGGAAAGTGCTGACCACCTGGCAAGGATTCAAGAAGAAGCAAAGCAAATTGTGGATAAGGTTTGTGTGGGGTAAAACCATCTTAATGAGCGACAAGGATGGTTGTTTGGGAAAGTGGGATAAAAAGGAAGGTGTTGAGAAATGGATAATTACTCCAAAGAAGCAGCAAAACTTGAAAGAGCATATCAAAGAGCGTTGAAAGCTACAGAAAAAGCGCAAAAAGAATTACATCAAGCTTTGCAATTTGAAGAAGTCGAAAAAAAGAACAAAGCTAATTTGAGACAGATTGAGGCAATTGATAATATCTTACAGAAGCCTTACAAGTTGAATCCAGAGGATTACTATCGACGGCAAACCAAGGCGGAGACTTATCCAGCATTTATTTTGTCAGCCAATGACGCTATTGTCCCTACTAAGCCAGAAATCGAAAAGTATATTCAACAAATAGAAAAACCAAATGCGATATTAAGATTGTTGCCTTTTATTAAAAAGAAGTATGACCTTAAAGTTGAAGAAGCATGTAGACAACATTCTATTGATTTGGATAAATATGAAAAGGTAAACGAGGAACGAAATCGTAGAATTGCTAGATTAAAAGAAGAATATGAAGTCAAAAAGCTGACGAAACTTGAAAAAATAAAACAACATAATGAGAATGTGGCTTTACTTTTTGAAAGCTATAAGCTTGGTGATCCAGGTCAAGTAGTTGCGATTGCAGAATACGTACTTGAACAATCCAAATATCCAATTGACTATTCTAAAAAGTATAGAGTTTTATATAACCCCCAACCAAAAGAACTAATAATTGAGTATGAATTACCAGGCGTGTCTACAGTACCAACAGTACTAGAGTATAGATATGTAAAGGTTAGGGATGAAATAGTTTCAAAACCAAGACCTAAAAAAGTTGTTATCACTGAATATCAGGATTTAATTGCAGCGGTAACCTTACGTACAATTTTTGAATGCTTTTCAGTAGACAAATTTAATCATGTGGAGGTAATTAGCTTCAATGGTATGCTAACTACAATAGATCCTGCAACAGGTCATGAAATTCGACCATGTTTGATTTCCGTTCGTACTACAAAAGAACATTTTATGGCAATCAATCTGAAAATGGTTGATAAAAAAATTTGTTTGCGTAATTTAGGCGCAGTCGCTTCGCCTAGACCTGAAGAAAGCCTTGCAATCAAACCGATTGTCGAATTTGATATGTTTGACAAACGATTTATTGAAAGTGGAGATGCATTATCAGAGTTAGATTCTCGACCGAATATCATGGAGCTCAATCCTTGGGAGTTTGAAGAGCTTATAACAAATCTGTTTGAAAAAATTGGCTTTGAAACCCGCCTCACACAAGCATCGCGAGATGGTGGTGTTGATTGCGTCGCTTTTGATACAAGACCAATTGTAGGTGGTAAGGTTGTCATCCAGGCAAAGCGTTACAAAAATGTTGTCGGTGTGTCAGCTGCGAGAGATTTGTATGGCACTTTAGTCAATGAAGGTGCAAATAAGGGTATCCTAGTTACTACAAGTCATTTTAGTCAGGCTACGTATGATTTTTGCAAAGACAAGCCGATAGAAATGATTGATGGTGGCGGTTTGCTTTATCTTCTAAAGGAGAATGGTTTTGAAGCGAAGATTATTATGCCTGAAGAATAAATTTTCTTTATAAGGCAACATTTTAAACAGGCTTCAAGCCTGTTTTTACATGTCTGCAAAACCCATTAATATCACACATATCTTTCGTTAACGTTACTCTATTATCGCCTCGCTACACTATCCTAAGACATACATTAGGAGAATAGAACTATGGGAAAAATTATAGGAATTGACTTAGGAACAACAAACAGCGCGGTTGCGGTGATGGAAGGCGGCTCTCCCGTCGTCATTCCCACATCCGAAGGCTCGCGATTATTGCCCTCTGTGGTTGCTTTTAATAAAAATGGCGAAAGATTGGTGGGTATTCCTGCCAAACGTCAGGCGGTTGTAAATCCTGAAAACACGATTTCATCGGTTAAGCGCTTTATTGGTCGTCGATTCGATGAAGTTTCAGACGAACGCGGTATGGTCTCATTCAAAGTTGTCGAAGGACCAGCCGGCGACGCGCGCATCCAAATCCCTGTTACCAATCAAAGCTACACACCTCAGGAAATCAGTGCCATGATTTTGGCAAAGCTCAAAACTGACGCTGAAGCCTATCTGGGCGAAAAAGTGACCCAAGCGGTCATCACTGTGCCAGCTTACTTTAACGACAGCCAACGCCAAGCCACCAAAGATGCCGGTAAAATTGCCGGGCTTGAAGTGATGCGCATCATCAACGAACCGACCGCATCCGCTCTTGCCTATGGTCTTGATAAAAAGGCGAACGAAACCATTCTCGTCTTTGACCTCGGTGGTGGTACTTTTGACGTTTCGCTGCTTGAAGTCGGCGATGGCGTGGTGGAAGTGCGCGCGACCAATGGTGACACCCATCTGGGTGGCGATGACTGGGATAACGTAATCGTCAACTGGGCAGCCGATGAGTTCAAGAAGGAACAAGGCGTGGATCTGCGCGCTGATCGCCAAGCCCTGCAACGCTTGCGCGAAGGTGCCGAAAAGGCCAAGATTGAACTGAGCTCCGTACTTGAAACGGAAATCAACCTGCCTTATATTACCGCGGATGCCAGTGGACCCAAGCACCTTTTGCTGAAGCTGAGCCGCTCGAAGTTCGAGCAAATGACTGAACACCTCATGGAACGCACTTTGGTGCCCTTCAATGCGGTCATGAAAGATGCTGGTATTGCAATCGATAAGATTGACGAAGTGGTTTTGGTGGGTGGCTCCACGCGTATGCCCATGGTGGTCGATTTCGTCAAGAAACACACCAATGGCAAAGAACCCAACAAGAGCGTCAACCCCGATGAAGTCGTCTCGATTGGTGCGGCTATCCAAGGTGGCGTGCTCTCGGGTGAAGTCAAGGACGTGCTGCTTTTGGACGTGACTCCGCTGTCACTGGGTCTTGAGACCCTGGGTGGCGTGATGACTCGCCTGATTGAGCGCAACACCACCATCCCGGTCAAGAAGACTGAGGTCTTCTCAACGGCTGAGGATAGCCAAACCGCGGTGGACATCCATGTTTTACAAGGTGAACGACCCATGGCGAATGACAACATGACCCTGGGACGCTTCCGCCTGGAAGGCATTCCGCCCGCGCCACGTGGCATCCCACAGGTTGAGGTGACCTTTGATATCGACGCTAATGGCATCCTGAGCGTAACCGCCAAGGATAAGGCGACCAACAAGGCGCAATCGGTGACGATTACCGCGAGCACCAACCTGAATAAACAGGATGTGGAACGCATGGTCCGCGAGGCCTCGATGAATAAGGCTGAAGACGACCGCCGACGTGAGCTGATTGAAGCGAAAAACCATGGCGAGAGCCTGGCTTATCAGTCGGAAAAGAGCCTGCGTGAACTGGGTGACAAGGTGGATGCTGCTCTGCGCAATGACGCCGATGCTAAGATTCAGGTCCTGCGTGGGGCGATTGCCGGCGATGATGTGAGCGCGATTACCAACGCCAGCAACGCTTTGAACGAAGCGATGCAAGCCATTGGTACAGCGGCTTATCAGCAAGCCCAAGGTGCGGCTGAACAAGGCATGCCTGGTCAAGCCCAACCTAACACGGATGACAACGTGGTGGATGGTGAATTTACCGAAGCGTAAGATCAAAATGAAGCAGTTGAAGAGCTTGCCTGTCATGGGCAGGCTCTTTTTGTTTTGTTAGGATATGTCTGACATTGCAGTCTATAATATGACAAGATGCTATAGGATTCTTTTGAAGAATGATTGAGGTAAAAATGAGACGAAAAGACCGTGAGATGGATGAGGCTTTCGCGCTGGCACTAATTGACCGCGCAGAATTTGGCGTGCTTTCAGTAAATGATATTCAGTCGCCGATGTCGGTGCCACTTTCCATTGTACGGGATGGGGAGGACTTGTATTTTCATAGCGCGCGCGAAGGGCGCAAGGTTGAATTTTTTAAAGAGGGCACTTTAGCCACAATTGTGTTTGTAGGTCATGTGGAAGTGCCCAACTTGTATTCAGAAGAAATACTGGAGAAAATCGCTCAGGATGAAAGCCAGTTTTATAAATTGATTAGCTCAGTTTTTACGACTGAATTCGAGTCAACAATCGTTACTGGTCCTCTATTTGAAGTCACCGCTAATGCGGATAAAGAGCAAGCTCTAAGATTGATTTGCCAGAAGTATACGCCAGACAAAATGCGCTATTTTGATTTGGCTATTCAGTCTGGAATGCATCGGACCAGGGTTTATCGCTTACGAATAGAGCATGTCAGCGCAAAACGCAAAAAGTATACTAAAGATGGGCGTGAACTCAAGTTTATGGCGCGGGATGAGAATTGAGTTGTCTTGGTCGCACGGTGGGACACCAGCGACATCGACAAAAAGGACACCGGCAATAAGAAGCATATGGAAACTGGCGAAATCAAGATATGAAATACACTGACTGCAACGGTAAGGCTGATGCTTTCGGTGTTCCACCGAAGGGCAAAATGGGTTCTGATTTGTTAATATCTGTCCTCAGCAAAATTTCTCGGGGATAGGTGTTGTTCTAGCCTGGTCCCCTGACCAGGCATCTAAAGGCTTACTAGTTAAAACAAGCTTTCGTAATCCACTTTCTCAAAAATATCCAGCTTGCCGCCAATGGTTGCATCCAGCACCTTGCGACCATCGGCTTCGTAAGCTTTGCGTGCCATGGCATAAGCTACTTCTGAGGTCTCAAGATCGGGCAATTGCCACCTGAAACCTTTGCCAAAGTAAGCAGCAGAGAAGTGGTTAGGGTCATCACCCTGGCTTTGCACGGTGGTGTTGGGCGTCCCTTTTGTTGCAAAACTGTGGTCAACACCAATCAAAATAGCCTCAGCGAAGCCTAAATAATAAGCCAGTTGTAAACAGACGTTGGTCACGGTCGCACCTTCCCACACCCGGCCGCGGATGTCAGTTGCGAATTTGGGTTCGGTGTAGGTGGTGTACAAAAAATGAGTATAGTCATCCATCTTCAGCCATTTGCGCGCGCGCCAGGAGAAAAACTTGGGCATTTGCAAGGCATTAAAAGCTTCCACCGATTGTTCTACAACCAAATCGTTGATACATACCAAGATATTGGGCTTGAAGTTGAGCTCATCCGCTGCTAGAAAAATGCGGTTCATGCCAATGGCAAAGTCATTTTTGAGTTTGCTCAGGTCAGTGTTTTTGAGCGAAGGACCATTGCCCACGATGAAACAGCGTTCACCTTTATGACTATTCTTGAGCAAGGCTAGTTTTCGGCGTGACTCACGTCGCCAAGGGTGACAATAAGCCGCGGGTAGTTCGGGTATACGCTTCAAGCCATCATAAGCGCGGCGTGCCAGCCGACCGAGAGGTGAAATGTGTGGGGTTTGTTCGCTCATATCGTCTCCTACAACAAAAACCTAAAATAATGAAAGTTGCATCAAGCCTTCGCAAAAACTTTTGCGATGAATGTCATCCAATCCCAGGGTTTGAATCGCCTTGATATGGTCGGGGCTACCATATCCCTTGTTTTCGGCGAGGAAATAGCCGGGGTGACGCTTGGCTTCTTCTTGCATGCGCGCGTCCCGGGCTTGTTTGGCTAGAATTGAGGCACAAGCAATGCTCAAAGAGCGTTGATCGCCCTTCACCAGACTGGTTTGCCCTATGTCCAGCCCAGGGATAGTGAAGTAGTCCACCAAAACGTGGTCAGGCGTGGTCTTTAAGCCAGCCAGCGCCTTTTGAAAGACTTGTCGTCCGGCTTGTGCCATGCCCAGAGTGTCAATTTCATCTGCCTCAAGCCAGGCGATCGCAAAATCGAGGGCGGTTTCACGGATGAGTGGCACCAGCTTTTCACGGTCATAGGCACTCAGCTGTTTAGAGTCGCGGACCTCGAAAAGGGTTTGGCTGATGTCGTCTTCAATGGCAGGCAAAACAACCGCGGCGGCATAAATGGGTCCCGCCAAGGCTCCTCTTCCAGCTTCATCCACGCCCGCAACGACCCGTTTGCCCTCTTGCCACAGCGCGCTTTCGAACTCAAGCGTTGGGTATGGCGGAAGGAGAGCGGGGTCAAAGCGTTTAGGCACGATAAAGCCCTTTTTTTCGGTTGTGGCGAATATGCCAGAGGTCGCGGAACATGCGCCAGCTGTCTTTGAGCACGTTGATACGCGAGCCTTTTTGATAATGCCAGTCAATCGGCACTTCAGTGATGTCGTAGCCCAGTTCCCGGGCGATCACCAAAATTTCAACGTCAAAGCTCCAACCATTTTCCGTTTGCAGTGGGAAAATGCGCTCGGTTGCTTCAGCGCTAAAGCATTTGAAACCGCATTGGGAGTCTTCGACTTTGGGGAGGGTAATCATTTTAACCAAAAGGTTAAAGGCGCGCCCTATCAGATGTCGGTATTCGGGTTCATCAAAACGTCGCGCGCCGGGTGCCTCCCGTGAACCAATGGCAACCGGCATTTCCAGGTTCGGAGGCAGGAATTTATCAAGCTCATCAATCGGCATCGAAAGGTCAGCATCCGCCATAAAGCGGTAGTCACCTCGCGCGGAAAGCATGCCCACTTTTACGGCATGGCCTTTACCCGGTTCTTTCAAGCTGATGAGGTGGAGATTGCGCATGCGCCTTTGCCAGTCTCGCACGATTTGGGCGGTTTGGTCGGTGCTTGCGTTTTCTACCACGATGAGTTCAGCCTCAAAAGGTTTGGATTTAAGATAGGCTTGTACAGACGCCAGGGTTTGCGGCAGGCGTTCTGCTTCATTATGCGCGGGGATGATGATTGAAAGAAAAGGTGTGCCCATAATCGTGTGAGCTAAGTATACCTTTTAAATGAAAAAGTCGGGGTGGTCGGACTTGAACCGACGACCTCTGCGTCCCAAACGCAGCGCGCTAGCCGTCTGCGCCACACCCCGGCGTGAGAATGAAGTATATCCTATCGCCTTCCGAATCGTCAAGCGATTTGATGGCTAAAAAAGGACATCTGTTTTCAAAGGAAAAAAGACAGGCAGATAGTAAACCTTGATAGTCAACTGATCTATGACGCTAATTTTGTTGCATTGAAAACGTGTTTTAAAAAATCAGGTAAAATGACAAGGTTAGCACTGGCTAACGAAAGTAGTGGAAACACAGATGTTAAACGCACAACACAAAGATAAAAAGCCATCTTACCAAATAGCCTTGTATCTGGCACCGTTGGTTGTCCTCATCGTTTTATCCGTGCTGTTGGCGCAGCATCCATTAAGCACTGAAAAATGGTCGGTGTTTAGTTCTGTTTTTTTGGGCATTTTTATTGAAGCCATGCCTTTCCTTTTGTTGGGCACAATTGCTTCTGGTTTGGTGGAAGTATTCGTTGATAAAGATAAGCTCAAAAACTTTTTCCCAAAGTCTAAGTTCTTGGCAGCACTCTACGGTTGTTTTTTGGGATTGGTTTTTCCGGTTTGCGAGTGCGGCGTGGTGCCCCTGGCGCGGCGCCTGTTTAAAAAGGGCTTGCCTATTCCAACCGGTGTGGCGTTTTTGTTAGCAACGCCGGTCATCAACCCGATTGTGCTCTTTAGCACTTATAGTGCCTTTGGTTTTGGCAAGATCTTTTTCTTGCGCATTGCTTTTAGCTTAATCATCGCCTTGGTTCTGGCGCTGGTTTTTTCGAGTGCTGAGAAAAAAGAGCACGTTTTGCGAGATAATGTGGTTCAAAATCCTGATGAAAGCCATACTGGTCACGCGCACGAAGCGTGTGAGGATGACCATTGTGCTTGTCATGCTCAGCCTGTGTGCGAAGATGATCATTGTGCTTGTCACGCCCATGTAGGAGATGAACATGGGCAGCTTCAAAGCGTTTGGCAAAAACTACGCCGGGTTTTAGAAGTTTGCCTGGATGAGCTCTTTGAAATTGGTCGCTTTTTGATTATTGGCGCGCTTATTGCCGCCCTGATGCAAACCTTTGTGCCCCAATCGATCCTCTTAAGCCTGGGGCGCGGCCCCCTTATTTCTGTCGTGGCGATGATGGCTTTGGCTTTTGTGCTGTCCATTTGCTCCACGGTGGATTCTTTTGTGGCCCTCGGTTTTGTCAATAGTTTTAGCCTGGGTTCTGTTCTGGCTTTTCTTGTGTTTGGGCCAATCGTGGATATCAAAAGCATTCTGCTCTACGCCCGGGTTTTTAAAACCCGCGCGGTGGTGTGGATGATTGTCATCATTACCTTGATGGTGTTGGTTCAGAGTGTGTTTTTGAACGTTCTGGGAGTAGGGTAAATGATGAACAAAAGGCTGTTTAGATTCTTGCAAAGCCTTCTGGTTAGTGCAATAGCGGCTTATTTAATCCGTTTACTGGTGGGTGGCAAACTGAGCAACTACATCCATCAACGCTTTAATTACCTCATCGTGATTGCGATTGTTTTGTTAATCACATTGGCTGTTTTAGGCTTTTTATCCCTGCGAAAGATGACCCATGCGGATGGGAAGGTTTCCGCATTCCCGCTTTATATTCTGGTTATCCCTGTTATTTTTGGGTTTTTCATCCCCATTAAGCCCCTTTCCAATGAAGCCTTGCAGTCCAAGGGTGTCAATATGGGTTTGGCTGGGGCTATTGATCAAAATGAGCAGGACTTAATCCCTGCAGAAGAGCGCACCATCATTGATTGGGTGCGGCTATTGAAGCGCGATCAAGATAGCTCGGCTATCGTCGGGCAAGAAGCCAAGGTGATTGGTTTTGTCTACTATGACCCGCGTCTCGAGCCGCAAGAATTCGCCATTGCGCGTTTTGTGATTACTTGCTGTGTGGCGGATGCCAGTGCGATTGCCATGATTGTCGATTTGCCAGACCAAGACCCGCCTCCCAAAGGCGCTTGGGTAGAAGTTTCTGGCACGATGGATGTTATCAATGTAGATGATGAGGACATCCCGTTGATTCATGCTAAAAGTTATAAGGTGATTCCTGTTCCTGACCAACCCTATTTGTTCCCATGAAAAGATTCGATTGGCTTGCTTTGATATTGTGTGTGTTTTTACTAACCCTCTTGGTGGGAGTGCTTTTGTTTGGCAAATTCCAGCCAGTTAAATTGGCCTGTGGTCAACCAGAGCAAACCGAAATAGGCACGTTGGGTTTTGTTGACTTTAGGTTCTCAAAAGCAGTTGACCGGAACCGTTTTGAAGCTTTGCTCAAGATTGAGCCAAAAACAGCAGGCAAGCTGATTTGGGTGGATGATTCGCGGGCAATTTGGCGATCGGCGCAGCCCCTAAGTCCAGGGATGAAGCTCACGTTCAATTTTGAAAAGGGACGGTTAGGTTTGGAAGGCGGAAAGATAAAAGCCGACACTTGCCAGTTTGAGGTTCATCGGCCCTTAGTGGCTGCCATGCAAGATAATCAAGGCGTTTCTAACCTCTTTTTTCTTGACCCCTACGGCAGTGATATTCCGCGCAAGGTCACCAATAATGAGCACACCATCCTCGGTTTTTCCGCTTCGCCAAATGGCAAAGAATTGGTTTTTTCCTTGGCGAATGCGGCGCGAGGTGCTGACTTATGGCTGGTTGGTCGTGACACTGAAGCCAAAATGTTGCTGGATTGCAAGGGCGATTTATGCGTCTCACCTTCTTGGTCCCCCGATTCTCTCAAGATCGCTTACACCCGCCAGAGCGCGGGATTGGAACCAGAGTCACCTAAAGGCGCGCCACGCATTTGGCTTTATGATTTAACCACCAACAAAACAGCAGCCCTCTTAAAGGAACGCCAGCATATCGGCTATGGCGCGCAATGGTCGCCTGATGGCAAGTATCTAAGTACTTGGGATGGCAGCAATGGTGGCGTGCGGGTGGTTAATCTGGCGACTCAAGAGCGTTATTTGGTCGAATCAGGGAGCGGCTATTTGGGTACCTGGTCTGCGGACAGTCAAAAGCTTTATCTGAGTGACATGATGGCTGTGGATGGCGAATATGTGAGCGTGGTCAAGGTCTTTGACCTTAGCAAGCCCAATGACGTTGAGGTTTTGTCGATTGGAAAGGATGACAAAATCAGCTACCGCTATCCGCTTAGCCACCCCACTGAAAATCGTTTGGTGCTTTTAGAGCAAGTCAATAGCTACAGTCCCGAAGGTAGTATTGTGCTGTATGAAGCAAAAAGCGGCGAGCTGAAGAGGGTTTATAGCAAAGACAAACAGATTGTCAGCGATGTGCAATGGTCGCCGGATGGCAATGACCTGGTTTTTATGGCTTTTACCTTGGGCGATGTCAAACCTTTATATGAAATTTGGTTTTTGCAAGCAGGAGCACCAGAAGCCAGAAAAATAGGAGAAACCTTCCGCCAACCGATATTTATGCCCTAGTTTTTTGCTGTTTATACCTTGCAAATGGCGAAGGCGTACGATTCTTAGAAATCAAGGGTGATTTCAAGTAAAATAGAGCAAGTAAGATAACAATGCGCGAACGAGATGAAAGGATTTAAGACATGTATCAAAAAGTAATCATTATCGGCAATTTGGGTCGTGACCCAGAAATGCGATTTTCACCTAGCGGCGATCCTGTTACCAGCTTTAGTGTGGCAACCAGCCGAAAATATAAAGAAACCGACGAGACCACTTGGTTTCGCGTCTCCGTTTGGGGCAGACAAGCTGAAAGCTGCAATCAATACCTGCGCAAAGGCTCTAAAGTCTTAGTTGAAGGTCGATTGAGTCCCGATTTACAGACAGGCGCTCCTAAGGTTTTCCAAAGAAATGATGGCACTTGGGGCAGCAGCTATGAAATCATGGCTGAGAACGTGCGTTTTATGTCACCTCGCTCAGAAAGCTTTGGCGGTGGCGGTGGCGCGGATGCCGAAGGCATTGATGATTCAATGGACGACGACATCCCGTTCTAAGGTTTTCTCATGGCGGAAATTAAGAGAATAACCATTAGCGTGCCCGAGGATTTGACGGCCCGGTATGTGAATATGTCCTATATTTCACATACCCCGCAGGAATTTGTCCTTGATTTTGCGAGCATCATGCCCGGTATCAAGGAACCAAAAATTAATACAAGACTTGTCTTTTCTCCTATAGGCGCCAAACTTTTGGTTCAGGCATTAACAGAGAATCTACGTCGTTATGAAAGCAATTTTGGCGAAATTAAAATACCACGTGGACACAGCCTGGCAGACCAGTTGTTTAGAACCAGCAGCCCAAAGGAGCCACCAGAGGAGGGATAAATGCAAAATTTAGAGTCTATTTGTGAGCAGATCCATGAGGAGTTCAACACCAAAACGGCTCTGCGGGATCAAGCATTAAAAAATGCCCGTGAAGTTATCCGACGGGCATCGTTAGCCATTCGTGCTATCCACCGTAATGATATCGACACGGCAGAAGAAGAACTGAGTGCTGGAAAAGACATCGTCGATTCCATTCTCCAGACACTTAAGCCCAACCATCCTGACCTTTACTACACCGGTTATACCCAGGATGCACTCAAAGAGTATTGCGAAGCCAAACTAACCGCGGCGATTATTTACAACAAGCCTTTGCCAAGCCCTGCTGATTTGGGCGTGGAACTGCCCGCATGGCTGAATGGCTTGACCGAAACACTCGGGGAAATGCGCCGCCGGTGCATGGATATTTTGCGAACCGGTTATACCGAAGAAGTCGAAAGACTTTTGTTCAGCATGGATGAAATCTTTACCCAATTGGTGACGATGGATTATCCGGACGCGATTACCGATGGTTTACGCCGGCGGACCGACTTGGCACGCGGCATTATCGAACGCACGCGCGCCGATATTACCACATCTTATCGTCAGGAAGTGTTAACCCAACAGTTGGATGAGCTTTCAGATAAGCTTGACGGTTTCCTTACCGCGCATCAAAAAGTTTAAAAACTAAGCTTCAAAAACAGCCTGTGCAGTTCACCTCCACAGGCTGTTTTTTTATAACAAAACTATCAACTATATTGAGCCTCTTCTAATATTCCAGATTCCAGTAGAATTAGGGCATGCGAACCATAAAAGCATCTGAATTAGGTTCATTCTTGTACTGTCAACGGGCTTGGTGGTATCAGCTCAAGGGTGAGGTCTCTGCTAACCAGCCACAAATGGATGCAGGAACACAAGCGCATCAGCACCATGCCCGTCGGGTGAAGCTGGTGCCGATTCTGCTTATTGTTGCGCTTGTCCTCGTGGCGATTGCGCTTTATCTTTTGTGGGTGAAGTGATGCAAACCTGGCTTCTCCCTCTGATTCTCATTGCGCTTGCGGCTTTGTTGCTCATAATCGCCTGGCGCTATAAAAAAGCCAGTGGCTTACCGTCTGGGCGTTTGGTTTATGCCGATACTGATCAATTACAGGCGGTGCCAAAGCCATTCTATGACCCCGTTTTAAATCTTGTGGGCAAGCCCGATTATGTCATTCGACAAAAAGATGGCAGCCTCGTTCCAGTAGATTTTAAGTCGGTCAATGCGCCACTTACGCCTTATGATTCGCATGTCTATCAAGTTTTAGCTTATTGCTATTTGATTGAGCAAACCCAAGGCATAAAGCCAGGTTTTGGAATCATTCGCTATCAGGATAAAAGCTTCGAGGTACCTTATGATCAGCAAGAGAAGGCAAAACTATTGGCGTTGATCGAAGATTTGCGCTTTGTTGAAAATAGCCTTGAGTCGCCAGACCGCTCTCATTACCAGGCTGCCCGGTGTCGAAGCTGTGGGTACCGCGATATTTGTGAACAAAGCCTGGCATAGTTTGCTATTTTGTGATTGACACACAGGCACTAAACAGTTATCCTTATTCGCGTTGGGCGGGACCGGCGCGGCAGAGCCCTGCGAACCCCGTCAGGTCCGAGAGGAAGCAGCGGTAAGGAGGTTTCTCTGGGTGTTGCCGGCAAACCTGCCCAACATTTTCTTAATGAGGATACCTAATGACACAAGAAGCGCATACATCCAAACCACCTATCGAGAATACGGCTGGCAATACACCTCGCGTGTGTTCTTATGAAGGTTCTACCTATCAAGAAGTTTTTTGGGATACAGGCGAGCGACGTTATGAAGACGGTGCCGAAGAAGTCGCGCTCAAACGCTTGATGCCGAATCAAGGCAATCTGATGCTTGAACTTGGTGCGGGTGCCGGACGGAATACCCCCCGCTATCAAAACTGGGAACGCATTGTTTTGTTGGACTACTCGCGCACCCAGCTTTTGCAGGCGCGTGAGCGCTTGGGCGATTCGGATCGCTACCTCTTTGTAACCGCGGATATCTATAAACTGCCTTTTGTGGCCGGGCTTTTTGATGGTGCGACGATGATTCGCACGCTCCATCACCTTTCAGATGCCAACACCGCCTTGGCAAATGTGCGCCGCGTTCTGTCTGAAGATGCCCTCTTTATTCTCGAGTTTGCCAATAAGCGAAACCTTAAGGCGATTGCCCGCTACATGCTCAGAAAGCAAACGTGGAATCCTTTCTCACCTGAACAAGTCGAATTTGTGGCGCTCAATTACAACTTCCATCCCAAAACCGTTCGCAAATTGCTCAAAGAAAACCAGTTTGATATGAAAAAGCAGCTTACGGTTTCCCATTTTCGGGTTGGGGCATTAAAACGCAGAATCAAACACGAGGTTTTGGTGGCTATGGATTCTGCTTTGCAATGGACCGGTGCTTTTATGCAACTGAGCCCCAGCGTGTTTACCCAATCCTTTGCCACTGGAAAGAGCTCAACCCCCGAACCCGGAACCTTTTTTGCTTGTCCGATTTGTGATACAGCACTGCCGGAAGCCAAGCAAACCCAAAGCTGTCCAGGATGTGGGCATGTTTGGGAATATCGTGACGGTATTTACGAGTTTCGAATTAATCCAGAGAGTTAAGATCCTATCTAACTAAAAGAAAAGTCGACATCATCTGTCGACTTTTTTGTTTCAAAGGAATAAGGTTTTGCTTTGAACACGCTAGAGTGGTTTTGCCATTAAATGCCGTGCAAATAGCGACGGAGCAGGTCGGTTAACTCGTCAACACCGTCAAAACGTGTTGCATAAAGGTGTTCACCCTCTTCGCTGAGTGTGGTTTGCAACAAACCCGCCACACGTAAATCAGTCAGGTGGTTCGTGACGGTTGCCAGTCTTAAACGCAAGGTCCGGGAAAGTTGAGAAGGCGTTTGTGGGCTTTGGTAAACAAGTCGCATAATGCGCAGACGGGCTGGGTCCGACAAAGCTTTAAGACTGCGCACCAGACTGTCGGGCACGGGGTCTCCTGGAATAATGGCCATGTTGTCAGGTCGCGCGCCAAAAACGACAATGTACTTGTCAGTTTCAATGCGATGCGTGATCATCAGAGGCGCGAGCCAAAAAGACGGTGCTAAAGTCACGACATTGATACTGTCAAGGTCGTAATAGCGAATGCCCGCGGTCAATTCTTCGAGTAATTTGGGTGTGGTCAGGCTGCCCGCACGCATTTGTGCGTAATTCAAGGCTTGCTTGAGCGCGGGTAAGATGCGTTTTTCTTCTTCTGCGAAGAAGTTATTGACATAAGCTTTTAAAGCAGATAGATAAGCCTCGCCAAAGCCCTTTGGATCTGACCAAATGTGATACAAGCTTTCAAGATACTTTGGGTTTGACTTTCGCTCTCCACCTATTGTGTGTTCCAAAAGTGTTTCGCGCTCAACATCCGTCCAAGGACGGTTGGGTGTGGTTTCATTTAGAATTTGGATATATTCTGGTGCCAGACGGGGATGATAGCTGATGAGCTGTAGCCTTTTTAATGGGGTCGCTTCACTCAGGGCCTTGAGCACAGCAGCACTGTCTTTAACCTTTTCTTTCATGTAATAGACAAAGTGCACTGGTATCAGCATACAGTTTTGGACATGCTGGAGGGTTTCTTGCTGTTCAGGGCTAATCCGTGAGCGGATACCAGCAGCCCAATTGGCACGCAGATTATATCGTTCAGGGAGATGAAGCACATGTTGACTTACAAACAGGTCATAAACTGTTCCAAAATCCCATAATATCTTTGCGTTTTTGTGTACATCCATTTTGCTTGCCCCGAAAAGATTCTTTGGACTCCTTATTAGAGGATTATCTAAATCATGATGATTAAGTTATACCATTTTGGAATTAATGCGTCAATGAGCAGGGGTTAGCCCTCAGCTAAATGGGATGAGTCTTCACGTAAAACGTTCTTTTTCTTGCGATACCAAAACCAGAGGTAGTACATTGTGGTTGATATCGCGTAAAGGGTTAAGGTGATGGTGAATGGGGGTCCAAAGCCGTGTTTCTCTTGGAGGATGCCACTGATGGTTGGGCTAAAAGCCCAGCCAAAGTTAAAAGCCATGCTGTTGAGGCTGGCCAGCATAGCCCGCGCCTCTGGCTCCACCTGCTCCATGGCAAAAGTTGAGAAAATGGGGCTGCTCATGTTCATGAGAGTCAAACGGATGTAATAGGCGATGACGGCGAGTTCAAAATATGGTGTAAAGCCCAGCAAAGCCAAAAAGGGAATCGACAAGGCTTGGGTGAGGACGACGACTTGGATTTTGCCAAAACGCTCCGCCAACATTGGCGCAATAATCAAGCCAGCACCCATCGCCAGACTACCCCACGCGAAAACAACACCAATTGAGGCATCCGATTGTGAGTGGACGTTGCGGAAAAAGACATTCATAAAGGGCATAATCATGCCCGCACCAATCGAGGTAATCAGGTTTGGCAATATCAACTTCGTCAGCTTCTTGGGCGCACGTTTGAAATAGGTGAAGGGCGCAAAGACGGACAGGCTGCTGCGTGGGTCGCTTTTGTCCACCTTCATCATAAAAGCAGGAATGGTAGATATCAGGGGCAGGAGCACAACCAGCCATAAGGCGCTGCTATAAGCCTTGGTGTCCATGATGTTGACCAGAAGCATACCAGCAAAGAAGCCTGGTAAATAACCACCAATCCATTCACCTATTGAAGTTGCAGTCATGCGGATGCCTGAAGCGAAACTAAAGAGATAGGTGCGTTCTGTTTCTTGGCTGTTTTCCATGAGGAAGGGGCCCATTGCTACCACTGAGAGGGCTTGTGAAAGACCCTGCACGACGCTCATCATTAGAAAGATGGGTACGGATGGGAAGAGAAGCATGATCATCATGCTAAATCCAAAGGCCGTATGACTGACGATGAAGGCGTTTTTGCGACCCAGTTTGTTTACCAAATAACCCATGGGCAATGCCGCTAACAGGGTTGTGAGGCTCCGAGCAGTAACCAGATTGCCGAGGGTTGCTTCGGTGTAGCCTTGGCTAAGTACATAGAAATTGAACAAGAGTTGGTTTACACCACCGGAAAGCCCAAAAAGGAAGATCGACCAGAGGTAAAGGCGTGCGTTAGGGCTAAAGGCTTTAAGACGTGCCAGGTAGGTCTTGAAGGGATTGCTCTTTATGTCCAGATTTTTGGGATCCGGTTCACCAACGCTCGACAGATTTTTCATGTTCAGACTTAAATTCCTTGTAGGTAGCGTGTTAGCAGATCGTGCAAAGCATCAACGCCATCATATCTAGCGGCATATTGTCGCTCGCCGTCTGGGCTTACAGTCGTTTGTACCATACCAGCAATGCGCAATTCATTAAGGTGGTGGTTGACCGTTGGCGGTCTCAGTCGCAAAGCACGCGAAAGTTGCGAGGGAGTTTGGGGACTATGGGCTAAAAAGCGCATAATGCGCAGCCGTGTTGGGTCAGCCATTGATTTTAGGCCACGAATAAGGTTGTCAGGTACGGGGTCACCAGGGATGATGGCCATATTGTCCGGTCGTGCACCAAAGAGGATGATGATGTTGTCTGGGTTAAGGCGATTGCTAACCATCAGTGGTGCGGACCAAAAAGAAGGTGCCAATGTCACACGACTTTTTTCAATGAGATTGGTTAGTCTTACACCAGAGGTGAGTTCTTCTAGAAGCAGAGGAAGGGTAAGGCTGCCGGCACGCATTTGAGCATACGATAAGGCTTGCTTGAGCGCCGGTAGGATGCGTAATTCTTCTTCTGCAAAGAAGTTTTCAACGTAAGCTTGTAAAGCAGCCAAATGCAGCTCGCTGAATTCCACAGGGTTTGCCCAGATGTTGTAGAGACTTTCCAGGTAACGTGGGTTGAGTTTTCGTTCACTACCCGAGGTGAGTTCTATGATGGTTTCACGTTCGACTTCTGTCCAGCTGCGCGTTGAATTCGTTGATAATAAGATATGGCGCAATTGAGGTGTCATATAGCTGATGCCACTGAGCTGTTTCAACCGTTCTAGAGGTGAAAGGTCATTTAGAACCTTAATAACAGCAGCACTGTTTTTGTGTTCAGTCTGGAGGTTATGAACAAATCGTAGGGGTAAACCTATTGCAAATTGTGCGAATTCGATGGCTTGACGAAAATCTGGCGCGAGGCGTGATCGCACACCGGCAGCCCAGTTGGCACGCAAGCTAAATCGGTCGGGATTGTGAAGCACAAACTGGCTTACAAAAAGGTCATAAGCTGTTCCTATATCCCAATTAAGTTTTGTACTTTTGATCGGACCCATTTCCGTTCACCTCCGTTATAGATGTGGCTTCTGATTAGATAATCATCTAAGCGATAGCATTACAGTATATCACTATCAAAAAAAGGCGTCAAAAGCAAAAGTGTTAGTTAAAGTCTACCTTAGCTATTGATTAAAGAGTTGAAAGTGTCACACTTTGACGATAAAGCTTGCGAATCAAAAACCAAAATCACCCTCACAAGACTCGCTTATTGCGTTACAATAATAAGGTTGGAAAGAGAACCAACTAAATACTGACAACTCAATTCAAGGAGGCAAAATTGAAACATCTCTTAACCGGAGACGAAGCCGTAGCTCGCGGTGCTTATGAGGCGGGTGTACGCTTTGCTTCTGCCTACCCTGGCACGCCAAGCACAGAAATACTTGAAAACATCGCCAAATATCCAGAAGCAATCAAAGCTGAATGGGCGCCTAATGAAAAGGTCGCTTTAGAAACCGTGATCGGTGCATCCATCGCCGGCGCGCGCGCTATAGCAGCCATGAAGCATGTGGGACTTAATGTTGCCGCAGACCCCTTCTTCACCTTCGCCTATATGGGTGTAAGTGGTGGTGCAGTGGTCGTTACGGCGGATGAGCCCGGACAGTTTTCATCACAAAACGAGCAAGATAACCGCAACTATGCCAAAGCTGCGATGGTTCCCATGTTTGAACCCTCAGACAGCCAGGAAGCCAAAGATATGCTCGCCGATGCGTTTGAAATCAGCGAAAAGTATGATGTCCCCGTGTTGTATCGCTTGACCACACGTGTGTGTCACTCCAAGAGCATGGTTGAATTCAAAGACCGTGTTGAGGTGCCCATCAAGCCTTACGTCAAGAACATCAAAAAGTACGTGGCTGTGCCCGCGAACGCTCGCGTCATGAAGGTGAAGTTGCAAGCCAATATGGCTTTGCTCGAAGAATATTCGAACAACACCAAGTGGAATCGCGCGGAGTATGGCGATACCAAGATTGGTATCATTTGCTCGGGTGACTGCTACCTTTATGCGCGTGAGGTCTTTGGTGATGATGCCTCTTATCTTAAATTAGGCTTCACCAATCCTTTGCCGGCGCAGATGATCAAAGATTTCGCCTCAAAAGTTGAAAAAATCTACATCATCGAAGAAAACGATCCTTATATTGAGGATTTCGTTCGCGCTTTGGGCATCGAATGTGATGGCAAGAACGTCTTCCCACGCAACGGCGAGATGTTACCCGAAGTGATTCGCGAAGTTGTTTACGGCGAAAAAATCGAAGCTGATACCGAGCTCGCCGAAGCCCTGATCGGTCGCCCACCCACACTGTGTGCGGGTTGCCCTCACCGTGGTTTCTTCTACGAATTGGGTCGCAAACGCAACGTGATGGTTTCTGGCGACATTGGCTGCTATACCCTGGCATCCGGCGCACCTTATAACGCCATCGAAAGCACCATTTGTATGGGTGCCAGCATTAGTGCAGGCCACGGCGCGCAACAGATCTTTGACACGATCGAAGACAACAAAATGCGCGTGGTTTCTGTCCTGG